>NZ_BNEL01000001.1:3030555-3636666 GCF_018327685.1 Streptomyces sp. TS71-3 | reverse complement strand
CCGCTGCACGGACGTGAGCTGCTCCCAGAACCCGTGGGCGTACTCCGGCTGGTACGAGGCGTGCTCGGTGTCCTCCGGGAACGGGACGGCGGTCTCGACCTCGACCGGGCCGGCCCGCAGCCGGGGTTCGATGCCGAGCGCGCCGAGCGCGGCCATGGTCTCGCGGTAGAAGGCGGCGACCGGCTTCGGCTCCAGCGCCACCTGCCGCTCCCCGCCGTCGCTGGAGCGCACGTGCAGCCGGTGGTCGCAGAAGTCGAACTCCATCTCGAAGGTGCGCTCCCCGTACGGGATGGCCGACGTGGTCAGGCCCCGCGGGGACACGTACAGCGGGACCTGCCACCAGTGGTTCACCATCGGGGCCTCGGCCAGCCGCACCTTGCCCACGATCTGGGTCCACAGGTGCAGGGTGTCCCTGGTGTCCGCCCACTCCTCAAGGGGCACGCTCGGCCAGTCCTCGACGGTGTGCGACGGAGGCTGCGGGGTGCCAGGCATGTACGGCCCTCCGTTTCCCTGGTCGCCGGGGAGACCTCCGGTGGTGATCGCCTCCGCGACCGGTGGTGATCGTCTCTGCGCCCGATCGCAATCGCCTCCGTGACCGTCCGCGACCGATCGGGATCGCCTCCGTGACCCACGGGGATCGTCCCTGTCACCGACGGGGATCGCCTCTGTCACCGATGGCGGTGGTCCGGTGACCACTCGGTCGGACGGGCGGCGCGTCCGCCCGGGGCCCCCGCCCCGCCTGAATTGTCCGCCCCGTCCCCGGGCGCCGCCACTCGTCCCCGCCGCGGGGCGGCACCCTCGCCGCGGGGCGGGTCCCCCGCTCACCCCCGGGCCACTCCCCGGGTCACCCGTGCCGCACCCTTGCGGCACCGCCCCCGCCTGCCGAGACAGGGAGTATGGGATTCCTCGTCCGCTTCCTCGACCGCGCCGCGGCGCTGCTCTTCGGGGGCAGCCGCGACCACCACGGCGTGCTGCCGCCGCTGCTGGTGGTGCTCACCTTCGTGAGCGGCCTGGTGGACGCGGTCAGCTTCCTGGGCCTCGACCACGTCTTCGTCGCCAACATGACGGGCAACATGGCCTTCCTGGCGTTCGCGCTGGCCGGTGCGGGGGGCCTGTCCGCGTCGGCATCGCTGCTGGCCGTGGCGTGCTTCGTCACCGGGGTGGTGGCCGGGGGGCGGTGGGCGGTGCGGTTCTGGGCCGCCGAGCGGATCTTCGCGCCGCTGGTCGGCGCCCAGGCCCTCCTGGTGGCCGGCGCGCTCGCCGCGGGCGCCGCGGGCGCGGTGTCGTACGTGCTGATCGTCATGCTCGCGCTGGGGATGGGCCTGCAGAACGCCGTGGTGCACCGGCTCGGCGTGCCCGACCTGACCACGACGGTCCTCACCCGGACGCTCACCGGCCTGGTCGCCGACCCTGCCGGCCCCTCCCGGGTGCGCCGGGCGGTGTCGGTGACGGTGCTGGTGTGCGGCGCGCTCACCGGCGGGGCGCTCCAGGTCCACCAGGGGACCGTGCCGGTGCTGATCGTCGCCCTCGCCCTGCTGGCCGCCGTCCCCCTGGCGGCACTGGCCGGGGACCGCCGCACGGGACCGGCGCGGGCGTGAGCCGCGAGCGCGTGAGCCGCGTGCGGCTCGCGCCCGGTCTGACCGCCTGGTCGCGCCTCTGGCGTGGGCGCAGGTACGAATCCGGTCGCGCTCCTAGCGTGGAGGCATGAACGAATCACGCATCGCCCTGGTGACCGGAGCGAACCAAGGCCTCGGCCGGGCGCTGGTGGAGGGCCTCGCCGCCCGCCTCGGCCCGTCGGACCTGGTCCTGCTCACCGGGCGCACCCCGCAGCGGGTGGAGACCGCCGCCCGGGAGGTCGCCCACGCGCGCGGCACCCGCAGCCACGTGACGGGCCGGGCCCTCGACGTGCGCGACGCGGAGGCGGTGGAGGCACTCGCCGGTGAGCTGGCCGAGCGCTACGGCTCAGTGCACACCGTGATCTCCAACGCCGTGGCGCCGCTGGCGCCGGACCGCTCGCAGGCGGAGCAGGCCGACGACTTCATCGACGTGGCCAACGGCGGTGCGCACGCGGTGCTCCGCTCGTTCGCCCCGGTGCTGCGGCCCGGCGGGCGGCTGATCGTGGTGGCCAGTTCGCTGGGCACGCTGGGCCATCTGGACGAACGGCTCCATCCGCTGTTCGACGGGGCCTCGCTGGACGAGGTGGAGGCCGCCGTCGAGGCCTGGCGCGGCGCGATCCATGCGGGCACGGCCCAGGAGGAGGGCTGGCCGGTGTGGGTGAACCCGCCGTCCAAGGTGGCGCAGGTCGCCGCGGTGCGGGCCGTCGCCGCCGAGCGCAGGGAACGCGATCTGGCCGAGGGCACGCTGATCGCCGCGGTCTGCCCGGGCATGGTGGACACCCGGACCTCTCGCCCGTGGCTCAGCGACTACCGGGAGGTACGGTCGCCCCAGGACGCCGCCGAGCCGATCCTCGACCTGGTGCTCGCCGCCGAGGCGGACCCCGAGCAGTACGGGGAGCTGATCCGTGAGGGCGCGGTCCTGCCCTGGCACGAAGGCACCCCGCCGGTCGAACAGGAGAGGATCGTCATCCCCTGACCGGGCCCGTGACGGGCGCCGGAACGCGGAGCACCGCTGGACACCGCTGGACACCGCGGCGCCACGACCGCACACACGGCCGGAAACCGACCCCCAAACCCGGACGAGGCGGACGGTCGGGACCGCTGGTCCACCATCCCCACAGGCCCTTCGCGCCACCGACACCGGCCGTCTGATATCAATTCGGCTGAGCGTACCTGTTGACGCGATGGAATCCATGGTGCGTACGCCGGGGTGGGATGGACGCTGTTGGCCTCTGACCGGGCCTGGGCCTTTGACCGGGCCGCTCCCTTGCCACGACGAGAGCGCATGACGTGCGGTTGCGGTGAAAGGGAACGTAGTGCACAGGCGGAAGAAGACCCTCCGATGGCTGTCGGTGGCCGTCGCGAGCGGTGCGGTGGCGGCGGGGGCGTTCGCGTACCTGCCCGCGCTGGCGGAGGCCACCGGCGACAACGAGCAGAAGGACGTCCAGCTCCAGTTCCAGCAGGCGGCCACGGAGTACCAGGTGCCGCTCGCGGTGCTGATGGGCGTGGCGCACGAGGAGTCGGGCTGGCTGGCGCACAAGGGCTACAGCACCGGGGGCGGCTGGGGCCTGATGAACCTCACCGACGTCACGCCGCAGATGCTGGCCACCGGTGACGCGGGCGCCGCGGGCCGCAAGGACATGGCGGCGGTCGTCGACCGCCCGCAGTCGCACACGCTCCAGAAGGCGTCGGACCTCACCGGGATCTCCGAGGACGACCTGCGGCACGACACCGGCAGCAACATCCGCGGCGGCGCCGCCCTGCTGGCCTCCTACCAGAAGCAGCTGGCGGGCAAGGTCGGCGGCAAGCCGTCCGACTGGACCGGCGCGGTCGCCAGGTACAGCCAGATGTCGGACAAGAAGGCCGCGAAGGGCTTCGCCGACGACGTCTTCCACACCATCAGGTCCGGCGGCAAGGGGAAGGTGGCGGCCGACCAGAGCGTGCACCTGTCGGCCGACCCGTCCGCGCAGCCCTCCGAGGCGCAGGTGGACCGGCTGAAGCTGAAGGACGTCTCGGCGCCCGAGGCGGAGTGCCCGGCCACGGTGAACTGCCAGTTCGTGCCGGCCGACCCCTCCAACGGCCAGGTGTCCGACCGGCCGGCGAACGGCATCAAGATCACGGAGATCGTCCTCCACACCACGGAGGAGTCGTACGCCGACACCATCACCACCTTCCAGACGCCCGGGGGCTCCTCGGCGCAGTACGTGATGCAGTCCTCCGACGGCGCCGTCACGCAGATGGTGCCGAACAAGGACGTCGCGTTCGGCGACGGCAACTACTGGAGCAACCTCCACTCGGTGCAGATCGAGCACGAGGGCTTCTCCGCGCGCGGCGCCGAGTGGTACACGGACGCCGCGTACAAGCAGACGGCCCGCCTGGTGCAGTACCTCGCCGCGCGCTACGGCGTCCCGCTGGACCGCCAGCACATCGTCGGCCACGACGACGTGCCCGCGCCGTCCGACTCGGGGCTCGCCGGCCAGCACTGGGACCCGGGCTACGCCTGGGACTGGTCGCGTTTCATGCGGCTGGTGGGCTCCCCGACCGATCTCGGGCGGCACGGCGTCGGCCCGGTCGGCTCGGCCGTGACGATCGCCCCCGGGTTCGCCGGCAACGAGCAGAGCTACACCGTCTGCCCCGAGGACGACCCCACGGGCGGCACCCCGGAGTGCACGAAGATCACGGCACCGTCCAACTCGCTGTTCGTGCGCAGCGCTCCGGCCGACGACGCGCCGCTGCTGCTCGACCCCGTCCTGCACCCGGACGCCACGGCGGGCACGGACAGGGTCAACGACTGGAGCGACACCGTCCAGGACGGCCAGCAGTTCGTGGTGGCCGGCAAGCAGGGCGACTGGACGGCGATCTGGTTCGACGGCCAGAAGGGGTGGATCCACAACCCCGGCGGCCGCAACACCCTTCCGGCGCACGGCGTGCGCATCGTGAAGGCCGCGGGCGACACCGCGGCACCGGTCTACGGCACGGCCTACCCGGACGCCGCCGAGTACCCGGCCGGGCACTCGCCGTCCACGCAGAAGCCGCTGACCGCCGCCAACTACAAGATCCCGGCGGGACAGGCGTACGTCGCCGACCAGCAGGCCGTCCCCAGCGATGACTTCTTCGCCAAGGACGGCGTGGTGGTGACCGGCGCGAAGAAGTACTACACGATCCAGTTCAACCACCGGTACGTACAGGTCGACTCGGCGGACGTCACCGCGACGCGCTGATCGCACGCACAGGACGGGCCGGGCCGATTCGGTCCGGCCCGGCCTGCTGCCCGGCCGTCTTACTGCCCGGCCGTCTTGCTGCTGGCCGTCTTGCTGCCGGCCGCCCTGCTACCCGACCCGTCCTGCTGCCCGGCAGGTCGGAGCAGCCGCCCCGCCGGTCGCGCCGGAGGGCGCCGGGCCCCGCGCCCCCACCCCTCCCCGCGCAAGGGACACGCGCCGCCCGGACCCGGCGGCTAGCCTGCTCGCGTGATGACCGCCGAGCACGTGCTGTCCGTCCTGGGCCTGCTGCACGACGCGGGAGCCGACGTCTGGATCGCCGGAGGCTGGGGCATCGACGCCCTGGTCGGCGAGCAGACGCGGGACCACCGCGACCTGGACCTCCTGCACCGCGGCGACCAGGAGCCGGCCGTGCTGGCGGCACTCGGCGGTGCCGGTTTCGCCGAGACCGCCGACTGGCGACCCGTCCGCTTCGTCCTGGCCGCACCCGACGGCCGCGAGCTGGACCTGCACCCCCTGGCCTTCGCCGCCGACGGCTCCGCGCTCCAGGCCTCCGCCGACCCCGCGCACCCGTTCTCCTATCCCGCCGGCTGCTTCGTCACCGGAACCGTGGCCGGGGTCCGGGTGCCCTGCATCTCCGCGGCCCAGCAGGTCCACTTCCACCAGGGCTACGAGCCCGCCGGGCACGACCGGCAGGACATGGCCCACCTGCGGAGGGTGTTCGGCATCGCCACGCACTTCTGACCGGCCGGGAACCGCCCAGGTCAGGGGCACCGTCAGGCAGGCCCGCGAGCAGGACTCACGCCCACGCTCTCCGAACAGATGACGACGAAGAGTAGCTTTTCCGTCTTGTCACGATTTACCGGGACGGCGGGGGGTAACTCGGGGTGCGTACGGACAGAGGATGAGGTGAGGACATGCTGCTCTTGCTGGGTATCCTGCTGGTGGCCGGGACGGCCGCCTTCGCGGGACTGCTGATCTCCTACAACACAGGCGCCGGCCCGGACTACACGGTGACCCTGCTCGGCAACCAGCCCTTCACGATCAACACACTCGGCGCGTTCATCGGCGGCATCTGCCTGACGCTGCTCTTCGGGCTCGGCCTGTCGATGCTGCTGGGCGGCTCCTCGCTGATGCGCCGCCGCAAGGGCCAGCACCGCGCCTACCGACGCGACATGCGGCAGGCCACGGCCGAGCGCGACGCGATGGCGCGGCGGCTGCCCGAGACCGGCACCCCGCACCACGAGGGCAGCACGTCCTACGCGCCGACGCAGACGCGCCGCCCGTTCTTCAACCTGCACCGCCCCCACCTGCGCCATTGACCGGGAGCCGGCGGCCGGCCGGTGTGACCGGCCGCCGGCGAGGGAACGGGTGCCGTTACCGGGCGCCCGCCACGGGTGGCGTCACCTGACGCCGGCCGGGGCGGCGGACGGGGCCGCGGACGGCAGCGGCTTGAGGCTGCCGGGCACCGAGCGCATCGCGTTGTACCAGACCGGGGCCATCTTGTCGTAGCCCGCCTTGGACGGGTGGACGCCGTCCGCGAGGTCCGCCTCCGTGAGGGCGGAGTGCATGTCGACGAGGTGGACGTGCGAGCCCTTGCTCCGGACGATGCCGGGGATGGCGGCGTTGTACGTGTTCACCATCGAGGCGTGCGGCTCGCCCTGCTCCGTGATGATCTGCGCGACGAAGAGCTCGACGCGGGGCTTGGTGGCGAGGATGTGGTCGATCAGCGCCGAGAGCCGGTCGGGCGCGTGCGCGACGTCGTGGTTCTGGTTGATGTCGTTCGTGCCGATGTGCAGCAGGACCGTGCGCGGGTCGCTGGCGTTCAGCCAGTTGACGATGTTGGCGTCGAGCTGGTCGATGCGCCAGCCCGAGTGGCCCTCGTGGTCGTGGTCGCCGAGCTGGGACGGACCGTTGGTCAGCGAGCCGACGAAGTCCACCCGGTAGCCGCCGGCGGCCAGGCGCTGCCACAGGTTGACGCGGTAGCCGCCGGGGTAGGGCGTGTAGCCGTCGGTGATGGAGTCGCCGAGCGGCATGATCCGGACACCGCCGTTGGACTCGCCGGGCTCCGCCGCGAACGCCGTCCCGGAGGGCAGCGCGAAGATCGCGGTCATCAGTGCTGCCACCAGGGCGCCGAGCATGGACATGACAGTCACACGGAAACGTCTGCGCACTTCAGCTTCCTCTCGTCGAGCCGCCGCAGGATGCAGGTACGGAGAGCGGGTGCAGATGCGGGGCGAATGCGGGTCGGAACGCAGGTACGGAATTGCGGGTGCGTCATATGACCGCGCGCGCAAAGGGCGCGGGCGTAGTGCGGATGGGCAGTGCAGGTGCGTAGTGCGCGCGTAGTGCGGGTGCGGAATGCAAGGTGCTGCGCCGTGCACCGCGGAGAAGCGGTCTCACTCGATGAAAGTTCATCCGATTGACTTACGTCAATACGCGTGACGCCAGGTAATCACCGCCCATCACAGGAGGAACACGGGTATTCCACCCAGGGGTGCGAGGGTTCGCCCGTCGAACGGGGAGACGAGCACGCCCCCCTGACAACTAAGTACTTTTCCTCCGCCACATCCGTCGCCGGCACTCGGATGTCCATTTCCGGACGCTCGACCGTCAGCCCTCGCGCTCTCGACCGTCAATTCCCCTACGGCCATTCATTCGATGGCGGGGCAACTCGGCTTATTTGTATGCCACACAGTCCTATGGTGCTAACAACTTGTTAGTGTGACGAACCCTCAGACCCCCACGGGGTCCACCAGCATGGGCAGGCGCGCCTTCTCCACGTCGGCCGCCGCCCTCACCGGCGCCGGACTGCTGACCGGCCCGGCGGCGGCCGCGGCCGCACCGCCGGCGAACGTCCCGGCGGCAGTCCCCGGGCAGCGCACGGCCGCCGCGCCGGCGCGCAGCCGGGCCGTGGCCCGCGCCATCCTTGTCATGGACGAGCACGAGAAGGTGCTCACACCCGAGTACCTCCGGGTACTCAAGGAGGGCCTGCCGCGCGCCGGCGGCGCCGCGAAGCGCGTCCTGGTGCTCGGCGCGGGCCCGTCCGGCATGCTCGCGGCGCACCTGCTGAAGCAGGCGGGCCACCACGTGACCGTCCTGGAGGCGAACGGCAACCGCGCCGGCGGCCGGATCAAGACCTTCCGCACGGGCGGCCACGAGCAGGCCGAGCAGCCGTTCGCCGACCCGCGCCAGTACGCGGAGGCGGGCGCGATGCGGCTGCCCGACAGCCACCCCCTGCTGATGGCGCTGATCAAGCAGTTCGGCATCACGAAGCAGCCGTTCGTGCTGGTCGCCGAGGACGGCCAGGGGCGCCGCACCGACCGCGCCTGGATCCAGGCCAACGGCACGCTCGTCCGCGGCGCCGACTACACCAGGAACCCGCGCCCGGTGAACCGCGCCTTCGGCGTCCCCGACAAGTACCTCGACATGCCCGCGGGCGCCATCCTCGACAGCGTCCTCGACCCGGTGCGCGACGAGGTCAGCACGGTCGGCCCCGACGGCAAGCGGAAGGACAAGCCGCCGGCCGAGGCCCTGGAGGGCTGGACCCGGATCGTCGAGAAGTTCGGCGACCACTCGATGTTCCGGTTCCTCACCGAGCACGCCGGACTCGACACCCGCACCGTCGACCTGATCGGCACCGTCAAGAACCTCACCTCCCGGCTCTCGCTCTCCTTCCTGCACAGCTTCTTCGACGCGGCGCTGATCAGCCCGGACACCACGTTCTACGAACTCGCGGGCGGCACCGCCACGTTCGCCGACGCGCTGCTGGAGCGGGTGCGGGGCGAGGTGCGCTTCGACCGGCGGGTGACCCGCATCGAGTACTGGGATCCGGACCGCCCCGGCCACGGCGACGCCACCCACGTCTCCGAGCGGGGGCCGCACGTCTGGGTCGACACCGTCTCGGAGGGCCGTGACGGGCACGTGGTCCGCGAGCAGTTCACCGGCGACCTGGCCATCGTCACGGTGCCCTTCTCGGGCCTGCGCCAGGTGCAGATCACCCCGGCCCCGTCGTACCCCAAGCGCCGCGCCCTGATCGAGTTGCACTACGACACGGCCACCAAGGTGCTGCTGGAGTTCAGCCGGCGCTGGTGGGAGTTCACCGAGGACGACTGGAAGCGGGAGCTCGCCACCATCGACCCGGGCCTGTACGACGACTACCGGCTGGGCAGGACCCCGGACGACGGGCAACTGCTGGGCGCGCACGGCTCGGTGCCGCGTGGCCACATCAGTGAGGCGCAGCGCGGGCACTACGCGGCGACGCGGTGGGTCACCCGCGACCAGCCCGAAGCGGTGCACGTCTTCGGCGGCGGCTCCGTCAGCGACAACGCCAACCGGTTCATGTACCACCCGTCGCATCCGGTGCGGGGCAGTTCCGGCGGGGTGATCCTGGCGGCGTACAGCTGGGCGGACGACGCGGTGCGCTGGGACTGTCTGGACGACGAGGCCCGCTACCCGCACGCGCTGCGCGGCCTGGAGGAGGTCTACGGCCAGCGCGTCGAGGTGTTCTACACCGGCGCCGGCAGGACCCAGAGCTGGATGCGCGACCCGTACGCGTACGGCGAGGCGTCCGTGCTCCTGCCCGGCCAGCACACGGAGGTCTTCCCCGACATCGCCACCCCCGAGGGCCCGCTGCACTTCGCGGGCGACCACACCTCCCTGAAGCCCGCCTGGATCGAGGGCGCCCTCGAATCGGGCGTCAGGGCGGCCCTGGAGGTACACGGCGCCGCCCACGGCGGCAACTGACCGCGCCTACCCGTCGCACAGTTCCCCGCGCCCCTCAGGCTGGGCTCCGCCCCGGCCCACTCAGGGGCGCGGGGCTGTGTCGATGTGCGGCTCCGCGCCCCTGGGCAGCCCCGGGGGAAGCCCCACGTACAGCGCGCCCGTGAAGCAGCCGGGGCGAAGCCCCACATGCGGGCGCGCCCCGATCGGGGCGCAGGGGTTTACCAGAACGTAACGCTCCGCGGCGGTTCAGCTCGACACAACGTGACTAATGTATGCCTCCAATAATTAGTCTCAGCGTGAGAGGAATTGTGCCAAGTAACGCGTCTTCCCCGCTCCCCCGCGCGTCCAACCGCAGCGCCGTGCTGTCCGCGCTGCTGTCCGGCGCCGAGATGGACCGCCAGCAACTGATCGCCGGCACGGGGCTCAGCCGGGCCACGGTCTTCCGGATCGTCGACGACCTGATGGCCGACGACCTCGTGCGCGAGGGCGGCCGGCGGCTGCGCGAGGGTCCCGGGCGGCAGTCCACGTCCGTCGGGTTCAACGGCCGCTCCGCACTGGTCTGCGGCATCGACCTGGGCGGCACCAACTGCCGCGTGGTGATCGCAGACGCCCTGGGGCGGGCCCTGATCAGGAGCCGGGACGCCACCCCGCGCGACACCACGGCCGAGGAGCTGGCGGCCTGGGTGGCCGGCCGGGTGGGCGACCTGGTCGCCGAGCACGGCGACGGCGTCCCCCTGCACACCGTCACCATCGGCCTGCCCGGCGTGGTGACCGGCGACGGCGGCACCGTCGTCAACTCGCACAACCTCGGCCAGATCAAGGGCACCGAGTTCATACAGACCGTCTCCCGACTGGTCGGGGTGCCCACGGTGGTCGGCAACGACTCCAACCTCGCCCTGCTCGGGGAGCTCCAGTACGGGGCGCTGCCGGACCGCGACACGGCGGTACTGCTCGCCATGGGCACCGGCCTCGGTACCGCGGTCTCCCTCGGCGGCCAGGTGCTGGTCGGCCGCACAGGACTGCTCGGCGAGTTCGGCCGGCTGCCGCTGCCGGGCCGCCCGCAGCGGCTGCGCGACCTGCTCTCCGGCGCCGACCTCGTGGCGTACGCCCGCAGCAAGGGAGTGGAGGTGCCCCGCGCACAGGCCCTCTTCCTCGAACCCGAGCGGTACCGCGAGCTGCTCGGCGAGGTGCACGACGCGCTCACCCACCTGGTGACGATCGTCGCGCTCGCCTACGAGCCCGCCACGGTCGTCCTGACCGGTGGCTTCTCCGAGTCCTTCGAGTCCGGGCAGCTCTCCGCGATCAGCGAGGAGGTGGCCGGCACCGTCGGCGTGCGCAGCGTGGTGAAGCGGTCCGACCTGGGCGACGCGGCGGGCCTGCTCGGCGCGATGGCGTCCTCGCTCGGCCGGCTCTACGACTCCCTCGGCGTCAGCGCCGACCACATGGCCGCCATCGAGGTCGACCGCGGCCTCGTCGTCGAGCGGCTCGCCGCATGCCCCACAACGAGTACGAAGCACAGAGCCCAGCAGGCAGAAAGCTCCGGAAGGTGACAAGGATGTACACACGGCGGTGGCGGTGCGCTGTCGCGGCGCTGCCGGTCATGGCGCTCGCCCTGACCGGCTGCGGCGGCAGCGGCGGCAAGAAGGCCGATTCCGACAACAAGCTGACGATCTGGATGATGACCGGCGGTCCCGGCGACAGCCCGCTCATCAAGGACGTCAACGCCGAATTCACCAAGACGTACGGCAAGAAGTACCCGGGCATGAAGCTCGACGTCCAGATCCAGCAGTGGGACGGCGTGGCCACCAAGATCACCACGGCGCTGGCCGCCGGCAACCCGCCGGACATCGTGGAGATGGGCAACACCCAGACCCCGCTGCAGACCTACTCCGGGGGGCTCGCGGACCTCACCGGCGACAAGAAGTCCTTCGAGGGTTCCAGCGGCTGGCTCTCCGGCCTGTCGGGACCGTCCACCTACGACGGCAAGCTGTACGCGGTGCCGCTCTACGGCGGCACGAAGGTGGTCATGTACAACAAGAAGATGTTCGCGGACGCGGGCATCAAGCAGCCGCCGAAGACCATCGCCGAGCTCCAGAAGGACTGCGGCACCCTGGCCAAGGCCAACAGCGGCACGCCGAACTTCTCCGGCTTCTACATGCCGGGCCAGTACTGGTTCAACGGCATGCCCTTCTCCTTCGCCAAGGGCGGCTCCGTCGCCACCCAGAACGGCGGCCAGTGGAAGGCCGAGATGAGCTCGGCGCCGATGCAGGCGGGCCTCAAGGCCTGGCGCACCTTCCAGAACACCTGCTCCACGAAGTCCTCGGTGGGCGTCAACAGCGACAGCCCCGACCAGGACCAGCTCTTCGCGGACGGCAAGGCCGCGATGGAGTACGTCAAGGCGTGGGAGCCGGCCACCGTGCTGGAGAAGAACCCGAAGCTCAAGGACGACATGGGGTTCTTCGCGCTGCCGGGTTACACCGCCGACAAGACCATGCCGGTGATCGTCTCCGGGTCCACCATCGGGATAGCCGCGAACAGCCCCGACAAGAAGGCCGCCACGGACTGGCTGCGGATCATCACCAGCAAGCACTTCCAGCAGACCATGGCGCAGAAGCTCTTCCTGCTGCCGATCTCACCCGACTTCACCCCGCCCGGCGTGCCCGAGCAGCTCACCGTCGCCTCCGAGGCCAGCAAGGTCAGCAAGCCCCTGCCCAACAGTCCAGGCGAGGCCACCTTGGAGACCGAGGAGTACAACGAGCAGTTCTACGCGAAGATCGCCGGCGGCGCCGACATCGCCTCCGCCGCCGCGGCCTACGACAAGCACGCCACCAAAGCCTTCAACTCACTCGGCAACTAGACGTTCCTGGGGCCTTGCATGGCAATGACTGACAAGCGGAGCGCGGTCCGTCCCGTGGCCCCGCGGCCCCGCCCGGGGCCGCGGGGGCGGCGGGCCGCGCCCTCCCGGCCGCGGCTGCTGCCGTGGGCCATGATCGCCCCCGCGGTGGTGGCGCTGCTGCTGGTCCAGGGCTATCCGCTGGTGCGGCTGCTGACGCTGTCCACCCAGGACTTCGGCCCCCGCTCGCTCTTCACGGGGCAGGCGGACTTCGTCGGCCTGGACAACTTCACGGAGATCTTCCAGGACACCGACTTCCAGGCGGTACTCGTCCGCACGGTGGTCTTCACGGTGCTGTGCGTGACGCTGCTGATGGTGCTCGGATTCCTGATGTCCCACCTGCTGATGGGCGTCTCGCCCTGGGCGCGCGTGATGACCACCGTCTGCCTGGTGCTGGTGTGGGCCATGCCGATGGTGGCGGCGACGCTCGTGTGGCAGTGGATGTACCAGCCGCAGTACGGGGTGGCCAACTGGCTGCTGACCAAGCTGCGGATCTTCGGCGACCTCTCCGCGTACGACTGGTTCTCGCACCCCAACCAGGCCCTCGGCCTGATCATCCTGCTGACGGTGTGGAAGGGCCTGCCGTTCGTGGCGCTGACGCTGTTCGCGGCCCGCGGCCAGATACCCGAGTCGCTGTACGAGGCGGCGCGCCTCGACGGCGCGGGCGTGCTGCAGACGTTCCGGAACATCACCGTACCGATCCTGCGGCCGGTGCTGGCGATCCTGACGGTGCTGGAGGTCATCTGGTCGATGAACTCCTTCACCCCGATCTGGGTGCTCACCCGGGGCGGCCCGGACGGCCAGACCACCACGCTCGGCGTGCTCGCCTACCTCACGGCCTTCAGCCGGAACCAGTACGGCTCCGGCGCGTCCATCGCCGTGGTGACGGTGCTGATCCTCGCGGTCTTCTCCATCTTCTACGTCCGCAGGCTCGCCGGCCAGGCGGAGCAGGGAGGTACGGCATGAGCGCGCCGATGAGCCCGGCGCGGCGGCAGCGCGCGGTCAACAACTCGATCGCCGTCCTGGTCTCGGCGGTGATGGTCTTCCCCGTGTACTGGATGTTCGCGACCGCGTTCAAGCAGCGCGGCCACATCCTCAGCGCCGTGCCGCAGTTCGTCCCCTGGCCCATCAGCCTGGAGAACTTCCAGCGGGCCCTGGCCAAGCCGCACTTCTGGGTGTTCGTGGGCAACTCCCTGACGGTGACGCTCTCCTCGGTTGTGCTGTCGCTGGTCATCTCGCTCGGCGCGGCGATCGCCATCGCACGGTTCCGCTTCCACGGCCGCCGGGCGCTGATGGCGGTGCTCGTGGTAGTGCAGATGGTGCCGATGTCAGCGATGGTCATCCCGGTGTACCTGATGCTGCGGTCCATCAACGCCCTGGACTACGTCCCCGGCCTGATCATCACCTACATGACGTTCGTGCTGCCGTTCACGGTCTGGACGCTGCGCGGCTTCGTCGAGGGCGTGCCGGTCGAGCTGGAGGAGGCGGCGCTGGTGGACGGCTGCAGCCGCTTCCAGATGTACGTCCGGGTGCTGCTGCCGCTGCTGATGCCCGGCATCGTCGCCACCTCGATCTTCGCCTTCGTCAACGCGTGGGACGACTACCTCTTCGCCTACGTGATCATGAAGTCGCAGACCAACTACACGCTGCCGGTCTGGCTGGTGTCGTTCAAGACGGCGGAGAGCGTGGACTACGGCGCCATGATCGCGGCGTCCACGATCTTCTCCCTGCCGGTACTGATCTTCTTCCTGCTGGTGCAGCGCCGCCTGGTGGGCGGCATGACCAGCGGCGCGGTCAAGGGGTGAGCACGGGGGTGCGGCGACGGTCCCGACCCCCGGCCCCGGCGCGCCCCTCCCCCCCCCTTCCTTCCCCACACGCACCTCCGTCTCGTCCCCGTTCCCCCTCCCCCCGCACCCCTGCATTCCCGTACATCCGAAAGGCAAGGACCAAGCAAATGAATGCCGAGCTGTCACGGCTGGCCCACGGTGTGCTGTTCCCCGCGCTGGGGCGGCAGACCGTGCCGAAGTGGGCGCGTGCCCGGATCGCGGAGGGGCTCGGCGGCTTCGTCCTCTTCGGCAAGGACCTCGCCTCCGCCGAGCAGGTGGGCGAGCTCACGGGCGCGCTGCACGACCTGCGCGAGCACGTGCTGCTGGCCATCGACGAGGAGGGCGGCGACGTCAACCGCCTGGAGCCGTACGGCGGCACGTCGGTCCCCGGCAACCACGCGCTCGGCCGTCTTGACCAGCCGGACCTGACCCGCCAGGCGGCCTACCAGATCGGCCTGACGCTGGTGGAGGCCGGCGTCGACTGGAACCTGGCGCCCGCCGTGGACACCGCCGTCAACCCGCTCAGCCCCAACGGCATCCGCTGCTTCGGCCCGGACCGCGCCAGGGTCGCCGCGCACGCGGCGGCCTGGGTGGAGGGCCTCCAGGCGGCGGGCGTCAGCGCCTGCGCCAAGCACTTCCCCGGGCACGGGCTGAGCTCCACCGACGCCCACCTCGGCACGCCCACCGTGGACCTGTCCCGCGAGGAGCTGGTGGAGCACTACCTCGACCCGTTCCGTGCCGCCATCGCGGCCGGCGTCGACAGCATCATGGTGTCGCACGTCCACCTCACCCAGCTCGACTCCGTGCCCGCCACCATCAGCCCGGCCGTGCTCACCGGCCTGCTCCGCGGCGAGCTGGGCTACGAGGGCGTGGTGATCACCGACGCGCTGGAGATGCACGGCATCAGCGACGTGGCGAGCCTGCCTGACGCCGCCGTGCGCGCCATCAGCGCCGGCGCGGACGCCCTGTGCCTGGGCGCCTGGGCGTTCGGCGACGACGTCGACGCCGCCGCGAAGGCGCTGGTGTGCGCCGTGGAGACCGGCGCGCTGCCCGAGCAGCGGCTGCGCGAGGCCAACGAGCGCATCGCCCGCCTCGGCACCCGGCCCAAGGCCGACACCGCCGAGCGTGACGACGCGGTGGGCGCCCGGCTCGCCCGGGACGTCGTCGAGGTGCACGGCGACCCGGTGCTGCACGGCAAGCGGACCCTCGTCGTCCGGCTCGATCCGACCCACTCGCCCGCGCAGGGCCAGGCGTCCTGGGGCGTGGAGGAGCCGCTGCGCGCGGCGGGCGTGGCGGTGGAGGGGCTGGCCGTCGCCGGCGACACGTACAACGCGCCGGGCATCGTCAAGGCGGAGATCGGCCTGTTCCTGGACGAGTTCGGGGCCGACGCGGACGTGGTGATCCAGGTCCGCAGCTCGCACCGGTTCCCCTGGCAGGAGCCCGTGCTGGCCGAACTGCTGCGACGCTACCCGCGCTGCGTCGTGGTGGACATGGGCGTGCCGGGCGCCGACTTCGGCGGCTTCCGCGGCTGGGTGCGCACCTTCGGCTCCTCGCGCGTGTGCACGCAGGCCGCGGTCGGCGTCCTGCTGGCGAAGGCGTGAGCGCGCCGTTCCCCGCGGCGGGCGGCGACCTGCTGCTCGTGAACGGCCGGCTGGTCACCCCGGGGCGGGTGACCGGCCGGGGCTGGCTGCTGGTCGCGGACGGCCTGATCGCGGCCCTCGGGGAGGGCGATCCGCCGGACGGGGCCAGGGTTGGAGACGGCGGCTCCGGCGGCTCACTCGGTTCCGGCGGTTCCGGCGCTTCCGGCGGCGGGATGCCTGGGGAGCCGCACGCCGGTTCCGGCCCCCGGGTGGTCGACCTGGACGGGCGGATGCTCGTCCCCGGGTTCGTGGACGCCCACTGCCACGGCGGGGCGGGACACTCCGTGTACACGGGCGTCAAGGACGACGTGCGGGCCGCCGCCGCGGGCCACCTGGCGCGCGGCACCACGACGATGCTCGCCTCCGTGGCCACCGTCGCGCCGGAGGCGATGACGGACGCGGTGCGCGCCATCGCCTCCGTGATCGAGGACGGCACGGCACCCGCGGTCGCCGGGATCCACCTGGAGGGGCCCTTCCTCTCCCCGGCGCGGCGCGGCGCCCAGACCCGGGGCGCGCTGCGCGCCCCGGACGAACGGGTGCTCGCGGGACTGCTGGAGGCGGCCGGCGGCCACGCCGTCTCGATGACGATCGCTCCGGAGCTGCCCGGCGCGCCGGACCTGATCCGCCGCCACGCGGACGAGCTGGTCTGGTGCCTCGGCCACACCGACGCCTCCGCCGAGGCCTTCTCCGAGGCGACGGACCTGGGCGCCCGCGCGGTCACCCACCTCTTCAACGCCATGCCGCCGCTGCACCACCGCGAGCCCGGACCGGTCGCTTCGGCGCTGCTTGAGTCCCGGCTGCGCTGCGAGCTGATCCTCGACGGCCACCACCTGGCCGTCGACACCGCCCGCCTCGCCTACCGGCTGGCGGGCCCCGAGCGGCTGCTGCTGGTGAGCGACGCGATGCCGGCCGCGGGCATGCCGGACGGCACCTACCGCTTCGCGGACCGGGAGGTCACGGTCACCGAGGGGGTGGCACGGCTCCTCGGCACGGACACGCTGGCGGGGTCCACGCTGTTCGTGGCGGAGGCGTTCCGCAGGGCGGTGCTGGACGTGGGCATCCCGGTGCCGGACGCGGTACTGATGGCGGCCACCACGCCCGCCGCCCTCCTCGGCCTCACGGACCGCGGGGCGCTGCGGCCCGGGTTGCGGGCGGATCTCGTGGCCCTGGACGAGCGGGTGCGGCCGGTGGGGGTCTGGCTGGCCGGGCGCCCCGTGGGGGGCGCGGGGGGCCGGGACGGCAACCACCACCGGCCGGTGGCCCGGCCGCGACAGGTCCAGCCTCCTTCGGACGGTGACGATCTGACGTCCCCCACTGCCTGAAGGGCGTGGGAGGTGCCCCCAGTCGTGGCTGGTCGCGCCCACGCGGCGGAGCCGGGCCCCCTTCAAGTCGGGGCTGCGCCCCGGCCCACTCAGGGGCGCGGGGCTGTATCGATATGCGGCTCCGCCGCGCGGGCGCGACCAGCCACCCACCGGTCGGTGGTCCAGTTGCGACAGATCCAGCGCCTCGGGACGGTGACGACCTGGCGGTGTCGTCGTGGCTGGTCGCGCAGTTCCCCGCGCCCCTAGGCCGGCCGGGGTCTAGCCCAACGTACGAGCCCGCCCCGCAAGGGGCGCGGGGAACTGCGCGAGAAGTCCCGCGGACGGGTGGTCCGGACAGGACAGAGACTGCCCCCTCGGGACGGTGACGACCTGACGTCCCCCACTGCCTGAAAGGCGTGGGAGGTGCCCCCAGTCGTGGCTGGTCGCGCCCACGCGGCGGAGCCGCACATCCGACACAGCCCCGCGCCCCTGGGCAGCCCGGGGTGCAGCCCCACACACGGGCACCCGAAACCAGCCGGGGCGCAGCCCCACGGTCGGGGCGCGCCGATATGCGGCTCCGCCGCGCGGGCGGTACGCACTACCCTGGCAAATCGCACCCTTTTGCCCGCTTCACCCCCCCGTCGCAAAGGAGCGTTCCCGTGACCGCATCACCCGGCGCCCCACCGGCCGGGGCAACGGTGTACGGCTACCCCCGCCAGGGCCCGCACCGCGAGCTGAAGAAGGCGATCGAGAGCTACTGGCGGGGCCGCGCGGACGCCGCGGCCCTGCACCGCACCGGGGCCGAGCTGCGCCGGGACAACTGGCGGCAGCTCGCCGAGGCCGGCATCGACGAGGTGCCGACCGGCGACTTCTCGTACTACGACCACGTCCTGGACACCTCGGTCATGGTCGGCGCCGTCCCGGAGCGGCACCGCGCGGCCGTGGCGGCGGATCCGCTCGACGGCTACTTCGCGATGGCCCGCGGCACGGAGGACACCGCGCCGCTGGAGATGACCAAGTGGTTCGACACCAACTACCACTACCTGGTGCCCGAGCTGGGCCCCGGCACCGTCTTCACCGCGGACCCCGGCAAGCAGGTCGCGGAGTTCCGCGAGGCCCGCGCGCTCGGCCTCACCGCCCGCCCGGTGCTGCTCGGCCCGGTCACCTACCTGCTGCTGTCCCACCCCGGGCCGGACGCCCCGCCCGGCTTCGACCCGCTGACCCTGCTGGACGCCCTGCTGCCCGTCTACGCCGAGGTGCTGACCGCGCTGCACGGCGCGGGCGCCGCATGGGTGCAGCTCGACGAACCGGCGTTCGTGCAGGACCGCACCCCCGCGGAGCTGGCCGCGCTCGCTCGCGCCTACCACCACCTGGGCTCCCGCCCGGACCGGCCGCACCTGCTGGTCGCGTCCTACTTCGAACGGCTCGGCGAGGCGCTGCCGGTGCTCGCACGGGCGCCCGTCGAAGGGCTGGCACTGGACTTCGCCGAGTCCGGCCCCGCCGGGACCCCGGGGTCCGCCGGGGCCGCGAACCTGGAGATGCTCACCGGACTCGGCGGCCTGCCCGGCAAGCGGCTCGTCGCCGGCGTGGTGCACGGCCGCAACATCTGGATCAACGACCTCCAGGCGTCCCTGACGACGCTGGCGGCGCTCCGGGGCCTGGCGGACCGGGTCGACGTGGCCGCCTCGTGCTCGCTGCTGCACGTACCGCTGGACGCGACGGCCGAGCGTGGGATCGACCCCGAGGTCGCCGGCTGGCTGGCGTTCGCGCGCCAGAAGGCCGGCGAGGTCGTCACCCTCGCCCGCGGCCTCACGCACGGCGCCGGCGCCGTGGAGAGCGAACTGGCCGCCAACCGGGCCGCGCTGGCCTCCCGCGCCGAGTCCCTGCACACCCGCGACCCCGCCGTGCGGTCCAGGACCGCTGCCGTCACGGACGCCGACGCCCGCCGCGCGGAGCCGTACGCCCGGCGCGCCGCCGAGCAGCGGGCCCGGCTGGCGCTGCCGCCGCTGCCGACCACCACCATCGGCTCGTTCCCGCAGACCGGCGGCCTGCGCACGGCCCGCGCCGACCTGCGCGCCGGGCGCATCGACACCGCCGCGTACGAGGAGCGCATCAGGACCGAGATCCGCGACACGGTCGCCTTCCAGGAGGCGGCCGGGCTCGACGTGCTGGTGCACGGCGAGCCGGAGCGCAGCGACATGGTGCAGTACTTCGCCGAGCAACTCACCGGCTACGTCGCCACGCGGCACGGCTGGGTGCAGTCCTACGGCACCCGGTACGTCCGCCCGCCGATCCTCTCCGGGGACGTCTCGCGGCCCGAGCCGATGACGGTGCACTGGATCTCGTACGCGCAGTCCCTCACCGAGCGCCCCGTCAAGGGCATGCTCACGGGGCCCGTCACCATGCTCGCCTGGTCCTTCGTCCGGGACGACCAGCCGCGTGCCGAGACCGCGCGGCAGGTGGCGCTGGCGCTGCGCGACGAGGTGCGCGACCTGGAGGCCGCGGGCACGCCCGTGATCCAGGTCGACGAGCCGGCGCTGCGGGAGTCGCTGCCGCTGCGCGCCGGCGGCAGGGCCGCCTACCTGGCCTGGGCCGTCGAGGCGTTCCGGCTGGCCACCGGCGCGGCCGGCGCCGGCACGCAGATCCACACGCACATGTGCTACGCGGAGTTCGGCGACATCATCGAGGCCATCGACGAGCTGGACGCCGACGTGATCAGCCTGGAGGCGGCCCGCTCCCACATGCGGGTCACGGGCGAGCTGGCGGGCTACGGCTACCCGCGGGAGGTCGGCCCCGGCGTGTACGACATCCACTCGCCGCGGGTGCCCGGCACCGCGGAGGCGGCGGCCCTGCTGCGCGACGCGCTCCGCGACATCCCCGCCGAGCGGCTCTGGGTCAACCCGGACTGCGGCCTGAAGACCCGCGGCTGGCCCGAGGCCGGCGCGTCCCTGGAGAACCTGGTGGCGGCGGCCCGGGAGATCCGCACGGAGCTGGCGTCCGGGCGGGGGTGACGGCGGCACGGCCGCCTGGCTGCGCGGGCCGCACGGGGCGGGGCGCCGGAACCGCCGTCCAGCCGCCTACCCGCGCACCTGGATCAGCGCGTGCTCCCCGCTCGTGCGCCACCGCTCGCCGTGGGCGGCGGTCAGGGCCGCGGCCGTGTCCGGGTCGAGGCCCACGATCACGTCGGACTTGAGGATCCGCAGAGCGGCAACCGGCGACGGGAAGTGGGCGGTGCGCTCGGCGAAGGACGTGGTCGGGGGCCAGAGGCGGTCGCCGACGAGACGGCGGTAGTTGAGGTCGCCCTTGAACAGCGTGACGCTCGCCCCGGCGAACGCGCCGCGCAGGTCGTCCGGCATCTGCCGGTACGTCAGCGGTGTGCAGGAGAAGGAGTGGGCCGACACGTCCAGCCGGCCGTCCCGCAGCGCCTCCTCCAGCCGGCCGGCCGCCTCGGCGGCGGCGCCGCCCGCGGCCCGGCAGTGCCGCAGGCAGTCCAGCACGTCGGCCATCGTGGCGTCGGAGACGTAGTACGGGCGGGGCTTCACGTGCAGCACGGCGCGGGCCGCCCGCCCGCCGGCCAGCAGATGGTCGACCAGCAGGAGGTCCGGCACCAGTTCGCGTCCGGCGTTGTCGGCGACGAGGTGGAGCGTGGCGCCGCCCCCGGCGGGCAGCAGGGACCACAGCGCCGCGGAGTCGTCGGCCACCAGCGGGGTGCCGTCGTCCGTTTCTCCGGCGCCGTCGCCTGCCAAGAGGCGGAAGCCGAGGTCGGCGCGGTTGCCCCAGAGGGCTCCGTGCAGGAGGGCGGCGTCCTGCTCGTGAGGGGGGCGCGCCGCGAGCCGGTCGAGGACGGCCAGTTCCTCGCGCGCCTCGGCGGTGCCCAGCTCCGCCTCCTTGAACGGGCGGAACGGGTCGATGCCCTTCCAGGGCCCCTCGGCGAACCAGCCGACCGCGTCGAGGAGCTTGCGGTAGAAGTAGCTCTCCGCCCACAGGAACGGCGCGTCCAGCCAGGGCCGGCCGAAGTACGGAGCACCCCAGCGCTCCCACAGGCCGCCGTCGGCGGCGCCCGGACCGAGCGGCTCGATGGGCCCGGTGATCTCCCGGGCGAGCCCGTCCAGGGCGGCCAGGCGCTCGGGCCCGTACGGGAAGGCGCCCCGGACCCGCTCGATCAGGGCCGGGTGGCGCTCGGTGAGGACGCCGTGGGCGAACGAGCCCGGCGCGCTGCTGACGATGGCGGGGGCGCCGGGAGCGGCCCCGGCCTCGTCCGGTTCGGGCATGGCGTCCTGGTCCTTTGGGGTGGGTGTCCGGCGGCCCCGCCCGCGGGGGAGGGCGCCGCCGCCTCACCGTACCGTCCGCTTCGGACCGTCGCGGGGCGGGCGGTGACCGGATGTGCCCGGATCGGCCAATGGACAGGAGTTCGGATGGCATCCTGGGGACTCGCCAAGGCGGCGGCGCGCCGAGCGGAGGCGGCCAGACGGCCGTGCGTGCGCCCCGTCGACGTCGTACCGGTACGGGTGACCGATACGGGCTTTCGGACGAAGCACGGAGAGCATGATCGACATAGCTGAGGTCGGCCGGCGCGAGACCCTGCGGCAGCTCGCTCTGCGGCCTGACGGCCTGCGGCTTCTGCTGGGGTGGCTGGCGCGGCAGGTGGACGGGGAGGCCGTCGTCGTCACCGGAGACCAGGACGCCCGCGAAGCGCTGTCGCACCTGCCGGAGGAGATGGTGGCGCCGGTCGACGGCATGATCCGGCGTGTCGCGGCAGGCAGGGCCCGGTCCGCCGCGCTGGACGCCGGGTCCAGAACGGTGTACGTCGCCGCTGTCGGCGCGGAGGATCCGCGGATCACGCTCGTCGTCACGTGGGAGGGGGCGCTCTCCCCGATGCGGGACATGGTCACCGAGGCGTCGGGATACCTGTGGCTGCGGTGGCGGGTGGAGGAGCTCCAGCGGGAGCGGGACGCGACGGAGCAGGCGGACGCCACGACCAGGGAAGCCGTTCTGCACCTGCTCATGACGGGCCATGTGCACGAGGCCCGGCGCGTCACCGGCGCCCTGGGCACCCGGCTCGCCGATGTCATACGGGTCTACGTCGTCGAGTGCCCGCCCGGCCTGCGGGAGAAGGCCGTCCGCAGCTGTGAGCAGGCGACCGGCCGGCACGGCTGGCTGATCCGCTGCCCGGTGTACACCCGGCACCTGATCATCCTCGCCCCGTCGGCCCCGCGGGAGGCCGACCGCGCCCTGAACGACGGGCTGCAGGCCTGGGTGAGGAACCGTCCGGGCTGCTACGTCGGGGCCGGGCACGCCGTGGCCCTGCGGGACACGGCGTCGGGCTACGAGCAGGCGTTCCACGCGCTCGCGGTCGCCAGGAGCGGCGCGGGGCGGTGCGCGACGTTCAGCTCCCGGACGGAACTCCCGAGCCTGATCGACAGGTCCGGTTACGGGTGGGCGTACCGCAGGCTCCGCCCGCTGCTTGACCACCGGGCCCGGCGGCCCCAGGACCCGGACGCCGGGGAGCTCCGTGCGACCCTCACCGCCTGGCTGGCGTTCTCCACCCGGGCGTCCCGGCTGTTGAAGATCCACCGCAACACGCTCGCCGCCCGGCTGCGGCTCCTGGGCGAGCTCCTCGGCGACGACGTGCACGACCTGTCGACGTGCGCCGAACTCGACCTGGCGCTGCGCATCCTCGACCGCCGCCACGGCCCGACCGAGCAGGACGCCGTGCCGTTGGACCGGCTCCTCGCGGCACCCGAGGTGCTCCACTGGGCCACGGCCCTGCTCGACGGGATAAGCAGGGCCGACGCCCATCTCGGGGTGACCCTGCGCACCTGGCTGGACAGCGACGCGAACGTGGCCGCCACCGCGACGTCGCTGAACCTGTCCGTACCGGCCATCCGCAAGCGGCTGCTGCGCATCGAGCAGATCACCGAGCGCTCCCTGCTCAACGGGCCCTCGTCGCTCTACGACCTGAGGCTCGCCTTCCGGACGGTCGATCAGCAGGACCCGCCCGTCTGACCTGGGCCGTTCGGGCGCCCGGTGGGCGGCCGGCGCCGGTTCGCGCAGCAAGCGGAAACCCGTTGCGGCGGTCATTGTGCAAAGAGGTCATTGAGCAGCGCTCCCCGGATTGGGCAGAGTTGACACGTGAGGAGCCGGTAGGGGACCCGCTTCTCGGCAGTGCTGAGCCGTTCCGCGGCGGCAGGGCGAGGGACGTGGTGGCCTCTCGGCTCGCTGCGGTTCGGCCGGCGCTCATCGATGCCATGTCGATGGGGGGACCTCGGCCGGGCCCGCGCAGGGGAAGGGCCCGGCCGGGGGCGGGCCGCTCAGTGGCCGGTGCGGCGGCGGCCGGTCGGCCCCGGGCGCGCGGATGTGTTTGCCGGGCGCGTCACGGGTGAGCAGCACCAATGACATGTCCGAGACTTTCTTAACAGGACCCCGAACGCACCCCGCCCCCGCGCGGGACGCCTACTTCGACAACGCCAAGTACCTGGCCATCGTGCTCGTGGCGATGGGCCACTCATGGGAACCGCTGCTCAGTGGCAGCCGGACGGTGGACGCGGTCTACATGAGCGTCTACACCTTCCACATGCCGGCCTTCATCCTCATCTCCGGCTATTTCTCGCGCAGTTTCGACGCCCGGCCGAGCCGGCTCGGGCGCCTGGTCAGCGGGGTCGCCGTCCCGTATGTGATCTTCGAGACGGCGTACGCGCTCCTGGTGCGCGGAGCGGCCGGCGATCCGTCGAACCCGATATCGCTGCTCGATCCCTGGTATTTGACGTGGTTCCTGCCCGCGCTGTTCGTCTGGCGGCTGACCACGCCGCTCTGGCGGACCCTGCGGCATCCGCTGCCGATCGCCCTCGCCCTGGCTGCGCTCGCGTCCATGTCGCCCTCGATCGGGGACGACCTCGACCTCCAGCGCGTGCTGCAGTTCCTGCCGTTCTTCGTGCTGGGACTGCGGCTGCGCCCCGGGCACCTGGCGCCGCTGCGCACCCGCCGGGCCCGGCTGGCGACACTGCCCGTGCTCGCCGCCGCCGTGCTGGTGGCGTACTGGGCGGTGCCGCGGATGGACTACGTGTGGTTCTACCACGACAACAGCGCCCAGGAGCTGGGCGCGCCCTGGTGGGCGGGCCCGGCGATGACGGCGGGGCTGCTGGCCTGCTCGCTGGCGCTCACGGCGTGCTTCCTGGCCTGGGTGCCGCGCCGCCGCACCTGGTTCAGCGCGCTCGGCACCGGCACCATGTACGGCTATCTGCTGCACGGCTTCCTCATCAAGGGCGCGCTGTTCGCCGGCTGGTACGACCATCCCTGGCTGCACGGCCCGCTCGGCGAGGTCGCGGTGACGCTGGCCGCCGGGTGCGCGGTGACGCTGCTGTGCACGCCTCCGGTACGGCACGCCTTCCGCTGGGTGGTGGAGCCGCGGCCGACCCTGCTGCTGCACGGCGGGCCGCACGAGCCGCACGAGCCGCACGGGCCGCGCGAGCCGCACGGGCCGCACGGGCCGCGCCATCAACGGAGGCCCGGCGCCGCATCCGACGCCGGCAAGGAGGTCGCCGGGCACGGGCCCGGCCGGCGACCAGGGTGACGGGGCCAGGGCGCCCTGGCGAGACCATGGCACCCTGGCGAGAACTCGGCGTGCACCACCCGAGCGCCTCCGTGCGCCCCTTTTGATCGACGGCGCGCCGCTTGGTGTGGTCGGCGCCCGTCTGGTTCAGTTCTTGAGTTCAGTGCTTGAGGTCGCTCAGCCGACCGCTGACGTTGAGCACCTCCGCGCAGCCGGAGGCCTGCTTCCCGGAAGCGGGGGTGCCGGGCTTTCGACAAGTGACGTCCGCGGTCACCGTGGCGTTCTCGGGGATCTCGATCGGGGTGACCCAGTGGTAGTCCTGGTTGCGGAAGGTCTCCAAGGCGATCGTGGTGATGGTGCGTTCCCCGAACGTGATGGTCAGCAGGCCCTCGTCGCCCTGATAGTTGGCGACGACGATGTCGGTGACGCTGAAGACCTTGCCCTGGTCCACCTTGTAGGTGCCGACCTTCCTGCCGCCGGGCCCCACGTTGACCTCAAGGGTCGTGGAGTACTGCCCGCCGCCCGCGGCCGTTCCGGTTCCGCCGCCGGTGCCGCCCTGGCCACCGCCTCCGCCGCTCGCACTTCCGGGAGCGCTCCCATCCCCGCTGCCGCCTCCCGTGGCGCCCGGGGTCTTCTGGCCGCCCTGCCCGGCCCCGTCGTTCCTCGGCGGGGTGTTCTTGGCGGCCTCCTTCGCGGCCTCCTTGGCGGTGCTCTGCACCGCGGGCCTGACCAGCGCGAACCACGCGAGCAGCAGCGCGATCAGCGCCGCGAGCAGGGCCAGCAGCCACTTCGGCAGCACGGAGAGCTGGACGAACTCGCCTTCCAGAGGCGCCGGCCGGCCCGGCTGGAGTGCGGGGCCGTCCTCGGGCAGCCCCTCGCCGCTGAGGGCGGTGTCGACCGTGAACGGCCAGGTGACCGGCTTGCCGAACCAGATCAGCTTGCGGGTGCGCACCCGCAGCCGTACCTCGGCGGACTCCCCGGGCTCCAGCCTGGGCCCGCTCGGGTCGAAGGCGAACTTCAGGTCCTCGCCGGCCTGTCCGGCCGTCAGTCCCGCGGTGACGGGGGTGTTGCCCTGGTTGCGCAGCGCGGTGCGGTACCGGGCGCCGAGCCAGCCGCGGCGGCGCTTCGGTTCGAGTGCGGTGCGCAGCTCCCAGAACGGCTCGATGTGCACGGTGGTCTCGGGCACGACCACCGACTCCGGGCGCTCCGCGGGCAGCACCCGCACCCCGAGGGGGACTTCTCCGGCACGCACGTCGGACGAGCGCGGCGGCGTGAGGCGCACCGTCACCGTCTCGGACGTGCCGGGGTAGAGGGACACGCGGGCGGGTTCGACGATGCTCCACGCCGCGCAGTCGCCGACCACTTCGAGCGTGTAACCCTCGACGATGTCGCTGTCGTTGCGCACGGTCAGGGTCGTGGTCGCCGTGCCGCCAGGCGACACCGTCACCGTGGAGGCCGCGATTTCGGCTGCAGTGGTCACGGGCCGAAGGTAGGCGGCAGTGCCCGCCGTCCGGCAGGAGCCCGGGGGCAACGGGCGGGCAGCCCCGGTGCCCCGGCGGAACACCACTGCGGTGCCCCGGCGTTGACCGGATGGTCGGACCAGCGATCCGCCACGGGCGACGGTGCAACGGAGCCCGTCCCCTGTCCCAGTGCCCCGGGTACGCCCAAAACGGCGGGCCGCTGCCCGGCGTGACCACCGAAGCGACCACTACCCATCGACCACTCATCGACCGCTCACCGACTTCGCGACCACGTATCGACCAGTTCACGTATCGACCAGTTGACGAACCCCGGCGAACCCCCCAGTGGAACCCCTGCGCACGACGGAGGTCGAAGACCATTGAGCAACAGTGACAAGACCCTCCCGGCCCAGACCAGGCCGGACGGGGCGGACGGGAGCGGGACCGCGGCACCACGGGGCCCTGGCGGCGGCCCGCACCGCAGGCTCATCGCGCCGACCGCGGCGGGGCGGGCCACTGGCCGCGCCAGGCAGGACAGAGTCTCCGTCGCGGTCTACGCGGGGGACCTGATCTTACAGGCGGGCGTGGTGCACCAGCTCCGGCAGCGGCCCGAGGTGGAGCTGCTGCCGGACGCCGAGGCGGACCGCGCGCAGGCGTCGCTGGTCGTGGTGGACACGGTCGACGAGTCCGCCGTCAAACTCCTCACCAAGCTCCGCCGCAACGCCTCCACCCGCACCGGTCTGGTCGTCGGCGCCTTCGAGGCGAACTCCCTCCAGACGATGATCGAGTGCGGGGTCGCGGCGGTGCTGCGGCGCGCGGAGGCCGACCAGGACCGCCTGGTGCACCTGGTCACCGCGCTGGCCCGCGGCGAGGGAGTGCTCCCCGGCGACCTGCTCGGCAAGCTGCTCGACCACGTGGGCAGCCTCCAGCGCACCGTGCTCGATCCCCGGGGGCTCACCCTCTCCACGCTGACCGCCCGGGAGGTGGAGATGTTGCGGCTGGTCGCGGAGGGGTTCGACACCGTCGAGATCGCCGAGAAGACGTCGTACTCGGAGCGGACGGTGAAGAACGTGTTGCACGAGCTGTCGACGCGGCTTCAGTTGCGGAACCGGGCGCATGCGGTGGGGTACGCCATGCGGCACGGGCTGATATGACCTGACGGTCCTGTCGTCGCCCGTCGCGCCCACGCGGCGGAGCCGCACGTCGACAGGGTCGCGCCCCCTTCAAGGCCGGGCTCCGCCCCGGCCCACCTGGGGGCGCGGGGCTATATCGACATGCGGCTCCGCCGCGCGGGCGCGAGCAACCACCCACCCACCGGTGGTCCGGATGCGACAGAGACTGCCCCTCGGGGCGGTGACGAACCGACGGTCCGTCGTGGCTGGTCGCGCAGTTCCCCGCGCCCCTTGAGAGCGGGGCTGCGCCCCGATCGAGGGGGGCGGGGTGTGCCGATACGCGGCACCGCCGCGTGGGCGCGAGCAACCCCCCGCATGCCCCCGCCGCATGGCCCCGGAAGGCACCAGCGTTGCCCCGAGGGCGGGACCCCGGGGCCTGGGCGGGGTGGCGGGGGGCGGTGAGACTTCCGGCAGAGAGCCGTATCCGCAGGGTCGTTGCCCAGACAGTGAGGTGGACCGTGATCGGCACCGCTGGACCGGGCGGGCTGACCCGGCCGGCCAGACTGGCAGCAACCGCGGTGCTGTTGTCCGCCTCGCTGGCGGCCGGCACCGCAGGGGCCGTGTCCGGTCCCGGATCGGGCGAGGGAACGCCGCGCGCGGCCCAGGAGGGCCGGATCGTGTTCGCCGGCACCGCGCACCGCAGCCTCGGCGAGGTGACGGACCCGGGGCGCAGCGACCCCCTCTTCGGCCCCGGCCCGGCCCACTTCGACCAGCAGGCGTCGGCGCGGGGCGGCCAGATAGTCTTCACCAGCCTGCGGGACGAGCCGCGGCCCCAGGTGTACCTGCGGGACGCGGGCGGCGCGGTGCACCGGCTCACCACCGGTCTGGACGCGGCGCACCCCCGGCTCACCCCCGACGGCCGCTCCGTGGTGTTCGACGCCGCCGAGCCGGACGGCCTCGGCGGCACCCAGCGTGACCTGTGGCTGGTCCGCACGGACGGCACCGGCCTCACCCGCCTCACCGACACCCGCGCGGCGGAGATATCGCCGACCGTCTCCCCCGACGGCACCCGGATCGCCTATACCGGCGACGCGGCCGTGACGGGCTGGCAGATCTACGTACGCGACCTGTCCGGTGGCACACCGCGGGCGGTGACCAGCGCGTTCGCCGGGAACGCCACCCAGCCGGTGTGGAACCCGGTCGGCGACGCCGCCCACCGCGACCTCATCGCCTACACCCTCGATCCGGTGCAGGTGAGCTACCCGACGGACCCGCCGAGCGACACGCCCCGTTCGGCGCCCTCGGCCCCGGCGGACGGCCCCTCGGACGCACCCACCGGTGGGCCCCCACCCGACGCCACGCCCTCCGACCGCGGACTCCTCACGTCCGCCCTCACGTACGCCGCCCCCGCCGCGGCCCGCGCGGGCAGCGTGGACGACGCGCCCGTGCCGCGGGACCCGCGCCTGTACGTCGTCACCGCCGCGGGCGGCGACGATCAGCCCCTGCTCGCGGGCGAGCAGGCCGGCTGGCGCACCCGGTCGGCGGACTGGCTGCCCGGCGGGGACTCCGTCCTGTTCGTCAGCCCAGACCACACCTGCACCTGCGACACCCACTTCGACCTGATCTACCAGGCGGTCACGCACTCCGAGGACACCGCCCAGATACTGCTGAGCGAGAACCGCCTGGACGACGGGCCCACCTGGCTGGACGGCCCCCAGGGCGGCCACGTCGTCGTCACACGCACCACCGCCGAGGCGGTCTCGTCCGAAGTGAACGGGTCGCACACCGCGACCCTCCAGGACATCCGCCCGGACGGAACCGACCCCCGCGACCTGGGCGTGCCGATCCTTCGCGAGGACCCGGCAGCGGACACCAACACCGACCCCTCCGCCGACCCGCTGTTCCAGCCCGGGGAGGGCTTCGACCCCTGGACCGAGCGGCAGAGCTACACGCCGGACGGCCGGGGGATCATCGTGACCCGCTTCGAGGACACCGACGCGGGCCGGATCGAACGGATCTGGCTGACGGACGCCGACGGCGCCAACCCGAAGGTGCTGCCGCTGGCCGGCCGCGGCCCCACGGACTGGGACACCGACCCGGCCATCTCGCCGGACGGCACCCGGATCGCGTTCACCCGCACCTCGCCGGGCGGCACGGGCACCTCCGCCGGGCCCAGCCGGGTGCTGATCGCCGAGGTCGCCACCGGCCGGATCATCGGCGCCGTCCAGCAGCCCGAGGGCCAGGGCGGCAACGACGCCCAGCCCGCCTGGTCGTCCGACGGTACCCGGATCGCGTTCACCCGCAGCGCCACCATTGACGACACCGGCGGCAACAAGCACGTCTGGACCGTGCCGGTGGACGCCCTCGACCGGCAGCAGGACCTGAGCGCCAGGGCCTGCCCTGGCAGCTGCCAGGTCATCGACGACAGCCCGGCGTTCTCGCCGGACGGCACCAGCGTCGCGTTCAACCGCAAGGACGGCGCCGGCCGGGTCAACGAGCGCGACGGCGTGCTCGTCGCCTCGCTCACCGGGGGCGGCTGCCGGGTGGTGCTGCCCGCCGGGCAGGGCGACTGCTCGAACGAGCTGCCGGACACCACCGCCGCCGGCCCCTACCAGCCGCGTGACGTGGCCTGGTCGGCCGACGGTACGCAGCTGGTGCTCACCGCGCGCCGCGCCCTCGCCGCCAACTCCCCCGAGGAACTGCTGCTGGTCGACCCCGCGGACGGCACCATGACGCCGCTCGGGGCCGACCTGCCGGGCCGTCAGAAGGAGCCCGCGTTCCAGCAGTCGGTGGACCTCGCCGTCGGCGCGCCCGCCACGCTGCCGCCGCTCCAGACCGGCGCGCACACCACCGTCACGGTCACCGTCACCAACCACGGCCCCTCGCCCTCGCCCGGCACCGCGCTGACCGTGGCGCCGCCGCCCGGGGTGCGCGTCGAGGGCCTGACCACCCCGGCCGGGAGCTGCGACGCCGCGGCGCTCCACTGCGACCTGGGCGTGCTGGCGCCCGGCGCGAGCGTCCCGGTGTCCGTGGAGATCACCGGTGTCACCGAGGGCGAGCAGCGGCTCGGCTGGTCCGTCACCGGCGCCGTGGTCGACCCGGAGCCGGGCGACAACGCCGCGGAGACCGTCGTACCGGTCACCGCCGCGCCCGGGTCGCCGCCCCCGGACAACCCGCCACCGCCCGCCGACAACCCGCCGCCCGCGCCGGAGGCCGGTCCCGCGGTGACCGTGAAGGCGCAGCCGAACCCGGGTTACGTGGGCGGCCGGGTCGTCGTCACCTACACCGTCCGCAACGGCCGCGACGCGCTCGCCACCGGGCTGCGGCTGAACCTCGGCCTGCCCGCCGGGATCCCCCGGGACCGGCTGCCCGCGGGCTGCACGGACGGGCAGTGCGCGCTCGGCGACCTGAAGCAGGGCGACTCCAGCGTGGTGCGCGTGGTGCTGCGGCCCGACAAGGCCGTCAAGAAGGCCACCGTCACCGCGCGGCTCACCACCACCGGCACCGACGCCGACCCCGGCGACAACACCGCCCGCACCATGCTGCGGATCCTCCAGCCGAAAATCGTGGCGGTGCCCCCCATCGGGAAGCCCGGTTTCGTGACGTCGGTGCGCGGCGTGGACTTCCCGCCGGGGGCACCGGTGCGGTTCACTTGGAAGCCGGGGATCACCGCCGCCGCGGCTCCCACGCCTGCGGCCCGCAGCGGCAGGTTCGCGGGACAGCTCCTGATCCTCGCGAAGGACCAGACGGGCAAGCGCACCATCACGGCGAAGGGCCCCGGCTTCAGCCCGGTCACCACGCCGTTCCTGGTGGTCAGCGGGACGATCGGCCCGCCGGACGAGGTGACGCGCCGGTGAGCCGGGAGCGGACGGTGCACGGGTGATCCACGAAGTCGACGAGGCACTGCGGCTGCTACTCGCCGAGGGCGGCATCGTGGACGGCGGGGTGGACCTGGTCTTCGACGCGCCCACCAAGGACTGGTCGGCCCGCCGCAACGCCCCGACGGTGAGCGTCTTCCTCTACGACATCCGTGAGGACGCGGGCCGCCGGCAGTCGGGCAGCGCCGCGGAGTACGACGAGGCGGGCGCCGTCGTCGCCCGCCGGAGCCCCCCGCGGTGGTTCGAGCTGACCTACCTGGTGACCGCGTGGACCAACCGGCCGCAGGACGAGCACCGGCTGCTCTCCCAGGTGCTGCGCTGCCTGGCGCACTCCGACGTGCTGCCGCGCGAGATGCTGACCGGTTCGCTCGCGGAGCTGGGCCTGCCGGTCGGCCTCGCCCTCGGCTCGCCCGGGCCGGACGGCCCCTCCGCGTCGGACGTGTGGTCCGCGCTCGGCGGCGAGCTGAAAGCCGCGGTCGAGCTACGCGTGTCGGCACCGCTCGCGGGCGAGCGCAGCGCAGTGGGCCCGCCGGTCACGGAGGGGCTCGTGCTGCGGGCGGGCCAGGAGCGCAACGGCTCGCGGGTCGCGGGGGGTCCGGACGGTGCCGGGGGCGTGCTCGGGCCGGGCGCAGCCGGGAGCGCGGAAACGGAAGACGCGCTGGAACCGGTGGGTCCGGACGGGCCCGCGCGCGAGCGTCCCGGCCGCCGGCTGCGGTACGCCGAGGCCACCGACCCGGGCGCCGACGGCTTCACCGCGGAACGCGACCGGCCGCTGCCGCCCGGCCGGCGCCGGCGCGGCGGGACGGTCCGGTGAGCTCCGGGGCCGGCCCGGAGCCGGTCAGATCGTCCGGAGGGGCGAGCGGGGCGCAGGGAGCGGCGGCCGGCGGGGCGCACGCCACGGCCGGCGCGGCGCGCGCGACCGAGCCCGCGGACCACTTCGGGGACCTGTGGACCCGGTTGAGCCGCGTGGAGGACCGGGTGCGGCGGGCCGTCGAGTCGCGCAGGGCCGACGACCCGGACCCCGACGACCCGTACCGCGGCCAGTACCTCACCCCGGAGGAGGCCGACCGGATCCTGCACGCGCCGTCGGCCCTCGCGGCGGGCGGCGCCGGACCGCGGCCGGCCGGCGGCGAACACGCCGTGTACGGGCCCGGGGAGCCGCCCGGCGCGCCCGTCACCCGCTTACAGCGGCTCGCCGCGGCGTTCGGCCTGCTCCCCCTGGACGTGGAACTGCTGCTCGTCGCGCTCGCCCCGGACATCGACGCGCGCTTCGAGCGGCTCTACGGCTACCTCAACGACGACCTGACGCGGCGCCGGGCCACCATCGGGCTGGCGCTGGAGCTGTGCGAGGTGCCTCCGGCGGGCCCGGCCCGGTTCCGCTTCTCGCCGGCGGCGCCGCTGGTGGCGGGCGGCCTCGTGCAGCTCTTCGAGGCCGACCGCCCGTTGCTCTCGCGGGTACTGCGGGTGCCCGACCGGGTCACCGCCCACCTGCTCGGCGACGAGGAGCCGGACGCCCGGCTGCACGGCCTGGTCCGGCCGGGGCGCGGCACCGGGCGCCGGCCGGCCGACCCGCTCACCACGAGGGTGGCCGCCGCCGCGGCCACCGGCAGCGGTCTGGTGCACCTGCACGACCGGGGCGGCGACGCGGGCGGCCTCGCCGTCGAGGCGCTGCTGCACTGCGGCCGAAGGCCGCTGGTCCTGGACATCGCCGCGCTCACCGCGGGCCCGGTCCCGGAGGAGTTGCCGCAGGTGCTGGCGACCGAGGCCCGGCTGAGCTCCGGCGGCCTGGTGCTCGGCCCGCTGGAGACGCTGGCGCCCGAGCGCCCCGAACGGGCCAGGCTGCTCCGCGAGGTCTGCGCGGCCGCGGCCGGGCTGCCCCTGATCACGTACGGCGCGCGAGGCTGGGATCCGCTGTGGACCAGCCAGGGCCCGGTGCCGTTCACGGTCGCCCCGCTCACCGCCGAGCACCGGCTGCGGCAGTGGCGCGACGCGCTCACGGGTGCCGCGGGAGCGGACCGGGCGCCGGCCGTGCTGCCGCCGGACGACGAGCTGGCGGCGGCCGTCGCGTCCTACCGTCTCGACGCGGAACAGGTGCACCGGGCCGCCGCGGTGGCCGTGCGCATCGCAGCGGCCGACGGCCGGGCCGTGCACGGCGACGACCTGCGGACCGCGGTGCGCGCCCAGAACGGCGCCGGCCTCGAACGCCTCGCCCGCCGCATCGAACCGGTCGTCGGCTGGGCCGACCTGGTGCTGCCCGAGCCCACCCGCCGCCAGCTGCACGAGCTGGCGCTGCGCGCCCGGCACCGCGAACAGGTCCTGGGGCAGTGGCGGATGCGGCCCGGCGGCGGCCGGGGGCGCGGGGTGATCGCGCTGTTCGCCGGGGAGTCCGGCACCGGCAAGACGATGTCGGCGGAGGTCGTCGCGGCGGAGCTGGGCATGGACCTGTACGTCGTCGACCTCTCCACGGTCGTGGACAAGTACATCGGCGAGACCGAGAAGAACCTGGAGCGGATCTTCACCGAGGCGGCCGGCGTCAACGGCATCCTGCTCTTCGACGAGGCCGACGCGGTCTTCGGCCGCCGCTCCCAGGTCAAGGACGCCCACGACCGGCACGCCAACGTGGAGTCGGCCTACCTGCTGCAGCGCATGGAGTCCTTCGACGGCATCGCGGTGCTCACCACCAACCTGCGGGCCAACCTGGACGAGGCGTTCACGCGGCGCCTCGACGTGGTCGCGGACTTCCCGATGCCCGACGAGGCCCAGCGGCGCGCCCTCTGGGACCGCTGCCTGGGCGCCGCGCTGCCTCGCGACGAGGGGCTCGACCTGGATTTCTGCGCCCGGCGCTTCGAGCTGGCGGGCGGCTCGATAAGGGCGTGCGCGGTGACCGCGGCGTACCTCGCGGCCGAGGCGGGGCGGCCGCTCGGGATGGCTCAGGTCGTGTCGGCGGTGATGCAGGAGTACCGGAAGCTGGGCCGACTCGTCCTGGAGAGCGAGTTCGGCCCTTGGCTGGACTCCGTCCAGGTCGCCTAGCGGCGAGCAGTCGCCCGTGGGCGCCCCGGCCCACCACCGGCCGGTGGCCCGGCGGCGACCCCGACTGCCGCTTCGGGATGGTGGCGACCTGACGGTGTCTCCTGGCTGGTCTGCGCAGTTCCCGCGCCCCTAAGTGGGCCGGGGCGAAGCCCCACGTACGGGTCCGCCCCGAAAGGGGCGCGGGGAACTGCGCGAGCAACCACCCACCCACCGGTGGTCCGGATGCGACAGAACCAGCCCCCTCGGGACGGTGACGACCTGACGGTGTCGTCGTGGCTTGTCGCGCAGTTCCCCGCGCCCCTAGGTGCGCCGGGGCCAAGCCCCGCGTACAGGCGCCCCGACAGGGACGCGTAGCCGTCCGGCACCGCAGGTGCGCCGAGGGATGTGGGACGTGGGAGCCCCCAGGGATACCGGGGTTGCCCCGGAAGGCATCACCGTTGCCCCGAGAGCGGGTCGCCGGGCCCTGTTGGCCGGGCCGTCAGGCCCGCGACGCTCTGAGGCGACGTCAGTGGCCACACCGAAGGAGCGAGCATGCCGTCGTACCTCACCCCCGGCGTGTACGTGGAGGAGGTCCAGTCCGGAGCGCGGCCGATCGAAGGGGTCGGCACCGCCGTCGCCGCCTTCGTCGGCTTCGCCGCGGCCGGTCCGTTCCACCAGCCGACGCTGGTGACCAACTGGGACCAGTACACGCAGGCCTTCGGCGGCTTCACGGAAGGCACCTACCTGGCCCACGCCGTCTACGGCTACTTCGCCAACGGCGGCGGCAGCGCGTACGTGGTGCGGATCGGCGGCCCCGCGCAGGGCGCGGACGGCGCCGGCGCCCAGGAGCCGGCGCCGGTCGAGATCGGCGGGCTGCTGGTCTCCGCGCTGCCCGGCGCGGGCGCAGGCATCACCGTGGAGGTCGCCGACGCGGAGGGCGAGAACCCGCCGGAGGACCGGTTCCGGCTGGTCGTCCGGCAGGAGGGCAAGGTCGCCGAGACCTTCGACGTCTCCACCCGCAAGAACGTCAAGGCGTACGTCCTCACCCAGCTCCGCGAGTCCAAGCTCGTGCGGGCCGAGGAGCAGGCGGGCGTGGCACCGAGCCGCCCGCAGAAGGGCACCCTCGCGCTGGGCGCCGGCCCCTCGCCGGCCCCGGCCGGGCAGTCGCTCAGCCCCACCGAGTACGTCGGCGACGCCGGCGCCCGCACGGGCTTCGCGGGTCTTGAGGCGATCGACGAGATCACGATGGTGGCGGTGCCCGACCTGATGAGCGCCCACCAGCGCGGCGACATCGACGCGGAGGGCGTCAAGACCGTGCAGCTCGCGGTGATCAGCCACTGCGAGCAGATGGGCGACCGGGTCGCCGTCCTCGACACGCCGCCGACGCTGCCCGCCCAGCACGCCCGCACCTGGCGCAACGACACCGCCGGGTACGACTCCCGCTACGCCACCGTCTACTACCCGTGGATCAAGGTGTTCGACCCGGCGACCGGCCGCAACACCACGGTCCCGCCCAGCGGCCACGTGGCCGGTGTGTGGGCCCGCAGCGACACCGAGCGCGGCGTGCACAAGGCCCCCGCGAACGAGGTGATCCGGGGCGCGGTCGACCTCGACGTCAGGCTCAGCAAGGGCGAGCAGGACCTGCTCAACCCGATCGGCGTCAACTGCATCCGGGCCTTCCCGGGCCGCGGCATCCGCATCTGGGGCGCCCGCACCCTCTCCTCGGACCCGGCCTGGCGCTACCTGAACGTCCGCAGGCTCTTCAACTACCTGGAGGAGTCGATCCTGCTGGGCACCCAGTGGGTGGTGTTCGAGCCGAACGACGACCGGCTCTGGTCGAGCATCCGGCGCAACGTCACGGCGTTCCTCACGGAGGAGTGGCGGCGCGGCGCCCTCTTCGGCCGCACCGCCGAGGAGGCCTTCTACGTCAAGTGCGACCGCGACAACAACCCGCCGGAGTCGATCGACCTCGGCCAGGTGATCTGCGAGATCGGGGTGGCGCCGGTGAAGCCCGCCGAGTTCGTGGTGTTCCGGCTCGCCCAGTTCTCCGACAGCACCAGCCTCGTCAACGAGTGATCCGCGGGCCCGCGGCGGCCCGCGCCAGCAAGGCGACCGGCCCGCAGCAGGCCGGTCCCGTTCCGGAAGGTGACACACAGTCATGGCAGAGGGTGACGCTCTTTCCACGCATGTCTTCGGCGTGCAGCTCGGCGGGTACCTCGTCGAGTCCATCCAGGAGATCAGCGGGCTCACCGTGGAGGAGGAGGTCGTCGAGGTCCGCCAGGTGACCTCCGACGGCAAGCAGATCATCCGCAAGCAGCCCGGCGCACGGCAGGCCGGCGAGGTGACGATCACCCGTGGCCTGGACAAGAGCAGCGAGTTCACCAAGTGGATCAAGGAGACGCTGAACAACGGCGCGGTGGACACCGCACGGCAGAACCTGACCATCGAGATCAAGGACTCGACGGGCGCGACCGTGCGGCGCATCCAGCTGATGCAGGGCTGGGCCAGCAAGTGGGAGGGCCCGTCGCTCAAGGCCGGTGAGTCGACGGCCGCCACCGAGACCGTGACCATCACCTTCGAGGAGATCGTGGTCGAATGAGGCGGCGGACCGTCACTGCCAACACCCTGGAGGAGATCCTCCAGACCACCCGGCCTCCCGACCGCGACGAGCCGGCGGCACCCGCGCAGGCACCGGATCCCACCCAGGCCCCGGCCGCGGCGGCCGCCGCGGCCGGGCGGCCCGAGCGGCACGCGCTGCGCACCGAGTTCGACTTCGAGCTGCCGCGCGGCTACCTCGACGACGACGGGGTGCTGCACCGCAGCGGGTCGATGCGGCTCGCCACGGCCCGCGACGAGCTGCGCCCGCAGATCGACCTGCGGGTCAAGGAGAACCCGGCGTACCTCAGCGTGGTGCTGCTCAGCCAGGTGATCACCCGCCTGGGCACGGTCACGGACATCCACGCCGGGGTCGTCGAGCGGATGTACGCCACCGACATCGCGTTCCTCCAGGACTTCTACCGGCGGATCAACAGCGAGGGCCACACGCACGCGGCCGTGACCTGCCCCCACTGCAACGGCTCGTTCGAGATCGACCTCTCGGGTGGGCGCCTGGGGGAATCGTGACGTACGCGCTCCCCCGGCTGCGGGAGGAGATCGCGTACATCGCCTACCACTTCCACTGGCAACGCGAGGACATCCTCGACCTCACCCACGACGAGCGCAGGCAGTGGGTGCGGGAGATAGCGCGGATCAACACCCGCGTGAACGAAGGCGGGTGAGCGGGGTGCGGATCCGGGATGTGTTCCGGCGCGCGGCGCCGGGTGCGGCGGGCCCGGGGCACGACGCGGCTACGGCTTCGCGTGCGGCTTCGGGGTCGGGTGCGGCTTCGGGTGCGACGGGCGCGCCGGTCGCCACGGGTTCTCCGGCTTCCGGAGACGGTGCGGTGGCGGACCCCGGCGGCGAGCCGGGCGCCGGGCGCGGGACCGCGGATGCGCGCGCGGGTGCGGGTGCGTCCGTGATCGGCGGGCGGGTGACGGCTGTTCCCGAGGCGTGGGACGGCGGGTGGCGGCGGACGGCGCCTCCCGTGCTGACCGTGGCGCGCACCGCGCTCGGGGTGAGCGACGGGCTGCGGTTCCGCGCGGGCCTCGCCGCCTGGCAGAGCCCCGCCTTCCACAAGGAGTTGGGCCACGCCGTGCTGCCGTCGGCGCCGGTGGGGCTGCTGCACGACGTGGCCCGCCCGTCCGCGCGAAGCACCGCCCGCCGTGCCTCCGGGAACGGCGGGCCACTGCTGCTGTCCGCGGCCGGACCGGTTCCGGGCTCCCCCGCCGGCTCGGGCGCGGGGCCTGACGCGGGTGCGGTCGGTCCGGTCGTGGGAGCAGCGCGGCGCGGGGAAGCGGAGGCGTCCGGGCCGCTCGCCGTGAGCGGGCCCGATGCCGCGGCGGGCTTCGGTGCCGCCGCAGGCCCGGCGGGCCCGGCGCGACCCGCGCCGGTGCGCCCGCACCGGACCGGACAGGCGCTGACGGTGGCTCGGCGTCCAGCCATGCCCATGCGGCGGCTCACCGCTGTGACGCCGCCGGTCCGAACCGCCGGGGGCACGGGCACGGTGGGCTCCGGCGGGTCGGCACGGGGTTCCGGGGCGGCGGGACCTGTCCAGCGCGCGGGGTCTCTCGGGTCCACCGCATCGGCTTCAACGGCTTCCGCGTCGGCTTCCGCGGATTCATCGGCTTCGGCGGCTTCATCGGCTTCGGCGGCTTCGTCAGCTCTGGCGCCGTCCTCGGGTCAGCCGGGAGGGGGCGAAGGCGTGGCCCGATCCGCCGGCGGTGCGCCCGGATCCGGACCCCGAGCCGGGGCGGGCGCGGCGGGGGACGGAGGGCCCTCCGGCTCCGGAGCCTCCGGAACGGGCCGTGGGCCGGCGGGGGTGCGCCCGGCGCTGGGCGAGCCGTTGTCCGCGCTGCCCGCGACGGCCGCGCCGCTCTCGGGGCCGGGCTCCCCCGGCACCGGGTCCGGCCAGGACTCCGGCTCCGGCTCCGGCTCCGGCTCCGGCTCCGGCTCCGGCTCCGGCTCCGGCTCCGGCTCCGGAACGATGCCGGTGGTGCAGCGCAGCCCCGCCGAACAGGCGCCCACGGGCACGGACGCCACGCCGCCGCCCGGTGCTCGGGAACCCTCCGGGCCGGCCGCTCCCCCGGCACCGCGTGAGACGCGTGCGCCCCGGCCCCCCACCCGCGGCGGCCTCGGCGCCCCGTTGGCCGCGCTGCCGGGCACGGCGGTCCCCTCCGGCGGCGCGCCGCTCCTCGGCAACCGTCCCGTGCAGCGTTTCGTGGACGGCGAGTCGGGCGGTGCGGCGGGCGTCGATGGGTCCGCGGGCGCCCAGGACGCGTCCGTCGGCGTTCCTCTCGGTGGCCCCGGCGGGCGCGACCGTGCCCATGCCGGTGACGCGCCGCCGTCGATGCCGGTCACGGGAACGGACACCCCATCACGGGCCAGGGCGGCCGCCGCTGCCGCCCTGCCCGAACTGCGCAGGGCCGTGGAGGCCTGGCACGCCGCGCAGGACTCCCGGCCGGCGGGCTCGGGCCCCGGCAGCGGGCCCGCGTCCACCGGGGCCGGGGGCAGTGGCTCGGGTCCGGGCGGCCAACGGCACGGTGGTCCCGGTGGGTCCGGCGGTTCCGGCACCCCCGGCACCGGTCGGACTCCGGGGCCCGGGGACGGCGCAAGGACCGGCACACCCCGCGGCCGTGCCACGGACCGCGGCGGCTCCGGAACCCCGGCCCACGTGCAGCGAGCAGCGGAAACGGCGAGCCGGGCGGCCCACGCGTCCAAGGCGACGTCCGGGCAGGGCGGCGGCCCGGCCTCCCCGGCGGGCGGGCACGGAGCCGCCGGAACCCCGGGGCACCCCGGGCACCTCCAGCGGCTCGCGGGAGCCAACCCCGCACCGGATTCCGCAGCGCACGGCACGGGAACGGGCGGCGCGCCCATGCCGCTCGTCCACCGCGGTTCTCCCGACGTCGCCGGCCCCGGGATCATCCGCACCCGCGGCCTGCTCGCCCACCGCCCGCTGACCGTTCGCACAGAGGGCCCCGCGGGGTTCTCCGCCACCGCCCCGGCCACCGCCACCGGAAACCGTCCTCCCGTGGTGACGGCCACCTGGCGCCGGGAGCCCGCACCGGGTGCGCCGGCGGACGCACCGTCACCCACCGCATCCGGCCCCTCGGGTGCGACCGGGGCCACGCCCGTCCAGCGCCGCCAGGGCCCCGCCCGCCACCCCGGCCGGACGACCGCCCCCCGCGAACAACCCGGCACAGACCCCACCGTCCACACCCCCTCCCCGGCCAGACCCCCCGCCTCCGCCACCCCGAACACCACGCACCCCGTGCCGCCGCCGAGGACCCCCCTCCCGCCGCACACCCCCCGTTCCGCCCAGGGCTCCCCCCTCGCGCACGTTCAACGGACCGCCGCCGACCCCGCCCCCGCGGCCCCGCCCACCTCGCGCCCCGCCCCCGCGGACCGCACCGGCCCCGTCCCCGTCGTACGCCCCGCACCGCCCCGGGACCCCGGCCCCGCCGCCGCCGCGGTGTCCGTCCAGCGGATGCCGGTGACGGTGGACCCGCCCGATCTCCTCACCGCGGGCGCGCCGTCCGAGAACGCCCTGCCCGGCCTGCCGGTGCGTGCCGAGAGGCGCGCGGAAGGCGGCGGCGCGCCCGGAACGGTTCCGGCGGGATCCGCTCACCGGGGCGACCGGCGGGCGGCGCCGCCCCGGGCCGCGTCCTCGCAGGGGATCCCCGACGCCACGGCCAGGGCCGTGCAGCGCGCCGCGGCGGCCGCCGGGATCTCCGGGGTCCCCCTGACCGCCGTCCAGCCGCGCTCGGTGGGCCCGCCGGCCGGGGCGCCCGCACCGCCGCGCACGAGCGGCTCGACCGCACCGGCTCCGGCGGAACCCGGCGGGCTCACCGGCACCGACCTGGAAGAGCTGGCGCGCCGGCTGCTCGACCCGGTCGGCCGGCTCCTCAGGGCGGAGCTGAGACGCGGCAGGGAGCGCGCCGGCCGCCCGTACGACCGGCACCGCTGACCCCGATCCGCTGACCCCGATCCGGGGGACCGGCGTGAACCGCCCACCGACCCGCACGGGCCGAGCAGAGAACGGAACGACGCATGACGGACGGCATCTTCGCGACCAGCGTGTTCTTCAAGCTGGCCATCGGCGGCAACGACCTCGGCGCGTTCCACACCTGCTCGGGCCTGGGTGCCGAGGTGGAGATCGAGCAGTACGCGGAGGGCGGCAACAACGGCTTCGCGTGGCAGCTGCCCGGCCGGATCACCTGGACCAACATCACCCTGACCCGCCCGGTCACCGCGGACACCGCCAAGATCGCGCGGTGGCTGGACGAGATCCTGCGCAAGGTGGAGCCGAAGGACGGCGAGATCGTGGCGCTCAAGCCGGACCTGAGCCCGATCGTGAGCTGGCAGGTGCTGGGCGCCGTGCCGGTCCGCTGGCAGGGCCCGTCGTTCGACCCGGCGACCTCCGAGGCCGCCGTCGAGACCCTGGAGATCGCCCACGAGGGGCTGCGCCCCTCCTGACCCTGACCGCCCGCCGACCCGCACCCGAGGAGAGCCACCACAGCCCACCGCCCCGCCCCGCAGCCCCCGTATCCGTGACGCCGTCCGCCCCGAGGAGGGAGGAGCACCGTGTCCCCCGCGATCCGCACCAGCCGTGCCCGTGCCCAGCTGACCATCATGGAGCCGCCCGCGAAGGTGGGTGCCCGGCCCGGCGGCACCCTGGCCCGGGTGCAGTTGCAGTTCAACCCGGCGCAGCTGTCGCTGTCCAAGACGACCGAGTGGCGCCGCACGCCGTCGCGGATGGCCGGGCAGTCCGCGCTGCCCGAGTTCGTCGGCAGCGGGCCGCGCTCGCTGTCCCTGGAGGTCTTCCTGGACGCCACGGCCACCCACGACAACTCCGTGGAGAAGGCGGTGGAGCAGCTGATGACGGCGTGCGTGCCGACGGCCCGCAGCCTGGCGCGGAAGACGCCGGCGAGCCCCTGGGTGCGGTTCGACTGGGGCACCTCGAAGACGACGTCGTTCGACGGGGTGCTGTCCAGCCTGTCCGTCTCGTACACGCTGTTCGACGTGGACGGCAAACCGCTGCGGGCCACCTGCTCGCTGTCGATCGAGGAGGCGAGCGTTGACCCGGCGGGGCAGAACCCGACGTCGGGCGCGCGGGAGGCGCACAGCACCCACCAGGTGGTCGCCGGTGACAACCTGCCGCTGCTGGCGTGGCGCGAGTACGGGGACGCGACGGCGTGGCGGACCATCGCGGAGGCCAACGGCATCGACGACCCGATGGCGCTGGCCCCGGGCACCGAGCTGGTGGTGCCGCGTCTGGAGCGGAGCGGGGACGCGCGGGGCGAGGCGGCGGGCGGTGACGCGCGATGACGACACCGGAGGCGCAGGGCGGCCGTTCGTTCGCGGCGGACCCGATCGTTCAGGCGCCGGGCGAGCTGCCGCCCGCGTGGGTGACGCAGCTCGTCAGCTGCGTGGTGGACGAGAGCACGGGGTTGCCCGACGCGGCGGTGCTGACCTACCGCGACCCTGGACACGACTTCCTCCAGGAGACCGGCATCACCCTCGGCACGCAGCTGACGATCTCCGTGGTCACCGTGCAGGGCAACGCGCGCGAGCGGCTGTTCACCGGCGAGGTGACGGCGCTGGAGCTGGACAGCGACACCACGGGCGCGTTCACGGTGGTGCGGGCGATGGCGAGGACGCACCGGCTGATGCGCGGCCGCAAGGTGGTGGCGTTCCGGAACATGACCACGTCCGCGATCGTGCGCAAGATCGTCTCCGGTGCGGGGCTGCCCCTGGGGCGGGTGCAGGCGGCCGACGTGGCGCACAAGCAGATCTCCCAGCCGAACGTCTCGGACTGGGAGTTCCTCCAGTACCTGGCGCAGGAGAGCGGCGCCCAGCTGACGGTGGACGACCAGGGGAAGCTGGAGTTCGTCCGCCCCCGTCCCGCCTCGGGGGCCCCGGCGCCCTCGACGCCGGCCACGCAGAACCCGCTGGTGCTGGAGCACGGCCGCAACCTGCTCGCCCTGCGCGCCGCGCTGACCGGGGCCGACGGTGCGGACAGCGTGGAGGTGCGGGGCTGGGACGTCACCGCCAAGCGGGCGGTGGTCTCCCGGGAGCCGTCGGTGCGCAGCGGCACGGCCGTGCCCGGCCTCAGCCCCGCGACGGCGAGCCGGTTCGGCGCGGGCGCGCGGATGACGGTCGCCGACACCCCGTACCGCACCCAGGCCGCCGCCATGGCAGCCGCCGGGTCGCTGGCCGCGTCGGTGAGCGCCGGGTTCGCGGAGGTGGAGGCCGTGGCGGAGGGCAATCCGAAGCTGCGGGCCGGGGTGCCGGTGGCGCTGGGCAACGTCGGCGCCCAGTTCTCAGGCCGCTACACGGCCACCGCCGTCCACCACGTGCTGGAGCCGGGCGGCGGCTACCGGACCACGGTGGTGGTGAGCGCCGCCCCGGACCGCTCCCTGTCGGGCCTGGTGACGGGCGGGAACGCGGTGCCGCGCGGGATGCGGATGCCGGGCCTCGCGATCGGCATCGTCAGCGACGTGCGCGAGCCGGGCGGTGCGCAGCGCGGCTCGGTGCGGCTGAGGTTCCCGTGGCTGTCCGAGGACTACGTCAGCGACTGGGTGCGCTCGGTGCAGTGGGGCGGCGCCCAGGGCGGCGGGGTGTTCAGCGCGGAGGTCAACGACGAGGTGCTGGTCGGCTTCGAGCAGGGCTCGCTGGACAGCCCGTACGTGCTGGGCGGCCTCTACAACGGCGTCGACGCGCCCTCGCCGCACGACGTGCCCCTGGTGAACGCCACCGACGGCAAGCTCAACCGCCGCTCGCTGGTGTCCCCCTCGGGTCACCGCCTGGAGCTGCTCGACGCGCGCGGGGGCCCCTCGGGGGTCCGGCTCGCGAGCGGCGACAAGCGCCTCGAAGTGCTGCTCGACGCGGAGAAGGACCGGATCGACCTGAACGTCCTCGGCGCCGGCGGCCGGCGGACGATCAGCTCGGTGTCGCTGACGCCTACCGGGATCACGCTCGACGCGGGCACCGGCAGCGTGGACATCCGGGGCCGGACGGTGACGGTGAACGGCACCCAGAACGGCACCGTGGACGTCCGCGGCGGGTCGGTGACCGTGAACGGCACCCAGAACGTGACCGTGCAGGCCGCGCTGGAGGCGGTCCTGAAGGCCGCCATGGTCCGGATCAACTAGGCGCCCACTCATCCAAGGAGAACCACGATGCCCCCCGCAGCCCGCACCGGCGACCCCACGAACCACGGCGGTGCCGTCGGCACGCCGCCGCCGGCCGCCGCCGTCAAGGTGGCCACCGTGCTGATCGGCGGGCGGCCCGCCGCGGTCACCGGCAGCCTGCACGCCTGCCCCATGCCCCCGCACGCCGTGATGGGCCCGGCGAACGTGATCCTGCCCGATCCGGCCGCGCTGGCCGGCGGGCAGGTGCTGATCGGCGGCCTGCCCGCGGCGAAGGTGCGGGACAAGACGGCGTGCGGCGCGCAGATCGTGATGGGCGCCCTGAACGTGCTGATCGGGGGCCCGGCGTGAGCGAGCAGTTCATCGGGCGCGGCTGGGGCTTCCCGCTGCGGGTGGGGCCCACCGGCGGCATCGGGATGGTGGAGCGCGTCAGGGAGATCGAGGAGGCCATCCGGCTGGTGCTGGGCACGGCCCCCGGGGAGCGCCCGATGCGCCCGGAGTTCGGCTGCGGCATCCACGACTACGTCTTCGCGCCCGGCGACGGCGCCACCGCGGGCCGGATCGCGTACGAGGTGCGGATCGCGCTGGAGCGCTGGGAGCCGCGGATCGAGGTGACGGACGTGGTGATCGCCTTCGACACGGTCGACGAGGGCGTCCTCTACATCGACGTGCACTACACGGTCCGCTCCACCAACGACCGCCGCAACCTGGTCTTCCCCTTCTACACGATTCCCCAGGACCCCCCGGAATCCGGGACCGAGCCGGCCGGCGGGCCGCGTAAGGAGGCGTGAGGCGATGGCCCTGCCCTCCCCCAACCTGGACGACCGGCGCTTCCAGCAGCTCGTCGACGAGGCGAAGCGGTACGTGCAGCAGCGTGCGCCGGAGTGGACCGACCACAACGTCTCCGACCCGGGCGTCACCCTGATCGAGACGTTCGCGTACATGGTCGACCAGTTGCTGTACCGGCTGAACCGGGTGCCGGAGAAGAACTACGCGGCCTTCCTCGACCTGCTCGGCATCCGGCTCTTCCCGCCGGCCGCTGCCCGTGCCGAGGTGGACTTCTGGCTCTCCGCGCCGCAGCCGGAGACGGTGCTGCTGCGGGCCGGGACCGAGGTCGCCACGCCGCGCGGCGACACCGAGCAGGAGGTGGTGTTCGCCACCGCCGAGGACCTGCCGATCGTGCCCAGCTCGCTCACGCGCCTGGTGACGGTGCCGGCGTCGGGCGAGCCGTCCGACCGGACGTCGGAGCTGACGGCGGGCGGTGACGTGCAGTGCTTCCAGCCGCGGCCGGAGGTCGGCGACGCGATGCTGTTCGGGCTGCCGTCGGCGGTGCCGCGGTGCATCGTCGCGGTGCGCCTGGACAGCCGGGTGGAGGGCGTCGGCGTGGACCCGCGGCAGCCGCCGCTGGCGTGGGAGGTGTGGGACGGCGCGCGCTGGGTGGCGTGTGAGACGGGCACCGACACCACCGGCGGCCTCAACCGCCCCGGCGAGGTGATGGTGTACGTGCCCGCCGGGCACACCGCCTCCGTGGTCGCGGGGGTGCGCGCGGGCTGGCTGCGCTGCCGGGTCGTGGCGCCCGAGCCGGGCCAGCCGTTCTACTCGGAGTCGCCGACGATCCGGGAGGCGGAGGTCTTCACCGTCGGCGGCACCGCGACCGCCGAGCACGCCGAGGCGGTGCACGACGTGCCGCTCGGCACCTCCGAAGGCGTGGCGGGCCAGCGGTTCACGCTGGCCAGGCCGCCGGTGCTGCTGGACGGCGAGGCTCCGGTGGTCGAGGTGTCCACCGCGGACGGCTGGGAGACCTGGACGCCCGTGGAGCACTTCGGCGACTCCTCGCCCACCGACCGGCACTTCCTGATCGACGCCACCACGGGCGAGTTCTCCTTCCCGCCCGCGGTCCGCGAGCCGGACGGCTCGATCCGCACCTACGGGGCGGTGCCCGGCAAGGGCGCCCGGATCAGGGTGCCGGGCTACCGCACCGGCGGCGGCAGCGCGGGCAACGTGGCGCGCGGCGCCATCTCGGTGCTGCGCAGTTCCGTGCCGTACGTGGCCCGGGTGGTGAACCGCGAGGCGGCGCGCGGCGGCGTGGACGGCGAGACGGTGGCGGAGGCGAAGGTGCGCGCGCCGCACGTGCTGCGGCTCCAGGAGCGGGCGGTGACCGCCGGCGACTACGAGCTGATCGCCCGTCAGGCCGCGCCGTCGGTGGCGCGGGTGCGCTGCCTGCCCGCGGCAGCGGACGAGGCGGGCGCGGTACGGGTCCTCGTGGTGCCCGACGCGGTCGCCGACGAGGGCGACCGGCTCCGCTTCGAGCAGCTGATCCCCGCCGAGCAGACCCTGGCGGCGATCACCGCGCAGCTGGACGAGCGCCGCCTGGTGGGCACCCGGCTCGTGGTGGAGCCGCCTGCCTACCAGGGCGTGACGGTGGTGGCCCGGCTCACCGTCGGCGCCGCCGCGGACGCCGACCGGGTCCGCGAGGAAGCGCTCGCCGCGCTCTACCGGCACCTGAACCCGCTGGTCGGCGGCGAGGACGGCACGGGGTGGCCGTTCGGCAGGCCGGTGCAGTACGGGGAGGTGTTCGCGGTGCTCCAGCGGGTGCCGGGGGCCACGCTGGTGGAGGAGGTCAGGCTCTTCCCGGCCGATCCGGTCACCGGGCGGCGCGGCTCGCCCGTGGAGCGGGTCCCGGTGGCGCCGAACGCGCTGGTCTTCTCGTACCAGCACCAGATAGCCGTCACCGCGTCCGGAGAACCGTCATGACCCGGGCCGCGGTGCCGGGGCTGCCCAGCCGGTACCCGATCGGCGAGCAGCTGCCCGCGCTGTACGCGGACGACGACCTGGCGCAGCGGTTCACGGCCGGGCTCGACACCGTGCTCGCGCCGGTCCTGGCCACGCTGGACAACCTGCCCGCCTACCTCGACCCGCGGCTCGCGCCCGGGGACTTCGTCGACTGGCTGGCGTCCTGGGTGGGCGTCGCCGTCGACGACGAGTGGCCCCCGCAGCAGCGCCGGGCGGTCGTCGCCGCCGCGGTGCGGCTGCACCGACGCCGCGGCACCTGCCGGGGCCTCGCCGAACTGCTCAGGCTCTGCCTCGGGGTGGGCGCCGAGATCGTGGACGGCGGCGGCGCCGTCTGGTCGACCACGCCCGGCACCGCGCTGCCCCCGGCGCCCTCCGGCGACCTGCTGGTGCGGGTCTGGCCGGAACCGGGGGAAGCAGCCGGGGGCGGCGCGGCGGCCGTGGACGAGGCGCAGGTGCGCGCCGTCGTGGCGGCGTCCTGCCCGGTCCACCTCACCTGCCGGGTGGAGGTCCTCACCGCCCCGCCCGCCGACGGAGGGAACTGATCCATGCGTGCCTGCCCGGTCTGCGGCTCGGCCAACGGCGAGAGCGACGACTTCTGCGGGAACTGCGGGTCCTATCTGGGGTGGTCCCAGGAGGGGCCGGGGACCGGCGACTCGGGTGACTCCGGTGCCCCGGCCGGCATCGGAACGGCTCCCGGGCCCGGCGCCGGCGCTGGTGACGCGGCCCCGGGGCGGGGCGATGCGGTGCCGGGGTGGGGCGATGCGGTGCCGGAGGGCGGCTCTTCCGGTGGCGCGTCAACCGGGGCGCCGGCACCCGGCACCCCGGGAAGCGCCTCGGCCGGCGGTCCGGGCAGCCCGTCGTCCGGTGCGCCCGGCAGCCCGTCGTCCGCCACCGCGGCCAGCCGGTCGTCCAGCGCCCCGGCCAGCCCGTCTTCCGGTGCTCCGCGCCCGGCGGCGGAGGCGGGCGCTCCGCCCGCGCAACCTCCCACCCCCACGGTCCCGTTCCCGCCCTCGCACCCGCCCACCCCGGCGGCCCCGTCCACGCCCGCCCCACCAGCCAGGCCTCCGGCCGCCGCACCACCCGCCGGCCCCGGCCGGGGCACCCCGCCGCCCGCCGCGCGCGGCGGCCGCGCCCCCTCCGGTGCGGGCCCGGCCGGTGCCTCCGGCGACCCGGGGATCATCGGTGCCGTGCAGCCCGCGAAGCCGGCGGCCGCGCGGCCCGTCGTGCGGCAGTCCGCGGCCCGGGAGCCGGACAGCGGTGTGCCGTGTCCCTCGTGCGGGACGCTCAACCAGCCGGGCCGCAAGTTCTGCCGGCGCTGCGCGACCCGGCTGGACGCGCCCGAGCCGGTGGCGGCGCTGCCGTGGTGGCGTACCCGGTGGCCCTTCAGGCGCCGGGTGCGGATCGGCGGCTCCGGGCGGTGGGGCCGCCGGCTCCTGGCGCTGCTGGTGGTGGTCGCCCTCGTCGTCGCCGGCTTCCTCCTGCTGCCCGCGGGCCGCGGCGTCGTGGAGGACGTCAGGGACAAGCTCGGCGACGCCTCCGCGATCAGCCCCTCGAACGCCACCGCGAGCGCCTCGGTGCCGGGCCACCCGGCCGCCGCCGCCATCGACAGCCTCACCAACCGCTACTGGGGCGCGCCCGCGCTCGGTGCCTCGGTGACGTTCACCTTCGAGCGGCCGTTCCGGCTGGTGGACCTCGTCGTGCACACCGGGCCGTCGGCGGACCCGGGGGCGTTCAGGCGCGAGGCCCGGCCCACCCGGGTGGACCTCGTGGTGACCTCCGCGGACGGCACGGAGCACACCCAGCAGGTGTCGCTGAACGACAAGCCCGGTCCGCAGACCATCGCCACCGGCATCAGCGACGTCGTGACCGTCCGCCTGGTACTGCGCGAGGCGGCCGGGCTCTCCTCGGGACGCCATCTCGCGGTCGGCGAGGTGGAGTTCTTCAAGCGGAGCTGACCTGCCCCGGCCTCGCGCCCCTTTGTGCGGGGCTACGCCCCGGCACAGGCGCGCACATGGGCCGCCCGCCCGGGAGCGGACCGGTGCCGGTGGCCCCGCCCGCGAGGTGTCACAGCCAGCCGCGGCGCTCCGCGACCCTTACCGCCTCGATGCGGTTGCGCGCCGCGGTCTTGCGGATGGCCGCGGAGAGGTAGTTGCGCACGGTGCCCTCGGAGAGGTGGAGCCGGGCGGCTATGTCGCCGATGGTGGCGCAGTGCGAGGCGGCTATCAGGACGTCGTGCTCGCGGGGCGAGAGCGGGCTGGGGCCGGCGCTGAGGGCGGCCGCGGCCAGCGCGGGGTCGACCACCCTCTCGCCGGCGAGGACCTTGCGGATCGCGGCGGCGAGTTCCTGCGCCGGGGAGTCCTTGACCAGGAACGCCGACGCCCCTGCCTCCATCGCCCGGCGGAGGTACTGCGGCCGGCCGAAGGTGGTGAGGATGACGACGCGGCACCCGGGGAGCGCCTCACGCAGCTCGGCGGCCGTGGCGATGCCGTCCTTGCCGGGCATCTCGATGTCGAGCAGGGCGACGTCCGGGCGCTCCTTCAGCGCCACCGCCAGGGCCTGCTCGCCGTGGGCGGCCTCCCCGACGATCTCGATGTCCTCCTCCAGGCCGAGGAGCGTGGCCAGGGCGCCGCGCAGCATGGCCTGGTCCTCGGCGAGCAGTACGCGAATCATGTCGGCGGGTCCCGTTCTGGGAGGGTTCCGGCGTGCCCGGGGCGGGGGCGTGACGCGCCGTCCGGGTGTCACCGTCCGGGCTTCGCGGGCCGGTTGGCGGTGCGGCGAGCGGGCGGTTCGGGTGCGCTCACGGGCCTTCCCTCACCGGCGTCCTGGAGCGTCTGTGGCCGTGGTGGGCTTCTTGCCGTGCAGGTACCAGTACACCACGGCACCGCCGAGCAGGATGACGGCCCAGCCGGCCAGCCGGGACCATATGAGGAAGTCGCCGGTGGACAGCGTGAGCGCGAAGACCACATGGACCGCGGCGTGCCCGAGGCAGGTGACGCCCATGACGGTCGTGACGACCATCGAGGTGCGCACGGTCTCCGGTGAGGCCTCTTGCCTGCCCCTGGAGTTGACCACCATCAGGTGCAGCGGCTTCCTGAGGGCCGCCGAGACCAGGCAGGCGAGGCCGAGCACGCCGGTGACCATGGCCTCGTTGAACTTGATCGGCAGGGAGTCGCCGCCCAGGAAGAGCGAGAGCAGCACGGCCGCGCCGAAGCCGGCGACGGCCAGCACGCCGACGGGGTCGATGCGGCGCCGGGCGACGGCCACCCAGAGCGTCCGCACCACCGGGACGGCCAGCACCAGGCCCAGCGCAAGGGTGTCGGAGGACACGTGCGGGCGGACGAGGAAGTAGCCGGCGACCGGGACGAGCAGGTTGACGACGCAGCTCACGAGGAGCCTCTTCACTCCGGGCCGGTGGGGTCCGCCGGCCTCCCGGCCGGGGGAACCGGACGGCCGGGTGCCCTCGGGCGCCATGCGGGCCGGCCCCCCTGTCCGATCGGTGAATTCCGCTTTTCCATCCATCAGTTCGACCTCCTGGACCTCGTCAGCATCCGGGCTCCGCTCAGGACGACGAGCAGCCCGCCGACGCACTCCATGGCGAGGCTGTCGCGCACGACCCCCAGCACGATCAGGACCACTCCGGCGATCAGGCCGATGAGAAATCTGACGGTGGCGTTGTTCGTCTCTCTCACTGCTCCCCCTGTCGGTTCAGCTCGTTCGCTCGCCTGAGACGGCCTCGCCGCCCGGCCCCCCTCCGGCCCGGCGGCTTCCTTCCTCCCTCACTCTCCCGCCGGAGAACACGGAGCGTTAGTGAGGCCCGTCATAAACCGGCCGTGACATTTGTAAGCAGTCGCCCCCGCGGGGTCCGGAGCCCCCGCCGATCCGGTCCCAAGGCCCCAGCGGGCGGCTACGGTGAGGCTGTGACCAACGCCCGACCACCCGCGCCGGCCCACGACGACGCCGCCACCGGTGCGGTCACGGAACGTGACCCCGCCGGCGGTGAGGCGCCCCTCCGTGGCGCCACCGCCCGCGACTCCACGACGCTGGAGAGCCCCATACCGCGCTGGGGCACCGCCCGGCCCCGCTCCCGGCTCTGGCTGGCCTGCGCCGCGCTTCTCTGGCTGCTGCTGCCGACGGCGGACGTCCTCGCCTCCGGCACCGGCGTGACGGAGGAGGTGCTGTCGCTGGCCGCCCTGGCGGCGTTCGGCGCGGCCTTCCTCGGCTTCGACCTCACCGTGAGCAGCCTGGAGAGGCCCCAACCCACCCGCGTCACCTGGCTGTGCACGGCGGTGCTCGCGGCCGTCGCGGTGCTGTTGCCGCTGCTGCGCCGGGACATCGAGTGGACGTCCCTCCAGGTCTACTGCACCGCCATCCTGGCGTTCGTCCTGCCGCTGCGGTACGTCCCGATCGGGATCACCGCGGGCGTGGCGATGGCGGGACTGCAAGGGGTGGTGCGCGGCGGCGCCTCCCGGGAGACGCTGTCGGCCACGCTGACCGTGTTCGGGATCGGCATGGCGATGTGGGGGCTGCGCAGGAGCCGGGTGCTGGTGCGCCAGCTGCGGAACGCGCAGGGCGAGGTGGCCCGTCTGGCGGCCGTCGAGGAGCGCCTGCGCATCGCGCGCGACCTGCACGACCTCGTCGGCCACAGCCTGTCGCTGATCGTCGTCAAGAGCGAGCTGGCCGGGCGGCTCGCCGCGGCCGGCCTGCCCGCCGCGGCACGGGAGATGGCCGATGTGGAGACGGTGGCCCGGAAATCCCTGGTGGAGGTCCGGGACGCGGTGACCGGATACCGCCGGCTCAGCCTCGCCGACGAACTCGCCGACGCGCGCTCGGCGCTGGCCGCGGCCGGCGTGGACACGGTGCTCCGGCCGCCGGCCGACCCCCTGCCGGCCGAGCTCGACCAGGTCTTCGGCTGGGCGGTGCGCGAGGGCGTGACCAACGTGATCCGGCATGCCGCGGCGAGCCGTTGCGAGATCGCGGTCACCCGCGACGCGGGCACCGCCCGCCTGGACGTCACCGATGACGGCCGGGGTCCGCATGGCGCGGGCGGAGACCGCCAAGGCACGCATCGCGCGGACAGCGGCGGCCCCGGCGCCGAGGGCACGGACGACGAAGGCCACGGCCACGCCCACGGCACGGACCCGTACAGCGGCAACGGCCTCAAGGGCCTCGCCGAGCGGGTGGAGGAGGCGCACGGCACCGTCACGGCCGGGCCCGCCACCCGCGGCGGCCGCGGCTTCCGCCTCAGCGTGCGGGTGCCGATACCGCCGGCCCCTGATCCCGACCCCGGCCCGGCCTCCGCCCCGTGGCCTTCGTGACCGTCCCGAAGTGGCGCCTGAGGGGCGGGTGTTCGGGGCGTTCGGTCACGGACATCCGGGAGCCGGGCCCGGATCTGGAAGGCCCCCGTCCGCCCCGGCCCCTCGCATATGCTCGTCGGCGTGATCGCACCCAGCGTGTTCCGCCTGCCGTCACCCCGCTCGCCGGGAGCGGGAAGGGCCGACTCCTCCGCCCCCGCCGCGCCCGCCGCCCACGCCACGCCCGCCACCGTCCCGGTACCCGCCCCGCGCACGGCGGACCGCACGGACACCGCCGGCCCGCGCACAGCCGTCCCGACGCCCGCCCCGGGGCCCGCCCCGGCCGGCGCATCCATACCCGGGGAACTGACGCTCTGGATGCTGGACGTCCTCCAGGACGCGGACGCCGCGGCCGAACTGGCGCCCGGCGTGCTGGACGCCGGAGAGCAGAAGCGGGCGGCGGACTTCCGGTTCGACGAGCACCGCAGGGCGTACGTCGCCGCGCACGTCGGGCTGCGGATGCTGCTCGGCGACCGGCTGCACGTCGCCCCCGGCGAGGTGGAGTTCACCCGGGAGGCCTGCCCCACCTGCGGCAAGCCGCACGGCAGGCCGGCGGTCGCGGGCAGCGACCTGCACTTCTCGCTCTCGCACAGCGGCTCGCTCGCCCTGGTCGCCCTGGCATCGGTCACCGTCGGCGCGGACGTCGAGAAGATGCCCGGGCTCAAGGTCGCCGACCAGACCGCCGAGATGCTGCACCCGGACGAGACCGCGGAGCTGGCCGCCTTCCCCGACAGCGAGCGGGCGGCGGCGTTCGGACGGGTGTGGACCCGCAAGGAGGCCTACCTCAAGGCCCTCGGCACGGGCCTGTCCCGCGGCCTCAGCCTGGACTACGTGGGCGCGGGCCCCACCCCGCCGCCCGGCCCGCCTGGATGGACCCTCATCGACGTCAAGGCCCCGGAGGGATACCTCGGGGCACTGGCGGTACGGGCCTAGCACGCTCTCCCTCCGGAACGGTGCAGGCCGAGGTCCTCGCATACCAGATCGAGCGGATGGCGGATGGCGGATGGCGGATGGCGGATGGCGCACAGGATCGTGACTCCTCCCCCGACTGAAGCCGGGGGCTTCTCGCTAACCCTGGCGGGCGTCGCGGCGGACCAGCCCGGCCCGTAGAACGTTCAGGGCGCCCACCGTGTCCGCGTGCGCATGGTGGCCGCACGCCTGGCAGTGGAACTTCTCCTGGGTGGGCCGGTTCTCCTTGGCGATATGCCCGCATTCGGGACACCGCCGGGAGGCGTTGCTGGGGTCCACAGCCATCACTACCCGTCCGGCGCATTCTGCCTTGGCGGTGAGAATCTGGAGGAACACCCCCCATCCGGCATCGGCGATCGAACGGTTGAGCCCGGCCTTCACGGCGGCCCCGTTGGGCAGGAACCTACCCGACTGTTCAGGGTCCAGCTTCGGCACCGGGATCCTACTCATGTTGCGGATCTTGAGGTCTTCGTGCGCGATGAAGTCGTTGCCGCGTACGTAGGCCAGGGCGGTCTTGTGGGCGTGGTCGAGACGCTGACGGCGCACCTTGCCGTGCAGCCCGGCCACCGCCTGAACCGCCTTGCGACGACGCTTCGAACCCCGCTTGCACCGGCTGAGCGCCTGCTGCGCCGTCTCCAGTGCGGTGGCGGCCTTCTGGCCGTACCGCGGGTTGGGCACGAACTCGCCATGGGAGTCGGCGAGGAAGTGGGCTATGCCCATGTCGATGCCGACCACACAGCCGGTCGGCTCCAGCGGCTCGCCTTGGGCCTTTTCGGCGGTGAGGATCACGTACCAGCGTCGGCCCTCGCGCTTGACCGAGATCGTCTTGACCTTGCCGACCACGGGCCGGCGCTGGTGCACCCTGACGTGTCCGACACCTTGGAGGCGGACACGGGTGACGGGGTCGTGCGGAGTGGCATCCCAGCGGCATCCGTCGCCGTCCTTGGGGAAGTCCACGGTGTCGAACCGCTTGCCTGAGCGGAAACGCGGATATCCCGGCTTGTCGCCGGCCTTCACCCGCCGGATGAAAGCAGCGAACGCCCTGTCCAGACGGCGCAAGGTGGCCTGCTGGCTGGAGAACGACCAGCGCCCCTGACACTCCGGATCGAAGGCCCGGATGTCCTTGAGCTGCGCGGACTGCTGCCCGTACCGGACGGTGGTCTTCGAGACGTGCCGGTGGGCGTCGCGGCGCTCCTGTAACGCCCCGCTGTAGAGCGAGCAGTGATCACGCAACATCTCGGCAAGCGCACCCTGCTGACCCACAGTGGGCCGCATCAGGAACTTGTACGCACGAACCACCCGGCCCACCCCCCATTCCCGGCCAGCCCACAAGACCATACTACGCGCCGCATATGTCACCACATTGGAACCCAATTCGCATGAGCATGGCGTGATCGAAGGCATCGCGCCGGTACTTCGTGACAAACGCCAAATGAGCGTGCAGGTTGTAAGCGGCGTCACGGCCCCTGCGTACGCGCCGCCGGTCCGCCTCCCTCAGCCCGGATACAGCTCCTCGATCCGTGCCGCGTACGCCTCCCGCACCGCCTTCCGCTTGATCTTCAGGGACGGCGTCAGCAACCCGTTCTCCTCGGTGAACTCGCCCTCCACCAGCACGAACCGCCGGATGGACTCGGCGCGGGAGACCGCGGCGTTGGCGTAGTCGACGGCCTTCTGGACGTCGGCGACCATGCGCGGGTCCCGGATCACCTCGGACATCGGAGTGCCGGCGGGCATCTTCCGCACGGAGAGCCAGTGGGCGACGGCGTCCGGCTCCAGGGTGACCAGCGCGGCGACGTAGGGGCGCTCGTCGCCGACCACCATGCACTGCCCGACCGGCGGGCGGCTGCGCAACCGGTCCTCCAGCACGCTGGGCGAGACGTTCTTGCCGCCGGAGGTGACGAGGATGTCCTTCTTCCGCCCGGTGATGGTCAGGTAGCCCTCGCCGTCCAGGGCGCCGAGGTCGCCGGTGGCGAACCAGTCGTCGGTGAGGACGGCGTCGGTGGCCGCCGGGTCGTTCCAGTACGAGCCGAAGACGATGTGGCCCTTGACGAGTATCTCGCCGTCGTCCGCGATGCGTATGGCGGTGCCCGGGACCGGCTGGCCGACGGTGCCGGGGCGGGGGCGCAGCGGCGGGGTGATGGTGGCCGCGGCGGTGGTCTCCGTGAGGCCGTAGCCCTCGTAGATGACGATGCCGGCGGCGAAGAAGAACAGGTTGAGGCGCCGGTCGAGCGGGGAGCCGCCGCTGATCGCGTAGCGCAGCCGGCCGCCGACCTCCTTGCGGACGCGCCGGTACACCAGCAGGTCGTACAGCCCCCACGCCAGCCTGAGCCCGGGTCGGGGGCGCTTGCCGGTGCCGAGGAACTCGTCGAGGGCGGCCTGAGCGAACCGCACCCCGATCCGGTCGGCCCGCTCGAAGGACGCACCGCGGCCGATGCTCTCGGCGGTGGCCCGGCCGGTGTCGTGGATCTTCTCGAAGAGGTAGGGAACCCCGACCACGAAGGTCGGCCGGAAGGCGCGGAGTTCGGGCCGCAGGTCGTCCGGGCGGATGCTGGGGCAGTGGCCCAGCTCGATCCTGGCGAGCAGGCAGGCGATCTGGATCGTCCGGCCCAGGATGTGCGCGAGCGGCAGGAAGAGGAGGGTGGCGGCGACCTGCCCGGTGACCGCCTTGAAGACCGGGTGCAGCAGGTCGATGGTGTTGGCGGCCTCGGCGTGGAGGTTGCCGTGGGTGAGGACGCAGCCCTTGGGGCGGCCGGTGGTGCCGGAGGTGTAGCAGACGGTGGCGATGCTCGCGGGGGTGAGGGCGGCGCGCCGCTCGGTCACCTCGCCGTCGGCGATGTCCCGGCCCAGGTCGGCCAGTTCGGCGATCACGCCGGTGCCGACCGGCTCGTCGGCGGGACCCTCGCGCGTCACGCCCTCGCCCTCGGCGCCCGTGCCGGGGTCGATCTGCCGCAGCCAGGGGCGCTCGTCCTCGGGCAGCGCGGATATCGCGGCCTGGACGGTGGTGGCGTTCTCGGCGTTCTCGGCGACGACGAAACGGGCGCCGGAGTCCCGCAGGATCCACTCGATCTGCTCGGCGGACGACGTGGCGTAGACGGGCACGCTCTGCCCGCCCGCGGCCCAGACGGCGAAGTCCAGCACCGTCCACTCGTAGCGGGTGCGCGACATCAGCGCGACCCGGCCGCCCGGCTCAAGGCCCGCCGCGATCAGCCCCTTGGCGGCAGCGGTCACCTCCGCGGCGAAGGCTGCCGCGGTCACCGGCCGCCAGACGCCGGCGGTCTTGCGGCGCAGCACCACGGCGTCCGGCGCCTCGGCCGCGTTGTCGAACGGGATGTCCGCGACGCTGCCCGCCGCCGGGGTCGTCGCCAGCGGTGCGGTGCGTGCCTCGCGGACCGTTCCGTGCTCGTCGCGGACCAGTTCGACCGTGATGCGGTCGGCGAGGTCGGTGCGGCGACCGGCCCGTTTCAGATCCCTGCGTACGCCCATGGCGGCTCCCGTCCACGCCGTCCTCTCACCCTTACCGGTGAGTCAACTTACTCACGCGTAAGAAATCCGCAACCCGCCCCGGGGATGCCGCGGCGCCCCGGGCGCGGTCACTTCGTGCGGGCGCGGACGTGCATCCTCTCGCCCTGCTCGCCGAAGATCACGAGCAGTTCCAGGGGCTGGCGGCCGGCGTTCGCGAAGCCGTGCGGAACGCGCGTGTCGAACTCGGCGGCCTCGCCCGGTCCCATGCGGAAGTCCTTCTCGCCGAGCGCCAGCCGCAGCGTGCCGGTGAGGACGTAGAGCCACTCGTGGCCCTCGTGCACGCGCTGTTCGAGCCGCTCGGGAAGCCGGTCGGGCACCGGCAGGATCTGCTTGTAGGCCTTGAGGCCGCCGGTGTAGCGGGTGAGGGGCACCCACACGGTGCCGCCGCGGTTCACCGGACGCGGGTGGATGCGGGGATCGCCCGTCGGGGGCGCGCCGACCAGATCGTCGAGCGGCAGCCGGTAGGCGCGCGCCAGGGGCAGCAGCACCTCCAGCGTGGGGCGCCGCCGGCCGGACTCGATCCGGGACAGCGTGCTGACGGACATGCCGGTCAGCTCCGAGAGCTGTTCCAGCGTGGCGCCGCGCTGCCGGCGGATGGCCCGCAGCCGGGGCCCGACCGCGTCGAGCACGGCGTCGAGATCGTCGGCGCCGGCGGCGTCGACGGGCGCGGGCGACCCCTCCTCGGAGAAGGACCCGGAAGGGCCGGAAGAGGAGGACGGCTCTGAGGTCATGCCCCCATTTTGCGCTTTCCGCAAGTTCCTTCCCACCATGCGCCCCGCCCGCCGCACAGTGGGCGGCATGAACGAGCTGATGAACGAGCAGAGAGGTGCCGATGCAGCCGCATACGGCACCGGAGAAGGCGGCACCGCCGACGTGGCCGTGGTGGGCGGCGGCGTCGCCGGGCTCGCGGCGGCGCTGAATCTCGTCCGCGCGCGCCGGTCGGTCGTCGTGATCGACGCCGCCCGGCCGCGCAACGCCCCGGCCGCACACTCACACGGCTACCTGACCCGCGACGGCGCCTCCCCGCTGGAACTGGTCGATCTGGGGCGGCAGGAGGTGCGGGGATACGGCGGACGGATCGTGGAGGGCACCGTCGAGGCCGTCGCCCGCCTCGACGACGGCCGCTTCCGCCTCACCACCCGTCAGGGCGCCGTGCATCTGGCGCGGCGCGTGCTGGTGGCCACGGGGCTCGTCGACGAGTACCCGGACGTCCCCGGGCTGCGGGAGCGCTGGGGACGCGACGTCGTGCACTGCCCGTACTGCTTCGGCTGGGAGCACCGGGACCGCGCCCTGGGCGTCCTCGGCAGCGGCCCCGGCGCGGCGAGGCAGGCGCTGATGTGGCGCCAGTGGAGCGCGGACGTGGTGCTGTTCCAGCACACCGCGCCCGCGCCCGACGAGCGGGAGGGCGCCCGGCTCGCGGCGCTCGGCATCACGGTCGTCCCCGGCGAGGTGGCGGCCGTGGAGATCGGCGACGACCGCGTGACGGGGGTCCGGCTCGCCTCCGGCGAGGTGCACCCGCGGGACGCCATCGTGGTCGGGCCGCGCTTCGTGGCACGGCACGACCTGCTCGACCCCCTCGGGGTCGAGGCCGTCGAGCACCCGCTCGGCCTCGGGCGGTACGTCAAGGCCGAGCCCACCGGCGCCACCGGGGTACCGGGCGTGTGGGTCGCCGGCAACACACTCGACCTGGCCGCCGGGGTCCTCCAGGCCGCGGCCTCAGGCTCGACGGCGGCGGCCGCGATCAACGCGGACCTGACGGAGGACGACGCCGAGCGCGCCGTCCTGGCCCTGGCCCGGTGAGCGCCGTGCCCCAGGAGCCGGGCCGGCCGAGCGCCGAGCGGTACTGGGAGGAGCGCTACAGCTCCGAGGTGCGGCTGGGCCGCGGCCGGCCCAACGTCGTGCTCGCCGCCGCCGTCACCGGACTGCCGCCAGGCTCCGCGCTCGACCTGGGCTGCGGCCCCGGGGGCGACGCCGTGTGGCTGGCCCGGCAGGGGTGGCGGGTCACCGCGGTCGACGTCTCGCCCTCCGCGCTGGCCACCGTCCGTGCGGACGCGGACGGCGCGGGGGCCGGGCACCTCGTCCGCACCGAGCAGCACGACCTGGGCGTCTCGTTCCCGGCCGGCACGTTCGACCTGGTCTCGGCCCAGTACCTGCACTCCCCGCTCGGCTTCCCCCGGCAGCGGGTGCTCCGGCAGGCCGCGGGGGCGGTGGCCCCGGGCGGCCTGCTGCTGATCGTCGAGCACGCGTCCGTGCCGCCGTGGGGCCGCGGGGCGCACCCCGGCCTCACCCTGCCGACCGCCGCCGAGACCCTCGCGGGGCTCGCCCTGGACGGCGCGGAGTGGACCGTCGAGACCGCGGAGACCCGGCAGCGGGAGGCCACCGGCCCGGCGGGCGAGAGCGGGACGGTCGAGGACAACGTCATCGCCGCACGGCGGCACGGCTGAGCGGCGCGCCCGAGCCCGGGGCCGCGCACCGCGGCCCGGGCGCTCCGCCGCACCACGGCGTGCGCCCCTTGTACGGTCGGCACCGGGCCGCGTAACCTTACTCCACAGTAAGCTTACTCATGAGTCAGGTACGGAATCAGACAGAATCAGACTGATCACTGAATCAGTATCGGACGGAATCGGTACGACCGGGGAGGACGACATGGCAGACGGTGCCCGCGGGTTGGCGGAGCTGGACTTCGCGACCGTGACGCCCGCGCAGTTCGCGGCGCTGGTGAAGGGGCTGTCCACCCGGGAGCTCAAGGAACTCGCCGAGGACTCCGCGCTGCGCGACCGGGTGCTCGCCGAGGTCTTCGGCCGGATGGGGCGGGAGTTCAAGCCGGATGCCGCGGGCTCGCTCTCGGCCATGATCCGGTGGCAGATCACCGGCCCGGGCGGCGCCGAGACGGTCTACGAGACCCGGATCGCCGACCGCGCCTGCACGGTGCACGCGGGGCGCTCGGACGAGGAGCCCAAGGTCACGCTGACGCTGAGCGAGGCGGAGTTCCTGAAGCTGGCGTCCGGCAACGCCAGCCCCGTGACGATGTTCATGACCCGGAAGGTGAAGGTCGTCGGCGACGTCGCCCTGGCGGCGCGCCTCAACCGCTACTTCGACATCCCGAAGGCCTGACGGCCGGATGGCCCGACCGGCGGCGGTGTGCTGCCGGCCGGGCCCGCGCCGTCGTCCCGTACGAGTGCGCGAAGGCCGGCCTCAGGACACCACGTCCTTGCGCCGGAAGCCGCGGAACGCGAGCGCCACGAACACGATCGCGTACGTCAGCGACACCGAGGCGCCCTGGATCATGCCGCCCCACTCCGGCTGTGGCTGTATGAGGTCGGCCCAGGCGAACTGCCAGTGTGCCGGCAGGAAGTCCCGCCAGTGGCCGAGCGCCGTCACGGCGTCGAGGACGTTCCCGACGATCGTCAGGCCGACCGCGCCGCCCACCGCGCCGAGCGGTGCGTCCGTCCGCGTCGACAGCCAGAACGCCATGCCCGCGGTGACCAGCTGGGAGACGAAGATGTAGGCGACGGCGAGCGCCAGTCCCTGCACGGCCATGCCCATGCCCAGCACGCCGCCGGTCGGGATCTGCAACGGCCCGCCGCCGTAGAGGGCCGTGCCGAGCCCGAGCGCGACCACCGGCAGCAGCACGATGGCGCCGAGGCTGAGCCCGAGCGCGACGACCAGCTTGGACCAGAGCAGCCGGGCGCGTGGCACCGGCGCCGCCAGCAGGTACCGCAGCGACGACCAGCTCGCCTCCGAGGCCACCGTGTCCCCGCAGAACAGCGCGACGGGGATCACCAGCAGGAACCCGGCACTGACGAACAGGCAGGTCGCCGCGAAGTTGCCGCCGGACTCGGTGGCCGTGGTCATCAGGCTGGCCGAGCCCCGGCGCTCCGGATCGCCCACCGCCAGCGCGATGGCGAGGACGAACGGCAGCAGCGCGAGCACCGCCCCCATCACCATCGTCCGGCGCCGCTTGAGCTGGCGCACCAGCTCCACGCGGAGCGGGAGGGTGCGGCCCGGGCGGTAGCCGGGCGCGGTGGACTCCGGCCCGTGGTCCGGGTGGTCCGGGTGGCCGGCCCCCGCCGTGCCGGCCGGCACGGCCCCGTTCCCGGGCGTGCCGTTCGAGCCCGGGGCACCGCCGGCAGGGGTGTCCAGGGGCACGGCGGATTCCGCGGCGTCCCCCGGGTCCGGGGCGAGGCCCGCGGCCCGGACGGCGTCGGCTTCCCGGGCCAGGGCGGCGGCGTCGGTTCCGGCCGGTGTCCCGGCCGGGACCCGCTCCTCCGTCCCGCGCGTGTCCGAGGTCATGCGGCTCCTCCGATCAGCGTCAGGAACGCGTCCTCAAGGCGGCGGTGCGGCCCCATCGACGACACCGGCACGCCGAGCCGGACCAGCTCGGCGAGGAGCCGGGCGGCGGCCTGGCTCGCCGTGCCGTCCGCGCCGGAGCCGGCGGGCAGCGCGAGGCGGACCAGGAGCCCGTCGGGGACGGGCACCGCGGAGGCCACCTCGGGCAGCGCGGCGACCTGGTCGGCCAGCGGCTGCGGCAGCTCGCCTGCGAGGCCGACGAGCAGGGTGTCGTCGGAGCCGACGATGTCCGCCACGGGCCCGGCCTGCACGAGCCGGCCGCGGTCCATCACGACCAGGTGCGTGCAGCTCTGCTCCACCTCGGCGAGGAGGTGGCTGGAGACGATGACGGTGCGCCCGCCCTGGGCGTAACGGATCATCACGTCCCGCATCTCCCGGATCTGCGGCGGGTCGAGGCCGTTGGTCGGCTCGTCGAGGATCAGCAGGTCCGGCAGGCCCAGCATGGCCTGGGCGAGCGCCAGGCGCTGGCGCATGCCCTGCGAGTAGGTGCGCACCGCGCGGTACAGCGCGTCGCCGAGGCCTGCGATGTGCAGCGCCTCCTCGACGTGCGCGTCCTCGGCGGGGCGCCCGGTGGCCTGCCAGTAGAGGTCCAGGTTCTCGCGGCCCGACAGATGCGGCAGGAAGCCCGCGCCCTCGACGAACGCGCCCACCCGCGACAGCACCGGCGCACCCGGCCTGATGGCGTGCCCGAACACCCGGATCTCGCCGGCGTCGGGCGTGATCAGGCCCATCAGCATGCGCAGGCTGGTGGTCTTGCCGGCGCCGTTCGGCCCGAGCAGGCCGAGCACCTGGCCGCGCTCCACCCGGAACGAGAGGTCGCGCACGGCGTACCGGTCCTGGGCGTTGGCGTACCGCTTGCTGAGGCCGGTGATCTGGAGCGGCACGTCGGCGAGCGCCGGGTCGGGCGCCGGGGCCGTGGTGCGGCGGCGGCCGGTGAGCACCAGGCCGAGCGCGAGCAGCAGGCCCGCGGCGGGCAGCCACCACACCCAGGCCGGCACGGGCGACCCGGAGCTCGCCACGCCGGGCGCGGTCGGCACGTGCAGGCCGTCGCCGGCGGGCGCGACGGTGTAGGTGGCGGCGGCGGCCGGTGAGGCGTACGCCAGGTCGGTGCTGGTGAGCACCACCCGCAGCCGGTGGCCCGCCACGACCTCGTGGTCGACGGCGGGCAGCGTGATCCGCACGTCCTTGCCCTGCTGGGCTCCCTCGACCCGCAGGGGCGAAACGAGCTGGTCGGGCAGCGAGGCGCGGCCGCCCTTGCCCGGCGAGACGTCGTACAGCTTCGCGAACAGCACCGTGTCGGGGCTCGACGAGGTGAGGTGCACGGTCACCGTCGGGGAGCCGGTGATCCGCAGGTTCTGCTTCAGCGGGGCCGTCTCGAAGTGGGCGAACTGGCCCGGCATGTCCAGCGCCGGGCCGAGGCCGAGGCCGGACAGCTGCGAGGAGCCCGTGAGGCCCGGCACGGCCGAGATGGACGGCGGGCCGCCGCCGGGCGGGTTGGCGAAGGACTGGGTGGCGCCGGTGAGCGGCAGGGTGCGGGGGTCGCCCTCCAGGCCGGGGTAGCGGTCGGAGACGGCGCCGCGGGTGGCCGAGGTGCCGTTGGTGGAGTCGACGCCGCCGGTGCGGGAGATCCGGAAGGCCGGGCCCGTGTCGGCCGAGGCGTCGTGCTTCAGGTAGCGGTCGAACCACTGCGACACGCGGTCGGTCATCCGGCCGGTCTCCAGGTCGCCGCCGTCGTGCCCGCCGGAGAGCCAGTCGACGTCGACGGGGGCGCCGTTGGCCCTGATCTGCTTGGCCATGGCGTCGGCCTGGCCGAGCGGGAAGAGCGAGTCGGACTGGCCCTGGGCGATCAGCGTGGGGACCTTGATGCGGTCGCCGACCGCGGACGGGCTGCGGGCTTCGAGCAGCGCGCGGGCGGCGGCGTCCGGCTTGCCGTTCTCGGCGACCCGCTGGTACATCGCGCAGAGCTGCTGCTCGAAGCGGCCGCACGCCGACGGGTCGGCGGGGGCGGCGGGGCGCTGTGTCTTGGCCGCGGGCGGGCTCCCGGCGGTGGACTGGCCGAAGCCCGCCTCCGTGGCCGAGCCCACGGTGGCCCCGGCGCGGGCGAGGCCGGTGGCGTCCGCGGGGTCGGCGGAGGTGCCCGAGGAGCCGGCGCGATCGGAGGAGTCCGAGGACTGCGACATGCCGCCGGAGGCGGAGCCGTCCTGGCCGGCGCCGCCGGAGCCCGCGCCACCGGAGTCCGCGCCGCCGGAGGAGTCCTGGCCGCCGGGGCCGACGGGCGCCTGCCCGCCGCCGTCCTGCTGCCCGGTCGCGCTGCCTGCGCTGCCGGTGGTGAAGAAGATCCCGGCCCACAGCTTCTTGAAGACGTTGTCGGGGAACAGCGCGTCGGCGAGGTTCCAGTACGTGATCTCCGGCGCGATGGCGTCGACCCGGTGGTCGTACCCGGCCGCGAGCAGCGAGATCGCACCTCCGTAGGAGGCGCCGGTGACGCCGACGCGCGGGTCGCCCGCGTGGTCGAGCTGCACCTCGGGGCGGTGCGAGAGCCAGTCGATCATGCTGGAGACGTCGGCGACCTCGGCCTTCGGGTCGTTCAGGCCGATCTTCCCGGTGGAGTGCCCGAAGCCCCGCGCGGACCAGGTCAGCACCGCGTACCCGTGCCTGGCGAGCTTCTCCGCCTCGGGGCGCACGTCGTCCTTGCTGCCGCCGAAGCCGTGCGCCAGCAGCACCGCGGGACGGCGGGTGCCCGGGTCGCCCACCGTGTAGTACGAGGTGTCGATCACCGCACCGTGGGTGCGCATCATGCGGTCGGTGCGCTGCACGGGGCTGTGGTCCCCGAAGGCGCCTGCCGCGGACGCCGACCAGATGCCCGCGGTCGCGAGGACGACGACGGCGAGCACGGCGGCGAGCCGGCGCCGCATCCGGCGCGAGAGCCCGCCCGAGCGGGGCAACCGTGTCGGGCGCCGCCCGGGCAGTCTCAGAACCATGTCCTCAACGGTACGTGCGCCAGGGGCATTCGAGGTGAACGCCGGTGCGTTGCGCGCCGATGTCGGCGCGAGTACGCCGAGGTGGGGGCGGGCGCGGGCCGGGGGGCGAGGGTAGCCGTGGCGTACGTCACGTTCCCCCGGACGGCGGCCAAGGACTCGTCAGCGCGTGAGATGCGTCACGCCGTGGGCACCGGTGGACCGCCCTGGGCGCCGCCGGCGGCGGTGGCCGGGCCAGGGACGGCCGCTCCGGTGGCGGCCGATCCGGTGGCGGCCGATCCGGTGGCGGCCGTGCGGCCGGCGGCCGTGGGCGGGTCACCCGCGGCCCTGGCGGCCGTGTCGTACCAGTAGGCGTCGTTGATGGACTGGTTGAAGGTGAGCCACCAGACCTCCATGCTGCCCGGGATCCGGGACACCGCGGCGAGCCCGTCGCCGCTGGCCAGGTCGGGCGCGAGCAGGTAGCGGGCCCACGGGGTGCCCTCGTACCAGTACGCACCCTCGACGGAGTTGCTGTTCGCGCCCACCCACCAGACCTCCAGGTGGCCCGGGATCCGCGACACCGCCGCGATCCCGGTGTCCGAATCGGCGGTTCCCGCCGGGGCCAGCTCGAATACCTGCCATGCGCACATGTCGCCACCCTTCTCGCTTTGTGCGAGAAACGTAGCAATGTGCGCATATAGCGGAACAGGCGTGGGAAATCGGGTTGAAACGCGCGGGTACCACCCGGGGGCGGCCGGATGCGCCTGCGGCGGGCCACTGGTCCAGGCCCTTGCGGTGCTCCGCCTGACCACCCGGCGGTGGAAGCTGAGCGCGCAGTTCCCCGCGCCCCTTTCAGGAGCGCGTGTGCCCCGTCAGAGGGCGCTGGGGACTACGCGAGCGACCCCTTTGCGCCTGCGGCGGGCCACCAGGACCAGCCCCTTGCGGTCCTTCGCCCGACCACCTGGCGATGGGGACTGAGCGCGCAGTTCCCCGCGCCCCTTCCGGGGCTCTGCCCACCGTCGGGGGACGCGCCCCCGCCGGGGCTCGGCCCTCCGCCGGAGCGCCGCCCCTCAGTGGTTCCTGGGGAAGCCCAGGTCCACGCCCGCCGGGGCGTCCGCGGGGTCCGGCCAGCGGGTGGTGATGGCCTTGCCCCGGGTGTAGAAGCGGACGCCGTCCGTGCCGTAGATGTGGTGGTCGCCGAAGAGGGAGTCCTTCCAGCCGCCGAACGAGTGGTAGCCGACCGGGACCGGGATCGGCACGTTCACGCCGACCATGCCCGCCTCCACCTCCATCTGGAAGCGGCGGGCCGCGCCGCCGTCGCGGGTGAAGATCGCCGTGCCGTTGCCGTAGGGCGAGGCGTTGATCAGCGCGAGCCCCTCGTCGTAGGAGTCGACGCGGAGCACGCTCAGCACCGGGCCGAAGATCTCGTCCCGGTAGGCGTCGGCGGTCACCGGTACCCGGTCGAGCAGCGAGATGCCGATCCAGTGCCCGTTCTCGCGGCCCTCGACGGTGTACCCGGAGCCGTCCAGGACGACCTCGGCGCCCTGCTCGGCCGCGCCCCGCACGTAGCCGGCGACGCGGTCGCGGTGCTCGGCGGTGATCAGCGGGCCCATCTCGGAGGCCGGGTCGTCGCCGGGGCCGATGGTGATCTTCTCGGCCCGCTCCTTGATCCGCTGCACCAGCTCGTCGCCGACCGCGCCCACCGCGACCACCGCGGAGACGGCCATGCAGCGCTCGCCGGCGGAGCCGTAGGCCGCGGAGACGGCGGCGTCCGCGGCGGCGTCCAGGTCCGCGTCGGGCAGCACCATCATGTGGTTCTTCGCGCCGCCCAGCGCCTGCACGCGCTTGCCGTGCTCGGAGGCGGTGCGGTGCACGTGGCGGGCGATGGGGGTGGAGCCGACGAAGGAGACCGCGGCGACGTCCGGGTGCGCGAGGAGCCGGTCCACGGCCACCCTGTCGCCGTGCAGCACGTTGAAGACGCCGTCCGGCAGGCCCGCCTCGGACAGCAGCTCGGCGAGCCGCACCGACGCCGACGGATCCTTCTCGCTGGGCTTGAGGACGAAGGTGTTCCCGCAGGCGATGGCGAGCGGGAACATCCACATCGGCACCATCGCCGGGAAGTTGAACGGCGTGATGCCCGCCACCACGCCGAGCGGCTGGCGGATCTCGGCGACGTCGACCCGCTGCGAGACCTGCGTGGACAGGCCGCCCTTGAGCTGGGTGGGGATGCCGCAGGCCAGGTCGACGATCTCCAGGCCGCGGGCCACCTCGCCGAGCGCGTCCGCATGCACCTTGCCGTGCTCGGCGGTGATCAGCCGGGCGATGTCGTCGCGGTGCGCGTCGAGCAGCGCGCGGAACGCGAAGAGCACCGAGGTGCGCTGCGCCAGCGACGAGCTCCGCCACCCCTCGTAGGCGGCCTTCGCCGCGGCGACGGCCGCGTCCACCTCGCCGGTGTCCGCGAAGGGCACCCGGGCCGTGACGGCGCCGGTGGCGGGGTCGGTGACGGGTCCTGACCGGCCCGAGGCGCCCTCGGCGGGCGCGCCGCCGATCCAGTGGCTGACGGTCTTCGTCATCTCCAACTCCCGGTGGTGTGCGAATCCAGGTCCCTGTGCGGCATCGGTGCGGGGCGCGCCCGGCCGTGCGCGGGCGCGCGGACCTCGGTCCACGCGCGGCGCACGGCCGGATGCGGTACCCGTCCCCGCGGGGGGCCGTGCCTCACAGGTGACGCCTGCGGTCGCCGGCCTGCCGCTCGTACTCCTTGCGCGCCGCCACCGCGGGCGCCCGGGTCGCCGTCTCGGCCACCGGCACGTCCCACCATGCCTGAGCGGGCGGCGCGCCCGGAACCGCCCCGCTGCTGTCCGTCTCCACGTACACGCAGGTGGGCCGGTCGGCGGCGCGGGCCTCGGCGAGCGCCTCGCGCAGCTCGCCGAGCGTCTTGGGCCGCAGCACCCGCAGGCCGAGGCTGGCGGCGTTGGCCGCGAGGTCGACGGGCAGCGGGTCCCCGGTGTACGAGCCGTCCTCCGCGCGGAACCGGTACGCCGTCGCGAAGCCCTCGGCGCCCACCGACTCGGACAGGCCGCCGATGGAGGCGTAGCCGTGGTTCTGGAGGATGACGATCTTGATGGGGATGTTCTCCTGGACGGCGGTGACGATCTCGCCGGGCAGCATCAGGTAGGTGCCGTCGCCGACCAGCGCCCACACCGGCCGTCCGGGCACGGCGAGCCCGACGCCGATCGCGGCGGGGATCTCGTAGCCCATGCAGGAGTAGCCGTACTCGACGTGGTACTGGTCGTGCGAGCGGGTCCGCCAGAGCTTGTGCAGCTCGCCGGGGAGCGATCCTGCGGCGTTGATGACGATGTCGTCCCCGGTCACCACGGAGTCGAGCGCGCCGAGCACCTGCGGCTGGGTGGGGCGCGCGCTCTCCTCGCCCTCGAACACCTTGCTCACCTGGCGGTCCCAGCGGGACTTGGCGGTGCGGTAGTCGATCTCGTACGGCGGCGAGACGCGGTGCGCGCCGAGGCGGCGGTGCAGCGCGTCGAGGGCGGTACGGGCGTCGGCGAGGAGCGGCAGGCCGGCCATCTTGTGGCCGTCGTACGGGGCGATGTTGATGTTCAGGAACCGGACGCCGTCGGCGGCGAAGAGCGTGCCGGACGCGGTGGTGAAGTCGGTCCACCGGGTGCCGACGCCGATGACCAGGTCCGCCTGGCGGGCCAGCTCGTTCGCGGTGGCGGTGCCGGTGTGGCCGATGCCGCCGACGTCCGCCGGGTGGTCGTGGCAGAGCGCGCCCTTGCCGGCCTGGGTGGACGCCACCGGGATGTCGGTGTCGTCCACGAGCCGCCGCAGCGCCTCCTCGGCGCCGCTGTGCCGCACCCCGCCGCCCGCGACGATCAGCGGCCGCCGGGCGGCGAGGACGGCGCGCACGGCGGCGTCCAGCTCGGCGGGCTCGGGCTCCGGGCGGCGCACCGTCCACACCCGCTCGGCGAAGAACTGCTCCGGCCAGTCGTACGCCTCGGCCTGCACGTCCTGCGGCAGGGCGAGGGTGACGGCGCCGGTGGCCACCGGGTCCGTCAGCGTCCGCATCGCGGCGAGCGCGGCCGGCACCAGCGCCTCGGGGCGGGTGATCCGGTCGAAGTAGACGGAGACGGGCCGCAGGCAGTCGTTGACGGACACGTCGCCCGCGTAGGGCACTTCGAGCTGCTGGAGGACCGGGTCGGCGGGCCGGGTCGCGAAGGTGTCGCCGGGCAGCAGCAGCACGGGCAGGTGGTTGATGGTGGCGAGGGCGGCGCCGGTGACCAGGTTGGTGGCGCCGGGGCCGATGGAGGTCGTGACGGCGTGGGTCGCGAGGCGGCCCGACTGCCGGGCGTATCCGACGGCCGCGTGCACCATGGCCTGTTCGTTGCGGCCCTGGTGGTACGGCATCTCGTCGCCGTACTCGACGAGCGCCTGGCCGATGCCTGCGACGTTGCCGTGGCCGAAGATGCCCCAGGTGGCCTCGATCAGCCGGCGCCGTTCGCCGTCGCGCTCGCTGAACTGCTTGGACAGGAACGCGACGAGGGCCTGGGCGGTGGTCAGGCGGCGGGTTGCACGGGTGCTCATGGTCGGCCCTCCCGGGGGACGGGGGTAGGCGTGGGGGTGAGGGTGGGCGGTGCGGCGGGCCGCGTGGGGACGGGGAGCGGAGCGGTCACCTGTAGCCCGGGGTGTTCGCGAGGTGGTCGGGGTGGAAGCAGATCTGCCAGGCCCGTTCGGCACCCGGGCCCGCCATCACGTTCAAGTAGTACATGTCGTGTCCCGGCGAGGCGATGGACGGGCCGTGCCAGCCGTCCGGAACCAGCACCGCGTCCCCGCCGCGCACCTCGGCCAGCACGTCGCTGCCGCCGGGCCGGGACGGGAAGACCCGCTGGTAGCCGAAGCCGTGCGGCCCGTCGATCTCGAAGTAGTAGATCTCCTCCAGCTCGCTCTCCTCGCCGGGCCGGTCCTCGTCGTGCTTGTGCGGCGGGTACGAGGACCAGTTGCCGCCGGGGGTGATCACCTCCACGGCGATCAGCGTGTCGCACTCGAAGGCACCCGCGGCGGCGAAGTTGCGCACCTGGCGGGTGCACATGCCGCTGCCGCGCTGCTCGACGGGAACCTCCGGCGCGGGGCCGTAGCGAGCGGGGAGTCGTCGCTCGCACTTCGCTCCTGCCAGGGCGAAGCGGCCTCCCGCACCGGAGGCGATCTGTGCATGGGCGTCGCGCGGCACGTACGCGAAGTCGCTGACATCCGCGAACACGCTGGTCCTGCCCTGCAGTTCGATGATGCTGCCGTCGGTGTGGACCGTACAGCCCCCGCTCAGCGGAAGTACGATCCACTCGCACTCCCCGGCCACCAGGGAGTGCACGTCACCGGGTCCCAGTTCGAGCACCTTGAGCCGGGAGTGGGTCCATCCGGCACGCTCCGGGCCGATGTCGACCGTGCAGGGGCCGGTGCCGGTGCTGCCGTGGGGCACGTACAGGCCCGTGTCGCCGGTGGCCGGTGTGCCGGCGCCGGCCGCGCCGTTCGTCTCGATCATGTGCGTATCCCTACCCCGCGCCGGATGCCCTGTGCGTGCCCGCCCCCGGGTCCGGGCGCCCGGTGGCCGCTTTCCGCCCGTGCCCGCCGGCCGCCTTCCGCGGGCGCGCGCCGGCCGCCTGACCCGAGCCTGTCCACAGCACCTGGCCCGTTCACAGCAGCCCCACGGCCGTGTCGACCGCCTTCGCCACGTCGCCGTCCGCCGGGTACAGCAGCGACCGGCCGACGACCAGGCCCTGCACGGTGGGCAGCCGGAGCGCGCCGCGCCACTTCTCGTAGGTGGCGAGCTGCTCCTCGGCGGTGGGGCCCACCTCGCCGCCGAGGAGCACCGCGGGCAGCGTGGTGGTGGCCATGACCCGGGCCATGTCGTCGGGGTCCTCGGTGACGGGGACCTTCAGCCAGGTGTACGCGGAGGTGCCGGCGAGGCCCGAGGCTATGGCCAGGGACTTGGTGACGGCGGTGGCGCCGAGGTCGTTGCGGAGCCTGCCGTCCGCGGCGTCGCGGCGGGACAGGAACGGCTCGACGAAGACGGGCAGGCCCAGCTCGGCCATCGCGTTCACGGTGTCGGCGGCGGCCTGGAGGGTGCGCAGCGAGCCCGGGTCGTCGTAGTCGATGCGCAGCAGCAGCTTGCCGGCGTCGAAGCCGTGCCGCCGGATGTCCTCGGGGCGAAGGCCCGTGAAGCGGTCGTCGAGCTCGAAGGCGGCGCCGGCCAGGCCGCCCCGGTTCATAGAGCCCATGACGACCTTGCCGTCCAGGGCGCCGAGCAGCAGCAGGTCGTCGAGGATGTCGGCGGAGGCGAGCACGCCGTCGACGCCGGGCCTGCCGAGCGCCACGCACAGGCGCCGCAGCAGGTCGCCGCGGTCCGCCATGGCGAGCGCGTCGCCGCCGGCGCCGAGCGCGCCGCGGGCCGGATGGTCGGCGGCTATGATCATCAGCCGCCCGCCGGGGCCGAGCAGGGGCCGCCGGGGGCGGCGCGCGGCGGCCTCGGCCACGGCCTCGGGGCGCCGGGCGCGCAGCCTCGCCAGCGCGCCGGTGTCCACGACGCCCTCGGCGTCCACGAGGCTCTCGGTGTCCGCGAAGCCGCCAGTGCCCGAGGTGCTGCCGGTATCCGTCAGGTTCCCGGTGTCCGCGGGGCCGCCGGCCTCCACGCGGTCCCGAGCCTGCGCGGCATCCTCGGCCGGGGCGTGCCTCCCGGCGTGCGCGGTCCCGCTGCTCACCGCACCGCGCCTTCCGCGAGCGCGCTCTCCACCTCGGCGGGCGTCGGCATGGCGGAGGAGCACTCCAGGCGGCCCGCGACGATGGCGCCCGCGGCGTTCGCGTACCGCATGGTGCGCTCCAGGTCCCAGCCGGCCAGCAGGCCGTGGCAGAGCGCCCCGCCGAACGCGTCGCCCGCGCCCAGGCCGTTGAGCACGTCGACCGGCAGCGGCGGCACCTCGGCGCGCTCGCCGGCGGCGGACAGCGCGAGGACGCCCTTCGGCCCCTGCTTGACGACGGCGAGTTCGACGCCCGCGGCCAGCAGCGCCTGCGCGGCGGCGGCCGGTTCGCGCTCGCCGGTGGCCACCTCCACCTCGGCCAGGTTGCCGACGGCGACGGTGGCGTACCGCAGGGCCTCGGCGTAGTACGGGCGGGCGCCCTCGGGGCCCAGCTCCGGGCCCGGTCCCGGCACGTCGCCCACTCCGCTTGCGCCCGTTCCCGGGGCGTGCCAGAACATGGGCCGCCAGTCAAGGTCGAAGACGGTGAGCGCGGCGCGGCCGCGGTGCTCCAGCGCGGTGAGCGTCGCGGCGCGGCTCGGCTCCTCGCTCAGCCCCGTGCCGGTCATCCAGAAGACGCGGGCCGCGGCGACGGCGTCCAGGTCCAGCTCGTCCGGGCGGATCACCAGGTCAGGCGCCTTGGGCTGCCGGTAGAAGTACAGCGGGAAGTCGTCGGGCGGGAAGATCTCACAGAACGTCACCGGGGTGGCCAGGCCCGGCACCGGGGTGACCCACCGGTCGTCGACGCCGAAGCCGCGCAGCGCCTGGTGCACGTAGTCGCCGAACGGGTCCGGCCCCGTGCGGCTGACCACCGCCGTCCGGCGGCCGAGCCGGGCCGCCGCGACGGCCACGTTGGTGGCGGAGCCGCCGAGGAACTTCCCGAACGTAGTGACCTCCGCCAGCGGCACCCCCGCCTGCAACGGGTAGATGTCCACCCCGATCCGCCCCATGGTGATCACGTCGTGGGGCTCGGTGGACGGCTCCGTACCGCGCGAGGTGTCCGGGTCGATCACCTGTGAGTCCCTTCTGGGCAGAGCTGAGGACGGCCGGGGAGCGCCGGTGTCGGGCGCCGCCGGCCGGCCGGCGCCCCGGGCATGCCTGCCCGTGAACGGGCCTCGGCATCCCTGGGACTCCTCGGGGTGGGCGCCGCGCGCCGGCGGCACTCCAAGGTGTAATGCCGACCGGGAAGCCTGTCAATGTTTTGTCCAGACATTCGGACCAGCCCTTGACACTCCTCTCCCGGCGGCCGGAAAGTTGCGGCCATGACGTCGCTGTCGCGTATCCGGATCGGTTCGGCACCCGACTCGTGGGGGGTCTGGTTCCCCGACGACCCGCAGCAAGTGCCCTGGCAGCGCTTCCTCGACGAGGTCAGCGCCTCCGGCTACGAGTGGATCGAGCTGGGCCCCTACGGCTACCTGCCCACCGACCCCCGGGTGCTGGGCGAGGAGACCCGCCGGCGCGACCTGAAGGTCTCGGCGGGCACCGTCTTCACCGGGCTGCACCGCGGCCCGGAGGTCTGGGACTCCACCTGGGAGCACGTCGCCGGCGTCGCGGCCCTCACCCAGGCCATGGGCGCCCGGCACCTGGTGGTGATCCCCGCGTTCTGGCGCGACGACAAGACCGGCGAGGTACTGGAGGAGCGCACCCTCACCGCGGGACAGTGGCGCGATCTCACCGCCCAGACCGAGCGGCTCGCCCGAGAGGTGCGGGAGCGGTACGGGCTCCAGGTCGTCGTCCACCCGCACGCGGACACCCACGTCGACACCGAGGAGAACGTCACCCGCTTCCTCGACGCGACCGACCCCGACCTGGTCCGGCTCTGCCTGGACACCGGGCACTACGCCTACTGCGGCGGCGACAGCGTCAAGCTCATCGAGACCTACGGCGAGCGGATCGGCTACCTCCACCTCAAGCAGGTCGATCCCGCGGTGCTCGCGGAAGTACGGGCACAGGAACTGCCGTTCGGCCCGGCGGTCGCCCGCGGCGTGATGTGCGAGCCGCCCACGGGGGTGCCCGCGCTGGAGCCGGTACTGGCCGCGGCACAGGGTCTGGGCGTCGACCTCTTCGCCGTGGTCGAGCAGGACATGTACCCGTGCGAGCCGGACACTCCCCTGCCGATCGCCCGGCGGACGCGGGCGTTCCTGCGCTCCTGCGGGGCGTAGCCCCCTGCGGGGGCGGTCGGCCGGGATGTGGGGCTGGGCCCCGGGTTCTGCGGGCAGCCATGACGGGGCCGTCGGGTCGCCACCGGCCCGAGGGGGCTGGATCTGTCGTGTCCGGACCACCCGTCCGCAGGGCTTCTCGCGCAGTTCCCCGCGCCCCTTCCGGGGCGGACCCTTACGTGGGGCTGCACCCCGGCCCGCTTAGGGGCGCGGGGCTGTGTCGATGTGCGGCTCCGCCGCGTGGGCGCGACCAGCCACGACTGGGGGCACCTCCCGCGCCCTTCAGGCCGTGGGGGACGTCTGATCGCCACCGGCCCAAGCGGGCAGTCCCTGTCGCGCCCGGACCACCGGCCGGTGGGGGTTGCCGCCCCGTGAGTGGGCCGGGGCCGGGGCCAGGGCTTCGGAACCGTTTCTCGCGGGTTCCGTCACGAACGTGACCACCGCGTCACACATGTGCCGGATCCGTCGACTCCACGTCACACGCCCGTGACGGCCGCAGACCCCGCCGACAGAGCATCGTTCACCGGACGGACACACGCCGATACGTCGTCGGCGCCGCGCCCGGCCGCCGGGGTCGCGGTGCCGGCTGGAGGAGATGCCACGGATGACCGACCGCACTCTCTGGTCGTACAACGACATCGCCGCACACATCAGAGTCCGCCCGGACACCGTGCGCTCCTATCGCAAGCACGGGCTGCTGCCACCGCCCGACCACGTCGAGGCCGGCAGGCCGTACTGGTACGCCGACACCGTCCGCGCCTGGGTCGCCTCCCGGCCGGGAAACAACCGCAGACGCCGCAAGGAGTGAGCAAGAGGGGACCACGGGACGGCACGGGTACGGGCCGGAGCGAGCGCCGGGCGTTAATGCGTTGCCTGCGCGCGAGGCGGTCGCACACGATCCGGTGATGACGCCACCGACACACCCCACGCCCCAGCCGTCCCCACCCGCACCTTCTCCACCCCCGACCGCACCGACCGCACCGGCCGCCCCCGCGGCCCACCGCACCGGATTCGCCGTGAAGCCCGTGCTGACCGGTGAGCGGGTCGTCCTGCGGCCGTTCACCGCCGCGGACACCGAGGCGATGGCAGCGATCATCGAGGACCCGGAGGTGCGGCGCTTCACGGGCAACCCCAGCGGCGAGCTCACGATGGAGCGGCTGCGCGCCTGGTACGGGTCCCGCGGCGAGCAGCCCGACCGGCTCGACCTCGCCGTGACCGACCGGGCCACCGGCGAACTCGTCGGCGAGAGCGTGCTGTTCGACTGGCACGAGGCCGACCGCAGCTGCCTCTTCCGCATCCTGATCGGGCCGCGCGGCCGGGGCCGGTGCCTCGGCACCGAGACGGTCAGGCTCACCCTCGCGCACGCCTTCGAACGGCTCGGGCTGAACCGCGTCGAACTGGGGGTGCACGCCGGCAACCACCGCGCCCGGCGCGTCTACGAGAAGGTGGGCTTCGTCACGGAGGGAGTGCGGCGCGAGGCGTGGCTCAAGGGCGGCGAGGCCGTCGACGAGATGGTGATGGCCGTGCTGGCCCGGGAGTGGGCCGAGCACCGGGGCCGCCCCTAGGCCGTGTCCGCCGCCAATAGGCCGCGCCCCGCGGATCCTCGCAGGCCCGGGCCCAGGACACCCACGGGACTGTCCCCCTACCCCCCAGGGGTATAGTGTGAGGAGAGTCGGGCGGGACCACCGATGCGCGGTGTTCGTCGTGCCGCCGGCGCGGCGCCCCTCGTGTCCGGCGTGTCCCCGGACCCCGTACGCGTTCCGCATCCGTGAGGAGAACGAGATGACCGCCCAGAGCGACACCACCCCCCAGACCACGTCCGCCGAGGACGGGGTCACCGCGGTCTACCAGGTGACCGGCATGACCTGCGGCCACTGCGAGGGCGCGGTCGCCTCGGAGATCGGCGGGCTGGCCGGCGTCAGCTCCGTCCGGGCCGAGGCCGCCACCGGCCGGGTCACCGTGGTCTCGGCCGCTCCGCTCGACGACGCCGCGGTGCGCTCGGCGGTGGACGAGGCCGGCTACGAGCTCGCCGGCAGGGCCTGACCCCGGTGCGGCCCGGCAGCCGGGCCGCACCCGCGCACGCCCGGCGCAGGGCGCGTCGCACCGCCGTGCGCCGGGTACCGTCCAGCGCGAGGCACCACACTCTTCTGGAGCCGTCATGACCAGCACCGCACCCCAGGCACCGAAGGCACCGCGCCCCCGGGGGGCCGAGGCACACGCCGACGCCCCCGCCGGCACGGCCGCCGGCACCCCCAGCACCCCCGCAGCCCCCGGCACCCCCGCAGCCCCCGGCACGCCCGACGCGACCGCGCGCACCGAGCTGCTCATCGGGGGTATGACCTGCGCATCCTGCGCGGCCCGGGTCGAGAAGAAGCTCAACCGCATGCCGGGCGTCACCGCCACGGTGAACTTCGCGACGGAGAAGGCGCGGGTCGTCCACCCCGAGGAGACGGCGGTCGCCGACCTGATCGCCACCGTCGTCCGGACCGGTTACAGCGCCGAGCAGCCGGCGGGAGACACACGGTCCGTCCCCGCCCCGGGCAGCTCCCGCGCGGCCGAGGCCCACGTCCCCGCACCCCAGACGTCCCCCGCCCCCCAAGCGGCCGGCACCGTCCACGTGGCCGATACATCCAGCGGCGCCCACGCCACATCGGCACCCGGAGCCTCAAGCGCCCCCGAGCGCGCGGACGGGCTCGACGCGCCCCGCGAGGCCGCACCCTCCGATGACGCGCGCGCCGCCGCCCCCTCCCCCGCCGACACCCGGCTCTCCGGACTCCGCCGCCGCCTGATCGGCTCCGCCGTCCTCGCCGTGCCGGTCGTGCTGCTCTCGATGGTGACCGCCCTCCAGTTCGACTACTGGCAGTGGCTCGCCCTGGTGCTCACGACCCCTGTCGTCCTCTGGGGCGGCTGGCCCTTCCACCGCGCCGCGTTCGGCGCCGCCCGGCACGCCGCCGCCACCATGGACACCCTGGTGTCCTTCGGCACGCTGGCCGCCTTCGGCTGGTCGCTGTGGGCGCTGTTCCTCGGCGACGCCGGGATGCCCGGCATGCGGCACGGCTTCGAGCTGATCGCCGACCGGGCCGGAGCCTCCGACGCCCTCTATCTGGAAGTCGCCGCGGGCGTCGTCACCTTCCTGCTGCTCGGCCGGTACCTGGAGGCCCGCGCCAAGCGCCGGGCGGGCGCCGCGCTGCGCGCGCTGCTGGAGCTGGGCGCCAAGGACGTGGCCGTGCTGCGGCCCGGCCCGGACGGTACGCAGGTGGAGACCCGCGTGCCGGTGGGCACGCTGGCCGTCGGCGAGCGGTTCGTCGTGCGGCCCGGCGAGACGATCGCCACCGACGGCGTGGTGGTGGAGGGCACCTCGGCGGTCGACGCATCCATGCTCACCGGCGAGTCCGTGCCCGTCGACGTGACGGCCGGGGACGCGGTCACCGGCGCCACCGTGAACGCGGGCGGCCGCCTGGTCGTCGAGGCCACCCGGGTCGGCGGGGACACCCAGCTCGCCCGGATCGGGCGCCTCGTCGAGGAGGCGCAGACGGGCAAGGCCCAGGTGCAGCGCCTCGCCGACCGGATCGCCGGAGTCTTCGTGCCGGTGGTGCTGGTGCTCGCGCTCGGCACCCTGCTGGCCTGGCTGGCCACGGGAGCCGCCGCCGGTGCGGCCTTCACGGCCGCGGTGGCCGTCCTGATCATCGCCTGCCCCTGCGCGCTGGGTCTTGCCACCCCCACCGCCCTGCTCGTCGGCACGGGCCGCGGCGCCCAGCTCGGCATCCTCATCAAGGGGCCCGAGGTCCTGGAGTCCACCCGGCGCGTCGACACGGTCGTCCTGGACAAGACCGGCACGGTCACCACGGGGCGGATGACCCTCCAGGGGGTATGCCCGGCGGGTGACGAGACGGCCGGCGCGCGGGGTGCGGAAGGCGCTGCGCGGGAGCCGGCGGCACCGGTGGACGAGAAGGAGCTGCTGCGGCTCGCCGGCGCGCTGGAGCACGCCTCGGAGCACCCCGTGGGCCGGGCCATCGCCGAGGGGGCCGCCGAGCGGGCGGGTGCGCTGCCCGCCGTCGAGCGGTTCGAGAACGTGCCGGGGCTGGGCGTGCGCGGCACGGTCGAGGGTCACGAGGTGCTGGTCGGCCGCCCGCAGTTGCTGACCGGCGAGGGCATCGCCGTGCCCGGGTCGCTCGCCGCCGCCACGGCCACCGCGGGCTCCGAGGGCCGGACCGCCGTCGTGGTCGCCTGGGACGGCACCGCACGGGGCGTGCTGACCGTCGCGGACGCCGTCAAGGAGACCAGCGCAGAGGCGGTACGCGCGCTGCGCGCCCTCGGGCTGACGCCGGTACTGCTCACCGGCGACCACGCCTCCGTCGCCGAGGCGGTCGCCCGCACGGTGGGCATCGACGAGGTGATCGCCGAGGTGCTGCCGGAGGACAAGGTGGCCGTCGTGCGGCGGCTGAAGGACGAGGGCCGGACCGTCGCCATGGTCGGCGACGGCGTCAACGACGCGGCCGCCCTCGCCACCGCCGACCTGGGCCTCGCCATGGGCACCGGCACGGATGCGGCGATCGAGGCGGGCGACCTCACGCTCGTCCGGGGCGACCTGAGGGTGGCGGCGGACGCCATCCGGCTCTCCCGCCGGACCCTGGCCACCATCAAGGGCAATCTCTTCTGGGCCTTCGGCTACAACGTCGCGGCCCTGCCCCTGGCGGCGGCGGGGCTCCTCAACCCTATGATCGCGGGTGCGGCCATGGCGTTCTCGTCGGTCTTCGTGGTCGGGAACAGTCTCAGGTTGAGGACTTTCACCTGACACCTACTGCGCATCGCGTAATCTGTCTCAGAATCGACACCCAAAGCCTTCACAGCTCTTCACAGATCAGGTGCAACATCCTTACTCTTAGGGCCTGATCGGCATCGACGGGCTCTTGTGTCGACGATGATGCTATGCAAGAGACGCAGATCACATGGATTTTGCGTAACCATAGAGGGGGCTCGCGAGTCTAAGAAGACGACGCCGGTGACGTCTTGGGGGGCGTTCCCGGTGTTGGCGGAGATGTCTTGGGGGACGTCTCCGAGGTTGTGAGGCCGGGGCACGCACTCCGGGGAGCTTGAGCGGCCCTCCCGAACGTGCGCGTCCCGGCAGGCACAACCACCGCTGGCGCGGCCCACTGACGCCCGGCCGGATCCCGTGGGGGGAATCCGCACCGGGACAAAGGAAAGCGCCCCGTACGTCGGCCCGTGGGGGGACCGCCGGCGGGGCGCTTTCCGCTACCCAGCCCCAGAAGTCCCGACAGGGGCGCAGGAATCGGGGCGCAGCCCCGATAGGGGCGCGGGGCTGTATCGATATGCGGCTCCGCCGCGCGGGCGCGACCAGCCACAACGAACCGGCAGCCCACCAGCCCCCTCAGCCACACCCCCCGAACCGCCAGGCCCACCGCAGGTGAATCGCAACAACCCCCACAACCCACCACGCACCCGAAAACCAGTGTGCCGGCCACCCCCCGCAAGGGGCGAACCGGCACACTCGGCTACCCACGCCCCGCAGGGGCGCCCGCACAATCGGCTACCGCGCGCCGCAGGCGCTACCGCTGCTCAACCGGAATGAAATCCCGCTCCACGACACCCGTGTAAATCTGCCGCGGGCGCCCGATCCGCGACCCCGGCTCCTTGATCATCTCGTGCCACTGCGCGATCCACCCGGGCAGCCGCCCCAGCGCGAACAGCACCGTGAACATCTCGGTCGGGAAGCCCATCGCGCGGTAGATCAGACCCGTGTAGAAGTCGACGTTCGGGTAGAGCTTCCGCTCGACGAAGTAGTCGTCGGCGAGCGCGTGCTCCTCCAGCTTCAGCGCGATGTCGAGCAGCTCGTCGGACTTGCCGAGCGCCGACAGGACGTCGTGCGCCGCCGCCTTGATGATCTTCGCCCGGGGGTCGAAGTTCTTGTAGACGCGGTGCCCGAAGCCCATGAGCTTCACGCCGTCTTCCTTGTTCTTCACCTTGCGGATGAAGGAGTCGACGTCGCCGCCGCTGGTCTGGATGCCCTCCAGCATCTCCAGCACGGACTGGTTGGCACCGCCGTGCAGCGGGCCCCACAGCGCCGAGATGCCGGCGGAGATCGACGCGAACATGTTCGCCTGCGAGGAGCCGACCAGGCGGACCGTGGACGTCGAACAGTTCTGCTCGTGGTCCGCGTGCAGGATCAGCAGCTTGTCCAGCGCGGAGACGACCACCGGGTCGAGCTCGTACTCGGCGGCCGGCACCGAGAACGTCATCCGCAGGAAGTTCTCGACGTAGCCGAGGTCGTTGCGCGGGTAGACGACCGGCTGGCCCACCGACTTCTTGTAGGCGTACGCAGCGATCGTCGGAAGCTTGGCGAGCAGCCTGATGGTCGACAGGTGCCGCTGCTTCTCGTCGAACGGGTTGTGGCTGTCCTGGTAGAACGTGGACAGCGCGCTGACCACCGACGACAGCATCGCCATCGGGTGGGCGTCCCGCGGGAAGCCGTCGTAGAACCGCTTGACGTCCTCGTGCAGCAGCGTGTGCTGCGTGACCTCGTTGCGGAACGCGGCCAGCTCGTCGACCGTCGGAAGCTCGCCGTTGATCAGCAGGTACGCCACTTCGAGGAACGTGGAGCGCTCGGCGAGCTGCTCGATCGGGTACCCGCGGTAACGCAGGATGCCCTGCTCACCGTCGAGGTACGTGACCCCCGACTTGTACGCGGCGGTGTTGCCGTACCCGCTGTCCAGGGTCACCAGCCCCGTCTGCGCCCGCAGCTTCCCGATGTCGAAGCCCTTGTCGCCGACGGTGCTGTCGACGACCGAGTAGGTGTACTCGCCGTCGCCGTACCGCAGTACTACTGCGTCATCGCGTTTGTCGCTCACGTCTTCCCTCACCGCCGTAGTGCCTCATCCTCGAGGTGGCCCCGACTTCCCCTGACTGCCTCTACCATCCCCCATTCGGCGCATGAGAGTGCACTCGGGGTCGGCCATTGGGCCTATTGGCGGCACTCAGTGCCGCCAGCCTGCTCATCCTGCCCCCTTCGCCCTGGTTCCGGAAGGGCCCTGTGAGCTTTCAGACTCATTTGATCGATCAATTTTCCGCCGTGTTCACCAACGGACACCACAAGGGCACGTTCACCTGCCCGCGGGCCCTCCGGCGAGCCGGAAGTCCAGCGCCGTGCACCTGCGGCCCGCCGAGACCGTGCGCACCGCCTGGCCGAGCGCCCGGCGGGAACCGACCAGCACCACCAGCCTCTTGGCCCTGGTGACGGCCGTGTAGAGGAGGTTCCGCTGGAGCATCATCCACGCGCTGGTGGTCACCGGGATGACCACCGCCGGGTACTCGCTGCCCTGGGAGCGGTGGATGGTGACCGCGTACGCGTGCGCCAGCTCGTCCAGCTCGTCGAACTCGTAGGGCACCTCCTCGTCCTCGTCGGTGCGGACCGTCAGCCGCTGCTCGTCGGTGTCGAGGGCGGTGACGACGCCGACGGTGCCGTTGAAGACGCCGTTCTCGCCCTTGTCGTAGTTGTTCCTGATCTGGGTGACCTTGTCGCCGACGCGGAAGACCCGGCCTCCGAAGCGCTTCTCCGGCAGGTCGGGCCGGCCGGGGGTGATGGCCTGCTGGAGCAGGCCGTTCAGCGCCCCCGCACCCGCGGGGCCCCGGTGCATCGGCGCCAGCACCTGCACATCGCGGCGCGGGTCGAGACCGAACTTGTCCGGAATTCTCCGTGCCGCGACATCCACGGTAAGCCTCCCGGCTTCCTCCGTGTCGTCCTGGACGAAGAGGAAGAAGTCCTTCAGGTCGCGGGTGACCGGTGGCCGGCCGGCGTTGATGCGGTGGGCGTTGGTGACGACGCCGGACTCCTGGGCCTGGCGGAAGATCCTGGTGAGCCGCACCGCGGGGACCGGGCCGCCGTCGCTGAGCAGGTCGCGCAGCACCTCGCCCGCACCCACGCTGGGGAGCTGGTCGACATCGCCGACGAAGAGCAGGTGGCCGCCCTCGGGGACGGCCTTGACCAGCTTGTTCGCCAGCAGCAGATCCAGCATGGACGCCTCGTCGACCACGACCAGGTCGGCGTCGAGGGGCCGCTCGCGGTCGTAGGCGGCGTCACCGCCCGGCTTGAGCTCCAGCAGGCGGTGCACGGTCGACGCCTCCGCGCCGGTCAGCTCGGCGAGCCGCTTGGCGGCCCGCCCGGTGGGCGCGGCGAGGATCACCTTGGCGTGCTTGGCGCGGGCCAGCTCCACGATGGAGCGGACCGTGAACGACTTGCCGCAGCCGGGACCGCCGGTGAGCACGGCGACCTTGCGGGTGAGCGCCAGCTTGACGGCCTCCTCCTGCTCGGGCGCGAGCTCGGCGCCCGTGCGCCCGGCGAGCCAGCCGAGGGCCTTGTCCCAGGCGACGTCCTGGAACGCGGGCATCCGGTCCTGAGGGGCCCGCAGCAGCCGCAGGACCTGGGCGGAGAGGGAGAGCTCGGCGCGGTGGAAGGGGACGAGGTAGACGCCGGTCACGGGCGCCCCGTCGGGGCCGGGGACCTCCTCGCGCACCACGCCCTCCTCCTGCCCGGCCAGCTCGGCCAGGCACTCGATGACCAGGCCGGTGTCGACCTGGAGGAGCTTGACGGCGTCGGCGATCAGCTGCTCCTCGGGGAGGAAGCAGTGGCCCTGGTCGGTGGACTGGGACAGCGCGTACTGGAGGCCCGCCTTGACGCGCTCCGGGCTGTCGTGCGGGATGCCGACGGACTGGGCGATCTTGTCGGCGGTGAGGAAGCCGATGCCCCAGACGTCCGCGGCGAGCCGGTAGGGCTCGGTCCTGACGACGGAGATCGACTCGTCGCCGTACTTCTTGTAGATGCGCACGGCGATGGAGGTGGAGACCTGCACGGTCTGGAGGAAGAGCATCACCTCCTTGATCGCCTTCTGCTCCTCCCAGGCGTCGGCGATCCGGCGGGTGCGCTTGGGGCCGAGGCCCGGCACCTCGATGAGGCGCTTCGGCTCTTCCTCGATGATCCGCAAGGTCTCCAGGCCGAAGTGCTGGGTGATGCGGTCGGCGAAGACCGGGCCGATGCCCTTGACGAGACCGGAGCCGAGGTAGCGGCGGATGCCCTGGACGGTGGCCGGGAGCACGGTGGTGTAGTTCTCGACGCTGAACTGCTTGCCGTACTGGGGGTGGGAGCCCCAGCGGCCCTCCATCCGCAGCGACTCCCCCACCTGGGCGCCGAGCAGCGCACCCACGACCGTGAGGAGGTCCGCCGCGCCGCGGCCGGTGTCCACGCGCGCGACCGTGTACCCCGTCTCCTCGTTGGCGTAGGTGATCCGCTCCAGGACCCCTTCGAGCACCGCGAGCCCCGGTGACCCGCTCTTCGCCGGATGCGTCTTCGCCGGATACGACATGGTCCGACGCTACCGCCGGGGTCTGACACCGCGGTTCACGGGCTCACGGGCGCGCGGGCTCGCGACGGCGCCACGGCCTACGCGCGTTCCGCCAGCAACTCCGCCAGGCGGTCGGCGAACCGGGTCAGCATGTCCAGCTCCGGCCCGCCGCGTGCCCGGCGGAAACCGTGGTTGCGGCCCCAGAACAGACGGCAGCGCGGCGTCGTGCCCCTGCCGTGCCGTGAAACGGGTCCGGTTGTTGGACGTGCCCGTGGTGCGGGAACGACGCCGTCCGGTCGACGGCGCTCCGCACGACGGCTCCCGCACCCCCGCCGCGAACACCCTGCCACCCACGCGGCCCCTCAGCCCGGTCACTTCAGCCCAGCGGCTCCCAGGCGAAGTCCTGCTCGACGCGGCGGACCCTGCCGAACGGGACGTCGGCGAAGTGCACGCCGAAGCCGACGGTCCCCTCGTCCGCAAGCTGTTCGAGAACACGGCGCCGCACGCGGGCGGAGGCATCGGCGTCCGGCTCGCCCACGATCGCCCAGTCCGGGTGGGCGACTTGCACGGGCGAGTGGAAGACGTCGGCAAAGGCGAAGAGGCGCGCGTCACCGGACGTGATCGTGTAGCCCGTCTGGCCATCCGTGTGACCGGGAAGCGCCACGGCCCGCACGCCCGGGAAGACCTCGTCGCCGTCCGCCACGATCTTCACACGGGGTTCGAGCGCGCGGATCACCTGCTCGGTCACGCCGTACGTGGTGTGGCGGCCGTCCCACTCGGCCCCCGAGAGAAGATAGTCCGCGTGCCCGAGGACGGGTGCCTCGGCGCCGGGCTCGGGATGCGCCGCCCACCCCACGTGCTCGACGTGCAGGTGCGTGAGGGCGACCGCCTCGACGGACTCCGGGGTGCGCCCCAGCTTCCTGAGACCGTCCAGGAAGGAGCCGCCGTACATGCTGGCCATTCCGTGGTCCATCGCCGAGACGGGCTCCGGGAACGGCCCGTAGCCGCAGTCCACGAGCATGGCTCGCCCGCCGTGTTCGATCAGGAGCCCGCCGGCGCTGATCGTCAGCCAGCCGGACGCGTCCAGATACTGCGCGTTCTCCTCCCAGGTGGCCTGGGACGTGGCCGGGAACAAGCTCTGCGGGACCATTTTGACCGCGCCGTCGGGCACATGGCTCACTCGGTGCTCACCCACCTGGACGGTGTGGATACCACCGGGTCTGCGAAGCCTGTCGTTGTCGTGGAAAGCCATCCTCGGTCCTCTCGCTGCCGGCGCGGCCGTCGTGTTCCGTGGGCGGATCTCGCCCGTCCGCGATTCTTGCAGGGCGGGGGCTTCACCAGCCCGGTTGGTCTCGGGGACGCCGTGCTCAGTCGCAGGAACGCGACCCGCGCGTGACGCCCGGCGGTCGACGGCCTGCTGTCGCGATCCGGCGCGCCCGCTCGCCGTGGCCCCGAGCCCACGTCCTGTCCGGGCCCACCCGGGCCCACGTCCCGCTTGGGTCCCCAACTGGGCCCGGGAGCCCTGGGTTTGGGCCCGCCCCGATGTCTAGCCTTCCTCCAGGAGGGGCCCGTGCGAACGGGGCGGACGTGAGCCTCCACCAAGAGCGGTGACGCCTGTGCGCCGGTTGTGCGCCCGATGACAGGGGAGCGTTGGTGAGCCACACACCCGAGGCCCTTCTCTCGCCAGGCGCCATCGCGCGCTCCGGCTCCGGCTCCGGCTCCGGAACCGGTTCCGGAGCCGGAGCGGCCCGTGCCGGCGGTGCGGGAGCCATGCCGCGCGCGCTCGTCGCGGTGCGGATGCTGATGCATGTCCTGTTCGCCATGACGGTGTGGGGCGGGGCCGCCCTGTTCACCTGGGCCCTGACCGAGCACGCGGTGCACCCGGCGCTCTACGGCATCGCCGTCTACGGCCTGGCCCCCGGCATCGCCGGCTGGGCGCTCTCCTGGCGACTGAGGCGCGGCGGCCCGGCCGTCCTCGCCTCCCTCATCGTCGTCCAGGCGTGGCTGCTCGCCAACAGCGTCATCGAGCTGGCCGGCGGCAGCGACCGCGGCTGGACGCAGATGCTGCTGCCTGCCGCGGTGCTGCTCCTGCTGCTCCGCCCGGAGAGCCGCGCGTGGTTCCAGCTCCCGGCGGACCGGCGGGCGCGCCGCAGCGGGGAGCCCGGCGCCGCCCGCTTCCCGCGTCTCGCCGGCATCCGCCTCCCGCGTCCCGCGGACATCGGGCGCCTCGCCAGCGTCCGGCGTCCGCGGCCGAGGGTTCGCTTCTCCCTCGCCCACATGATCACGTGGCGGCGGGACCGGGGCCAGTCGGCGGTCGAGTACGTCGGTCTGGTCATCCTGATCAGCACGGTCGTCCTGGGCCTGATGGTCAGCGGGACCGCCGGACGCGTGGCGGACGGCTTCGAGACCGCCGTCTGCTCGGTCATCGGCGGCGACTGCAAGAACTCCCACGACGGCACGAACGGCGCCCCGGGCGCCACCGCGGGCCAGACCGGCGGCAGCAACGGCGGCAACGGCACGACAGGCGGTCACGCCTCCAGCGGGGACGACGGCGGGTCCGGCGGCGCATCGGGCGGCAACAGCGGCTCCGGAGGCGACTCGGGCGGCGACTCCGGCGGGAACTCGGGTTCCAACGGCGGAAATGGCGGGAACGGCGGGGACTCCGGGGGCGACAACGGCTCCAGTGGTGGGGACTCCGGCAGCAGCGGAGGGGGCGACAGCGGAGGCGACTCGGGGGACTCCGGCGGCGACTCGGGCAGCGACGGCGGTTCCGACGGCGGCGACTCGGGCAGCGACGGCGGCTCCAGCGGCTCGAACGGCGGCGACAACGGCTCCAGCGGCGGAGACTCCGGCAGCAACGGCGGCAGCGACGGCGGCGACTCGGGCGGGAGCGACGGCGGGAGCAACGGAAGCTCCGGAGGCTCCGACGGAGGCGACTCGGGCGGGGACAACGGCGGCAACTCCGGGGGAGACGACGGGGGCGACAGCGGCGGAGACTCGGGGAACTCCGGCGGAGACAGCGGCTCGAACGGAGGAGATTCGGGCAGCGACGGAGGTGACTCCGGCAGCAGCGGAGGGAACTCCGGCGGGGACTCGGGAGGCGACTCCGGGGGCGACGACGGGGGCGACAGCGGCGGCGACTCGGGCGGCGACGACGGCGGAGACGACGGCGGCGTGAACAACTGCTTCTCCTGCCCGCCGTGCGGCATCTTCCAGAGCCCTCTCTGCGACCCCAACGGCGACAGCGGAGGCGACTCCGGCAGCGACGGAGGCTCCAGCGGCGGGGACTCCGGCAGCAACGGCGGCGATGACGGCGGGAGCGACGGAGGCGACTCGGGCGGAGACGACGGAGGCGACAGCGGCGGAGACAACGGGGGTGACGACGGCGACGATGACGATGACGGCGGCGTGAACAACTGCTTCTCCTGCCCGCCGTGCGGCATCTACCAGAGCCCCCTCTGCGACCCCAACGGCGACGACGGAGGCGACTCCGGCGGAGACTCCGGCAGCGACGGAGGCGATTCGGGCGGAGACGGCGGAAGCGACTCCGGCGGAGACGGGGACGACAACCAGCCCACCCCCGGCCCGGACCAGTGCATCAACGACTTGCTCTTCAAGCTGTGCATGCCCGGACCGCCCGGCGGCCCGCTGCCCGGCATCCCGCCGTGGATCATCCCGGGCATCGGCCCGCTCCCGCTCCCCCTTCCGCCGGACCCGGGCCCGGGCCAGGGCCCGCCCGACGGCTGCGACACCGCGGCGGTGCTACCCGGCACGCAGGGGTCCTCCGGCGGCCCGGACAGCCTGGTCCTGGCCCTGGCCGGCGGTCACGGGGTGGCCGTGGCGTCCCTGCACGGCGACGTACAGGCCGCGGGCAACACGCCGTGCAATCCCCCCAAGAACAAGCCCAAGGACCCGCTCAAGGTGGCCGCGGACAAGTCCGTGGACGTGGACGACATCCCGGACGAGGCGGTCTGGCGCACCGGCGACGACCCGCTGTACCGCAACGACAACCGCCCGCCGTTCGGTCCGAACGGGATCTTCGAGACGGGGTTCGAGCCCAAGAACCCAGACAACATGGACCTGTACGACTTCCTGGAGAACAACACGCCGTCCGGCTACGTCTCGACCACGGAGGACCAGAACCTGGGCTGGGGATCCCGGTACGTGTACGAGATCGACGCTCCGGGCGGGATCGACGTCAACGCGACCTACGGCGCCAACAGTCCCTTCCCCGGTGAACAGGAGATCTCCTTCCCCGGCGGCATCCGCACGGAGAACATCAAGGGCGTGTACGACACTCAGACGAAGAAGTTCATCCCCAACCCGAACTACGACCCGAACGCGAAATGACAGAGACGACGGAACCGCGAGTGAGGGAACCGATGGCCGGACGAGTGACGGAACGGCAGGGAGGCGTGAGCCGGCAGCATGGCTGAGGAACTGCTCGGCAGCCGCGAGGACGTGCCGGCCGTACGGCACGAGCGACCCGCCGAGCCCGCTGAACGCACGGAGCGCACGGAGCGCACGGAGAACGCCACCGTGGCGGTGGCCTGGTGGCTGGACGCCCAGGACTCGCTGCCGTACCGGCTGAGTGCCACAGGTCCGTGGGGCACGGCGGAGGCCCGCGGCCACGACCTGTGGGCCGCGCTGGCACAGGTGCGCGGGGTGCTGGAGGCGGACGGCTGGCTGCTCGCCGTCAACGCCGCACGTCCCGACGTACTCCAGAGCGGCATGCTCAGGGACAGCGGCAGCACGCGCGCGTACCGGGTCCGTACGGGCGAGCGGGCCTCCCAGGACAGCATGGTGGACCTCTTCGACGCCGCCGACGCGGACGCCGTGCTGACCGTGGCCGCCCAGTCCGAGGCGCACGCGCGGTGGCGTGCCTCGGTGCGCTCGCGAGGCGCGGGGAGGTAACGACAGGTTCAATCCGGCCAGGGCGGGGCACGCTCTGAGCGTCCGTGGCGCGTCGGGCGATCACCGGCTTTGGAGAGAGGGCAGCACCATGCACGACTACGACCTGCTGGTCGTAGGGTCGGCCAACGCCGATCTGGTGATCGGCGTGGATCGCCGCCCCGGTCCCGGTGAGACGGTGCTCGGCTCCGACCTGGCGGTCCACCCCGGTGGCAAGGGGGCGAACCAGGCGGCGGCCGCGGCCCGCCTCGGCGCCCGCACGGCCCTGCTCGCGCGGGTGGGAAACGATGTCTACGGCCGCCTGCTGCTGGACTCGCAGCACTCCGCGGGCGTGGACACCGTCGGCGTTCTGGTCGGCGGCGCGCCCACCGGCGTCGCGTTGATCACGGTGGATCCGTCGGGGGACAACAGCATCGTGGTCTCCCCGGGTGCCAACGCCCGGCTGGCGCCGGAGGACGTGGCCGCGGCGGGCAGCCTGCTGTGCACGGCGCGGGTGGTCTCGGCGCAGTTGGAGATCCCGGTGGAGACGGTCGTGGAGGTGGTGCGGAACCTCCCTCCGGAGGTCCGCTTCACCCTCAACCCGTCCCCGCCCGTCCCGCTCCCGTCCGAGCTGCTCTCGGCCTGCGACCCGCTGATCGTCAACGAGCACGAGGCCCGTGTCCTGCTGGGGCGCCGCGCCCCCGTGGACGGCGAGCCGAAGGACTGGATCCGTGCACTGCTGGCCCTGGGCCCCCGCTCGGTGGTGATCACCCTGGGCGCGGAGGGCGCCCTCGTCGCGGAGAGCAGTATCAAGGGCTCCGGCGGCGAGCCGGTACACGTGCCGTCGGTGCCGGTGAAGGCGGTCGACACGACCGGCGCGGGCGACGCCTTCGCGGCGGCCCTCGCCTTCCGGCTGAGCGCGGGCGAGGACCTCGCAACGGCGGCGGCCTTCGCCGCCCGCGTCGGCGCCGCCACCGTCACGAGACCCGGGGCCCAGGCGTCCTTCCCCACCCAGGCGGAGGTGGCGGAGCTGGGCGTGGTGAGCCAGCCGTGACCCTCCCGCGCCGCCCGGTCCCGCGGAACCCCGGCCCCCGGCCTCGGCTTCGACGGGACGAGACCTCGGGCCCCTGTCGGACCGCGTCCGCTCGCTGGAGATCCCGTAGGAACTCGCTAGAGACCCCGTAGGAAACGGTCCACGCTCCCGGTGAAGCCCTCCGGGTCGTCGAGCCAGGGATAGTGCCCCGCGCCGGTCTGGACGGTCAGTTCCGCGCGCCGGAAGAGGCCGGCGATCGTGGCGGCGATGCGCGGCAGCGGGCCGCCGTCCAGCTCGCCCCCGAGGACCAGTACCGGCACGTCCCAGGCCGCCACGACGGCCCGCGCCGCGGCGGGGTCGAACGCCTCGGGGGGCGCGTACAGTTCCGCGGCCGCCTCGTTGGACTGTGCGGCGTCCTCGGCCGCGTGGGCCTGCGCGACGGCGTCCCAGTGGCCGTAGAAGAAGGGCGCGGCCTCGTCGAAGTCGGCGTCGGTGGCGGTCCCCGCCCAGATCCTCTCGTAGGGCCCGCGCGCTGTCTCGAACCACGGCTCATGGCTGCGCCGGGCGCCCGCTTCCGCGCGGTGCCGCGCGGTGAAGTCGACGCCGAGCGCGCGGGCGCGCGCCGTGACGAGCGTGAGGCTCCGGACGCGCTCCGGGTGCCGGGTGGCGTACAGCAGCGCGAGGTCGCCGCCCGCGGAGTGGGCGAGGAGGTCGACGCGTTCCAGGCCGAGGTGTTCGCGCAGGGCCTCCACGTCGGCTGCCTGCCGGTCGCAGCGGTACGTGGCCGGGTCGGCGGGCGTCTCGGACGCGCCGGTGCCGCGCAGGTCGAGAAGGACGGTCCCCCGTCGCCGCGCGAGTCCGCCGAGGTCGCCCAGGTAGGCGGAGGCGCGCATCGGCCCGCCGGGCACGCACACCAGCGGCGCGCGCTGTCCTGGGGCGCGTTCTCCCACGAGGTGGTACGCGAGCCGGGTGCCGTCGGCGGCGGTGAAGGTGGGCATGGCCCATTCTGCTGAGGGACCTGCCAAGGCCGTCAACGGGGATTCGGCGCGGGCACGCCCGTCTCGGAAACACCGAGGAGGCGCGAGCACACCCTTCTTGGAAACACCGAGGGGGCCGGACTCGTCAGTCCGGCCCCCATCGGCTCCCCCTCCACATATCAAGACCCCGCGATCCCCCCAGATCCCCCACCCGGAAGCCCTGACGAGAAGTACGACAACCTACGCACCCGTAAGGTTGCGCGAGCGATAGAAGTTTTTTGCGGGAATCACTGACCGGATTTGCGTCGCCACGGGGTGGTACGGACCGGCCCCGAGGGAAAGGCGCCGGGGCGCGTCAGCCGGCCCGGCGGCCGCCTGCCGCGCGGGCGGCGCGGAGCAGTGCCGCCCCGGCCAGGAAGGTCGCCAGGGCCGCGGCCGGCAGTCCGAGCGGGCCGCGGTGGGTCGGATGGGCGACGGCCACGCCCAGCAGGCCGAGCACGCAGGCGGCGTAGCCGGCGACGGTCGCCGCGGCGCGCGGCCGGGGGCGGCCGAGCACCGCCGGCGTCCACCACGCGCGCGGGGCTCGGGCGCGCCGCAGGCCGCGCGTCTCGATCCGGCCGAACACCGCCAGCAGGGCGACGAGCACGGTGAGGCTCAGGGCGAGCCACAGCGGCTTCCACGACAGCCATGCCCCGGTGTGCTGGGGAGGCCGGGGCAGCGGGAGGAGTCCGAGACCGCTCACGGCCGCGATGACGAGCACCAGCGCGGTCAGGTGCCACAGCAGGACGCTCAGGATCACGGCGTTCACGGCGATCACGGCCGTCCATGGGACGCGGCGCTTCAGGAACCGCTCCCCCGCGTCGCGCAGCAGGAGCACCAGCCCGAGCTGGGCCGTGGCCCACGACGTCAGGGCGAGCGTCGGCGGCGCGAGGTTCCGCAGGTGTTCGCCGGGGAAGTCGACCATGCTGATCGAGTACGGCCCGGCCACGGTCAGCAGCACCGCCGCCCCCGCCCCCGTCACCAGCAGCGGCACGGCCACGCGCGGCCGGACCGGCAGCGTCCCGTCCTGCCAGGCGAAGCCCATCTGGTGCATCGCCACCCAGGCGAACAGGTAGTTCCCCATCTGGAGGGCCGGCACGTCGAACGCCAGCCGTGCCGTGTCCCCCGCGGCGACCAGCACCACGAGCGCCGCCGGCACGGCCGGCCCCGCCCGGCGGTGCAGGCGGTGCGTGAGCGGCGTCAGGAAGACGACGACGAGGTAGACGAGCAGGAACCACAGCGGGATCGTGGCGAGCCACACCCCGCGGCCCACCACGTCGGAATCGGCGCCCGCGAGATGAGCGACCAGAGCGGCGGCGGCCAGCGTCACGAGCAGCGCGGTCGTCGGCCGCACCAGCCGCGCGCTGCGGTCCAGGAGCCAGTCTCCGGCGCCGCCGCCCCCGCGCAGGTGCGAGGTGAGCGAGGCGGCGTTGGCGAACCCGCCCACGATGAAGAAGACCGGCAGCACCTGGACCAGCCAGGTGATCGGACGCCCCCAGCGCAGCACTTCCAGCGCGCTGAAGCCGTGCACGCCGCCGTCCCCGCCGGTCACGACGATCACCATCCAGTGGCCGAGCACCACGATGAGGATGGCGACCGCCCGCAGCAGGTCGATGAAGCGTTCCCGCCCGGGTGGCGTGCGCTCCGCGATCTCGTGCAGGCGGTGCATGCGGCCATCGTAGGAGCGGCGTCCGGCGAACACGGGCAACCGGCGGCCTCGGGGGCGCGCGGCGGGTTTGCGGTGCCGTCGGCCTCAGAAGTCGTCCTGCCGCTCCTCTCGGGCGACGACGACGGTGAGGCGGTCCGGGTCCTCGGGCACCCACCGTTCGGTGCCGTACAGGGCGCGCAGGACGAGCCGTCCCGACTGGACGTCGGTGACGATGGCCTCGCGCCCCCGCGCCTCGTCGTGGACCCGGTCGCCCACCCAGGGGCGCGGCGTGCGCTGCGCACCACTCACCGGCCCGCACCTCCTTCCGCCTGCGTGCCCACCAGTTCGCCCCACACCCGCTTGCCGCACGGAAGCGGATCCGTGCCCCAGCGGTCGGCGAGTGCGGCGACGAGGGCGAGGCCGCGCCCCCGCACGTCGTCGGCGGCGGCGCGCCGCGGTACCGGCCGCTCGCGCGAGGCGTCCGCCACGCCGATGCGGACCCGCCCGGCGTCCGGACGGGTGACGCTGACGTGGATCCGCCGGCACCGGGAGTGCCGCCAGGCGTTGGCGACCAGTTCGGAGACGATCGTCTCGCCGTCGTCGGCGAGGCGGTCGAGGCCCCAGGCGGCGAGTGCGGTACGCACCAGCTGCCGGGCCTGCCGCGCGCTCTGCGGCGCGCACGGCAGCGTTTCGGTGTATCCGGGGTGCCCTGTCGGGCGGGCGGTTGCGCTCACGGTCATCCGGACCTCGTTGCGGTGAGGAGTGCGGAGGGTTGCGGTGAGTCAACGACGGACGCTCACGCAGAGCGAGGGTCATCACGCGCTGCGTGATGATCGCCGAACCGGAAATTTCTGGTGTAGTGGGTTTTTTCCACGGCCGGTGCCGTGTCTACTGTGTGGCCATGGAGGACAACGACATCCTCAAGAGGCGTATGGCGGAGGCGGGTTACACCCAGGCGGAACTGGCCGAGGCCGTCAACGCCGACTTACGGGCCTGTGGCCACGAGGGCACGGTCAGCGACCGCACCGTACGGAACTGGCTGACGGGAAAGACACGGTGGCCGCACCGGCGGCAGCGGGCAGCATTGGAAGCGGTGTTCCAGTGTCCGGTCACCGAACTGGGTTTCGTGCCGTGGCGCGAGGCCCCGCCTTCGGCATCCGAGGAGGTTACGTTGCAGCGTCGTCGTTTCCTTTTCGCGTCCGCGGGTACAGCGCTGGGAGCTTCCGCCGACCGGGCCCGCCACCGCGTGGGGATGAGCGATGTCGATCGGCTGCTCGCCAAATTCAGCGTCCTTATTGTGAGCGATCACCGGTACGGCGGCAGATTGACCATCGAGTCCCAGGCTGCGGCTCTCGCCGGTGAGGCTCTTGCTCTTCAAGCGCGCGGCACAGCTGGTCAGAGAGTGCGCTGCGCCTTGTACGCGTGCGCGGCCTCGTTCACCTCAAGTGCCCTGTGGGCGGCGATCGACGGGCGGCGGTTCGGTGTCGCTCAGCGGCATTTCGAACGAGCGGCGAGTCTGGCCGCCATGTCCGGTGAACTCACCATCCAGTTCCGCATCTGGTCCCATGCGGGGAGCCTGTACCGGCACATGGCACGGCCGATCGATGCTCTGGCAGCCAACGACGTGGCGCGAAACTTGCACATCGCCCGGCGCGACCCGATGTTCGCTTCTTTGGGACACGCCCGGCACGCCGCCATCCTCGGGCTCACCGGCGACGCGCGAGCCGTGCGGCAGACTCTCGGCCACGCGCAGGAAGCGCTGGAGGCCTCAGATCCCGCAGAGCAGCGGCCGATGTGGATGAACGCCTTCTACGACCGGGCGGAACTGCACAGCCTCGCCTTGGCAGCGTGCTTGGCCCTCGGGGACTACGAGGCCGCCGAAGCTCATGGCCACAGCAGCCTGGCACTGGTCCGTCCCGAGATGCAGCGCAGCAGGGCCATCACGACGGCCCGACTGGCACAAGCCCAACTCGGACAGGGTGAGTTGGAGTCGGCTGTCGCCACGGCCATGTCCGTCCCCGCGGACGTAGCCGCCGAACATCCCCGCATCACCGGGATGATGCAGGAGTTCGGTGCCGCTCTCGGCCTCCTCGACGCGTCCGGCCCACACGCCCAAGTCTGGGGACAGTATGTCCACGACCGCCAAAGGAATCCTCAGTGACATCAGAAGGCATCGAACTTCGCCACGTCACCCGCATCGACGAGGCGTGGACCACGCTCATCGAGGTCTATGCCGAGGTGCGGGCTGATCAGCTTCACCAGCCGCACTACTCGGTGGAACGGTACGGGGAACGATTGGCTCGGCACGCCACCGAGGCAGGTTGGGAGGCCGTCATCGGGTTCGACGGAGCCGAGCCGGTGGGCTATGCCTACGTGAACACGTTGCTTCGAGACGACCGCTGGTGGAGTCGGATGGCGACTCCCCTGCCGGAGGGCTGCACGGACACGTCCACTGTGGCGCTCAAGGAGATCATGGTGCGCGTCCCGTGGCGCGGTACCGGGACGGCTTTGCGTATCCACGATGAACTCCTCACGCACCGCCAAGAAGAACAGGTCACCCTCCTGGTGAATCCCCTCGCCGGGAACGGCAAGGTCAAGGCCCTGTACGAGCGCTGGGGCTACAAGGAGATCAGCACACAGCAACCGGCCGCCGACGGCCCCGTCCTCACCGCCATGCTGCGCGCCACGCGCACCATCGCCGAAGCCGCCGGATAGCCCCGCGCGCGGGCCCGGCGGCAGCCGCGAGCACACACAGGGCCGGACCCGCCAGGCGGGAGCTAAGCGGCGTGCTCCACGTACCTGCGCACCGTCTCCGCGAGGACCTCGCGGCCGTCGCGGGCCCACAGGACGTCGTTGAAGAGCTCGACCTCGATGGGGCCCTCGTACCCCGCCGCCTCCACGTAGCCGCGCCACTCGCGCATGTCCACCGCTCCGTCGCCGATCTGGCCGCGGCCGTTGAGGACGCCCTCGGGCAGGGGGGTGGTCCAGTCGGCGAGCTGGAAGGCGGCGATGCGGCCGCCGCGGCCCGCGCGGGCGATCTGGGCGGGCGCCTGGTCGTCCCACCAGATGTGGTACGTGTCCACGCAGACGCCGACCTGCTCGGCCGGGAAGCGTTCGGCGAGGTCGAGCGCCTGGGTGAGGGTGGAGACGACGCAGCGGTCGGAGGCGAACATGGGGTGCAGGGGTTCGACGGCGAGCCGCACGTCGCGTTCGGCGGCGTAGGGCGCGAGCTCGGCGAGGGCGTCGGCGATGCGTTCGCGGGCGCCGGTGAGGTCGCGGCTGCCGGGCGGCAGGCCGCCGGAGACGAGCACGAGCACGTGGGTGCCCAGGGCGGCCGCCTCGTCGATGGCCGCCCTGTTGTCGTCGATGGCCGCCACGCGCGCGTGCGGGTCGGTCGCGGTGAGGAAGCCGCCTCGGCAGAGGCTGGTGACGGTGAGCCCCGCGTCGCGGACCAGCCCCGCGGTGTACTCCAGGCCGTGGGCGTGGACGGGCTCGCGCCACAGGCCGACGCCCCGTACGCCGAGGTCGGTGCAGGCGGCGACGAGTTCGGGCATGCCGAGCTGCTTCACCGTCATCTGGTTGATGCTGAACCGCGCGGGCGCGGGGGCGTGCTCCCCTGTGGGGCTCTGGACGTCGGTCACCGGGTGACTCCGTAGAGGCCGAGCAGGTTCGCCATACGGGACTCGGCGAGTTCCGGGTCGGGGAAGAGGCCCAGGGAGTCGGCGAGTTCGTAGGCGCGGGCGAAGTGCGGCAGCGAGCGGGCGGACTGCTGGCCGCCCACCATCGCGAAGTGGTCCTGGTGGCCGGCGAGCCAGGCCAGGAAGACGACCCCGGTCTTGTAGAACCGCGTCGGCGCCTGGAAGAGGTGCCGGGACAGCTCCACGGTGGGGTCCAGCAGCGCCCGGAAGCCCTTTGTGTCGCCAGTGTCCAAGACGCGGACGGCCTGGGCTGCGAGCGGGCCCAGCGGGTCGAAGATGCCGAGCAGCGCGTGGCTGAAGCCGCGCTCGTCCCCCGCGATCAGCTCCGGGTAGTTGAAGTCGTCGCCCGTGTAGCAGCGCACTCCCCGGGGCAGCCTGCGCCGCAGCGCGATCTCACGTCCGGCGTCCAGGAGGGAGATCTTGATGCCGTCGACCTTGTCGGGGTGGGCGGCGATCACCTCCAGGAAGGTGTCCGTGGCGGCGTCCAGGTCGGCGCTGCCCCAGTAGCCCTCCAGGGCGGGGTCGAACATCGGGCCGAGCCAGTGCAGGACCACCGGCTCCGCCGCCTGCCGCAGCAGGTGCCCGTACACCTGGAGGTAGTCCTCCGGGCCGCGGGCGACGGCCGCGAGCGCCCTGGACGCCATCAGGATCGCCTGCGCGCCGGTCTCCTCGACGAGCGCCAGTTGCTCCTCGTAGGCGGCGCGCACCGAGGCGAGGGAGGCCGTGTGGGACGCGAGCTGGTCGGTGCCGACGCCGCAGGCGATGTGGCCGCCGCTCGCGCGTGCCTCGGCGGCCGAGCGCCGGATCAGCTCCGCCGCGCCCGCCCAGTCGAGGCCCATGCCGCGCTGGGCGGTGTCCATGGCCTCGGCGACCCCGAGGCCGTGCGACCACAGGTGGCGGCGGAACGCGAGCGTGGCGTCCCAGTCGACGGCCGCGGGCGAGTCCGGCGAGACGTCCGCGAACGGGTCGGCCACCACATGGGCGGCGGCGAGCACCACCCGGGACGCGAGCGGGGCGGAGCCCGCGGCGACGGTCGACGGGCCGGTCCGGGGCGTGTACGCGCGGAGGGCGCCGGTGGCGTCGGGCAGGTGGAGGGTCACCGGGCGCCCTCCGGGCCGTCCAGGCGCAGTTCCGGCACGGCGAGCCTGCGGCCCTCGGCCGAGGACTTCAGGCCGAGTTCGGCGAGTTGCACCCCGCGCGCGCCGGCGAGCAGGTCCCAGGAGTAGGGCGCGCCGGCGTAGACGTGCTTCAGGAAGAGCTCCCACTGCGCCTTGAAGCCGTTGTCGAACTCGGCGTTGTCCGGGACCTCCTGCCACTGGTCGCGGAAGCGCACGGGGGTGGGCAGGTCCGGGTTCCAGACCGGCTTGGGGGTGGCGCCCCGGTGCTGGACGCGGCAGGTGCGCAGGCCCGCGACGGCTGAGCCGTGCGTGCCGTCCACCTGGAACTCGACCAGCTCGTCGCGGGCGACCCGCACGGCCCACGAGGAGTTGATCTGGGCGACGATGCCGCCCTCCAGCTCGAAGATGCCGTACGCGGCGTCGTCGGCCGTGGCCTCGTAGGGCTCGCCCTGCTCGTCCCAGCGGCGCGGCAGGTGCGTGGCGGCGAGCGCCTGGACGGAGCGGACCGGACCGAAGATGTTGTGCAGGACGTACTCCCAGTGCGGGAACATGTCGACGACGATGCCGCCGCCGTCCTCCTTGCGGTAGTTCCAGGACGGGCGCTGCGCCTCCTGCCAGTCGCCCTCGAAGACCCAGTAGCCGAACTCGCCGCGCACCGAGAGGATCCGGCCGAAGAACCCGCCGTCCACGAGCCGCTTCAGCTTCCGCAGGCCCGGCAGGAACAGCTTGTCCTGGACGACGCCGTGCTTGATGCCCGCGTCCCGGGCGAGCCGGGCCAGCTCCAGGGCTCCGGCGAAGCCGGTGGCGGTCGGCTTCTCCGTGTAGATGTGCTTGCGGGCCGCGATCACCTTCTTGAGGGCGTCCTCGCGGGCCGCGGTCACCTGGGCGTCGAAGTAGATCTCCACGGAGTCGTCGGAGAGCACCGCGTCCAGGTCGGTGGTCCAGTGCGCGATGCCGTGCCGCTCGGCGATCGATTTGAGCGCCGCCTCGCGGCGGCCGACCAGCACGGGCTCGGGCCACAGCCGCGTGCCGTCGCCGAGGTCGAGGCCGCCCTCCTCCCGGATCGCGAGCAGGGAGCGGACGAGATGCTGCCGGTAGCCCATCCGGCCTGTGACGCCGTTCATGGCGATACGCACCGTCTTGCGTGTCACGAGTTTCCTTCCCTGCCCCTGGCCCGTCCGGGCGGACCCGGCGCGCACCCCGCTTAGCAAGCTCTATAGCAAGTTCTATAGCAAGCGCTTTCTACCAGGGGAGAAGCTAGCCTCTGCACAGCGGCTCGTGCAACACCTGGAGGATGACGAGATGACCGTGACCCTTGCGGACGTTGCGGCCCGCGCCCGGGTCTCCCCCGCCACCGTCTCCCGCGTGCTGAACGGGAACTACCCGGTGGCCGCCACCACCCGCGAGCGCGTGCTGCGCGCGGTGGACGAGCTGGACTACGTGCTGAACGGCCCGGCGAGCGCGCTTGCTGCCGCCGCCTCCGACCTGGTCGGCATCCTCGTCAACGACATCGCGGACCCGTTCTTCGGGATCATCGCCGGGGCGGTGCAGTCCGAGATCGGTCCCGGCGGGCGGGCCGGCGGGGAGCGGCTCGCGGTGGTCTGCAACACCGGCGGCTCCCCGGAGCGCGAGCTGATGTACCTCACGCTGTTGCAGCGGCAGCGGGCGGCGGCCGTGGTGCTCACCGGCGGCGCCGTGGAGAACCCGGAACACACCGCGGAGATGGGCACGAAGCTGCGCCGGCTCGGGGAGGCGGGCACCCGGGTCGTCCTCTGCGGGCGCCCGCCGGCACCGGACACCGGGGCGATCGCACTCACCTTCGACAACCGCGGCGGCGGCCTCAAGCTCACCGAGCACCTGCTGGCGCTCGGGCACCGCGGGATCGGCTACATCGCGGGCCCCGAGGAGCGCACCACCACCCGCCACCGCCTGGAGGGCCACCGCGCCGCCCTGTCCGCGCGCGGCATCCCCGACGACCCGCAGCTGACCCTGCACGGCCCCTACGACCGCCGTTCCGGCTATGACGCCACGCTGGAGCTGCTGCGCAGGGCCCCGGAGCTGACGGCCGTCGTCGCCGCCAACGACACCGTGGCCCTCGGCGCCTGCGCGGCCCTGCGCGACCAGGGGCTGCGCATCCCCGACGACGTCTCGGTGGCCGGCTTCGACGACCTCCCCTTCAGCATGGACGCCGTCCCCGCCCTCACGACGGTCCGCCTCCCCCTGGGGGCCGCGGGCGCCCGCGCGGGCCGCATCGCCATGGGCCGCGAGGACGCACCGCCCGGCGGGATCGCCACGGTGCAGGGGGAGTTGATGGTGCGGGGGTCGACGGGGGTGCCGGGGGCGGGGCGAGGGGCGACGTGAGGTGACGTGAGGTGTGACGTGAGGTGTGAGGTTCGGGCGTGAGGCCGCGGCGGGTCGGTCCCCCGCCTACTCTCCCGTCTCCCCTGCCTCTCCTGGCCCCCCTGCCTCTCCTGGCCCCCCTGGCTCCCTCGTCTCCAGTGGCTCCCCCGTCTCCCCTGGCTCCCGCGCCTGCTCGGGCGGGTCCGGAGCGAACCGGTACCCGATCCCGGGCTCGGTGATCAGATACCGGGGCCGGGACGGCACGGGCTCCAGCTTCCGGCGCAGGTTGGCCAGATGCACCCGCAGGTAGTTGGTCTCCCTCTCGTAGCGGGGCCCCCACACCTCCTGGAGCAACTGCCGTTGGGTGATCAGCCTCCCGGGGTTCCGCACCAGGATCTCCAGCAGGTGCCACTCCGTGGGCGTCAGCCGCGTCTGACCCGCCGCGGTCGTCACCCGCCGCGCGGCCAGGTCCACGGTGAACGCCGCGGTCGTGACGACCGGCTGCTCCTCGGCGGGCGCCGACCTCCGCAGCGCGGCCCGGATCCGCGCCAGCAGCTCGCCCATCCCGAACGGCTTGGTGATGTAGTCGTCGGCCCCGACGTCCAGCGCGTTGATCTTCACGGGCTCCTCGTGCCGTGCGGAGAGCACGATGATCGGCGCGCTCGACCACCCGCGCAGGCTCTCGATCACGGCGATCCCGTCCATGCCGGGCAGCCCGAGGTCGATCACGGCGAGGTCGGGCGGCGCGGCCGCGGCGGCGTCGAGCGCGCCCCGCACGTCCGTCGCCGTCACGGCCGTGTAGCCGCGGGCGGTGAGCGCGACGGTCAGGGCCCGCAGCAACTGCCGGTCGTCGTCGACGACGAGGACGCGGGTCACCGGGCCACCGCCACCGGAAGGGTGAGGGTCATGGTCAGTCCTCCACCGGGGGTGTCTCCGGGGGTCAGTGTGCCGTGCATGGCCTCGGTGAAGCCACGGGCGATGGCAAGGCCGAGACCCAGGCCCCGCCCGGCGTCCGGGTCGCCCAGCCGGGTGAACGGCGCGAAGATCCGCTCCTGCTGCTCGGCGGGGATGCCGGGGCCGTGGTCGACGATGTGCAGCCGCAGCCGGCCGTCCGCGCTCTCCGCTGCCAGCTCGACGGGGCGGTCCGGCGGGGAGGCCTCCAGGGCGTTGGCCACCAGGTTGGCGATCACCCGCTCCAGCAGCCCGGGGTCCGCCCAGGCCGCGGGCAGGTCCTCGGCGATGTCGAGCAGGGGGGCGCGCCCGGGTGGCACGGCGGTGTGCAACAGGGCGGTCGCGGCCACCTCGTCCAGGGTGACCGCGCGCGGGTGGACGCTGACCGCGCCTGCCTGCAGCCTGCTGATCGCAAGAAGGTTCTCCACCAGGTCGTTCATCTTGTCCGCCGACTCCTCGACGGTGGCGAGCAACTCCTCGCGCTGGTCCCCGGTCAGGGGCAGGTCCGGTTCGCGCAGGCTGGACACGCTCGCCTTGATGCCGGCCAGCGGGGTGCGCAGGTCGTGCCCGACGGCGGCCAGCAGTGCCGCCCGCACCTTGTCCGTCTCGGCCAGCTCCCGCGCGCGTGCGGCCTGGGCCGCGAGGCGCTCCGCCTCATGGCGCCAGCGGGCGATCAGGTCGACCGCGACGCTCACGGTCACCGACGACGCCACGTAGACCAGCACGGTGACGACAAGGTCGCGGTTGGCGACGTCCAGGGTGTGGTAGGGCGGGACGAAGAAGAAGTTCACCAGCAGGGTGGAGGCGACGGCCGCGGCGAGCCCCAGCCAGACGCCGCCGGCGGCGGCGATGACGACGATCGCGGCGAGGTACACGAGGACCACGTCCGCGAGCGAGAGCCCGCCGCGTGCCGCCACCAGGACGGCCGTGAGCGCGGCGATACCGGCGGCCGCCGCGCCGGTCGCGAGCCACGGGTGCCGCGGGCCGGGCCGGCGCGGTAGGCGGCCGCCCGGTGCTGGGATCCGGCCCTTCATGATCCCCACGCTAGCCGACGTCCGGAAACCGCATAGGGAGGCGGTGTCGCGGAAGGGCGCGTCGCCGGAGGAACCCCGCGTCAGAAGGAGCCCCTACCCGGGGGCCGGCCGGGCACTGCGAGCCGCCCGGCCGGCCGTACCGGATCAGGTGTGCGGGCGGTCGCCGGGCTCCTGGGTGGGCATCTGCTGGTTCGAGGTGGGCAGTGTGGGCTTCGGCAGGGTGTCGACGTCGTGCTCGGCCTGCTCCAGCTGCTCGGCCGTGTCGTCGGGCAGCGCGGGCGGCGTGGCGACCGTCGAACCGAAGCGGAACGCGGACGTCAGGTCGCCGAAGGTGCCCCGGCGCCAGGCGGAGATGTTCGACTCCTGCACGCCGGTCCACTCCTCCAGGAACCGCAGCACGGAGGTGTGGTCGAACCGCTCGCTCGCCACCCATCCGCCCACGGTCCAGGGCGAGACGATGATGCACGGCACCCGGAACCCGCCGCCGATCGGCAGGCCGCTGACGAACTCGTTCGCCGTGCCCACCGGGGGCGTGGGCGGCACGACGTGGTCGAAGAGGCCGTCGTTCTCGTCGTAGTTGAGGATGAAGGCGGTCTTGGCCCACACGTCCGGGTTGGACGCGATGGCCTCGATCTTCTGCGCCACGAAGTCGGCGCCGGCGGCCGGCAGGTAGTCGGGGTGCTCGGACTGCGTGCTGGTCGGGATGATCCAGGAGACCGCGGGCAGCCGGTCGCCCCGCGCGTCGTCCTCGAAGGTCCCCTCGGGCTGCGGGCGCACGCCGCGCTCGTAGAGGTCGGAGCCGGCCTTCGCGCTCTTGAATGCCTGGAAGTTCTCCAGCATGTTGCAGCCGTAGTCGTCGGTCTGCTGGTAGACCTTCCAGCTGATCCCGGCCGCCTGGAGCCGCTCGGCGTAGGTCTTCCAGCGGTACGGGGACGGGGCGGAGTTGCTGATGACCGGGCCGCCCTGCGTGCCGCCGGGGTCGATGGTGCCCGTCATCCAGTAGAGGCGGTTCGGCCAGGTGGGGCCCATGACCGAGCAGAAGTAGTTGTCGCAGATGGTGAAGTTCTCGGCGAGGGCGAACTGGAAGGGGATGTCCTCGCGCGTGTGGTAGCCCATCACGTACGGGCCGTTGGCGCCGTCCGCCTTGCGGTGCGCGGGCAGCCAGCTGTCCATCTTGCCGTTGTTCCACGCCTGGTGCTGCACGCTCCAGGCGTGGCTCGTGGACGGGATGGCCTGGGCGCTGGTGGTGTGGGTGTCCAGGTGGAACGGGAGCATGTAGCCCTTGGGGTTGACCGTGTCCGGCTGGTAGAAGACGGAACGGCCGCCCGGCAGGGTCAGGGCGTCGGGGTCCGCGAAGCCGCGGACGCCGGAGAGTGTGCCGAAGTAGTGGTCGAACGAGCGGTTCTCCTGCATCAGCAGGACGACGTGCTCGACGTCCTGCAACGAGCCGGTGGGCGCGGGCCCGGCGGCGACGGCCCGCTGCACGCTCGGAGGCAGTAGTGAGAGCGCGGCGGCGCCGCCCAAGACCCCTGCCGCCGATCCGAGGAGCCTGCGACGAGTCAACTCGGCCATGACTGTCCCTTCTTGAGCACTCCTGATGACTGGCCCACGGGGGTCTCGGCCCCCGGGACCGATGCGCCACTCTCCAGGCGGTACATGAGGGGCAGCGGCCGTTAGCGGTGAACATGCCAACAACAGGCGGCGGACACTTGGCCAAGCCCTGACCTGCTATACCGGGCCACCGAACGCGCATGACCCGCCTTTGCCCGAGGCATGACGAAACGGCGCTCGGGAGGGGGAACGCTGGCTGGGCGGACGTGCGAGCGGGGCGCAGGCGTCCGAGTGCTCGGGGTGGAGCCGGGGCGGGTCGGGCCGTGGTCCGGGCGGGATCGGGGCCGGGATGGGGTCGGGGCCCGTTGCTCAGGGTCGGCCTCGGGGTTTTCTCAGGGGTCGGTCGGGGTTCCGGTGGCGGAGGGGTTCGGCTTATCATTGACTGAGTCAAGGCTGAGTGGACTGAGTCAAGCCAGTCACCGAGCCGCGGCCATGTGAAAGCGGGACCACTCGACGAGGTCGGGTCACTGCGCGAAGGGGGACGCCATGTCGGCGAGGAAGAGGGCCGCCGCAAGCAGCACGGCGGGAACGTCAGCGGGGGCGAGGGCTACGGGAGCAACAGGGGGAACGGGAGCCAGAGGTTCGACGCGGACGGTGCCGACGTCGGAAACGGTGGAAGCAGCGGAAGCGGCGGGCGAGGGCATTCCCACCAGCGGCTCCGCCGGCGCTTCCACCCGGCCCATCCACGACATCCGCGCCTTCAACCGCTTCTACACCAACCTCATCGGCGCCCTCGACTACAGCCGCCAGCTCTACGTCCCGTACACCCTCACCGAGGCCCGGGTCCTGTACGAGCTGGCCCACTCACCGCGGACCGACGCGGCGGACCTGCGCGGCGCGCTGTCCCTGGACGCCGGCTACCTCAGCCGGCTGCTGGCCAAGTTCGAGAAGGCCGAGCTGGTCGAGCGCGCCCCGTCGTCGCGTGACCCGCGCCGGCAGAGCATCACCCTCACCGGCCACGGCCGAAGCGCCGCCGACCTGCTGGACGAGCGGTCCAGGGAAAGCGTGGGCGCCCTGCTCGGCAGGGTCCCGGCGGGCGACCGCTCCCGTCTCACGGGCGCCATGCGCACCATCCAGGACATCCTCTCCCGGGACCGTTCCCCACACCGCGACGACGTCGTACTGCGCGCTCCCGGCCCCGGCGACCTGGGCTGGATCATCCAGCGCAACGCCGCGGTCTACGCCGCCGAATTCGGGTGGAACTCCGACTACGAGGCCCTGGTGGCCCGTATCGTCGCCGACTTCGCCGAGCACCACGACCCGCGCCTGGAGCGCGTCTGGGTGGCGGAGCTGGACGACCGCCCGGTGGGGTGCGTGATGTGCGTACGGGACACGCACGGGGACGCGAACCATGGGGAGGCGAGCCACGGGGACGCCACCGCCGGGGAGGGCACGGCCCCGGCGGAGGACACGGCCCTCGCGGACACCGCCTCCGGGGAGGACGCCTCCGGGGATGGCGCAGCCTCCGGAGAGACCACCGCCTCCGTGAGGGACGCCGGCCCCGAGCAGGGCCCCCGCCCCTCCCCCGGCACCGCCCGCCTCCGGCTGCTGCTGGTGGAGCCCGACGCCCGGGGGCTCGGGATCGGCGACCGCCTGGTGCGGGCCTGTACCGAGTTCGCCCGCGAGGCGGGGTATGACGACATGGTCCTGTGGACGAACGACGTCCTCCGGTCGGCCCGCGGGATCTACCAGCGACACGGCTTCACCCTCACCGCCGAGCAGCCGCACCACTCGTTCGGCGCCGACCTGACCGGCCAGGACTGGCACCTGCGACTGCGCACCGCCGAGGACAGCGCCATACCTCCCGGGCGCACCGCATCCCGGGAGGGTGGTGCGGCGGCCGAGGCGCCCGCACCCGAGGAGGCCGGAGTCCGGATATCCGGAAGGGAGGGCGCGGCGAGCGGCCGACGTGGCTGATGTCGGAGGATTACGGGGGCTCTGGGCGGATAGTGTCCGCTGCATGAAACTGGCGTTCTCCACTCTCGGCGTACCCGGACTCCCCGTCTCCGACGTGGCATGGCTCGCGGCGGACCACGGCTACCACGGCGTGGAACTGCGCGCCCACCCCGACGAGCCCGTGCACCCGGGCATCGGTCCGGCCGAAAGATCCGAGGCCGTCGCCCTCTTCCAGGAGCGCGGCATCGAGATCGCGGGGATCGCGGGGTACGCCCGCGTGGCCGCACCCGGCGACGACGAGGCCGTGCTGGCGGAGATCCGGGCCCTGCTCGACCTCGCGCACGACCTGGGCGCGCCCTACATCCGGGTCTTCCCGGGCGGCGGCACCGACCAGTCCCGCGAGGAGGCCGATGCCACGGCCGCCCGGCGGCTGGGCACGGTCGCCGAGTACGCCGGCGAGCGCGGCGTCAGGGTCCTGCTGGAGACCCACGACTCGCACCGCACGGGCGCGGACGCCATCCGTGTCCTGGGTCAGGTCGGGCACGGCCAGGTCGGCTCGCTGTGGGACGTGATGCACACCTGGCTCGGAGGCGAGCAGCCCCAGGACACCTTCGCCGCGCTCTCCCCGCACCTCGGCTACGTGCAGGTCAAGGACATCGCCTCCGCCGAGGACACCACACCGGTCCCGCTGGGCGCCGGGGTGCTGCCGCTCGGCGAGTGCGTGGAGGTGCTCAGCCGTGCGGGCTGGGAGGGCTGGCTCTGCTGGGAGTACGAGAAGCGCTGGTACGAGCACGCGCAGCCACTGCCGCCGCTGCTCACCCAGGGCCGCGAGCACCTGACCCGGCTGCTCACCGAGGCGGCGTGACTCCAGGAGGCCGGGCCCGCGTCCTTGGCTGACCCCGCACGGGCCGACCCGGCACCCTCGGCCGACCCCGCTTCCCGGACCGACCTCGCTTCCCCGGCCGACCCCGCGTCCTCGGCCGCCCCGCCCCTCGGGCCGCCCGCGTCCGCTGGGCCGCCCGCCCGCCGTCTCCGGGCGGGAGCGACGCCCGGCGGACGGAGCCGGGCGGGAGCGGAGCCCGGCGCCGTCCAGGCACCCGTTCCGGCCAGGAGCAGGCGCCGCGGGCCACCGGCCGGCCGGTGCGACGCGTGCGGCAGCGGGCTTCGGGTAACTGCCTGGCAAGCGACAGGGCACAGGCGAGGCGGCCTCCGGAGACCAGGGGGACCGCCCTGAACTTGGGGTTTCGTGTGGCGCGCAAAGTAAGGCTGTTCGGTTTCGAGATCGGCAAGACGGCCCGTCCGAAGGGTGGGAAGGGCACCAAGACGAAGGCACGGAGCGGCAAGGCGGCGAAGGGGCAGGGCACGCGCCGGGGGTGGCGGTCCGGCAAGGACGGCGACGCGGGCAAGGCCGGAGGCTCCTCCAAGACGGCGTCGAAGACGTCCGGCTCGGGCAGGCGGTCCGCGTCGGACAAGGTGGTGAAATCGGCCAAGTCGGTGAAGGCGGCCGCGTCGAGGCGGCCCAAGGGGTCCGCCGCGTCGGGTAAGCGGGCCGGGAGCGGCGCGGCCGGGTCCGCCGGTGCCGCCGCGGGTGCCCGGACGGCGCCGCCGGTGCACGCCGCGGTGCGGGTGCTCGTGATGCTGGTGGCGTTCGCGGCGATGGTCGGCTTCGCGGTGGTGCTGGCGAAGGTGACGCTCGTGCCCTCGCCCGCCTCGGTGCCGCTGACGCACAGCAACCTCCACCCGGGCAGTTCCATCCGCACGTACGTCGACCAGCCCGCGTTCCGGGAGACGGTGAAGCAGATCGGCGGCAACATCGTGCTGGGCGTGCCGTTCGGGCTGCTGCTGCCGGTGCTCTTCCCGAAGGCCCACGGGCTGCTGCGGGTGGCGGGGATCACGGCGGCGGTGATGCTCCTGGTGGAGCTGGCGCAGGGTTCGCTGGTCGCCGGCCGGGCCTTCGACATCGACGACGTCATCCTCAACACCGCGGGCTCGCTGGTCGGCTATCTCATCCTGGGACGGCGGGTGGGCCGCGCCGTCCACCCCCGCCGCGCCCACTGGTGGCACCGCTTCACGAAGCCCAAGCGGGCCACCGCCGACTGACACGCGCCCGGTCCCCGGCGCCGCGCCCCGGACCCGACCCGCTCCGGGGCGTCTGCCACCCGCCATCCGCCCGTCGTAGGTTCGCCTCCTCTCCAACCGCTCCGCGTGCGCGCGCTCTTGACCGTAAATTATTTTCGGTCTATCGATCGTTCTCGGAAGTTTCCTTCACCAGTCGCTCGCCACCGCTTGCCGTACACACCATCGTCCGACGCTCTCCGGGTCACCGGTCCTCCTCTCCGGAAGGAGCGCACGTGCAGTTCCGACACACCGGCCCCACCAGACGGGGCCTGCTCGCCGTCACGGCGGGTGCGGCCGCGCTTGCCGCCACCGGCACCGTCCAGGCCACCGCCGCCACCGGCGCCAAGGCCGCGGGCACCATGGGCACCACGGGTACCTTCAACCGCCGCCCCGACGACACCGAGCTGAAGAAGCTCATCTCCGGGATGACCCTGGAGGAGAAGGTCGGCCAGGTGTTCGTCATGCGGGTCTACGGCGCCTCCGCCACGGACCCCGACCAGGCCGACATCGACGCCAACATGACCGAGATCGGGGTCGGGACGGCCGCCGAGCTCATCGCCAAGTACCGCGTCGGCGGGATCATCTACTTCGCCTGGGCGCACAACACGCAGAACCCGCACCAGATCGCCGACCTCTCCAACGGCATCCAGCGGGCCGGCCTGACCCAGCCGCGCGGCCTGCCGCTGCTGATCGCCACCGACCAGGAGTACGGGATCGTCGAGCGCGTCGGCGTCCCCGCGACCCTGATGCCCGGCGCGATGGCGCTCGGCGCGGGCGGCTCGCGCTCCGACGCGCGGGAGGCCGCCCGGATCGGCGGCACCGAGCTGCGCGCCCTCGGCATCCGGCAGGACTACGCCCCGGACGCCGACGTCAACGTGAACCCGGCCAACCCGGTGATCGGCGTGCGTTCCTTCGGCGCCGACCCCGAGGCGGTGGCGGGGCTGGTCGCGGCGCAGGTGAAGGGCTACCAGAGCGCGGGCATCGCCAGCACCTCCAAGCACTTCCCCGGGCACGGCGACACCGCGACCGACAGCCACTTCGGCTTCCCGGTCATCCAGCACACCCGCGAGCAGTGGGACACCCTGGACGCGCCGCCGTTCCGCGCGGCCATCGCGGCGGGCATCGACTCCGTGATGACCGCCCACATCATGGTCCCGGCGCTCGACGCCTCCGGCGACCCGGCCACCCTCTCCACGCCCATCCTCTCCGGCATCCTCCGCGGCGAGCTCGGCTACGACGGCGTGGTGATCACGGACTCGCTCGGCATGGCCGGCGTCCGCGAGAAGTACGGTGACGAGCGGGTGCCGGTACTGGCGCTCAAGGCGGGCGTCGACCAGCTCCTCAACCCGCCGGACCTGGACCTCGCCTGGCACGCGGTCCTGGACGCGGTCAAGGGCGGTGAGCTGGCGGAGGACCGGCTCGACGAGTCGATCCTGCGCATCCTGCGGATGAAGGCGCGCCGGGACCTGTTCACGGCGCCCTACGTCACGCAGTCCGGCGTGGACCGCATCGTCGGCTCCCGGGCGCACCTGGCCGCGGCCGACCGGATCGCGGAGCACACCACGACCCTGCTGGTCAACGAGGAGCGGGTGCTGCCGCTGTCGCGGCGCACGAGCGACGACGTCCTCGTCGTGGGTGCCGACCCGGCCTCCCCGTCCGGCACCACGGGCCCGCCCAGCACCGTCCTCGCCAAGGCCTTCACGGAGCTGGGCTTCAAGGCCACCGCGCTGTCCACGGGCGCGAGCGGCAACCCGTCCCAGGCCGTGATCGACCAGGCGGTCGCCGCGGCGGCCGGCAAGGACGCGGTGGTCGTCGGCACGTACAACGTCACGGCGAGCGGTTCGCAGCGCACCCTGGTCCAGGCGCTCGTCGCCACGGGCGTCCCGGTGATCGTCCTCGCGATCCGCAACCCGTACGACGCGGCGTACGTGCCGGGCGCCAAGGCGGTCCTGGCCGCGTACTCCTGGACGGACGTGGAACTGCGCGCCGCCGTCCGGGTCATCGCCGGCCGCGCCAGGCCCCGCGGCAAGCTGCCGGTCGCGGTGCCCACCGCGGACGACCCGGCGAAGAGCCTCTACCCGATCGGGTACGGCCTCTCGTACTGACCCCTCGCGCACGGGCCGTCCCCCGACGGCCCGTGCCCCGCGGTGCCGACGGCCACCCCGGGTCCGCCCAGGGGCCTGTGCCAATGTGCGGCTCCGCCACGTGGGCCGAACCAGCCACGACTGGGGGCGCCTCCCACGCCCTTCAGGTGGTGGGGGACGTCAGGTCGTGACCGTCCCGAAGGGGCAGATGACGTCGCATCCGGACCACCGGCAGGTGGGTGGTTGCTCGCGCAGTTCCCCGCGCCCCCGGTGCGCACCGCCGACGCCCGGCAGCGTCACCCTCCACAAGGCGGCTGATACGCCAGGTCGGGAAAGTACGTGCGCCACTGCCCCTGGCTGAGCGGCCGCTCGGAGTGGGCACAGACCTGGGACCGTGCCTCGTCCAGGTTGGGCAGCCACAGCCGGGCGGTGTGGTCGGAGCTGCCGGTGAGCAGGTGCCTCCCGTCGGGGCTGAAGGCGACCGAGTTCACGGCTCCCAAGTGGCCGGTGAGGACGTTCGTGAGGCGGGGCCGCCGCGGGTCGGTGAGGTCGGTGATGCGCGCCGTGCGGTCGTTGCTGCCGCTGAGCAGGCGGCGGCCGTCCGGGCTGAAGGCCAATGCGGTGACGACGTCGGCGTGACCGGAGACCACCGCGAGCCGCCGCGGATGGCGGAGGTCGCGGACGTCCCAGAGCCGGATGGTGTGGTCGTCGCTGCCGGAGGCGAGGGTGTGCCCGTCGGGGCTGAAGACGGCGGCGTCCACGAAGTCCTGGTGGCCGGTGAGCACGCTGAGGGTGTGGGGGTCGGCGGGGTCGGTGATGTCCCAGAGCCGCAGGGTGCGGTCGTCGCTGCCGGAGACGAGCGTGTGCCCGTCGGGGCTGAACGCGACCGGCTTGACGTTGAGGTGATGGCCGGTGAGGACCGCCAGGGGCCTGGCCCGGGACGGGTCGTGGACGTCCCAGAGGCGGACGGTGTGGTCGTAGCTGCCCGTGGCGAGCAGTCGCCCGTCCGGGCTGAACGCCACCGAGAAGACCACGTCCCGGTGGCCGGTGAGGCCGGCCAGCAGCCGCGGCCCCCGCGGGTCGGCCAGGCTGAACACCCGCACGGTCCGCTCCCGGCCCACCGTGGCCAGATACCGCCCGTCCGGGCTGAACGCGAGGCCGCTGACGACGTCGGCGTGGGTGAGGACCCCCGGTAGCGGGACGGGGTGCAGGGGATCGCGGAGGTCCCACAACCGCACGGTGTGGTCGAAGCTGCCGGTGGCCACCAGCCGCCCGTCGGGGCTGAACGCCACCGCCGAGACGCTCTGGGTGTGGCCGGGCTGCCCGGGGCGCGCCGGAAGGTCCACGGCCTGGCTGCTGAGCAGCGCGCTGCGGGTGGCGTCGGCGGGCGCGAGCCGGTAGGCGGCCAGGGCGAGCTGGCCGGCCAGCGCCGGCTGCGTCGAGCGCAGCGCCACCGCCTCGCCGGCGACCTCCCGGGCCAGCGACGCGTCACGCTGCTGGGCCAGCTCGCTGCGGGCGCGCACGGCGGTGGCCGCGGAGCCGACCGCGAGCACCAGCAGCACGGTCAGCAGCGCCACGAGCTGGCGCATCCGCCGGCTGCGCCGCTGGCTCAGTCGCTCGCTCTCCTCCTCCGCGCGGGCGCCGGCCGCCAGGAACTCCTTCTCGCGTGCCGTCAGGCCGCCGGTCAGGCGCCGGGCGGTGGCCAGCCGGGCGCCTCTGAAGAGCGCCTCGGGGTCCCGGCCGAGCGACTCCCACACCTCCACGGCCGAGGTGAGCTGCCGCTGGGTGCGCAGCGCCTCGCGGTCGTCGGTCAGCCAGCCGTGCAGCCGGGGCCAGCAGCGGATCAGCGCCTCGTGGGTCAGCTCGGCCTGGTCCCGGTCCAGGGTCAGCAGGCGTGCCGCGGCCGCCGCCTCCAGGACGGCGGTGGTGTCGGGGGTGGGGTCCCACTCGGCGACCGGCACCCGGCGCCGGGTGTCCTCGGTGCCGTCGCCGAGCGCCGTCAGCCGGGTGAACACATGGCGGGCGATGTCGCGCTGCGGTGCCGTCAGGCGGGCGTGGAAGCGTTCCGCGGTGCGGGCGAGGGCTCCCTCCAGGCCGCCGCTGGCCTCGAAGCCGGCCAGGGTGAGCGCGTTGCCGCGGCGGCGCCGCCAGGTCTCGGACAGCGCGTGCGACAGCAGCGGCAGCACGCCGGACCGGCCGTGCGCCTGCGCGGTGAGCGTCGCGAGCAGCGCGCCCTCGACGGTCAGCCCGGACCGGACGGCGGGCCGCACGATCGCCCTGCGCAGCTCCTCCAGGCTCATCGGCCCCACCGGCACCACGGCGTCGCGCAGCACCTCCAGCAGCCGGGGGTGGCGGGTGCAGTGAGCGTAGAAGTCGGCGCGCACGCCCAGCACCACCCTGCACCGGCTGGTGGCCGCGCCCGCGGCGGTCGCCAGCGCCTCGACGAACGCCGCCACCTCCGGCGGCCCGGCGCCCTGCGTGAACAGCTCCTCGAACTGGTCGACGACGAGGACGAGTTCGGTCTCGGGCCCCTCGGACACCTGGATCTTCCGCAGCACCCGGTGGAGGTTGGCCGGATCCTCGGACAGTTCCGCGCAGAGCGCGCCGGGGCTGCCGCCGCCGAGCGCGCTGAGCTGTATGGCGGCCTCCTCCAGCGGCCGCGGGCCCGGCGTGAACACCACCGCCCGCGCCAGCCGCGGCACCAGGCCGGCCCGCAGCAGTGACGACTTGCCGGATCCGGAGGCGCCCAGCACCGCGACGAAGCGGTGCCGCCGCAGCTTCTCGGCCAGTTCCTGCACCAGCCGCTCACGTCCGAAGAACCAGTCGGCGTCCTCGGGCTGGAACGCCGCGAGACCCGCGTACGGGGGCCTGACCGCGTCCGCGGCCGGGGGCTCCTCCGCCGGCTCGGGGGTGTCCAGCGCGGACGCGGTCGCGTGCCAGGTGCGCTCCCACTCGGGCAGGTCGCCGCCGCATGCCCCCACGTAGGCGAGCGTCACCGCCAGCGTCGGCAGGCGGCGGCCGTCGGCCGCGGCGGAGAGCGTCGAGACGGAATAGTGGGCGCGCTCGGCGAGTTCGCGGTAGGTGGGGTTGCCGGCGTTCCGGCGCACCCCGCGCAGTCTCTCGGCGAACTCCAGCAGCGGTCCGCCCTCCGTCTCCAGTGGACGTTCGTATCTCGGCATCCGGCCCGCACCCCCAGTTCGCCCGATCACGGCCCCTTACAGGCGTCATATTTTCCACGATCCGATTGTTCGGCTCCCGGCCGCCGAGCCCGAACAATTCTCATGGGCTAGACCTGACGTCCGACGAGGACCCCGGCCGGCCGGGCGTGCCCATCTCCGCACGCACCGCCACCGGGCTCCCGGGACATGCGGCGGGCTCCGGCCCGCCACCCCCTCGAAGGAGGACAGCACCGTGAGGCTACGCAGCAACCAGGTCATGGCGGCCGCCCGGCAGACCACCACCAGCGCGCCCGCCTGCGAGCCGGCCGGGGGACGCCGGTAGGCCGGCGCACGTCTCCGAGCCGGCCTGTCCGCCTGTCCGACGGGGGGGGGATGGACGGGAGGGCCGGCTCGGTGCGAGGGCCACGGACCACTCAAGGGGCGAGGCCCCTCGCCGGGAGTCGAGGGGCCTCGGGGGGACGGCCGCTGTCCGGGCCGAAAGGCCCGGACAGCGGGTCGCGGCCCTGGGGGGACGGTGCGACCCAGGGGTCCGTGCTTCGTCGCGTGCGGGTCAGTGCGGCTCGTGCCGGACGTCCGGGCGGTCGAGCCGGGCGTCGGGAGCCGCCAGCGGCCGGGCCGCCGAGGGGTTCTCGGTGACGGCCGCGGGGCCACCCCTGCCCAGGCCAGGATGCGGGCCGTGGCCTTGGCCTGCTGCTCCGGTTCGAGGCCGGCGACCTTGGCACCGTGGTTCGCGCCCGGCGCCGTGAAGACGTACGAGTCCCGCGCGCCGGAACCGAGCCGGAAGCGCTCGGCACCCCACGGGTCGTTCTGCCCGTAGACGTAGAGCATCCGGGTGGCGTGCCGCTGCACCCAGCGGTCGACGTCACGCATCGCCGACGAGTCGAACCGCATCGGGATGGACCGCGGCACGTAGCTCCGCGGCGGCTGGTAGCCGTACCGCATGAGGCCCTTCAGGTGCGGCAGCGCGATGTCGGGCGCGCCGAGCTGGGTGCCGGCCTGATAGTAGTACGGCGTGTACGGCGCGAGTCCCTGGTCGGTGTAGAACGACCAGCCGGAGATGTCGTCGACGTAGTCGAAGAGCGCCTGGTCGGAGACCGTCGCGGCGTCCGGCACGGCGGAGCACTCGGACAGCAGGTGGTACTGCCAGAAGCCCCACACCAGGTCCAGGACGACGGACTCGAAGGCCTTGTCCAGGCTGCCGACGGTGCTGAACGTGTAGCCGTTCGCGGCGGCGTAGTCGGCGTACATCTTCTCCAGCGGGGCGCGCCGCAGCAGCGCCTCGCGCTGGACCGCGTTGAGCGAGTCGCGGCACTCGGGGGTGCCGACCTGCTCGAAGAACGCGTCGTACGCAGAGTCCTCGTCGTTGACGACGTCGTTCGGCGCGACGTAGGCGACGACGCCGTCCATGTCGTGCGGGTAGAACCGCTCGAAGTAGGTGGCGGTCATGCCGCCCTTGGAGCCTCCGGTGCCAGCCACTTGTGGCCGTAGATCGGCTTCAGCGCCTCGAAGATGCGGTGCTGGTCGCTGGCCGCCTGCCAGATGTCGAGCTTGGTCCAGTCGGTGGGGCTCGGGCGTGACGGCGTGAAGTACCGGTACTCCAGGGAGACCTGGTTGCCGTCCACGATCTTGGTCGGCTCGGCGCGGCTCGGGTCGGTCGAGACGTCGTAGCCGCTGGTGTAGAAGACGGTGGGGCGGCTGACGTCCTTGTGCAGGACTGTCAGACGCTGCTGGAAGGTGCCCCGGCCGGGGTGCCGGTGGTCCACCGGCTGCGTGTAGGCGAGGACGAAGTACCGGTAGCCGTCGTACGGCTTCTCCTCGATCAGGCTCATGCCCGGGATGGCGAGGAGCCGGTCCTTGATGTCGGTGGTGCCCTGGGTGGCGGCGGGGACGGCGGCCTCCGCCGGGCTCGTTGCGCTGCCGAGCGTGCCAGGGTGCCGATCAGCACCGCGAACGCCAGCAGCCATCTGACAGCCTTGCGCATGCACTCTCCTCCGGTTCGCCCGCGGTCGCGGGTGGATGCACGAATGCGTGCGCGAACCTAGCGGAGGTCCGGCCGCCTCCCAGTACGCGACCGACCCCGCCGGCCCGGTGTTCACACGAGAGACCGGCTACCGGAAACGAAGTGCTGACCCGTGGTCAGCGCGGATGTCGAAAAGGCGTGTCGCGTCCGCGGGGGCGCGCGGGGAGCGTCGATCATGCCTTGCAGAGTGCGCCGGTCGATGTCGTCCGAGTCCCACCTCGGCAAGGCCGCCCGTCGAGGGAGGAACTCGCCCGCCGAGGGAGGTACCGCCCGCCGAAGGACGACCCGACGTGACGCGCTGTGCATGTATCACGAAACGAGTGGTGAGATGAGTACCGAGAGCCGACGTGGGGAATCGCGGCGCGGCGGCAGGGGGAAAAGGGCGGCCGACTGGGCCGACGGCCGGCTGGGCGTCTACGGTCTTGCGAAGACCGTCATGCGAACGGCATTTCCCGACCACTGGTCTTTCATGATCGGAGAGATCTGCCTCTACAGCTTCCTCATCCTCGTCGTCACGGGTGTCTTCCTGTCGTTGTACTTCCACCCCTCGATGAACGAGGTGGTGTACCACGGCAGGTACACCCCGCTGCACGGCCAGATCATGTCGGAGGCCTTCCGCTCGACCCTGCACATCTCCTTCGACGTCCGGGGCGGCCTGCTGATCCGCCAGGCCCACCACTGGGCGACCCTGATCTTCATCGCCGGCATTTTCGTGCACATGCTGAGGGTTTTCTTCACCGGAGCCTTCCGGAAGCCGCGCGAACTCAACTGGGTGTTCGGCTTCCTGCTGCTGATCCTGGCCATGTTCGAGGGCCTGACCGGATACGACCTGGGAGACGACCAGCTTTCCGGTACGGGCCTCGCCGTCGTGAACGGCGCGATCCTCTCCGTACCCGTCGTCGGCACGTACGCGTCCATGTTCATCTTCGGGGGAGAGTTCCCGGGGACCGAGCTGGTGGCCCGGTTCAACACCGTTCACATCCTGCTGATCCCCGGCCTCATGGTGGGGCTGATCGCCGCCCACATGGGCCTGGCTCTCTATCACGGGCACACGCAGTATCCCGGACCCGGACGCACGAGCAGAATCGCGGTCGGCATGTCGGTGTGGGTCTATGCGGCGAAATCAACGGGATTTCTCTTCCTGCTCTCGGGAATCATCTTCACCATCGCGTCGATCGCGCAGATCAACCCCATCTGGCAATACGGCCCTTTCCGCCCCGATCAGGCCTTCGCGGGATCTCAGCCCGACTGGTACATGGGAGTCGTCGACGGGCTGCTGAGAATCATGCCCGGCTGGGAGATCAATGTCCTTGGCCATACGCTCGCTCTCGACAACTTCATTCCGCTGCTGGCTGCCGCCGTCCTCTTCCTCTCCCTGGGTGCGTACCCGTTCATCGAGTCCTGGGTCACCGATGACGATCGCGGGCACCACCTCATCGACCGAGCCCGCAACCGGCCGGTGCGCACGGGGCTGGGCGCGGCGTGGATGAGCGCGTACCTGGTGGCGTTGCTCTGCTCCAGCAACGATCTGATCGCCACCCATTTCCATGTCTCGCTCAATTCGGTGACGTGGGCCTCGCGCGTCGGTCTCTTCGCCATCCCGCTCCTGGTGTACGTCGTGACGAAGCGGTGTGCCATGGGCCTCCAGCTCCGGGACCGCCACAAGGTCCTGCACGGCCGGGAGGCCGGTGTCATCAGACGGCTGTCGCACGGTGAGTACATCGAGGTGCACGAGCCACTCAGCCGGGCCGAACTGCACACCTTGACGTCCCACGACCAGTACGCACCCTTCGGGACGGGCCAGGAGGGCGGCGAGGGAGGTCCGGACGGGAAGCCCGGCCGCATGCAGCGCATGCGGGTCAGGCTCAGCCGGATCTTCTACGGGCAGGGCGCGCAGATCCCCAAGGCCACGGTCGAGGAGTACAAGGAGATCAACACGGAGCGCTGACCGCGCCCGCGGGCCGCTCCTCGGCAACCGGGCGCGGGCGCCGAAGGCGCCCCTCCCCCGTCAGGCCCCGACCGACTCGGGTTCCTGGCCGGGACCGCGCCCGGCGCCGGCACCGGCGCCCGGCACCCCCTCCGGCAGCCGCGCCGAAGCGCCGTCGTCGCCCAGGAACGTGTACCAGAGGCGCGCGTAGTGCCCGCCCGCGGCGACGAGTTCGTCGTGCGTGCCGTCCTCCACGACACGCCCGTGGTCCATCACCACCACCCGGTCGGCCCGCGCGGCGGTGGTGAGCCGGTGGGCGACGATCAGGGTCGTGCGCGCGACAGCGCTCGATGGGGGGCGGTGGTCGGGCGACGGGTGGGCGGTGCGCGGGCCGTCGCCCGCCGCCGTGTCCGCCCCGGCGGCCCGGCGCCGCCCGGCGAGCCGGTCGGTGGCCTGGTTGACCTGCGCCTCGGTGGCCAGGTCCAGCGCCGCCGTGGCCTCGTCGAGCAGCAGGATCGCCGGATCGACCAGCTCCGCGCGGGCCAGCGCGATCAGCTGCCGCTGCCCGGCCGAGAGGTTGCGGCCCCGCTCGTTGACCTCGTGCAGGTAGCCGCCCTCCAGCGTGGCGATCATGTCGTGCGCTCCGACCGCGCGGGCCGCCGCCTCCACGTCGGCGTCGCTCGCGTCGGGCCTGCCGTAGGCGATGGCGTCGCGGACCGTGCCCGCGAACAGGAACGCCTCCTGGGGGACGACGCCGAGCCGCTGCCGGTACGCCGTCAGGTCCAGCTCGCGGATGTCCGTGCCGTCGACGGTGAGCCGTCCGCCCGTCGGGTCGTAGAACCTGGCCACCAGCTTGACCAGGGTCGACTTGCCCGCCCCGGTCTCGCCGACGAAGGCGACGGTCTGGCCGGCGGGTATCACCAGGCTGACGCCGCGGAGCGCCGCCTCGCCGCGCCGCGCGATCCCGTCAGCCACGTCCGCCCCGTCCGGCACGTCCGGCACGTTCGCCACCTTCGTCAGGGCAGAGTCGGTGGCGGCATCCGCCACCACGCCATCGGCCCCCGCCCCGTCGGCGGAGTCGCTCGCGGCATAGTCGAACACGACGTCCTCGAAGGCGATCTCCCCGCGCACCCTCCCGACGCCGCGGGGTGCGGCCGGCTCCTCGACGGAGGTCGGGACCTGCAGCAGTTCCTGGATGCGGCCCAGGGAGACGGTCGCCTGCTGGTAGCCGTCGAAGACCTGGGAGAGCTGCTGGACCGGCGCGAAGAACAGGTCGATGTAGAGCAGGTACGCGACCAGCGCACCGGTGGTCAGGGTGGCGCCCTCCACCCGGCCCGCGCCCACGATCAGCACGAGCGCGGCGGCCACCGAGGAGAGCAGCTGGACGAACGGGAAGTACGTCGAGATCAGCCGCTGCCCGCGCACCCGGGCGGCCCGGTAGGAACGGCTGCGCTCCGCGTACCGCGCGGACCCGGCCCGCTCCCGCCGGAACGCCTGGACGATCCTCAGTCCCGCGACGGTCTCCTGAAGGTCGGCGTTGACGATGGAGACCCGTTCGCGGGCGAGCTCGTACGCCCTCTTGCTCTTCCTGCGGAAGACGACGGTGCCGGCCAGCAGCGGCGGCAGCGTCGCGAAGACCACGAGGGCGAGCTGCACGTCGATCGCGAGCAGCGCGACCATGATCCCGAAGAAGGTGAGCACCGAGACGAACGCGGTGACCAGGCCGGTCTGCAGGAAGCTGGAGAGCGCGTCCACGTCCGTGGTCATCCTGGTCATGATCCGGCCGGACAGCTCGCGCTCGTAGTAGTCGAGCCCGAGCCGCTGGAGCTGGGCGAAGATCTTCAGCCGGAGCGTGTAGAGGACCCGTTCGCCGGTGCGCCCGGTCATCCGGGTCTCGGCGATCTGCGCCCCCCACTGCGCGACGACGGCGACCAGCGCGAGCGCGGCGGCCGACCAGACGGCGGCGAGCGCGAGGCGGTTGACGCCCTCGTCGATGCCGTGCCGGATGAGGACGGGCAGCAGCAGGCCCATGCCCGCGTCGACGGCGACCATCAGGAGGCTGATCAGCAGCGGCGAGCCGAAGCCGCGCAGCAGCCTGCGCAGCCCGTACGACGGCTCGGGTTGCACGGCCGCCGCCTCGTCCACCTCGGGGGCGTCCGTGGCCGGCGGCAGCGCGTCGACCTGGTCGAGCAGTTCGGGGGTGGCGGGCATGCCGGTGAGCGCGGTGTCCTTCGGCGCCCGGTCGCCCGTCCACAGGCTGGGCGTGATGCCGCGCTCGGCGTCGAACTCCGCGTCCAGCTCCTCGCGGACGGTGCGGTCGCACACCTCGTCGGCGAGCGCGGCGGACGGCGCCGGCCGGTGGCCTGGGGACGGACCGGCCAGCTCGTCGGGGTCGGTGAGCAGCCGGCGGTAGAGGGGGGAGCGCGCGGTCAGCTCGTCGTGGGTGCCGATGTCGGCGAGCCGGCCGTCCTCCAGTACGGCGATCCGGTCGGCGAGGCCGAGGGTGGAGCGGCGGTGGGCGATGAGGAGGGTGCTGCGCGCGTCGGCGCCCGAAGCGACGCCGGTCGTGACCGTGTCCGTACCCGAAGCCGCCTCGGCCGTGACCGTGCCGGTGTCCGAGGCGACATCAGCCGAGACCGCGCCGGTCACGCCCGCACCCGCACCGGCACCCGTGCCCGAGCGGCGTGCCATGACCGCGCGCAGGGCGTCGTGGATCTCGTGCTCGACGCGGGCGTCGACCGCGGAGGTGGCGTCGTCCAGGATGAGCAGCCGCGGGTCGGTGAGGAGCGCGCGGGCGAGCGCGACGCGCTGGCGCTGCCCGCCGGAGAGGGTGAGGCCCTGCTCGCCGACCTTGGTGTCGTAGCCGTCGGGCAGCGCCTGGATGAACCCGTCGGCCTGGACGGCGCGCGCGGCGGCCTCGACCTCCTCCTGGGTGGCGTCCGGACGGCCGTACGCGATGTTGGCGCGGACCGAGTCGGAGAACAGGAAGCTGTCCTCCGGGACGAGGCCGATCGCGGCACGCAGGGATTCGAGGGTCAGCTCGCGGACGTCGTGGCCGCCGACGAGGACGGCGCCGCGGTTCACGTCGTAGAAGCGCGGCAGCAGCAGCGAGAGCGTCGACTTGCCGGAGCCGGAGGCGCCGACGACGGCGACCGTCTCCCCCGCCTCGATGCTGAACGAGAGGCCGTCGAGGACCCGGGGGCCGTGGCCGTCGCCGTACGCGAAGGTGACGTCGTCGAACTCGACGGTGGCCACGGCGTCGGCGGGCAGTTCCTTGGTGCCGTCGGTGAGGGTGGGCCGGGTGTCGATCAGCTCCAGGACGCGTTCCACGCCGGCGCGGGCCTGCTGGCCGACGGTGAGCACCACGGCGAGCATCCGCACCGGGCCGATGAGCTGGGCGAGGTAGGTGGAGAAGGCGACGAAGGTGCCGAGGGTGATCTGGCCGCGCACGGCGAGCCAGCCGCCGAGCGCCAGCATGGCGACCTGTCCGAGCGCGGGGACGGCCTGGAGGGCGGGGGTGTACCTGGCGTTCAGCCGGATGGTGCGCAAGCGGCCCGCGTAGAGCCTGCGGCCGACCTGCCGGAGCTTGCCGGTCTCCTGCTCCTCCTGGCCGAACCCCTTGACGACCCTGACCCCCGACACGGCGCCGTCCACCACGCCCGCCACGGCCGCGGCCTGGGCCTGGGCGTACCAGGTGGCGGGGTGCAGCCGGGCGCGGCTGCGCTTGGCTATGAACCAGATGGCGGGGGCGACGGCGAGCGCGACGAGGGTGAGCGGCGGGGAGAGCCACGCCATGATGACCAGGGAGATCACGAAGAGGAGGACGCTGCCGATGGTCATCGGCAGCATGAAGAGCAGGCCCTGGATGAGCTGGAGGTCGCTGGTGGCGCGGCCGACGACCTGGCCGGTGGAGAGTTCGTCCTGGCGGCGGCCGTCCAGCCGGGTGAGGGTGTCGTACATCTCCGTACGGAGGTCGTGCTGCACGTCGAGCGCGAGCCGGCCGCCGTAGTAGCGCCGGACGAAGGCGAGGCCGTAGACCACGACGGCGCCGGCCAGGAAGAGGGCCACCCAGACGGCCATGGGGCGGGTGTGGCTGCCGATCACGTCGTCGATGATCACTTTGGTGATCAGCGGGACGACGGCCGTCACGGCCATGCCCGCCAGCGAGGATCCCAGGGCGAGCACGACGTCCCTGCGGTACCGCAGGGCGTACCCCGCAAGGCGCCTGGCCCAGCCCGCCTGCGTGCCTTCGCCCTCGGCGCCCGTACTGCCGCCGTCACTCCCTGTGTCCGCCACCCGGTGCCTCCTCGTCGCCTCCACCGCCGTCTCCGGAAGGCGGCAACGCGGCGCGGTGCGGATTTCATCCTTCAGCAACAATTCCACAGCCGAGGACGGAGCGCCTTCCGGCCATGGACCCAGGACCAGGTACGGCCGCTGCCACCGGGACGGAGGGGGCCGTCGCAGGTGCCACGCGCCCCTGCCTGCGTCCGGCCAGGGCCATGCGGGACGTCACCGCGCACATCTCGTGCGCACGGTGACGTCCCTGGTCCCGACCCCGCGGGTGGGGGTTCCGGAGGCCGGAAGCGGGTGGGGTTCGCGGGCCGGAAGCGGGTGGGGGTTCCGGGGCCGGGAGGAAAGGAGGGTCAGGAAGCGGCGATGCCCTCGCCGCCGACGGCGTCCGGCACAGTCACGGAGCCGACCTTCGTGAGCGAGCCGTCCGCGTGGACGCGGAACTCGTCCACGCCGCCCGCGGTGCCGGTCTGGGCGTAGAGGAACCTGCCGTCCGAGCTGGCCGCGAGGTCCACGGTGCCGGCGCCGGCCGGGGTGTTCCCGATCTCCTTCAGCCGCCCGTGGCTCTGCTCGAAGCCGGAGATGGTGCTGCTGCCCGCGTTGCCGGTGAAGAAGAAGTCGCCGTCCCTGACCACCCAGCAAGTGGCCTTCTGGCCGGTCGCGGCCTCGTCCACCTTGGTCAGGGAGCCGTCGCGGCCCACGGTGAAGGTGTCCAGGGAGTTCGCCGCCGCGTCCGCGACGACCGCGCGCCCCGCGGCGTCGAAGGCCAGCGCGAACGGTACGCCGCCCGACGCCAGGGTCGTGGCGACCGGCTTGGCCGCGATGGCGCCGAGCGGGTCGACACGGAAGACCATCAGGCTGTTGTTCGCCTTGCCCGCCACCACGAGCTTCGAGCCGTCGGGCGTGAACGACACCTGCCCCGGCGTGCCGCCGCCCTGGATGCCCAGCGAACGGTGCCAGGACGGCACGCGCACGAGGTGGCCCGCGACGTTCGCGTACCCCTGCACGGACCCGCCGTCCAGGGCGTTCAGCACGTACACGCTGCCGCCGTGCACGGCCACGCTCACCGGGAAGGAGCCCCCGGTGGACACGGTCTGCTCACGCACGAGCCGGTCCCCGCGCACGGCGAACACGGTGAGCGTGTCGCTGCCCGCGTTGACCGCGTAGAGGCGCCGGTGGGCCTTGTCGTACGCGAGGGAGCCCTGCGAGGCGAGGTGGTCGGGCCCGGTGCCTTCTTCCTGCCCCCCGAGCCCGCCCGTCGCGTAGCCGCCGGCCTTCGTCAGCGATCCGTCGGCGGCCCGGTCGTAGACGACGACCGTGTTCCCCTTGACGTCGTCGTTCTGCACGAACACCACGCCGCGCGCCGAGGCGACGGGGGCCGAGCCGGTGCGCTGGGGCGTGTGCGCGGAGGCGGGCGCCGCGAACAGGGCCACCGAGGCCAGGGCGGCGACGGCGGCACCGGCGAGAACCGGTCCAGACTGCTGTCTCATGATCAGTTTCCCTAACGAGCACGGCGACGCAGGTCGCCTGGTATGGAACGGGGCCTGATGACCCCGCCGCACCATTCGTGTCGCGGGGGCCCGGGTCCTTACCGGGGCTCGTGTTACCGAGAAATGACGTCGGCCTCCTGGTGCTGGGACGGAGTACCGGACTACTGGCCGGCGGGGGCGGCGGCCGGGCGCTCAAGGGGAGGCGGTACCACCGGATGCGGCCGGTAGGCCCGCTTGTCCAGCAGGACGTCGAAGTCACCGCGCTCGCCCATCTCGGCCAGCCTCTCCAGCGCCCGCAGCCCTCGCGCCTCCGGCGAAGCCTCTTCACCCGTCTGGCAGCTACCGGTGTCGGCAGTCTCATGCCTCAAAGTCGTACTCCAGGATGTAGGCAGAGGCGTCCAGGAGCATGTCGTTGACTTCGACCGCGCGTCCGTCGTCGGCGAAGGCGGTGCGGCGGACGAGGACGACGGGAGTACCGGGGGCCAGCCGAAGCTGCTCCGTCTCACCGGCACTGGGCATCCGCGAGCGGACCTCCTCGCGGAAGCGGACGGGGCCGCGCCCGATCTCGTCGAGCCGGGCGTAGATGCCGCCGGGCCCGGTGTCCGTGTCGGCGATCGCCGTGCCGGCCACGAGCGCCGCGTCCAGGTACGAGGTGGCGGCGAGGACCGGCCGCCCGTCGAGAACGAACCGCCGGCGCCGGACACAGACCCTGCCGCCCTCCTCCAGACCGAGCGCCCTGGCGACATCCTCCAGAGGCTCCTCCTCGGCCACCGACACCGCCTCGACGGCCAGCTCGCGCCCCGCGGTGTCCGTCTCCCAGAGGGACCTGCCGACCCTCCAGTTCTCCGGGGAGAGCCGCTGCACGCTGCGCCGCCGTACCGGCCGGAACTCCCGGACGAACACCCCGGCACCCTTGCGCGCCTCCACGAGCCCCTCGGCCTGGAGCACCCCGAGCGCCTGCCGCACCGTCATCCTGGCCACCTCATGCCGGGCCATCAGGTCGTTCTCCCCCGGCAGCCGGTCCCCGGGACCGTACTCACCGGCTTCGATGGCGGCCTTCAGCTCGTCGGCGATGCGCTGGTACTTGGGCTGCCGCCCAGAGCCCTGGCTGGCCATCAGGAAGTCCTCTCATCGTCATCCCTAGACATCTCACGTCATCCTAAGCGCCCTGATCGTTCGCCGGCATCCACCTTCTGACCAGTACGGATCCCACGTGAGACATCTCTAGAGAGGCGCTTGACGCGATGTCGCCACTCTCGCTTTACCCGCAACATCTCTAGAGATGTCCTGGCGACATCCGCCACACCGGAGGCCCGCACGACGAACGCCGATGCCGTCGACATCCAATGGCGCCTGCCCCGAACGCCCCGCAGTGCCGGCCGTGCCCGAGCGCTTCTGCGAGAGCGGCTCCCGGTCTGGGAGATCAAAGGCGAGCCCGCGGAGACCGCGGAACTGCCGCTCTCCGAGCTGGTCGCCAACGCCGTCCGGCACGCCGGCACGCCGCGCGGCAGGGAGATCGCGGTGCGCTTCGCCCGATACGACGGATTGCTCCGCGTCGAGGTGGCGGGCGCCGACGGCCGTCTGCCCCAGCCGCGGGCAGCCGAGGCGGACGACGAGGGCGGTCGGGGCCTGCGGCTGGTGGCGATGCTCGCCGAACGATGGGGCTGCTGCCCACGTCGGCACGGCATCGGCAAGGCCGTCTGGGCCGAGGTGAGGATCGAGAAGGGCGTCTCGGCCGAGGTCGGAATCGGTGAGGGCGTCAGGGCCGTCGCCGAGGCTCCGCTGCCTGCCGAGTCATGAACGTGACACAAGGGGGCCCGCCCGGCCCCCGCGCCGTCCAGCGTTCGGGACGCCGTCCCCGTACGGCCATCACCGACTGCACAATGGGAGCTATGCCGATACCCGGGACACCCAGCCGCGCCGAGCTGATCGAGCACCTCGTGCGCACCCGCATCGCGGGTGACGTCGCCACCCCGCGCGAGAACAACCTCTCCCACTACCGCAAGCTCGCGAACGGCGACCGGCACTTCTGGCTGGGCCTGGAACTGGGCGAGCGCTGGGACGACGAGCAGGACGTGCTCGCCGTGATGGCGGAGCGCTGCGGTGTCAACGACGACTTCGAGTACCGCTTCGGCCAGGACACCATCGACCCGGAGCTGACGGTCGACGCGCTGGAGCGCCTGGCCGGGCGGCTCCGCAAGGCCGCGGAGGACGGGCAGCGCGTGCTGTTCGCGACCGGCCACCCGGGCGGGCTGCTGGACGTGCACCGGGCGACGGCGGCAGCTCTGCGCGCCGTCGGCTGCGAGATCATGGTGGTCCCGGACGGCCTGCACACCGCTGAGGGCATGGTCTTCCAGTTCGCGGACGTCGCGATGCTGGAGCGCGGCGCCACGCTCTGGCACACCCACTCCCCCGACCCCATGACGGCGGTCCTGGACGGCCTGGAGCGCCTCGGCCGCCCGCTGCCCGACCTGGTGGTCGCGGACCACGGCTGGGCGGGCTGCGCGGGCCAGCGGGGCCTGGACTCCTGCGGCTACGCCGACTGCAACGACCCCGCCCTCTTCATCGGCGAGGCGGAGGGCACCCTCCAGGTCACCGTTCCCCTGGACGACCACGTCACCAGCCCGCGCCACTACGACCCCATGAAGACCTACCTGCTGGCCGCGGCGGGGCTGGAGGACGTGCTGTAGCACCCGCACCCGCCAGGGTTCCCGGCCCCGGGCCGCCCCGGCCGCTCAGCGCGGCACCCGCATGACCCCTTCCTGGATCACCGTGATCGCGAGCTGCCCGTCCTGCGTGTAGATCCGCGCCTGGCCCAGGCCCCGTCCGCCGTGTGCCGACGGGGACTGCTGGTCGTACAGCAGCCACTCGTCCGCCCGGAACGGCCGGTGGAACCACATCGCGTGGTCCAGCGAGGCCCCGACGACGTCGCCGGTGGTCCACCCGCCGCGCCCGTGCGCCAGCAGGACCGAGTCCAGCAGCGTCATGTCGGAGACGTACGTGGCGAGGCAGACGTGCAGCAGGTGGTCGTCGGCGAGCTTGCCGTCCGTGCGGAACCACACCTGGGAGCGCGCCTCGCGCTGCTGGCCCACCGTGGCGTACGGGGGCGGGTCCACGTACCGCAGGTCGACCCCGGCGCGCGCCTCCAGCATCCGGTCGACGACGGACGGCGCCAGGAACCGGTCAGCGTACCGCGGCAGCATCTCCTGGGCGGTGGGCAGTGACTCGGGGTCGGGCGCGTCCGGCATGCCGGCCTGGTGGTCGAGCCCGTCCTCGTACGTCTGGAAGGACGCGGAGAGGTGGAAGATCGGCTGGCCGTGCTGGACGGCGACGACCCGGCGGGTGGTGAAGGAGCGGCCGTCGCGGATCCGGTCGACGGTGTAGACGATGGGCGCGCCGGGGTCGCCGGCGCGCAGGAAGTAGGCGTGCAGGGAGTGGGCGTCGCGGTCGTCGGGGACGGTCCGGCCGGCGGCCACCAGGGCCTGCGCGGCGACCTGCCCGCCGAAGACCCGCGGGACGACGGCGGACCGTGACTGCCCGCGGAAGATGTCCTCCTCGATCCGCTCCAGGTCGAGCAGATCGAGCAGGGAACCGAGTGCTGGATGCATGATGTGGTGCTCCGGCGCCCGCGCAGCGGGCACCGCCGTCCTTTCGCTCCCTGACCGTCCGGGCCCCGACGGGACCCGGACACATGCTGGCGGCCCTGCGCCACGGCGGCAAGGCCGGCCGCGGTCCGGGCCGCGAACTCAAGCCGTCGCCTCAGGCCGCGGCCCAGCCCGCGGCCGCCTCCGCCCGGCTACAGCCCCATGTCCTTCGCCTGCCTACAGCCCCATGTCCTTGGCGATGATCATCTTCATGACCTCGCTGGTGCCGCCGTAGATGCGGTTGACACGGTTGTCGGCGTACAGCCGGGCGATCGGGTACTCGTTCATGTAGCCGTAGCCGCCGTGCAGCTGGAGGCAGCGGTCGATGACGCGGTGCGCGACCTCGGTGCAGAACAGCTTGGCGCTGGCCGCCTCCGCCGCGGTCAGCTCACCGGCGTCGTGGGCCTCCAGGGCGCGGTCGACGACGGCTTCCGCGGCGTCCACCTCGGCCTTGCACGCGGCCAGTTCGAACTTGGTGTTCTGGAAGGCCGCGACGGGCTTGCCGAAGACGGTGCGCTCCTCCACGTACTGCTGGGCGAACCGGACGGCGGCCTTCGCCTGGGCGTAGGCGCCGGCGGCGATGCCGAGGCGCTCCTGGGGGAGGTTCTGGCCGAGGTAGGAGAAGCCCTTGTTCTCCTCGCCGAGCAGGTCCTCGACGGGCACCTTCACGTCGGTGAAGGACAGCTCGGCGGTGTCGGACGTCTTCAGGCCCAGCTTGTCGAGCTTGCGGCCGACCGCGTACCCCTCGGACGCGGTGTCGACGACGAGCAGCGAGATGCCGAAGCGGCGGTCCTGCTCGGTCGGCGGCGCGGTGCGGGCGCAGACGATGACGCGGTCGGCGTGCACGCCGCCGGTGATGAAGGTCTTGGCGCCGTTGAGGACGTAGTGGGTGCCGTCCTCGGAGAGCTTCGCGGTGGTCTTCATGCCGGCCAGGTCGGAGCCGGTGCCGGGCTCCGTCATGGCGATGGCGAACATCGTCTCGCCGCTCACCAGGCCCGGCAGCCAGCGCTTCTTCTGCTCGTCGGTGGCGTACGCCTTCAGGTAGGGCAGGCAGAGCGCCACATGGACGCCGGAGCCGCCGAACGAGACGCCCGCACGGGCGCACTCCTCGGAGATCACCGCCTGGAACTTGAAGGACTCCTCGCCGGCGCCGCCGTACTCCTCGGGCACCTCGATGCCGAAGATGCCGAGCTCCCCGAGCTTGTAGTAGAACTCGCGCGGGACCTGGCCCGCCGCCAGCCACTCGTCGTAGACGGGCACGACCTCGGCCTCGACGAAGGCACGGATGGTGTCCCGGAAGGCCTCGTGGTCCTCGTTGTAGACGGTTCGGCGCACGGAGAACTCCCTCTGCCGGGCCCTGCGGCCCCTGTCACCGGACTAAGCGCTTGCTCAGGCAAGGTTACCCGCCAGTCGCATGGAGCGTCCAGGGAGATCCCGGTCACTGCCCGGGGACCCGCCGCCTCGGGCGGGGCGTTCGCGCGAGCCGGCGCACCGGCCCAGCCCGCCGCCCCCGCCACTACTCCGCCGCCCCCTCGAACGCGCCCCGCGCGAGCCGGTGCAGCAGCGCGGCCGTCTCCCCGCGGCCCGGCAGCGTGCCGGGACCGCTGAGGTGCGGGGTGGAGTTCAGCAGTCCGAAGACGGCGTGCACGCACGCGCGTGCCTCCGGCTCGGCGAGCCGGGGGTACGCCCGGCGGACCACCTCCACCCACAACTCGACGTACTGCCGCTGGAGCTGGCGGACCAGCTTGCGGTCGCTGTCCCGGAGCCGGTCCAGCTCGCGGTCGTGCAGGGTGATCAGCGGGCGGTCGTCGATCGCGAAGTCGATGTGGCCCTCGATGAGCGAGTCCAGGACCGCGTGCGGCCCGCCGCCCGCGTCGGCCACCCGGCGCTTGCCGCCTGTCAGCAGCTGCCCGCTGATGCCCACCAGCAGCTCGGCGAGCATGGCGTCCTTGCCCGCGAAGTGCCGGTAGAGACCCGGACCGCTGATGCCGACGGCGGCGCCTATCTCATCGACGCCTACGCCGTGGAAGCCCCGCTCGGCGAAGAGGCGCGCGGCCTCCTTGAGGATCTGGTCGCGCCGGGAGGGCGCGTCGGTCCTGGTGGTCATGCCGGCAATTCTAGACAGGACGGTTAGCGCTCGTTAACCTGGAGGCAGCAGGTTAACGCTCATTAACATATCCGTACGGCGCCGGTCCTCCGCGGCCACCGGCCGCCCCGTGCGGCCGTGCCCGGCGACCCCGGGGCGGCGGCGGGCGGCCGGGCCAGGTGGCGGGGCCGGCAGCAGGGCAAGGGGGCGCACAGATGCAGCAGGCACCGGTGCTCACGAGCACCGCCGATCCGGCCTCGGCGGCCTGGCGGGCCAACGAGGCGGCGCACCGCGCGCTCGCCGACGAGCTGCGCACCCGGCTCGCGGCGGCCCGCGAAGGCGGCGGCGAGCGGGCGAGGGCCCGCCATGTGGCGCGCGGCAAGCTGCTGCCCCGGGACCGCGTGGACGCCCTCCTGGATGCGGGCTCCCCCTTCCTGGAGCTGGCACCGCTGGCGGCCGAGGACATGTACGACGGAGCGGCACCGGCGGCCGGCGTGATCGCCGGCATCGGCCGGGTCTCGGGCCGGGCCTGCGTCATCGTCGCCAACGACGCCACGGTCAAGGGCGGCACCTACTACCCGATGACGGTGAAGAAGCACCTGCGCGCCCAGGAGGTCGCGCTGGAGAACCGGCTGCCCTGCCTGTACCTGGTCGACTCGGGCGGCGCCTTCCTGCCCATGCAGGACGAGGTCTTCCCGGACCGCGAGCACTTCGGCCGCATCTTCTACAACCAGGCCCGGATGTCCGGCGCCGGCATCCCCCAGATCGCCGCCGTCCTCGGCTCCTGCACGGCGGGCGGCGCCTACGTGCCCGCGATGAGCGACGAGGCGGTGATCGTGCGCGGCCAGGGCACCATCTTCCTGGGCGGTCCCCCGCTGGTGAAGGCGGCCACGGGCGAGGTGGTGACGGCCGAGGAGCTGGGCGGCGGCGAGGTGCACTCCCGCGTCTCGGGCGTCACGGACCACCTCGCCGAGGACGACGCCCACGCGCTGCGCATCGTGCGTACGATCGTCTCCACCCTCCCCGAGCCCCCCGCGTTCCCGTGGAAGGTGGAGCCCGCCGAGGAGCCCAAGGTGGACCCGTTCGGGCTGTACGGCGCGGTCCCGGCCGACTCCCGCACGCCCTATGACGTGCGCGAGGTCATCGCGCGCGTGGTGGACGCCTCGCGGTTCGCGGAGTTCAAGGCCGAGTACGGGCAGACCCTGGTGACGGGCTTCGCCAGGATCCACGGCCACCCGGTCGGCATCGTCGCGAACAACGGCATCCTGTTCTCCGAGTCCGCCCAGAAGGGCGCCCACTTCATCGAGCTGTGCGACCAGCGCGGCATCCCCCTGCTCTTCCTCCAGAACATCTCCGGCTTCATGGTCGGCCGCGACTACGAGGCGGGCGGCATCGCCAAGCACGGCGCCAAGATGGTCACGGCCGTGGCGTGCACCAGGGTTCCCAAGCTGACGGTCGTCATAGGCGGTTCGTACGGCGCGGGGAACTACTCGATGTGCGGCCGGGCCTACGGCCCCCGCTTCCTGTGGATGTGGCCCAACGCCAAGATCTCCGTGATGGGCGGCGAGCAGGCCGCCTCGGTGCTGGCCACGGTCCGGCGCGACCAGATGGAGGGCCGCGGCGAGGAGTGGTCCGCCGAGGACGAGGCGTCGTTCAAGGCCCCGATCCGCGAGCAGTACGAGACCCAGGGCAACGCCTACTACGCCACCGCCCGCCTCTGGGACGACGGCGTGATCGACCCGTTGGAAACCCGCCAGACCCTCGCCCTCGCCCTCACGGCCTGCGCCCACGCCCCACTGCCTCAGAAGGCCGCCGGTTTCGGCGTGTTCCGGATGTGAGGGGCGGACACCATGACGACCACACCAGAGGGCACTGCGGACGCCAAGAGCGCACCGGAAGGGGCGCGGGGAACTGCGCGAGCAACGCTCCACGAACAGGTGGTCCGGACACAGCAGCAACCACCCCTCCCGGACGGAGATCAGCCCGCCCCGCAGGGGCGGCCGTCGGAGACAAGGAAGACGAGGACGGAGACAAAGATGACCACGGAGGGGGCGCCGGCACAGGAGGCGGGACCCGGGGGCCCCGCCCCCGCCATGTTCGACACGGTCCTGGTGGCCAACAGAGGCGAGATCGCCGTCCGCATCATCCGCACGCTCCGTGCGCTCGGCATCCGCTCCGTCGCCGTCTACAGCGACGCCGACGCCACCGCACGGCACGTGCGCGAGGCCGACACCGCGGTCCGCATCGGCCCCGCGCCCGCCGCGGAAAGCTACCTGTCGACGGAGAACCTGCTGGCGGCCGCCGCGCGGAGCGGCGCCCAGGCGGTCCACCCCGGCTACGGATTCCTCGCGGAGAACGCCGCCTTCGCGCGCGCGTGCACGGAGGCCGGCCTGGTCTTCATCGGCCCGCCCGCCGACGCCATCGCCCTGATGGGCGACAAGATCCGCGCCAAGGAGACGGTGCGCGCCGCGGGGGTGCCCGTGGTGCCGGGCTCCTCGGGCACCGGGCTCAGCGACGCCGAGCTGGCGGAGGCGGCCCGCGAGACGGGACTGCCGGTGCTGCTGAAGCCGTCCGCGGGAGGCGGCGGCAAGGGCATGCGCCTGGTGCGCGACCCCGCGCTGCTGGCCGACGAGATCGCCGCCGCCCGCCGCGAGGCCCTGGCGTCCTTCGGCGACGACACCCTCCTCGTGGAGCGCTGGATCGACAGCCCCCGGCACATCGAGATCCAGGTCCTCGCGGACGGCCAGGGCCGGGTGATCCACCTGGGCGAGCGCGAGTGCTCCCTCCAGCGCAGGCACCAGAAGCTGATCGAGGAGGCGCCCAGCGTGCTGCTCGATCCGGCGACCCGCGCGGCGATGGGCGAGGCGGCCGTGCAGGCGGCGCGCTCGTGCGGGTACCGCGGCGCGGGCACGGTCGAGTTCATCGTGCCGGGCACCGACCCGGGGGCGTACTTCTTCATGGAGATGAACACCCGCCTCCAGGTGGAGCACCCCGTCACCGAGCTGGTCACCGGCCTGGACCTGGTCGAGTGGCAGCTCAGGATCGCGGCGGGCGAGCCCCTGGCAGCCGAGCAGGGGGACATCACGCTCACCGGGCACGCCATGGAGGCCCGGATCTGCGCCGAGACCGTCTCCGTCAAGGAGGGCGCCCGCGGCTTCCTGCCCTCGGGAGGCACGGTCCTCGCCCTGCGCGAGCCCTCCGGCGACGGCGTGCGCACGGACTCCGGCCTCAGCGAGGGCACCGAGGTCGGCAGCCGGTACGACCCGATGCTGGCGAAGGTGATCGCGTACGGCCCCGACCGCCCGACGGCCCTGCGCCGGCTGCGTGCCGCACTCGCCGGCACCGTGACCCTGGGCGTGCCCGTCAACACCGGCTTCCTGCGCCGGCTGCTCGCGCACCCCGCGGTGGTGGCGGGCGACCTGGACACCGGCCTGGTCGAGCGGGAGCTGGACGCCCTGGTGCCCCTGTCCGTGCCGGACGAGGTGTACGAGGCGGCGGCCGCGGTGCGGCTCGCGGCCCTCCAGCCCGAGGCCGACGCGTCCGGCTGGCGGGACCCGTTCGCGGTGCCGAGCGGCTGGCGGCTCGGCGGGACGCCGGCGCCGGTGGAGTTCCCCCTGAAGGTGCCGGGCCACGAGCCCGTGGTGCACCGTCCAGGACCGGCGAGCGGGCACACCGTCACGCCGGACCGGGTCATGGTCGCGGTCGGCGGGATCCAGTACACGTTCGACCGCGCCGGCGACTGGCTGGGCCGCGACGGCGACGCGTGGCTCGTCGAGGACCATGACCCGGTGGCCGCCGCGCTCGCGGGCGCCGCCCGGGCCGGTGCCGACTCGCTGACCGCCCCCATGCCCGGGACGGTCACGGTCGTCAAGGCCGCCGTCGGCGACCAGGTGGTGGCGGGCCAGAGCCTGCTGGTGGTGGAGGCGATGAAGATGGAGCACGTCATCTCGGCCCCGGGCGCCGGCACGGTCACCGAACTGGACGTCACCCCGGGCAGCACGGTCGCCATGGACCAGATCCTGGCGGTGATCGTCCCCGAGGAGGACGGCGACCCGGCGACGGGCGGCGCCACAGGGTCCGGCGGGCCCGGCGCGGCGGTCGCCCCCGGGGGCGGCGACGGCGACGGATCCAGCGACGGCGACGGGTCCGGCCCGGCGACGAACGAGGAGGCGGTGTCATGACGGACGGCATCACGACGGGCACCGGCGCGGCGGCTGGCGGCGCGGAATCGGAGAACGGCCCCGGCCGGACGGGCACGGCGGTGGGCGTCACGCGCACCGCCGGGCTGCCGATGGCCGTCCCGGCGCCCGGGCTGCCCACCCGGGTGCGGATCCACGAGGTCGGCGCCCGTGACGGCCTGCAGAACGAGAGCGCCACGGTGCCGACGCAGGTGAAGGCCGAGTTCATCCGCCGGCTCGCCGCAGCCGGCCTCACCACCATCGAGGCCACCAGCTTCGTGCACCCCAAGTGGGTGCCCCAGCTCGCCGACGCCGAGCAGCTCTTCCCGCTGGTCGGCGACCTCCCCGGGGTGGACCTGCCGGTGCTGGTGCCCAACCTGCGCGGCCTGGAGCGGGCCCGCGCGCTGGGTGCCCGGCGGCTCGCCGTGTTCGCCAGCGCCACGGAGTCGTTCGCCCGCGCCAACCTCAACCGCTCGGTGGACGAGTCCCTGGAGGTGTTCGCCAAGGTCGTCGCCCAGGCCAAGGAAGCGGCCGCCCAAGGGGACTCCGCCGACGACACCCCGGGCGCCGGCGCCGGCGGACCCACCGGCCCGTCCACCGGCACCGCGGGCACCGCCCACGTCCGCGGCTACCTCTCCATGTGCTTCGGCGACCCGTGGGAGGGCCCCGTCCCCGTGGCCCAGGTGGTCCGGGTCTGCCGGGCCCTGGTGGACATGGGCTGCGACGAGCTGAGCCTCGGCGACACCATCGGCGTGGCCACCCCGGGCCATGTGCGCGCCCTGCTCACCGCGCTGAACGACGCCGGCGTCCCCACCGAGGTGCTGGGCGTGCACTTCCACGACACCTACGGCCAGGCGCTCGCCAACACCCTGGCCGCCCTCGAACACGGCGTCACCACCGTCGACGCCTCGGCGGGCGGCCTCGGCGGCTGCCCCTACGCGAAGAGCGCCACCGGCAACCTCGCCACCGAAGACCTCGTGTGGATGCTGGACGGCCTCGGTATCGAGACCGGCGTCGATCTGGACCGGCTCACCGCCACCAGCGTCTGGCTGGCACAGCACTTGGGGCGGCCCAGCCCGTCCCGCACCGTACGGGCCCTCACCGGGGCAACCGCGGTCCCGTCCGCGCGGACCTAACCAAGGAGTTCCCGTCATGACCATTGACCACCGGCTCTCCCCGGAACACGAAGAACTCCGCCGGACCGTGGCCGAGTTCGCCCACGACGTCGTGGCGCCGAAGATCGGCGACTTCTACGAGCGGCACGAGTTCCCGTACGAGATCGTCCGCGAGATGGGCCGCATGGGCCTCTTCGGGCTGCCCTTCCCCGAGGAGTACGGCGGCATGGGCGGCGACTACCTGGCGCTCGGCATCGTCCTGGAGGAGCTGGCCCGGGTGGACTCCTCGGTGGCGATCACCCTGGAGGCGGGGGTCTCCCTGGGCGCGATGCCGATCCACCTGTTCGGCACTCAGGAGCAGAAGCGCACGTGGCTGACGCGGCTGTGCTCCGGCGAGATGCTGGGCGCGTTCGGCCTGACCGAGCCGGACGGCGGCTCCGACGCCGGAGCGACCCGCACGACCGCCGTCCTCGACGAGGGCACCGACGAGTGGGTGATCAACGGCACCAAGTGCTTCATCACCAACTCGGGCACCGACATCACCGGCCTGGTCACGGTCACCGCGGTCACCGGCCGCAAGGAGGACGGCAGCCCGCGGATCTCGTCGTTCATCGTGCCCTCCGGCACGCCCGGCTTCACGGTCGCAGCCCCGTACTCGAAGGTGGGCTGGAACGCCTCGGACACCCGCGAGCTGTCGTTCGCGGACGTGCGCGTGCCGGCGGCGAACATGCTCGGCGAGGAGGGCCGCGGGTACGCGCAGTTCCTGCGCATCCTGGACGAGGGCCGGGTCGCCATCGCGGCGCTGGCCACCGGCCTGGCGCAGGGCTGCGTCGACGAGTCGGTGAAGTACGCCCAGGAGCGGCACGCCTTCGGCCGGAACATCGGCGCCTACCAGGCCATCCAGTTCAAGATCGCCGACATGGAGATGAAGGCCCACACCGCGCGGCTCGCCTGGCGGGACGCGGCGTCCCGGCTGGTCAGCGGCGAGCCGTTCAAGAAGGAGGCGGCGCTCGCCAAGCTGTACTCGTCCACCGTCGCCGTGGACAACGCCCGCGACGCCACGCAGATCCACGGCGGTTACGGCTTCATGAACGAGTATCCGGTCGCCCGGATGTGGCGGGACGCGAAGATCCTGGAGATCGGTGAGGGTACGAGCGAGGTGCAGCGCATGCTGATCGCTCGCGAGCTCGGGCTCACGAGCTGAGCTTTCGGGTGCCCTCCCGGTGAGGACCAACCCCGGTCCCGGATAGGGGCGCGGGGAACTGCGCGACCAGCCACGACGTGACCGTCAGGTCGCCACCGTCCCGAGGGGGCTGGTTCTGTCGTGTCCGGACCACCAGCGGGTGGTGGTTGCTCGCGCAGTTCCCCGCGCCCCTGGGTCGGCCGGGGCACAGCCCCGACGAGGGGAGGCCGTCGCTCGCAAACCGCTTCGACGACCCCGGGTTCTGGACATCCGCTTAGGTTAGGTTAACCTAACCTAAGCACTGCACCGGCGATCCACCAGCCCCGTACGCCCCGTCACGAAAGCAGCCGTCATGACCCTCGATCGTGTCCCCCATCCCTCCCGTCGCGGGATTCTCGCCGCGGGCGGCGCACTTGGAGCCGGCGCCCTCCTCGCCGCATGCGGCAGCGGCGGGTCGGACGGGGAAACCGGTGGCAAGAGCGGGGCGGGCGGCCCCTGGAGTTTCACCGACGACCGCGGCACCCACGTGAAGGCCGACGGCCGCCCGAAGAACATCGTGGCCTTCACCGGCGTCGCCGCCGCGCTCCACGACTACGGCATAGCGGTCAAGGGCGTCTTCGGGCCCACGAAGACCAAGTCCGGGGGGCCCGACGTGCAGGCCGGCGACCTGGACGTCGACAAGGTGAGCATACTCGGCAACGAGTGGGGCCAGTTCAACCTGGAGAAGTACGCGTCCCTCGCCCCCGACCTGCTCGTCTCCACGATGTTCGACAACTCGGGCACCCTCTGGTACGTCCCCGAGGAGTCCAAGGACAAGATCCTGAAGCTGGCGCCCAGCGTGGGCATCAGCGTCTACGACCGGCCGATGACCAAGCCGCTGGAGCGCCTGCTCGCCCTCGCGGGGGCGCTCGGCGCCGACACCGGCGCGAAGAAGGTGACCGACGCCAGGAAGAGCTTCGAGGACGCCTCGGCCCGGCTGCGCAAGACGGCGAAGGCCAGGCCGGAGATCAAGGTCCTGGTGGGCTCGGCCAGCCAGGACATCTTCTACGTCTCCGGCTCCCACCTCTCCGCCGACCTGGAGTACTTCAAGTCCCTCGGCGTGAACTTCGTGGAGCCGCCGGAGTCGGCGAAGAAGTCGACCGGCGGCTGGTACGAGAACCTCAGCTGGGAGAACGTCGACAAGTACCCCGCCGACCTCATCATGATCGACAACCGTAGCTCGGCGCTCCAGCCCGCGACGCTGGACACCTCCAAGCCGACCTGGCGGAAGCTCCCCGCCGTCGCCGCGGGCCAGGTCATCCCCCGGGTGACCGAGCCCATCTACTCCTACAGCAAATGCGCCCCGATCCTGAACGATCTGGCGTCGGCCATCGAGAAGGCCAAGAAGGTGAGCTGAGCGGAGGCAGGGTGACTGCGGAGGGCGCGGTGAGCTAGCGCCGGGCCTCACGGCCCCACCCTCGGCCGCCCCGCGCCAGGGGCGCCCCCTCCGGGACACCTCGCGCCGGCCCCGTGCCCCGCCCCCAGACCTCACCCCAGGGCTCTGCCCCCGCCAAGGTCCGGCCGTTCCGGGCCCGGCCCACGGCCCCCTTTCAGAACCCGCCCGCCGGCAACACCCCCATACCCTGCCGCGGCGCCGCGGGCGCGGCGTGCTGCGAGCCGACATTTTACTTAGGTTAGCCTCACCTAAGTTCCCGACTCACACCGGAGGACTCCCCATGCGCTCGCACCTGCTCAACGACGGGACGACGGATCGCTACCTCCAGTCCGTAACCGAGGGAATCGAGCGCGTGGCCGCGAGACTCACCGCCGTCGACCGGCCGTTCACCGGTGTCACCGCCGACGAACTCGCCCCTCGCTTCGACGCCATCGACCTCGACCGTCCCCTGGGCGACACCACCGCCGCGCTCGACGAGCTGGAGGAGGTCTACCTCCGCGACGCGGTCTGGTTCCACCACCCCCGCTACCTGGCCCACCTCAACTGCCCCGTCGTCATCCCCGCCGTGCTCGGCGAGGCCGTGCTCGCGGCGGTGAACTCCTCGTTGGACACCTGGGACCAGTCAGCGGGCGGCACCCTCATCGAGCGCCGGCTGATCGACTGGACGGCGGGGCGGCTCGGCCTCGGGCCGGCCGCGGACGGGGTCTTCACCAGCGGCGGCACGCAGTCCAACCTCCAGGCGCTGCTGCTCGCCCGCGAGGAGGCCAAGGTCTGCGGCCTCGCCGGCACCCCGGCCCGGCTGCGCATCCTCACCTCCGAGGTCAGCCACTTCAGCGTGCGCAAGTCCGCGAAACTCCTCGGCCTCGGCCCCGACGCGGTGATCGCCATCCCCTGCGACCGGGACAAGCGGATGAGCACCCTCGCACTCGCCCAGGAGCTGGCCCGCTGCACCCGCGAGGACCTGGTGCCGATGGCGGTGGTCGGCACCGCGGGCACCACCGACTTCGGCTCCATCGACCCGCTGGAGGAGATCGCCGGGCTGTGCGCCGAGCACGGCACCTGGCTGCACGTCGACGCGGCGTACGGCTGCGGCCTGCTGGCGTCCCCGTCGGGCCGGCACCTGCTGGACGGCATCGAACTGGCCGACTCGGTCACCGTCGACTACCACAAGTCGTTCTTCCAGCCGGTGAGCTCCAGCGCCCTGCTGGTCAGGGACTCGGCCGTGCTCCGGCACGCCACCTACCACGCGGACTACCTCAACCCCCGGCGGGCGGCCGAGGAGCGCATCCCCAACCAGGTGGACAAGTCGCTCCAGACCACCCGCCGCTTCGACGCGCTCAAGCTCTGGATGACGCTGCGCATCATGGGCGCGGACGCGGTGGGCGCCCTCTTCGACGAGGTGTGCGCGCTGGCCGAGGAGGGCTGGCGGATGCTCGCGGCCGACCCGCGCTTCGACGTCGTGGTGCGGCCCCAGCTCTCCACGCTCGTCTTCCGCTACATCCCCGCGGCCCCCACCGACCAGGCCGGCATCGACCGCGCCAACCTGCACGCGCGCAAGGCGCTGTTCTCCTCGGGCGACGCGGTCGTCGCGGGCACCACGGTGGACAGCCGCCACTACCTCAAGTTCACGCTGCTCAACCCCGCCACGACGGCCGGCGACATCGCGGCCGTCCTCGACCTGATCGCCGGCCACGCCGAGCAGTACCTGGGAGAGAACCTTGACCACGCCTGCTGACCACGCCGCGGACACCGATTCCCACGTGGGCACCGGCCCCCGCGCGACCGCCGCCTCCCCGGCGGACGCGGGCCCCCGAGCGGCCACCGCCTCCCCCGCGAGCTCCGGTTCCTACCCGGATTCCGGCCGCGTCGTGGACGCCGACTTCCTCGGCATCGGCCTCGGCCCCTTCAATCTGGGCCTCGCCTGCCTGACCGAGCCCCTCGACGAGCTGAACGGCGTCTTCCTGGAGGCCAAGCCCGACTTCGACTGGCACTCGGGGATGTTCCTGGACGGTGCCCACCTCCAGACCCCGTTCCTGTCGGACCTGGTGACGCTGGCGGACCCCACCTCCCCGTACTCGTTCCTGAACTACCTCAAGCAGTCGGGCCGGCTGTACGCCTTCTACATCCGCGAGAACTTCTATCCGCTGCGCACCGAGTACAACGCGTACTGCCGCTGGGCCGCGGCGCAGCTCTCCAGCGTCCGCTTCGACACGACGGTCACGGAGGTGACGTACACCCCGGGGACAGGCGGCAGCGCAGCCGGCCACGACGGCACGGACGGCGGCGGCCACTACACCGCGCGCACCTCCACCGGCGTCACCTACCGCGCCCCGCGCCTGGTGCTCGGCACCGGCACGCCGCCGTACGTCCCGAAGGCGTGCGAGGGCCTGGACGGCGACGCGATCCACAACTCCCGCTACCTGGCCAACCGGTCCCGGCTGACCGCGAAGAAGTCGATCACCCTGGTCGGCAGCGGCCAGTCCGCCGCCGAGATCTACTACGACCTGCTCGGCGAGATCGACACACACGGCTACCGGCTCGACTGGGTGACCCGCTCCCCGCGGTTCTTCCCGCTGGAGTACACCAAGCTGACGCTGGAGATGACGTCCCCGGAGTACGCCGACTACTTCCACGCGCTGCCGGAGGACACCCGCTACCGCCTGGAGCAGCAGCAGAAGGGCCTCTTCAAGGGCATCGACTCGGCCCTGATCGACGCCATCTTCGACCTGCTCTACCAGAAGAGCCTGGCGGGCCCCGTGCCCACCCGGCTGCTCACCAACACCTCGCTGCGCACGGCCGCCTACGACGCCCCTTCCGGCACGTACACCCTGGGCCTGCGCCACGAGGAGCAGGAACGTGACTTCGCCCTGGACACCGAGGGCCTGATCCTCGCCACGGGCTACCGGTACCGCACGCCCGAGTTCCTGCGACCGGTGCACGACCGGATCCGCTGGGACGGCCGGGGCCGCTTCGACGTGGCCCGCAACTACGCCGTCGACACCACCGGAGGCGGCATCTTCCTCCAGAACGCCGGCGTGCACACCCACAGCGTCACCAGCCCCGACCTGGGCATGGGCGCCTACCGCAACGCGTACATCATCCGGGAGCTGCTGGGCCGCGAGGTCTACCCGGTGGAGAAGTCCATCGCGTTCCAGGACTTCGCCGCCCCCGACGGTTCCCCGGACCTCTCACCGGAAAGCGGCCCCTCATGACCGACCACGACGACGCCGGGCGCGGCGGCCCCGGCCCCCTCTTCACCCGCGGCGACCCCGCCCTCGGCGTGTTCGCCCTGCGCGACCTCGACCCGACGACCGACGCGGAGCTGCTGCACCGCTGGGTGACCCATCCGAAGGCGGTGTTCTGGCTGATGGGGGACGCCAGGCTGGAGGAGGTGGAGCGCGCCTACATGGCGGTAGCCGCCCACCCGCACCACGACGCGTTCCTCGGCCTGCACCGCGGCGCGCCCGCGTTCCTCGTGGAGCGCTACGACCCGGCCCGCGTGGAGCTGGAGGGTCTGTACGAGGCCCGGCCCGGCGATGTGGGCATGCATTTCCTGACCGCGCCGGGTGACGTCCGCCTCCCGGGCTTCACCCTGGCCGTGCTCACCACCGTGATGGAGTTCCTGTTCGCCGACCCGGCGGCCCGGCGCGTCGTCGTGGAACCCGATGTCCGCAACACCGCCGTCCACGCGCTCAACCGCGCCGTCGGCTTCGTTCCCGACCGCGAGATCACCAAGCCGGAGAAGACCGCGCTGCTCAGCTTCTGCACCCGCGAGCAGTTCGCCGCAGCCAGAGGAGCCGTCTCATGAGCCTGTCCGACGCCGTCGCCCACCTGGCCCCGGAGCGCTGGGAGGAGGCGAACCGCCTGCTCGTCCGCAAGGCCCTCGCGGAGTTCGGCCACGAACGGCTGCTCACCCCCGCCGCCTGCGGAGACGGGCAGTACGAGGTGTTCAGCGACGACGGCGGCACGGTCTACCGGTTCCGTGCGCGGCTGTTCGCGCTGGACCACTGGGCCGTCGACGCGGCCTCCATATCCCGGCGGCGCACCGCGGACGGCACCGAGCTGCCGCTCGCCGCGCTGGACTTCTGCATCGAGCTGCGCGGCAGCCTGGGCCTGAGCGACGACATCCTGCCGGTCTACCTGGAGGAGATCTCCTCGACGCTCGCGAGCACCTGCTACAAGCTGGCCAAGCCCGGCGTCTCGTCGGCCGAGCTGGCGGGGGCGGACTTCCAGGCCGTCGAGACCGGGATGACCGAGGGCCACCCGTGCTTCGTCGCCAACAACGGCCGGCTCGGCTTCGGCGTCCACGAGTACCTCTCCTACGCACCCGAGACCGCGAGCCCCGTCCGGCTGGTCTGGGTCGCCGCGCACCGGGACCGCGCCGCGTTCCACGCGGGAGCCGGCGTCGGATACGAGGCGCTGCTCCGCGCCGAGCTGGGCGAGGCCACCCTGATCCGCTTCTCCGCGGCGCTCCGCGGCCAGGGCCTCGACCCGGACGACTACCTCCTGATACCCGTCCACCCCTGGCAGTGGTGGAACAAGCTCACCGTCACCTTCGCCGCGGAGATAGCCACCCGGCGTCTTGTCTGCCTCGGCGAGGGCGACGACTCCTACCTCGCCCAGCAGTCGATCCGCACCTTCTTCAACACCACCGACCCCGCCAAGCACTACGTCAAGACCGCGCTGTCGGTGCTGAACATGGGCTTCATGCGGGGCCTGTCCGCCGCGTACATGGAAGCCACCCCCGCCATCAACGACTGGCTCGCGGAGCTGGTCCGCTCCGACGAGGTGCTGCGCGCCGCCGGCCTCACCGTGCTGCGCGAACGGGCCGCCGTCGGCTACCGGCACCTGGAGTACGAGGCCGCCACGGACCGCTACTCGCCCTACCGCAAGATGCTGGCGGCACTGTGGCGGGAGTCGCCGGTGCCGGGCCTGAAGGACGGTGAGCGGCTCGCCACCATGGCCTCGCTGCTGCACACCGACGGCGCCGGCGCGTCCCTGGCCGCCGCGCTCATCGAGCGGTCCGGCCTGCGCCCTGCCGAGTGGCTGCGCCGCTACCTGGACGCCTACCTGGTGCCGCTGCTGCACTGCTTCTACGCGTACGGCCTGGTGTTCATGCCGCACGGCGAGAACGTCATCCTGGTCCTGGACGAGGCGGGCAGCGTGCGGCGTGCCGTCTTCAAGGACATCGCCGAGGAGATCGCCGTCCTGGACCCGGACGCGGAGCTCCCGCCTCAGGTCGCGCGGATCAAGGCGGACGTCCCCGAGGACCAGCGGCTGCTGTCGATCTTCACCGACGTCTTCGACTGCTTCTTCCGCTTCCTCTCCGCGCAGCTGGCCACCGAGGGCCTGATCGAGGAGGACACGTTCTGGCTGGCGGTCGCCGACTGCGTCCACGCCTACCAGCGCGCCCACCCCGAACTCGCCGCCGCCTTCCGCCGCTACGACATCTTCGCCCCCGAGTTCGCGCTGTCCTGCCTGAACCGGCTCCAGCTCCGCGACAACCGCCAGATGGTGGACCTGGCGGATCCGTCGGGTGCGCTCCAGCTCGTGGGGACGCTGAAGAACCCGATCGCGTGAGCGACGGGCCGCACCCGCACGCGGCATCGGCGGCCCGCGCCCGTGGACGATGGCCAGGGCCCAGGTCGGTACCGCCTGACCTGGGCCTTGGCAGGGTCCCTGCCGGGTTCGGTCGTCGCCGGACCCGAACCCCGAACCGTCAGCCGGAACCCGGCGAGGCCGGACGGCCCGGTCCGGGTTCCCGCGTAAGGATCACAGCGGTACCGGAGCCGACGGAATGCCCTCCGCGGCGGCGGGGCGGGGGACGTAGACCGGAGAGTCCGACTGGTAGAAGAGGTCGATGTCGGCCTCCTCGCCGCCGACGATCAGGGTGTCCCAGGCGCCGCTCTCCTGGAGCGTGTGGAGCGTGGCCAGGTCCAGCTTCGAGAGGTGCTCCCGCAGCTCCTCGTCGGTGGGCATACCGGGCAGGCGGGACGCGAGGCGGTCGCGTATCGCGCCCATGCGCTCCAGCAGCGCGTCGAGGCATTCGTCCTGCGACGCGGGGAGGTCGCCGGCCTCCGGATCCACGCTGCGCGCGATGATGTCCTTGATGGCGCGGGTGGCGCCCTGCTCGTCCGTGGTGACCATGGCGTTCCAGGCCCGGCTCTTGTGCCGGTACTGGAGCATGGACATCGCGGCCTCGTGCCGGATGAAGTCGGCATCACGCAGCGGCTTCCCGTTCCACGCGCGGCTGAGGGAGCGGGCGAGCGAAAGGGCGGAGGCAAGACCGCTGTTCAGGCCGCGCCCCGGCCAGAAGTGCATGGAGTTGGCCGCGTCGCCCAGCAGGAAGCCGTACGTTCCGGGGCTCGTCGGGGTGGGACGGCTGAGCTGCGCGGTGAACCGCGGGCGCTGCACCATGTCCAGCCGGAACGACGTGACCGCGGTGAGGTCGGGCTCGGCCACCCCGAACAGCTTGAGCCCCTGCCGGATCCGCTTCCACAGGGGTGAACTCTGGAGCAGGGCAGGAAGGAAGAGGGTTCCGTGCGTGGGACAGCGGAACTCGTTCTCCTCCTCGTCACGGGTCATCAGGCAGGGGCGGGAGGCGATGCACTGCTCGAAGACCTGGCGGACCGGGTCGATGCCGATCACGTTGCGGGCCTCCTCGCGCGTGAGCCGCATGTTCAGGAAGCCCTCCCCCCTCAGCGAGTTGAGGAGGAACCTGTTCTGCGAGACGGTCAGCAGGACGCTCATCTGGTCGGAGAGCGCGGACTTCACCTTGAGCCCGAGCACCACGTCCTGAAGGTGCTCGCCGTCCAGGGAGTAGACCGTGGTGTCGGCCGCGCCGAACCGGTCGCTGTAGTGCTCCCGCGTGCGGGACGATCCGCCCTCGCAGATCACGAGGACATGTGACTGCGCGGCCTGCTCCTGCTGCTCCGCCGGGTCGAACCGCTTCGGCACCAGGTGGATCCTGGCGTTGTCGTTCGCCAGTTCGAGCAGCCGGTCCTCGATGTAGGCGATCCGGATGTTGCGGGGCGGCTGTCCGTCCACGGAGTCGGGCCCGACGGGCCACATCTCCGCGTACTCGCCCCCGCCGAACAGCGCCGACTGCAGTTCCTCGGGCAGCGCGAGGTACTGGCGGCTCTGGACGGTCACGACCTGCTGGCGGCGGTTGTTCCCCTGGGCCTTGTTCTTCCAGACGACGGTGGAGCCGTCCTCCGTCCACCGCCCGTCGTGGATCGTGACGGAAACACGCTCGCGCAGCATGTTCTCCAACGTCAGCGCGAAGGCGAGGCCCACCGGACCTCCGCCGGTGACCGTGACGTGCAGCACGGTGGGGTCGTCGGAGGCCGCCCCGCGGGGAGCCTCGTCGAGGTGGGAGAGGTCCATGACCGTCTCCATGGCGTCCTGCGACGCGTAGAGGAAGGTCTCGTCGCCGATCCGTATGCAGTCGTCGGGGCGCAGCACATGCCGCGTGATGCGCTCGTCGTTGACGAAGGTGCCGTTGCGGCTGTTGCGGTCGTAAAGGACGAAGCCGGCGTCCTCCTCCACGATTTCCGCGTGCAGACGTGAGGCCTTCTGGCTGACGATCACAACACCGTTGTCGCTCTTGCGACCGAACGTCAGAGGAGCGGAATCAAGAACCACGCTTTGGCCCGAGAAGGGGCCGTTCTGCCCGATGATGACCGATGACACTCATACTCCTTGCGTACGACACCAAACGCGAAGATCGCCCGATCCGTCACTGGCCGGAGGACGTGCCCTCGCCCGTGCCCGTCTCGCACGTCAGCGACACGGGCACGAAGTTGGACTTGCCCTGGAGGGGCGCCTTGAGCTCCACGCCGATCCCGCTCTCGAACGTCCCGCCGCGCGCCCACGTGGTCAGGCGCACCGTTTCCTGCTCGACGTCGTCTCCGCCCTCGGGGAACGCGAGCGTCCTCCAGCCCCCGGCGATCAGGTCGCCGTCCGCGGTCACCCACCGGTAGGAGAGCTGGGCCGGGATCCGGTCCACCGAGAAGGTCGCCGTGAAGGTGGGCGCCTGCTCGTTCGGGGACGGACACGGTCCCGCGTACGTCGTCCGCGAACCCGTGACGTTCACGCCCACCTGGATGCTGTCCCGTGCACCGCCGCCCGAGGCGACCGAGAGCGCACCGGCGCCCGCAGCCGAACCGCCGGCGTCCTGCCGGCCTCCGTCTCCGTCGCTGATGAGCGCGTGCAGCCCGAAGCCCGCCCCGGTCAGCACCAGAGCGAGCAGGGTCGCGCCCGCGGCCACGAAGGTGGTGCGCCGCTTGCGCCGAGGGGAGGCCGGGGACGGCGGGGACGCGGGTGCTGCGGCGGCGACCGGCCCGGGATCCGGGGCCTGCGCGGCCGTCGCCGCCGGTGCCGTGGGGTGGGTGTCCGCGGTCTGCGTGGCCGTCGTCGGGGCCGCGGGGTGGGTGTCCGCGGTCTGCGTCACCGCAGTCGCGGCGGACGGCTCCGCGGCGGGCTCCGGCGCGGGATCCGCGACCGCGGCCTGCGTCACGGAGTCGGGGGGAGACACCTGCGTGGCGGCATCCGTGGCCGACACCTGCGTGGCGGCATCCGTGGCCGACACCTGCGTGGCCGCATCCGTGGCCGACACCTGCGTGGCGGAATCTGCCAGGGCAGTCGCCGAGAGGGAGTCCTGTGCCGCGGTCGCCGTGTGGAGGGATGTCCCCTCGCCCACCAGCCGCAGGCCCTGTTCCGCCTGCTCGGCGCCGAGGCGTTCCTCCGGGTCCTTGCGGAGTAGCCCTTCGATGACCGGGGCCAGGGCGCCGGCCTGGCTCGGCGGCGGCAGCTCCACATCCACGATGGCACGCAGGGTGCTGAGCGGTGTGCTGTTGCGGAACGGCGAGGTTCCCTCAACCGCCGCGTACAGCAACACGCCGAGCGACCACAGGTCCGATGCCGGCCCTGGCGTCTTTCCCAACGCCCGCTCCGGCGCCAGGAACTCGGGCGACCCGACCACCTCGCCGGGCATGGTCAACGCCGAGCTGCCCTCGACCACGGCTATGCCGAAATCGGTGAGCACCACCCGGCCGTCCTTGGCCATCAGCACGTTGGCCGGCTTCACGTCACGGTGCAGCACCCCGGCCTCATGGGCGGAGCGGAGTGCGGCCAGAACCTCGATGCCGATGGACGCGGTGCGTTTCGGGGAGAGCGGGCCCGCGACCTTGAGCAGATCGGCGAGGGACTGCCCGCGAACCAGCTCCATGACGATCCACGGGCGGCTCTCCTCCATGACCACGTCATGGACGGTCACGACGTTCCGGTGCGACACCCGGGCCGCGGCCCATGCCTCACGCTCCAGCCGCCGGTACATCCGCTCGACATCGGGCGCCGCCATTCCACTTGGCGCCCGGACCTCCTTGACGGCGACCTCGCGGTGCAACACCTCGTCGCGGGCGCGCCACACGGTTCCCATACCGCCCTCACCGAGGGGCGACAGCAGGTGGTAGCGGCCGGCGATCACACGCTCGCGGCCCGACTCTTCCGGCACGGTATCCTCATTGGTCATCACTACAGTCCCGACTCGCTCGCGCTGGCGGCTCACTCGGAAGACGGACGGGCCTTCCTGGACACGAGACCGTGTGCGTTCGCAGCGGCGCAACCGTACCGCACGCGACCGAGCCCGGCGTGGGCAAGTAACCCGCGGCGCCGGGACCGTTGTGGGATCCGCGCGCAGGGCCATGGACCTGCTGAACACGTCACGCGGCCGACGGTACGGAGGGGAACCGTATGAGTGCGCTCGCCGGATACCCGGCCGCGGCGGAGGCGGCCGTGGGGCAGCTGGGAAGCGCCGAGGTCGCGGCGGCCTGGGGCGAGCGGAGCGCGCTGGAGGGTATGAGCGTCGGCGCTCTTGCCGGGCACCTCGCGTACCAGGTGCTCAGCGTCACCGAGGCGCTTGAGGCGGCGCCGTCGGGCGGGCCGCCGATCACGCTGCTGGAGCACTACGCGCGCGCCGAGTGGCTCGGCGCGCCGCTGGACGGTGACGCCAACTCCGGTATCCGCGCCAAGGGCGAGGGCATCGCGGCCGAGGGCCCGGCCTGCCTGCACGAGCGCACCCGCGCGGCACTCGCCGAGCAGCGCGCCCTGCTGGCTGACCGCACCGGTGACGAGGTGTTCTTCATGCCGCAGACCGGCTGGGCGCTGCACCTCGACGACTTCCTCGCCACCCGCCTGCTGGAGCTGGCCGTGCACCTGGACGACCTCGCCGTCAGCGTCCGGCTCCCCACGCCCGAGTTGCCCGCCTCGGCGTTCGACCCCGTGCTCGTCCTGCTGGCGAGGCTTGCCGCGCGGCGGCATGGGCAGGCGGCCTTGCTCCGTGCGCTTGCGCGCGTGGAGCGCGCGTCGGCCCCGATCAACGCGATCTGACTCCGTCGGGCGGGCCGGTTCCGGGGCTCGGTCACGCTCGGGCCTACCCCGGCCCGGCCCCTGGCGCGGCAGGTAGTGCCCCTTCGGCCGGTTGGCGGTCTGACGGTCTCGATGCGGTTGCTCGCGCAGTTCCCCCCGCCCCTTTGGTGGGCCAGGGCGGCCCGACGGCCACTGTGCCCCCTTCAGGGGCGCGGGGAACTGCGCGACAAGCCACGACGGAACCGTCAGACCGCCACCGACCCAAAGGGGCAGCCCCTACCGCGGCCAGGGCCACCGGAGGTGCGTGGTGGCCCGTGCCGCGATCGTGGGCACCGTGGGCGCCCGGGCGCCCCGTCTCACTGCTGCCAGTCCACCTCCGGCGACCGGAAGAAGTCGATACCGAGCGCCGTCATACGCGGCCCCTGCGCCGCAAGGCGCACCCTGTACGCGTTCCAGTCGTGTGTCGACGCCGGCGACCAGCCCAGCTCGGCGATGCCGGGCAGCCGGGGGAAGGCCATGTAGTCGATGTCCGCCGAGTCGGTGATGGTCTCCGTCCACAGCGGGGCCTCCACGCCCAGGACGGCGCTCTCGGGCAGCCCCTCCAGGTACGTGCCCGGGTCCCAGTCGTAGGACCGCTGCACGTTGACCAGGCCCGCCCAGTCCTGCCCGAGCGGGGTGTCCTCGGTGTACTTCATGTCGAGGTAGTCGCGGTCCGCCGGGGACATGACGACCTTGGTGCCGTTGCGTGCCGCGTCCACCACCTGCTGGCGCTCGTCGGCGCCGGTGTCGTCGTAGCCCCAGTACTGCGCCACCGCGCCCGGCACCGGATGCGCTCCGGTGAGCTGGTGCCAGGCCATGACCTGCTTGCCGTGGGCGGTGACCAGCGGCTGGGCCTTGTCCATCAGCGTGACGTAGTCGTCGTGGCTGGTGGAGTGCGCCTCGTCGCCGCCGATGTGCAGGTACCGGCCCGGGGTCAGGGCGGCGAGCTCGGAGAGGACGTCGTTCAGGAAGTCGTACGTCACGGGCTTGTTCACGCACAGCGAGCTGAAGCCGACGTCCGTGCCGGTGTAGAGCGGGGGCGCGACGCCGTCGCAGTTCAGTTCGGCGTAGGAGGCGAGGGCGGCGTTGGTGTGGCCCGGCATGTCGATCTCCGGGACCACCTCCACGTACCGGGAGGCGGCGTACCGCACGAGCTCCTTGTACTGGGCCTTGGTGTAGGAGCCGCCCTTGCCGCCGCCGACCTCGGTCGAGCCGCCGTACGTGGCCAGCTTGGGCCAGGAGTCGACCGCGATGCGCCAGCCCTGGTCGTCGGAGAGGTGCAGATGGAGTTCGTTGATCTTGTAGATGGCCAGCTCGTCGATGTACCGCTTGACCTGGTCGACGGTGAAGAAGTGCCGGGAGACGTCGAGCATGGCGCCCCGGTAGGCGAACCGCGGGGTGTCCTCGATGGTGCCGCCCGCGATCTTCCAGGGCCCGGGCTGCCGGGTGGACTTCTCCACGGCGGCGGGCAGCAGCTGCCGGAGCGTCTGCACCCCGTGGAAGAGCCCGCCGGACGCCGCCGCGGTGATGGTGACCGAGTGCCTGTCGCTGGCGAGCCGGTATCCCTCCGTGCCGAGCGCGGTGTCGTTCGGGGCCAGTTCCAGGCGGATGCCGTCCGTGCCCTTACCGCCGACGACGGGCAGCGGGAAACCCGTGGAGCGGCGCAGCACGCCGGCCAGGTAGTCGCCGACCGCCTCGGCCTCCCGCAGGGCGGCCTTGTCCGGCTGGCCGTGCCCGCCGCCGCGGGACGCGTCCGCCGTCTCCTGCGTCCCGCTCACGGCATGCCCGCCGTGACCGCCGTGCCCTCCGTGCCCACCCGCGGTCGCGGCCTGGACGTGGATGGCGGTGGTCCTGGTGATCTCGTAGCCGGTGCCGGCCGGGGTGACGGAGGCGGGGGCGGGCACGATCGCGTCGAGCGGGGTGACGGGGCGCGGGCCCGGGGCCGCCGCCGCGGGCAGGGTCCCGAAGGTGCAGAGCCCGGCCGCCGTGAGCAGGACCAGCGAGCCGAGCAGCCTGGACGTTCCGAAGCGGTGTCTTGTACGCGCTGTCGCCTTCTGGCTCACGGGCGGTTCCCTTCAGCTCGGCCGGTACTGGTGGCGGGCACCCCCGCGCGGCGGTGGCGGACCGTCGCCATGCGTACCGCGCGCCTCACGATCGGTCAAGGTGCAGACCAATACATCCGGGAAAGCAGAACGGGGCGGGACGGGAGTGAGGCATCGCATCATCCGAGATACCGGATTCGTGCCCGGAATCGGGCAGAATTGTTGCGAAAGCCGGGGGCTTACTCCACGATCAACGGGTGCACGACGACCTCGTTGACCACCTGACGCGCAGCACTCCACTCAGCCGGGGCGAGGCCCTGCGGGTGGTCCAGGACGTACTCGCCTACTTCGACGAGACGGCCGAGGAATTCGTGCGCCGCCGGCACCGCGAGCTCCAGGGCCAGGGCCTGGTGAACGCGGAGATCTTCGAGCGGGTCGAGGCCGAGCTGCGCTACCGCGCGGTCGCGCCGCCCGAGCTGTCCCAAAGACAGCTCCGCCGGCTCGTCTACGGCTGAGCCGGCCCGCCGGCGGCCGGGCGCCGGGCGGTACTGCCGGACCGGCCCCGGCGAGCCCACACGGGAAGCAAGCCCGGACGGGAAGCAAGCCCACACGCGAACACAAGCCCACACGGGAACGCAAGCCCACCCCAGGGGAGAACCATATGTGCGGAATCGTCGGATACATCGGCAGGCGTGACGTGGCGCCGCTGCTGCTGGAGGGGCTGCAGCGGCTGGAGTACCGCGGCTACGACTCGGCGGGCATCGTGGTCACGGGCCCGAAGGCCGCCGCCCTGAAGATGATCAAGGCGAAGGGCCGGGTACGGGATCTGGAGGCGCGGATCCCCAAGCGGTTCGCGGGCACCACCGGCATCGCGCACACCCGGTGGGCCACCCACGGCGCCCCGTCCGACGACAACGCGCACCCGCACCTGGACGGCGAGGGCCGCGTCGCCGTCGTCCACAACGGCATCATCGACAACGCCGCCGAGCTGCGCGCCAAGCTCATCGCCGACGGGGTGGAGTTCCGCTCCGAGACGGACACCGAGGTCGTCACCCACCTCATCGCCCGCGGCGAGGCGGAGACCCTGGAGGAGCGCGTGCAGGGCGCGCTCCGGCTGATCGAGGGCACCTACGGCATCGCGGTGCTGCACTCCGCCTTCCCCGACCGCATCGTGGCGGCCCGCAACGGCTCCCCGGTGGTGCTGGGCATCGGGGAGAAGGAGATGTTCGTCGCCTCGGACGTCGCCGCTCTGGTCGCGCACACCCGGCAGATCGTCACCCTGGACGACGGGGAGATGGCCACCCTCAAGGCCGACGACTTCCGCACCTACACCATCGAGGGCACCCGCACCACGGCCTCGCCCACCACGGTGGAGTGGGAGGCCGAGTCGTACGACATGGGCGGCCACGACACGTACATGCACAAGGAGATCTGCGAGCAGCCGGACGCCGTGGACCGGGTACTGCGGGGCCGGATCGACGAGCGGTTCGCCACCGTGCGCCTCGGCGGGCTCAACCTGGACGCGCGCGAGGCGCGGGCCGTGCGCCGGGTGAAGATCCTCGGCTGCGGCACCTCGTACCACGCGGGCATGATCGGGGCGCAGATGATCGAGGAGCTGGCCCGCATCCCGTCGGACGCCGAGCCCGCCTCGGAGTTCCGCTACCGCAACCCGGTGGTCGATCCCGACACGCTCTACATCGCCGTCTCGCAGTCCGGTGAGACCTACGACGTGCTGGCGGCCGTGCAGGAGCTGAAGCGCAAGGGCGCACGGGTGCTCGGCGTGGTGAACGTGGTGGGCTCGGCGATCGCCCGCGAGGCGGACGGCGGTGTGTACGTGCACGCGGGACCCGAGGTGTGCGTGGTCTCCACCAAGTGCTTCACGAACACCACGGTCGCGTTCGCGCTGCTCGCGCTGCACCTCGGCCGGATCCGCGACCTGTCGGTGCGGGACGGCCGGCGGATCATCGAGGGGCTGCGCAGGCTGCCGGCGCAGATCTCCGAGATCCTCGCCCAGGAGGAGCACATCAGGGAACTGGCCCAGGAGTACGCCGCGGCCAGGTCGATGATGTTCATCGGGCGGGTGCGCGGCTACCCGGTGGCGCGCGAGGCCTCGCTGAAGCTGAAGGAGGTCTCCTACGTGCACGCCGAGGCGTACCCGGCCTCGGAGCTGAAGCACGGGCCGCTGGCGCTGATCGAGCCGGCGCTGCCGACGGTGGCGATCGTCCCGGACGACGACCTGCTGGAGAAGAACCGGGCGGCGCTGGAGGAGATCAAGGCGCGCGACGGGCGCATCCTGGCGGTGGCCCACCAGGAGCAGCCGAAGGCGGACCGGACCGTCGTGGTGCCGAAGAACGAGGACGAGCTGGACCCGATCCTGATGGGGATCCCGCTCCAACTCCTCGCGTACCACACGGCACTGGCGCTCGGGCGGGACATCGACAAGCCGCGGAACCTGGCGAAGTCGGTGACCGTCGAGTAAGTGGTGGGCCCCCACGGATGGGGTGACCCTTGGCCGGGGGGCGGCTGCGTCTGCCCCCCTTGGGTCGTTGACGGCCTGACTGTTCACCGTGGCTTGTCGCGCCTACGCGGCGGAGCCTCCCCCACTGCCTCAAGGGCGTGGAAGGTGCCCCCACGACACAGCCCCGCGCCCCTTCCGGGGCGCGGGGTCCGCGTCAGACATCAGGCGTCAGGGAATGACGATGACCGGGCGCTGTGCGCGTCGCGCCAGGCGGCCCGCCACCGAGCCGAAGATGCGGCCGACGATGCCGTGCGTGGAGCCGACGACGATGGCGTCCGCCTCGTACTCCTTGCCGACTTCCTCCAGTTCATGGCAGATGTCGCCGCCGCGCTCGACCAGGATCCACGGCACCTCTGACAGATAGTCCGCGCAGGCCAGTTCGAGCCCGAGGACCTCGGTGCGGTGGTCCGGGACGTCCACGAAGACCGGGGGCTCGCAGCCCGCCCACACGGTGGTGGGCAGCCGGTTGGCGACATGAACGATGATCAGACCGGAGCTTGATCGGTGCGCCATTCCGATGGCGTAGGCGAGCGCTCGCTCGCTCGATGTGGAGCCGTCGAAACCGACGACGACGCCGTGCTTGAAGGCTGGATCGCAGGAATGGCGCGGGTCTTCCGCCGCCAGGGGGTCTGCCGTGGGGTCGGCGACCTGCCGTTTGCGGTCCGCTGGTTCGAAGTATTCGTGACCGGCCATCGGTGTCTCGGCGAAGAAAGTCCTCTTGAGGAGCGGGCGGCTGACGGAATGCGGTTGTCAAGATGTCGAGCGGGATGTTCGCGTGATTCAGCGGCAGTTCGGACCACCGCGGTACCGGACCCATGTCCGGGAATCATCTTCCCAACCCCTTACCCGCAAGGGTACGGCTGCACTCCTCTCGTTCCCAGGTCCTTCCATGCCCCGCCCAGGGCACTGAAGGGTGCTGTGCAGCGGTGCAGATGCGGTGTTCCAGGGAGCATGCATGAGCGAGCGCCCGTCTGGCAATGGTCGCTGCCCGGTACAGCCGGTCAAAGATCCGGCACGTTCCGTGTCCGGTCGGCCGCCCTGCCGCGTTGACCTGCCGGAACGTCATGCACGGGGCATGTTACGAGGGCATACGTGCACGGTGGCGCGGCCAGTTGCCCCGGATGCCGCAGGCGCCGGAGGGCGAGCGGCCCGCTCCGGGGTGACCGCGGGACGGCGCACCGCGCCCATGCGCCTCGCGCGACTCTTTCCGCCCCGCATGGCGCCCCGACACGAGCGCGGGCGCATGCTACGCACATGAGGTAGGTCAGGGCGCACGACGGGAGCGCTCCAACGGGCTCCGGATGCGCCCTCCGAGCCGTCCGCGACTCCCGGGCGGCGCGTGCCGTCCAAGCCATCCGAGCTTTCGAACCTGTGAGCAACCTCTGCGAACTCGGACGGACCGGCGCGCCGGAGCACAGGTGCCATGCGGGCTCTGAGGCGCAGATCCCAGAAGACCGTCCGGTTTGTTAACTCACCGACGGCGATTTTCGGCCAACTTCTCACGGGTGAATTATTCGCCGCCAGAACCCCTCGACCCGCGTGTCCACCAGTAGGGGAAGGATCTCGGGGCGGACTCGCGCCCTATGGGGACCGGCCACGAGCCCGAGGCCCACTTCCCAGCCGGGGTCCCGGAGTGCAACGCTTCGTGATCGAATGCTTTACGCCAAGTTGCCATGTCGACATAGTGGCGGGTGCTGAACTGGTCACCTCGGCACCAACGGGCACAGTAGATTCGATCATGCTTGTCACACGGCGGGGGACTCGTGCAGGACCGAGGGGAAACGTGCAGGAGCGACAGACCCACCAGGTTAGGGGCGACGCGACTACCGAGGGGGGCTTAGGGACATGAGCCACGACTCCACTGCCGCACCCGAGGCCGCCACCCGGAAGCTGTCGGGGCGACGGCGCAGGGAAATCGTCGCCGTGGTGCTGTTCAGCGGCGGCCCCATCTTCGAGAGTTCCATACCGCTCTCCGTCTTCGGCATCGACCGCCAGGACGCCGGCGTGCCGCGCTACCGGCTGCTGGTGTGCTCCGGCGAGGACGGTCCACTGCGCACGACGGGCGGGCTGGAACTCACCGCGCCCCACACGCTCGAAGCCATCTCCCGGGCCGGGACCGTGGTGGTGCCGGCCTGGCGGTCGATCACGGCCCCTCCCCCCGAGGACGCGCTCGACGCGCTCCGCAGGGCACACGAGGAGGGCGCCAGGATCGTCGGCCTGTGCACCGGTGCCTTCGTGCTGGCCGCGGCCGGGCTGCTGGACGGCCGCCCTGCGACCACGCACTGGATGTACGCACCGACGCTGGCCAAGCGCTACCCGTCCGTCCACGTCGACCCGCGCGAGCTCTTCGTGGACGACGGCGACGTGCTCACCTCCGCGGGCACGGCCGCGGGCATCGACCTGTGCCTGCACATCGTGCGCTCCGACCACGGCAACGAGGCCGCGGGCGCGCTGGCACGCCGGCTCGTCGTACCGCCGCGCAGAAGTGGAGGCCAGGAGCGCTACCTGGACAGGTCTTTACCAGAGGAGATCGGCGCCGACCCGCTCGCCGAGGTCGTCGCCTGGGCACTGGAGCACCTCCACGAGCAGTTCGACGTGGAGACGCTGGCCGCGCGGGCGTACATGAGCCGCCGCACGTTCGACCGGAGGTTCAGGTCGCTGACAGGGAGTGCTCCCCTCCAGTGGCTGATCACCCAGCGGGTGCTGCAGGCGCAGCGGCTGCTGGAGACCTCCGACTACTCGGTCGACGAGGTGGCGGGCCGCTGCGGCTTCCGCTCGCCGGTGGCCCTGCGCGGGCACTTCCGGCGCCAGCTCGGCTCCTCCCCCGCCGCGTACCGGGCCGCGTACCGGGCCCGCAGGCCCGGCGGTGACAAGCCCGCGGAGCCGCATCCTGAGGGCCTGCCCTCGGGCGCGCGCCGCGCGGGCGCCGGGTCTCCCGGCACGGGCGCCTCGCTGACCGGCGAGAACGGCCGCGGCCAGGAGGCGTACGCACGGCCGAACGTACCCGGCCAGCGGACCGACGCCGAGCGATCGGCATCGGGACGGGTCTGACCCCCGCCCCACCCCGGGGCACGGGCGCCCCTTCACAGGACGCCCCTCCCGGGGTGCCCCGCCGGTCCGGGGTGGCTTCGGCTGCATCCGGACCAACGGCCACCCGCGGTTGCTCGCGCAGTTCCCCGCGCCCCTCCTTGGCACAACCCGACATCAGGGCGCGCCCCGAAAGGGGCGCGGGGAACTGCGCAACCAGCCACAACGCAACCGGCAGACCGCCACCACCCCAAGGGGGCAGCCCCTGCCGCCCCAGGGCCACCGGCCCACGGCGAAACCGAACGTCTACGCGCCCCGAAAGGGGCGCGGGGGAACTGCGCAACCAGCCACAACGCAACCCGCAGACCGCCACCACCCCAAGGGGGCAGCCCCTGCCGCTCAAGGCCCACCGCCCACGGTGAAGCCACACATTCCCCGCCCCGAAGGGGCAGCCCCCGGCCGGGCCCAGGCCCACCGACCGGTAGACGCACACCACCGCTTCGGATCCTCGCGCCCCGGAAAGGGGCGCTCCGCGTAGGGTAGGCCGCATGAACGATCGCATGGTCTGGATCGACTGCGAGATGACCGGGCTCTCGCTGACGAAGGACGCGCTCATCGAGGTGGCCGCACTGGTCACCGACTCGGAGCTGAACGTGCTCGGCGACGGCGTGGACATCGTGATCCGCCCGCCGGAGCCGGCACTGGAGACGATGCCCGACGTGGTGCGGCAGATGCACACCAGCTCGGGCCTGCTGGAGGAGCTCGCCGACGGCACCACGCTCGCCGACGCCCAGGAGCGGGTCCTCTCCTATGTCCGCGAGCACGTCAAGGAGCCGGGCAAGGCCCCGCTGTGCGGCAACTCCGTCGGCACGGACCGCGGCTTCCTGGCGCGCGACATGCCCGACCTGGAGCAGTACCTGCACTACCGGATCGTGGACGTCTCCTCCGTCAAGGAACTGGCCCGCCGCTGGTACCCGAGGGCGTACTTCAACAGCCCGGAGAAGAACGGCAACCACCGCGCCCTCGCCGACATCCGCGAGTCCATCGTCGAGCTGCGCTACTACCGCGAGGCCGTCTTCGTACCGCAGCCCGGACCCGACTCGGACGCCGCCAAGGCCATCGCGACACGGCACGTGCTCCCACCGGAGTGAGCATTGCCGTGTACCTGCGGTACGGCAGGCAGGGCGCCCCGAAAAGCCGTGCGTGAGCACTCGCCGGGACCCTGTACACTTTTTCTCGTCCGGAAGGGAGCCCGCCGTCGTGGACGGACAGGGTGAACACCGGTCGCGGTGGGTGTAGCTCAGCTGGTAGAGCACCTGGTTGTGGTCCAGGATGCCGCGGGTTCGAGTCCCGTCACTCACCCTCTGGGGAGAGGCCCCTGACCTGCGGATTCGCAGATCAGGGGCCTCTCTGCTGTTCCCTCCGGCCAGACCCCCGGAGCCCACGGCGACGGGCACGGCACGGACCGTGCAGGTGGCCCAGGTGGGGGAGCCGGTCCCGGGAGCCGGCCCCTCCCCCTCCGAGGCCCCCGGAGTCCGGTTCAGTCGGCGGTCGACGCGTCAGCCGGCAGTCGAGAGGAAGTCGCGGAAGACGCCCTCCGGGTCCTCATGCGCGTTCGACGAGAACTCCTCGAAATCCATGTTGGCCAGTTCGAGGTTGGCATGGATCGAGTGGACACCGCTCGGCACCGTGCGGAATTCGCGTCCGAACTCGACCATGGCCTCGTACGCCTCGTCGTCGTCGTCGATGTCCTCCCGGGTCAGGGTGGTGACCGCGAGCAGGGCGTGGTGGCCGGCGCGCATCGTCGTGCCGTCGGCGACGAACACCACGCTGAGCTGGTTCCACAGCTCCTCCTCGGCCGATATCGCCGCCAGGATCGCGTCCGTGTCGGCGCCGTCCAGCTCCGGCGCGTCGACCACGTCGTAGGACTCCGCGGGGTCGTCGTCCTGGGAGGAGCTGTCCAGCTCCGCGGTCACCTCCCGCCACGCGGCCTCGTCCGTGAAGTCCGTCCTGATGATCACGGCTGAGAACTCGTTGCGCTCCGACAGCCCGGACAGCGCCACCATCGTCACCACTCCTCGAAGAATTCGGTACTCCCGATCCGCCGCAGAAGATAGCGAACGGCAGTGACATCGAATCCCGCAGGCACGACCGTCACGAGGGGCGATCGGTGAAGGCGGTCGTTCCGACGACGGTCAGCAGGCGCAACTGCTCCGCGGCCTCTCCACCGGCCTGCGGGGAGTACCACACCAGCCGCTGCCTGCCGTCCTCGCTCAGCATGCCCGTGCACTCCAGGTCGATGACCCCCAGTGCCGGATGCCGGACCTGGTGGCTGCCGGACCGCCGGACCCGCACGGCGGCCTCGTTCCACAGCGTGGAGAACTCGGCGCTGCCGGCACGCAGGCGTTCGACGAACCCGTTGACGCGCCGGTCGTGCGGCCGCCGGCCGCTCGTCGCGCGCAGGTCGGCGACGTAGGCCCGGGACACGCCGGGCTGAACGTCGAGCGGGTACCGGGCACGGGCGGTGTCCGGATCCAGGAACCACCGGCGCACCTGGCTGTCCTCGGGTCCGGTCGAGAGGGGCTCGTCGAGCAGCGCGACGGCGAGGTCGTTCTGCGCGACCAGCTCGTAGAGGTCGGTGAACAGCTGCGCGGGAATGCCGGTGAGGTGGTCGAGCAGGCTGAGCACCGCGGCCTCGACGTGGGCGCCGGGGCCGTGGTCGGAGGGGGCGGCGATGCCGGCCAGGCGGAAGAGGTAGTCCCGCTCGTCGTGGTCCAGCCGCAGGGCCCGCGCCAGCGCCGCGACCACCTGGTCCGACGGGTTGCGCCCGCGGCCCTGCTCCAGCTCGACGTAGTACTCGACGGAGATCTGTGCCAGTTCGGCGACCTCGCCCCGGCGCAGCCCCGGCACCCGGCGCCGGGCGGACTCCGCCCGTCCGACGTCCAGCGGACTGATCTGCGCCCGGCGTGCCCTCAGGAACGCGCCCAGCTCGTTGCCGGCCATACGGCGACGATAACCGGTCCGGCGCGGCCGAGGGTGGTGCCGCCGACCCTACGTTCGAGGGCCGCTGGCTGGTCGCGGCACGCCGGTCGAGCATGGCGGCGTCGACACCGTCCACCGCAGGAGCACGCATGCTGACCTTCGACACCGCCCGCCGGCTCGCGGACGCGGCCCTCGCCGAGGGAACGCGTCGCCGAGCGGCCCCTCTGACCGTCGCCGTTCTCGACGGGGGCGGGCACGAGGTCGTGGTGTACCGCCAGACCGGCTCGGGCATCGCGCGGCCTCAGATCGCCACGGGGAAGGCGTGGGGAGCGCTCGGCCTCGGCTTCAGCTCCCGGGGCGTCGCCGGCGCCGCCGCCCGCTTCCCCGAGTTCTTCAACGCGCTGGCGGCTACCGGCGGCAGGGTCGTGCCGGCACCCGGCGGCGTCCTGCTCCGGACCGGCGAGGGCGACATCGTGGGCGCGATCGGTGTCAGCGGCGACAACTCCGACGTGGACGAGGCCTGCGCCATCCTCGCCGCCACCCAGGTCGGGCTCCAGCCGGAACCTCCACTTCCGGCAGGCGGGTGAGCCTCGCATGGCTCCCCATCAGCTCGACGCCGACCGACGCGGATGGACGGGAACGGACGCGGCTCCTCGCGGACCGGCGCGGACCACCGGACCGACCGGACCGACGCCGACCGATGCGGACCGACGCCACCCGACGCCACCCGGCGCCCATGGAATAACAGCCACGCCGCGGCTGTCCGGAGTGCGTCACAAGGAGGAACGATGCACATCCACGAGCTCGGCCACGTCGTGCTTTTCGTCAAGAATCTGGAGCGCTCGGCGCATTTCTACCCGGACGTGCTCGGATTTCGCGCCCTGGAGACACCGGAGCGGATGCGCGGCTCGGTCATGGCGTTCTCGACCGGGCGGACGCACCATGAACTGCTGCTCATCGAAGTCGGGGAAGGCGCGCGGCGGCGATGGCCCGGCCGAGCGCGTGGGCGCGGCGCGGGGAGGGGATCGGCGGCAGGTACGTGTTGACGAGGAGAGGGACGACCGGCACGTCCCTCTCGCCGAGCACGTACGTCAGCGGGGTAAGGAAGGCGTGCCCGAGCAGGGCGTCCTGGGAGTACGTGAGGTCGAAGTCCCGCTCGATCACCCCGTGCAGGATCCTCGTCGCCAGCCCCGTGTCGACGCGGACGGTCTTCTGCTGGTCCATGTAGTGCGCGGTCACGTCCGGCGACAGCACCAGCGTGAACGCCGGCACGGCCTCCAGCCAGAACGTCTCCAGGTGGTCGAGGCCGATCAGGATCACCGCGTCCGGCCTGGTCTCGGCGAGCACTTCGCCGAACCGTTCGAGGACAGCCGTACTGCGGTCCAGCTTGGCCATGTCCTCGTGCGGTGGACGGCTGAGCAGTTGGGGTGCGTGCACGACCGCTGCGGCCGCGACGATCTCCGCCATGGCGACTCCCGTTCTTCCCGTTGCGCTGGCGGAACGCAGACAGGTCGGCAGGCGGAGCTATTCCCCAGGGTGCCCGGCCTTCTCCGGGGGACGAGCCCGAACGGGTCGACGGTGCGGGTGAGTTCGTCGGGCCCGGGGGGTGCGGAGCCCCCCGGGCAGCCGGTACCCGCCGTTGTCGCTACTCCCGCAGGAAGGACTGCAACATGGCCGTCACTTCCTGTGGCTTCTCCTCCGTCACGAAGTGTCCCGAATTCTTCAGGACTCGTGCCTCGACATCTACGGCGTAGTCACGCCATTGGTCGGCGACCATTTCACCGAGCGAATCCTGGCCGCCGACCGCGAGTATGGGCATCTGAAGTTTGCCCCGGGCCAGGAACTCCTTGTTGTGCTGGATGTCCGTATGGAGCGCACGGTATACGTTCATCCAGGCCGTCGTGCGGCCGGGTTCCTTCAGATAGTGGGCGTAGAAGTCATAGTCCGACGCGGTGAACGGCGACTCGTTTCCCACCAGGAACTGGGTGATCATGTCCTGGACGAAGACGCGCTCGTGACCGTCGATGAGGCGTTCGGCGAGGGGCAGCTGGAACAGGCCGTAGTGCCAGACCGCGGGTTGGTTCGGGTCGGCGTTGAGAACGGGGAAGCTGTAGACGTTCTCATCCGGGATGGGCGCTTCCATCACGGCCATGCTCCGCACCTCTGAGGGCCATTGCGCCGCGTAGTCGTAGGCCACCCACACACCGATGTCGTGGGCGACCACCTGGACGCCGTCGTTGAGCCCCAGCTGCTTCAGCAGCTCATGCACGTCCTTCGCCAACTGCGCCGCATGGTAACCATCCGTGGTGACCTGGGAGTTGCCGGTGCCCCGCAGGTCGACCGCGATCACGGTGTGCGTCCGGGAGAGCTGGCCCATCTGCTTCCGCCACTCGGCCCAGGAATGGGGGAACCCGTGGATCATCACCACGGGTGAACCTTCGCCGCCCCGCATGTAGTGCATGCGAAAGCCATTCACCTCCGCGTATTCGGACTGGAAGCCAGGGGGTGGCTGCGATTGCGGGTAGGACGACGGTGACTGCGCCGTCACGGAGCCGTCCCCGCCGCTCTCGCCCCGTGATCCCGAGCTCGAAGTCGTGGAGGCCGCCAGAGCAGCGGTGACCGCGAAGAGCCTTTTGACGTGTCCTGTTCCGATGCCCATTGTTCACCTACCTGGAGTCGGTGGCTCGATATGCGTCACCAGACGGGTGAGTACGGCGAGGCGACCCACTCGGTCATCTCGCTTTCCATGCTAAGCGCCCGAGGCGGCAGCCAGGCCATGGCCGCCGCCGAGACCGCCACGGCGCCGTTTGCGTGCGGTGTGGTGCCGCTTTCCCCGCGTAATCGGCGGTTCGGCAATAGCAGAAATAGTTCGTCCTGGTACGTTTTGCGGGCGGATCCAAGGCTCACCGATCGAAGCGCTGCCGGGGCGGGGACCAGACAGGGGAAGGTGCCGGATGAAGGCCATTGTGGTTACGGATCAGGCCGCTGGAACGGCCGGTATGAAACTGGCGGAGCGTCCGGAGCCGGAAGCGACACAGAACGACGTCCTCGTCGAGGTGTACGCATCGGGGTTCACGCCCGGCGAGTTGACGTGGCCCGGAACCTGGACCGACCGGCTCGGCCGGGACCGCACCCCCTCGATCCCCGGCCACGAGGTGGCCGGCGTCGTGAGCGCCCTGGGCTACGGCACCCGGGGCCTGTCGGTGGGACAGCGGGTGTTCGGCCTCGCGGACTGGACGCGCGACGGCACCCTCGCGGAGCGTGTCGCCATCGAGGCGCGCAACCTCGCGCCGCTCCCCGGCGACGTCGACTTCACCGTGGGTGCGAGCCTGCCGATCTCGGGCCTGACCGCGTGGCAGGGGCTGTTCGTGCACGGCCGGTTCCAGGCGGGCCAGAGCGTCCTCGTGCACGGCGCGGCCGGCGGCGTCGGCTCGATGGTGGCCCAACTCGCGAAAGCAGCCGGCGCATACGTCATCGGCACCGGACGCACCGCCGACCGGGGGACCGCACTCGACTTCGGTGCGCAGGAGTTCGTCGACCTCGACCACGACACCCTGGAGGACGTCGGTCAGGTGGATCTGGTCTTCGACGTGATCGGTGGCGACATCGGGAGGCGTTCCGCGGGTCTGGTCCGCGCCGGCGGAATGCTGGTGACCATCGCCGGACCGGCGGAGGCCCAGCCGGCCGAGGGCCTGGCGGTGGATTTCGTCGTCGAGGCCGATCGCGCACAGCTGGGTGAGATCGTCCGGAGGGTTCAGGACGGGCGGCTGCGGACCAACGTCGGCAACGTGACGACCCTCGATGATGCCGTCGGGGCCCTCAATCCGAAGCACCGGGCCAAGGGGAAGACGATGGTCCGCGTTCGCCGGTAAGGACGCAGACGAGGACACCGGTATTCGGCATCGACGACGTCGTTGCGAGCGGAAGATGTCACGTCGGCGACAGCAGATTCGGAGAGGTACTCGATGAAGGCGATCGTGGTGACGGACAAGGCGTCCGGAACCGCAGGCATGCGGCTGGCGGAGCGGCCCGCCCCGGACACCGCGAGGCTCGCCACCCTCGACGGCGCGAACTACGGCGACGTGGTCGTTGAAGTCCATGCGTCAGGGTTCACCGGGAACGAGCTGGAATGGCCCTCGACCTGGGTCGATCGCCGTGGCCACGACCGCACACCGGTGATCCCCGGCCACGAGCTGGCCGGCGTGGTCACCTCGCTCAGCTACGGAACGACGGGGCTGTCGGTGGGGCAGCGCGTGTTCGGCCTCACGGACTGGACCCGCGACGGCAGCCTCGCGGAGTACGCGGTCGTCGAAGCACGCAACCTCGCGCCGCTGCCGGGCGACGTCGACTTCACCGTGGGGGCGGGCGTCGCGATGACGGGCCTGACCGCATGGCAGGGCCTGTTCGATCACGGCCGCCTTCAGGCCGGCCAGAGCGTCCTCGTACACGGTGCGGGCGGCGCCGTCGGATCCATGGCGGCCCAGCTCGCTCACGAGGCCGGCGCGCACATCATCGGTACAGGTCGCGAGGCCCACCGCCGCGCCGCGCTCGATTTCGGCGCCCACGAGTTCGTCGACCTCGAGAACGAAGACCTGAAGGCCGTCGGCAAGGTCGATCTTGTCTTCGACGTCTTCGGCGGAGACATCGGGAAGCGGTCCGCGAGCCTGGTTCGGGCCGGGGGAACGCTCGTGACCGTCGCTGGGCCCCCTGAGGAGCGCCCCGCCGAGGGCCTGGCCGTCGACTTCATCGTCGTTTCCGATCGCACCCAACTGGGCGAGATCGCCCAGCGGGTGCGGGACGGACGCGTGCGGGCGCACATCGGCAAGGTCGCGACTCTCGACACCGCCGTTGCCGCGTTCAATTCAACGGAGCGAGTCGCGGGCAAGACGGTCATCCGAGTGCGTCCGTAGGCCGCGCCTGTCGAACAGCAAGTCGGAAGACAAAGTAAGAGCCAGGAAGAATCAGGAAGGGCCAGGACCAGGGCCGGATCAGGCGGCGATCGAGTGCCGGCCGCCCGGCCGCCTTCACCGGTGAGCGGCCAGCACTGCCGCGAGCCCCTCTTGCAGGTCCTTGACGAAATACTCGGGAACCTCCAGCGACGGGAAATGTCCGCCGGTCCCGGGTGACCTCCATCGGACGATCTGCCGGTACCGCTCCTGCGCCCAGGGGCGCGGACACTTCTCGATGTCGCGGGGATACATGCTGATCGCCGAGGGGACGTCGACCCGGAGTCCGGGATCGAGCGAGTTGTGGCTCTCGTAGTAGATGCGGGCCGCCGACGCACCGGTCCGCGTCAGCCAGTACAGGGTGACGTCGTCGAGAACCCTGTCCCTGGAAATCCTCTCGAAAGGGCTGTCCTCGGTGTCCGACCACTCGGCGAACTTGTCGAGGATCCAGGCGAGAAGCCCGACCGGTGAGTCGACGAGCGAGTAGCCGATGGTCTGCGGCCGGGTCGCCTGCTGCTTCGCGTACGCCGCGCGGTGGCGCCAGAAATCGCGGGTTTCCTCGGTCCACTTCCGCTCGACCGCCGTCAGCCCGTCCGTCGTCAACCCGGGTGGTGCCTGCGCGAGCGTGGTGTGGATGCCGAGAACGTGGTCCGGGAACCTGCCGCCGAGGACCGTGGTGATCACGCCTCCCCAGTCGCCGCCGTGGGCCGCGAACGTGCTGTAGCCGAGCCTTCCCATCAGTTCCACCCATGCGGCCGCGATCTTCTCGGTTCCCCAGCCGGTGGCGGCCGGCTTGTCGCTGTAACCGAAGCCGGGCAGCGACGGGACCACGACGTGGAACGCCGGCGCGCCCGCGTCCTTCGGATCCGCCAGCTCGTCCACCACGTCGGTGAACTCGGCAATGCTGCCCGGCCAGCCGTGCGTCAGGATCAGAGGAGTGGCGTCCGCGCGCGCGGATCGGCGGTGCAGGAAGTGGATTCCCAGACCATCGATGGTCGCCCGGAACTGGCCGATCCGGTTGAGGCGCGCTTCGAACGACCGCCAGTCGTACCCGGTGCGCCAGTAGTGCACGACATCGACGAGGTCGGCGAGCGGAACGCCCTGTTCCCAGCGGCGAGGGCCGGGCGCGGCGCGATGGACCGTCTCGGCCTCCGGTAGCCGCGCCGCGGCCAGTCGCGCGCGCAGCTCGTCGAGGTCGGCGTCGGTTGCGTGGGCTTCGAATGCTCGCACGTCACTGCTCGGGCGGGGCATGGGACCTCCTGGCCATCGCGGCACTGGCTACGGCCCCTCGGGAACCGGCTAAGACGGTTCTAGCATGCCTTCACGCCGGCCAGCAACCGGCTAAGGTGGTTCCATGCGTGCCGGCTTCCCTGACTTCCGCCTCGGCAACGTGCTGGCGACCAGCTTCACGGGGACCCTGTCGGAGCGTCACGGCAACGCCGTGGAGCGCATCCCCACGCCGCAGCGACTCGTCGACTGGCTGGCGGTGAACGGCCTCGCCGTGGACTCCTGCACCCCTGCCCAGCTCGACCTCGCACGGGAGCTGCGGGAGTCGATCCACGCCGTCGCGACAGCGGCCGCGCTCCAGAACACCCTCCCGGCGTCCGCCGTCCAGGTCATCAACGACCGCAGCGCCCAGGGTCGGGCCGCGGCGATCCTGACGCCCGAAGGCAAGCGGCGATGGCGGCTCGGCTCGGCCTCCTGCGTGGAGGACGCCCTCAGCGTGATCGCCGCCGACGCGATCAGCATCATCGCGGGCGAACGGGACGGAAGGCTGGCCTTGTGCGCATCGCCGACCTGCCGAGCCGCCTTCTTCGACACGAGCCAGAGCCGCACCCGCAAATGGTGTGACATGAACACGTGTGGAAATCGCCAGAAGAAGGCGCGCTTCACCGCCAACCAGCGCAAGAAGCCCGGATCGGTGGAGTGATCCGAACAGGACCCCGCACAGGGCCTGCCGGTCCGGCATCCGCGGACGCTCGGGACGAGGGCGCCGATACCGCGGCGGCCGCCTCCGGTGCGGGGGCCGCTTCCGACGGGTTCTGCCTCCGGCGCGAGGACCGCTTCCGGCGCGTGGTCTGCCTCCGCTGCGGGACCGCTTCCGACGCGGGGTCCGCTTCCGGCGCCGGAACCGCCTCGTCGGACAATCTTGCTGAACACCCCGTACGCCGTCCGCCGCACTGGTAGAAGAACGGTTCCATGTCCACCGACGAGTTGCCCGCTATATCGCCCTGGATACCCAGGGCCGGGGCCCTCCTGCCGGCCACCGCCCGAGCCTTCCTGCGCCGCTATGGCGTGCCCCTGTGCGCGCTGGCGGTCACGGCTCCTTTGTACGCGGTGTGGGCGGGGTTCCTGGCGACCGGTGGGGGCGACCTGGCGGCGCAGCTCGCGTGGGCGCGGTTCGCCGCGCAGGCCCCGTCCTCCGCGTACAACCTCTTCTGGTACGCTGGCATGCACACCGCCAACTACAGCCTCATATCCCCGTACTTGATGGCCGCGGCGGGTGTCAGGACGGTCAGCGTCGCGGCGGGTCTCGCGTCGTCCTGGTTGGCCGGCCTGCTCATGGTGCGCACCGGCATGGCGAGGCCCCTGTGGCCCGCGCTGCTCGCCGCCGTCTGCCTGTGGTGCGACGTCGTGTCCGGCAGGACGACCTTCGCCCTCGGCACGGCGTTCGCGCTGGCGGCGTGTCTCGTGCTGGCCGGCGGCACCGCCCGCCCCGGGCTCGCGGCGCTGTGGGCGGGGCTGGCCACGATGGCGAGCCCGGTGGCGGGCCTCTTCCTGGCGGTGGCGGGCGGCGCGTGGCTGCTGTGCCGGGACTGGTCCAGGGCACTGCCCCTGCTGTTGCCGCCGTCGATGGTCGTCGCCACGACGACGCTGCTCTTCCCGTTCCAGGGCGAGCAGCCCATGCCCGCCGACCGCATCTGGCAACCGGCGGGCCTGGCCCTGGCGACCGCGCTGCTCGCGCCCCGCTCCTGGCGGGTGTTGCGGTGCGCCTCGGTGGTCTACGCGGCCGGGGTCGTCCTCGTATATCTCGTTCCGTCGCCGATAGGCACCAACGTGGAACGCCTGGCGGAACTCGCGGCACCCGCGGCCCTGCTCGCCTGCCTGCTGAACCTCGCCCCCGCCCGGCGGCGCGCCCTGCTGCTCGTCCCGCTCGCCCTGTCGTCGCTGTGGCTGGCGCAGAAGACGCAGGACGACATCTCCGTATCCACCACCGTGCCGCCCTGGGCCGCCCACACCAGCGGGGTGATCCGGGAGCTGGGGCACCTGCGGGCCGACCGCACCCGGGTCGAGGTGGTGCCGGCGCGCAACCACCGCGAGGCCGACCTCCTCTCGGCCCACGTGGACACGGCCCGCGGCTGGAACCGCCAGCTGGACGTGGTCCGCGGCCGGCTGTTCTACCGTCCGGACCCGTCCACCGCCGCCTACCGCGCATGGCTGGACCACTGGGCCGTCGGCCTCGTCGTACTCCCGCACGGCCAACCGGACGGCCCCGCGGAACGGGAGGCCGCCCTCGTACGGTCCCACCCCGGCTGGCTGACCCGGGTCTGGCACGACCCCTACTGGAGCGTCTACCGGGTCGAGGACGCGGTACCGCTGGTATCGGGCGCCGCCGCCACCACGGTCACCTCCGACGCCTCGCACCTCACCGTCAGGGCCGGCCACAAGGGCAGCATCACCGTGCGCGTCGTGTACTCCCGCTGGCTCCACGCGAACGGCGGCGCCTGCGTCCGGGCCACGGGCGACTGGGTACGGCTGGTGGTCCCGGCGCCCGGGGAGTACCGCATCGGATCGGAGTACCGATTCCCTTGGCAGAACGCCTGCGAGCAGGCGGAGGCGACGGGCACGCCGACACGGTAAGACCGGCACGGCAAGGGCGACGGCCGCCCGCCGGCCTGTTCGTCCACGGATCCGTCCCCGTTGGCCCGAAGAGGTGCTTGGCGCGGATTCACACGAGCCCGGAAGCCCCCACCACCCCGACCAGGGGCGCGGGGAACTGCGCAAACACCACGACCGGCCGGCAGACGAACACGAGACCACCAGCCCCAACCACCCCCATCAGGGGCGCGGGGAACTGCGCAAACGCCCCCCACACACCCGCAGCCGAACCACAACCCTCGCAAAAGAGAACCCGGCCCCGGCCCGCCGCAGGCACCCTCAGGAAGAATCCCGCTCCACCAGCTCCGTGGGCAGCAGCACCTGCCGATGCACGGCCCCCCGCGCCTGCGGCGGCCGCCGCTCGGCGATCTCCGCGAGGAGGACGTCGATCATCGCCCGGCCCATCTCCTCGATGGGCTGCCGCACGCTGGTGAGCGGGGGTTCCATGTGGCGGGCGATGGCGGAGTCGTCGAAGCCGATGAGGGCGACGTCCTCCGGTATCCGGCGGTTCATGGCGCGCAGCGTCTGGCGGGCGCCGGCCGCCATCACGTCGGAGGCCGCGAAGACGGCGTCCAGGTCGGGGCGGTGCTCCAGGAGCTGGGCCATGGCGCGCCGGCCGCCCTCCTCCGTGAAGTCGCCGGGCACGATCAGGCGCTCGTCGATGTGCTGCCCGGCCTCCTCCAGGCCGGCGCGGTAGCCGTCGACGCGGCACTGGGCACCGTAGATCTCCAGACGGCCCGCGATGTGGGCGATGGTGCGCCGGCCGCGGGAGACCAGGTGCTGCACGGCGGAGCGCGCGCCGGCGAAGTTGTCGGCCTCGACCGAGGGCAGGGTCTCCTCGGCGGACCTGCGGCCGCTGATCACCGTGGGGATCTCCAGCTCGGCCAGCAGGTCGGGAAGCGGGTCGTCGGCGTGCACGGAGACGAGCAGCACGCCGTCCACCCGGTGCGCGGCGAGGTACTGGGCGAGCCGCTCCCGCTCGCGCGCGCTGCCCGCGAAGATCAGCAGGAGCTGCATCTCGGTGTCCGCCAGCTCCGCGCCGACGCCGTGCAGCATCCCGGAGAAGTACGGCTCGGCGAAGAACCTGGTCTCGGGCTCGGGGACCACGAGGGCGATGGCGTTGGTGCGGTTGGCGGCCAGCGCGCGGGCCGCGGTGTTCGGCACGTAGCCCAGTTCGGCGACGGCGGCCTCCACGGCCGCCCGGGTGGTCTCGCTGACCCGGGGTGAGCCGTTTATCACCCGGGAGACCGTGCCGCGGCCCACGCCGGCACGCGCGGCGACCTCCTCCAGAGTCGGCCGCCCGCCGCTCCGGCCCCGCGTTCCGTGGCCCGCCATCTACCCGCCTCCTGTCCACCGCCGTCCGGCCAGGAATCTAACAGCCCGGCTCCCCCGCCCGGCCCCCACGCCCACCCGACGCCCCGACACCACCCCAACCCCACGGTCTCATCCACCCCACCCACAAGCCCCACACCAAGCACCCCGATGGGGGCGCAGGGAACCTCGCGCCCCCCAAACGCCCCCGCACCAGCCCCCCACCCCAAGCCCCCGCTCACCTGTCGGCATGGCCGCACCCCGTCCCCCAAGGGGCGCGGGGAACTGCGCGAGCAACCGAGACCCACCCGCACCGAACCACGCCCCCAAGCCCCCAGAGCCTCACCCCACCCGCCACCCGCCCGCCACTGAACCCGCACCCCAGCCCCCCTCAAGGGGCGCGGGGAACTGCGCAAAAAAACCGAAACCCACCCGCACCGAACCACCGCCCCAAGCCCCCACGCCCTCATCCACCCCCACCCACCCGCCACCGGGCCCGCACCCAGCACCCCAAAAGGGGCGCGGGGAACTGCGCAAAAACCAAGACGCACCCGCACCGAACCACCCGGCCACCCCCTCCCGGCTCACCCAGGCCGCAGGCCGCCCCTCGACCTAACGGCCCGATAACTCACGCCACATCAACCCCCCGCTCTCTTGACACCCCCGCGCAGAGCCGCGAGTCTTCAACACATCACATGTGGGAGCGCTCCCACAGTACCTGGCACATACATCTCCCGCACGTTCCCCACCCGCGCCGCCGGCACGTTTGATCGTGTTGTCCAACAGTGCAGTTGGCCCGGGGGGTCGGCACGTCAGGGGCAACAGGAGGACGCAATGCGCACGAGCATCCGCGGGTCCCGGCGGCTGGTGGCCCTCGCGGCCGTCGCCGCTCTCACGACGGGGCTGCTGGCCGGTTGCGCCGAGGACTCTTCCGACGGGTCGTCGGACACGTCGTCGGGCGGCGGCGACTCGAACGGCAAGATCACGCTGACGGTGGGCACCTTCGGTGTCTTCGGGTACAAGCAGGCCGGTCTCTACGACGAGTACATGAAGCTGCATCCGGACATCAGCATCAAGGAGAACGTCACCGAGCGGAACGACGTCTACTACCCCAAGATGCTGACGCGCCTCCAGGCGGGCAGCGGCGCGGACGACGTCCAGGCCATCGAGATCTCCAACATCACCGAGGTCGCGCAGACCCAGGCCGACAAGTTCGAGGACCTCAGCAAGGCCAAGGGCTACGACAAGTCCCAGTTCGTGGACTGGAAGACCCAGCAGGCCACGAGCAAGGACGGCAAGCTCGTGGCGCTGGGCGCCGACATCGGCCCGATGGCGGTCTGCTACCGCAAGGACCTGTTCCAGAAGGCCGGTCTTCCCACGGACCGCGACGAGCTGGCCAAGCTCTGGGCCGGCAACTGGGACAAGTACGTCGACCTCGGCAAGCAGTACATGAAGAAGGCGCCGGCCGGCACCAAGTTCGTGGACAGCGCCGCGGGCGTCTACAACGCCGTGATCTCGGGCTCCAAGGACCGCTACTACGGCGCGGACGGCCAGCCGGACTACGAGAAGAGCGCGGGCCGCAAGCAGGCGTGGGACACCTCGATGCAGGTCGCCACGAGCAACATGTCCGCGAAGCTGAAGCAGTTCGACAAGCCGTGGGACCAGGCGTACGCCAACGGCAAGTTCGCGACCGTCTCCTGTCCGCCGTGGATGCTCGGCTACATCCAGGAGAAGGCCGGCGACGCTGGCAGGGGCAAGTGGGACGTGGCGGCGGCGCCCAACTCCGCGAGCTGGGGCGGCTCGTTCGTGGGCGTGCCCTCGCAGGGCAAGCACAAGGCGGAGGCGATCAAGCTCGCGCAGTGGCTGACGGCTCCCGAGCAGCAGGCGAAGGTCTTCGCCAAGCAGGGCTCCTTCCCGTCCACCCCGTCGGCGTACGCCTCGCTGAAGCCGCAGCCTGCCACCAACGCGTACTTCAACGACGCGCCCATCGCGCAGATCTTCGGTGACGCGGCCAAGAACATCCCCGTGGCCACCTTCGGGCTCAAGGACCAGCAGATCGGAAGCGCCATCGCCGACATCGGCGTGCTCCAGGTCGAGCAGCAGGGCAAGAGCCCCGCGCAGGGCTGGTCGGCGGCCGAGAAGGAAATCAAGGACGTCCTGGGCGAGTGACGATGTCCCACACCACCACGCCTGAGACCTCAGCGCACGCCGAGACCGCGTCCCCTGCCAAGGGGGGCGCGGCCCCGGCCGCGTCCGGGCGCCCGCGCGGCGCGCCGAAGCCGCCGTCCTCGTGGCGCAGCCGGCTCTACCGCTGGGACATGAAGGCGAGCCCGTACGCCTTCATCGCCCCCTTCTTCCTCTTCTTCGGGGCCTTCGGGCTCTTCCCGCTGATCTACACGGGCTGGTCGTCGCTGCACAGCGTGCAGCTGGCGAACCTGGACAGCCAGACCTGGGTGGGGCTCGACAACTACACCAACCTCATCCAGAGCGATTTCTTCTGGACCGCCCTGAAGAACACCTTCCTCATCGGTGTGATCTCCACGGTCCCCCAGCTGCTGATGGCCATCGGCATCGCGCACCTGCTCAACTACAAGCTGCGCGGCTCCGTCTTCTGGCGCGTCACCATGCTGGCCCCCTACGCCACCTCGGTGGCCGCCGCCACGCTCGTCTTCACGCTGCTCTACTCGTGGGACGGCGGCGCGATCAACTGGCTGCTGCACTTCGCCGGCATCGACCCCGTCAACTGGCGCGAGTCGATGTGGGGCTCCAAGTTCGCCGTGTCGTCGATCGTGATCTGGCGCTGGACCGGCTACAACGCCCTGATCTACCTGGCGGCGATGCAGGCGGTGCCCGCGGACCTGTACGAGTCGGCGGCGATCGACGGGGCCTCGCGCTGGGAGCAGTTCCGGCACGTGACGATCCCGATGCTCCGGCCGACGATCCTCTTCACGGTCGTCGTCTCCACCATCGGGGCCACCCAGCTCTTCGGCGAGCCGCTGCTGTTCGGCGGCAACTCCGGGTCGAAGGGCGGCGCGGACCACCAGTTCCAGACGCTGGGCCTCTACATGTACGACCAGGGCTGGGTGATCGGCAATCTGGGCAAGGCGTCCGCCATCGCCTGGACGATGTTCCTGATCCTGCTGATCATCGCCGCGATCAACATGCTGGTCGCCCGACGCCTGAGGAAAGACTGATGCGGTACGTCCCGGGGCGCGCTCCCCGCTCCGCCCGCCACCCCAGCGGCCCGGCGCGCCGGCCCGGTGCCCGGCCGCGACATCCGCGGGATCCACGACATCCGCGACGTCCGCGAGGAGGAGTCCAGTGAGGTCCACCGCCCTGGCCCCGCGGGCCGGCCGGCAGTTGCACGCCGGTCCCGTCACCTACACCGTGCTCAGCGTGTTCACGGTGGTGTCCCTGCTTCCGCTGATCTGGACGGCGGTCGCCGCGTCCCGGACGGACCAGCGGCTCGCCCAGACCCCGCCGCCGCTGTGGTTCGGCGGCAACCTGTTCAAGAACCTGTCGACGGCCTGGGAGCAGGGCGGTCTCGGCAAGGCGATGGTCAACTCCGTGATCGTCGCGGGCAGCATCACCGTGGGCACGGTGCTCTTCTCGACCATCGCCGGGTTCGCGTTCGCCAAGCTGAAGTTCAGGTTCAGCAGCACGCTCCTGCTGGTCACCATCGGCACGATGATGGTGCCGCCGCAGCTCGGGGTGGTGCCGCTCTACCTGTGGATGGCGGACCTGCACTGGTCGAACCAGCTCCAGGCGGTGATCCTGCCGACGCTGGTGAGCGCCTTCGGGGTGTTCTTCATGCGGCAGTACCTCGTACAGGCGCTGCCGGGCGAGCTGATCGAGGCGGCCAGGGTGGACGGGGCGAGCAGCCCCCGGATCATCTGGCACGTGGTGTTCCCCGCGGCCCGCCCCGCGATGGCCGTCCTGGGCCTGCTGACGTTCGTGATGGCCTGGAACGACTTCCTGTGGCCCATCATCGCGCTGAACCAGGCGAATCCCACCGTTCAGGTGGCCCTGAACCAGCTCGGTACGGGGTATATCCCTGATCAGGCGGTCATCATGGCGGGTGCCCTGCTGGGCACCCTGCCGCTGCTGGTCGCCTTCGTCCTGTTCGGCAAGCAGATCGTCGGCGGCATCATGCAGGGCGCCGTCAAGGGCTGAGAGCCCGTCGCACTCTCACGCGGCCGGCCCCGTCCAGCGGGTCCGGGACCGGCCCGGCCCGAACGGACGGCGGCCGACGCGGTGTCCGGACCGCGGCGCCCGTACCGCGTCGCCGCCCTCCGGGGGCGGCCGGGCGCCGCCCTCCCCCGTCCCGTACGCGTCCACCTCCACCCCGTCCAGCCCTTCCGTCCCTTCCCCGAACCTGACTATGGGAGCGCTTCCATGCCTGAATCACTGACCTTCCCCCCTGGCTTCCTCTGGGGGGCGGCGACTTCCGCATACCAGATCGAGGGAGCGGTGCGGGAGGACGGCCGCACTCCCTCGATCTGGGACACCTTCAGCCATACCCCCGGCAAGGTGGCCTTCGACGAGAACGGCGACGTCGCCGTCGACCACTACCACCGCTACCGCGACGACGTGGCGATGATGGCGGGCCTCGGCCTGAAGGCGTACCGCTTCTCCGTCTCGTGGTCCCGCGTGCAGCCCACCGGCCGGGGCCCCGCGGTCCAGCGCGGCCTGGACTTCTACCGCCGGCTCGTCGACGAGCTGCTGGAACACGGCATCCAACCCGCCCTGACGCTCTACCACTGGGACCTCCCGCAGGAACTTGAGGACGCGGGAGGCTGGCCGGAGCGCGAGACGGCGTATCGCTTCGCCGAATACGCCACGATCCTCGGCGAAGCGCTCGGCGACCGGGTCGAGCGCTGGATGACCGTCAACGAGCCCTGGTGCGCCGCCTTCCTCGGCTACTCCTCCGGCGTGCACGCCCCCGGCCGCACCGACCCGGCCGCCTCGCTGCGCGCCGCGCACCACCTCAACCTGGCGCACGGCCTGGCCACCAGCGCCCTGCGGAGCATCCTGCCGGCCCGGGCCACCATCGCGTTGAGCCTCAACTCCCAGGTCATCAGGCCGCTCACGGACGACCCCGCGGACCTTGACGCGCAGCGCCGGGTGGACAACCTCGCGAACGGCGTCTTCCACGGCCCGATGCTCCGGGGCGCCTACCCGGACTCGCTGTTCACGGACACCGCCGCGCTCACCGACTGGAGCTTCGTCGAGGACGGCGACCTCGCCGCCTGCCACCAGCCGGTGGACGCGCTCGGCCTCAACTACTACACGCCGGTGCTGGTGTCCGCGAAGTCGAACGCGCCGTCCGGGCCGATCGCCACCAACCACGGCGTCAGCGAGCACTCCCCGTGGCCGGCCGCCGACGAGGTCACCTTCCACCAGCCGCCCGGCGAGTGCACCGAGATGGGCTGGGCCATCGACCCGACCGGGCTGTACGACCTGATCACGCGCTACAGCAGGATGCGGCCGGACCTGGAGCTGTACGTCACCGAGAACGGCGCCGCCTACGACGACAAGCCGGAGACCGACGGCCAGGTCAACGACCCCGAGCGGATCGCCTACCTGCACGGCCACCTGAAGGCGGTGCACCGCGCCATCGCCGACGGGGCCGACGTCCGCGGCTACTACCTCTGGTCCCTGATGGACAACTTCGAGTGGGCGCACGGCTACGGCAAGCGCTTCGGCGCGGTGTACGTGGACTACGCCACGCAGGTCCGCACCCCCAAGGCGAGCGCCCTGTGGTACGCGGACCTGGCACGCGGCGGTGCGCTGCCGGTGGACTTCACCTGGCACTCGGGCCCGACGGGCTGACGGACGGGGGCGCGCCCCGGCCGTGTGGGGGGAAGCCGGCCGGGGCGCGCACTTGTGGGGGGTGGTGGTGGTCAGGGGTCGGTCGGCCTCAGGGGCCGGTTGGCTCGGGATCGGTCGGCCTCAGGGGCCGGTTGCCCTCACGGAGCCGGTTGCGGGGCCCGGCTCACTTGTAGGCGCCGAAGGCCTTCGTGAACGCGAGGGCGTCCTGGTCGATCGAGGAGCAGGTGGGCTGGGCACTGCCGGACGAGCCGCCGTCGCACGGCTTGTCACGGGTGGCGGACCACATGGAGAGCCAGCCCGCGCCCTTCTCCTGGGCGAACTTCACCAGCTCGGTGGCGTTGTCGACGGTGAACTTCTCGGTGTTGACGTCGTTGACGCCGATCATCGGGGTGATCGCGACCTTCTGCCAGGCCTCGCTGTCGGAGACCCCGAGCGCGTCCTTGATCTGCCCCTGGGCGGCGGTGGCGGCCTGCTCGGCGTACTTCGCCATGTCGTCGCTGTACGAGGGGCCGTAGTCCATCGCCATGATGTTGACGGCGGAGACGTTGACACCGTTGTCCTTGGCGTTCTTGAGCAGGTCGGTGCCGGGCTGGGTGAGACCCTCGGGCATCACCGGGAGGGTGAACGACACGTCCAGGTCGGGGTGGTCCTTCTGGAGCTGGGCGATGGCCTGGGCGCGGCGGGTGTTGGCCTCCGTGTTCGGCAGCGCGGAGCCCTCGATGTCGAAGTCGACCTTGGTGAGCTTGAAGGCGTCGATCGCCTTGCCGTAGGCCCCGGCGAGCTCGTCGGCGCTGGAGCAGGCGAGCGCGAGCTCGGAGCCGGAGGCGCCGCCGAAGGAGACCCGGACGTCGCCGCCCGCGGCACGCAGGTCGTCGATCTGACCGGCCACCTCGTTGGAGTTCAGGTCGCCTCCCCCACTGCCTTGAGGGCGTGGGAGGGACCCCCAGCCGCCCCACTTGGGATCGCAGCCGCCGCCCGAGGTGAGGAAGGCGAGGTTGAAGGTGTCGACGCCGGTGTCCTTCGCGGTCGCCACGAGGTCGAAGGCCGGGGAGAGCGAGGTGTCGACGTACGGCGCGAACGCGCCGCCGGCCGCCTGCCCGTCGGAGCCCGGCGCGGCGGTGGGGGTGGCGAGTGCGGTGGCGGAGAAGAGGAATCCGCCGCCCACCACCATGCCCGCGGCGACGAAGCCCCGCATCGTCTTGGTCGTCGAACTGGCCCTGCGACGGTGCATGCTGGTCATCACGTGCCTGCCTTAGCTGTGCCGCGGCCCGCCTTGTTCAGCGGAAGCCGGCACTCGGTCGGGGACGCCCGCTCCCGTCGAACCGGACGCCCGGGGCGAGGGGGAGCCCCGGGGTCCGGGGCGGACGCCCGTGGGGGGTCATGCGCAGCACCGTAGCGACCGGGAACCGGGCGAATCGGATTGTACGGACGGGAGTTGGCGTTCTTAGGCTGCTCTTAAGGAAGGCATCGGGGTCGATTAAAGGAGGCCCGCAGGGGCGGGGGTGAGCCGGCGGTGACGTGGTCCGGGAACGGGCGCGTCCCAGCGCGCGGGGCCTCGTGGACCGGCTTCGCCGCATCCGGCCGGGGACCTCGCGTCAGCTCGCGCGTCCGAACGGCCGGTCGATGACCGCGACTCCGACGAAGCCGAACGAGATCGCGCAGAAGGCGGTCCGGATGCCGTGCGCGATCTGCCAGCGGTCGCGGATACCCGCCCAGTCCGCCGGGGGCGTCTGCGCGTTCCAGTCGACCTGCGCGAGGTTGATGGGCGCGTTGACCGCGAACGAGAGCACCAGAGCCAGCACGAGCAGGACGAACGCCGCGGCCGCGGGGCGCAGCGCGGGGCTGCCGGTCCTCCACGCAAGGAGGACCAGCACCGCCACGGCGACGAACGTGGGTCCGAGGGTGGCGCCGATGTACCAGGGGAACCAGTCGTGCTCCGCCTGCCGGACCTCGACGTAGTCGGGCCCGCTCAGGCGGCGCAGGGCCAGTTCGAGGATGAGCGTGGCGAGGGCGCCCCCGGCGACCACCCCGCTGCCCAGAAGGCTCACATATCGCGTGATCTTGACGAGCAGGGCGTTCGTCATCGCTCACGCTCCCGTCGGACCCTGGCCGGCATGACCTCAGCCCACCACACGCCTGAGGCGGGCACTGAGCTACAACCCACCGGGCAGGTGGGTGATTCAAGGGCTTTTTCCAGGGGGCCTCATCGCCTGATGCTGCGGGGGCGGGCGGAACCTGCCGCAAGGGAACGTCTGAACCCTGCCGGAGCCGTGGCCCGCTCAGGACGCCCCCGCCGTGCGAGGACGCCGTGACACCCGGTGGGCGCGCCGCAGGCGGCCGGTGACGCGGCGGCCGTCGGCGCCGCGGTCCCGGAGCTGGAGCCAGATCCGCACCTCCGTGCCGCCCAGCACGGAGCGCCCGATCCGTACGTCGCCCCCGGTGGACTCCGCGAGCCTGCGCACGATGTCGAGGCCGAGCCCGGTCGAGCCGGCGCCCCCCGAGCTGGCGCCGCGGGCCAGCGCGGCGCGCGGGTCGGGGATGCCGGGGCCCGCGTCGGAGACCAGCACCAGCACCGCGTCCTCGCCGTTGTGGACGTCCACCGAGAAGGCGGTGCCCTCCGGGGTGTGCCGGAAGACGTTGCCGAGCAGTGCGTCGAGCGCGGCGGCGAGGTCGGCGCGCGCCACGGGGATGCGTACCGGACGCTCCACGCCCGCCACCCGCACCGTGCGCCCCTCGTCCTCGGCGAGCGCCGACCAGAAGCCCATCCTCTCCCGGATCACCTCGGCGGCGTCGCACCCGGCCCCGGGCCCTGGGGCCGCGGTCTGCGGCTTGGCGGCGCGCGCCGTGGCGATGATGGTGTCCACCTCGCGTTCCAACTGCTCGACGGCGGCCCGGGTCTGCTCGGCCGCGGGGCCGTCGCCGAGGGAGGCGGCGTTGAGCCTGAGCACGGTCAGCGGGGTGCGCAGCCGGTGGGACAGGTCGGCCGCCAGCTCCCGTTCGTTGGCGAGGAGCTGCACCACCTGGTCGGCCATGGAGTTGAACGCGACGGCCGCGAGCCGTAGTTCGGTGGGGCCCTCCTCGGGGACCCGCGCCCCGAGCCGTCCCTCGCCGAGTTCGTGGGCGGCACCCACCAGGCGGCGGGCCGGCTTGACCATCCGGATGCCGAGCCGGTCGGCGACGGCGACGGAGCCGACGATCAGCGCGATGCCCACGGCACCCAGCACCAGCCAGGCCCGCTGCACGCCCTTGGTCATCTCGGCCTCCGGCACGAAGACCTCGACCAGGGCGATCTTCCCGGAGCTGAGCGCGGTGGGCTGGAGCAGCACGGAGCCGCCGGGCACCGCGGAGATGGAGGCCCGGCCCAGCCTGCGGGTGGTGGCGAGGTCGTCCTCGGCGGCCCGGCGGGTCCCGAGGTCGAGGGCGGGGGCGCCGCCGGTGGCCGGGATGTGCAGGGCGATCCGGTTGCCCGGTCCGTCCTGGGCGGCGGCGAGGGCGCGGGTCAGCTCGCTGCGGTCCTGGGTGATGGAGAGCGTCGGGCCGAGGGCCGCGGCCCTGCGTTCCGCGTCGGAGATGGCCCGGTCGCGCGCCATCTCCTTGACGACGAGACCGAGGGGTACGGCGAAGGCGACGACGACCATCGCGGTGACGGCCAGGCAGACCCGGACCAGCGCCCACCTCATCGGGCGGCCTCCCGCGGCGGCTCCAGCTTCACGCCGACACCCCGCAGGGTGTGCAGGTAGCGCGGCCGGGCCGCCGTCTCGCCGAGCTTCCTGCGCAGCCAGGAGAGGTGCACGTCGATGGTCTGGTCGTCGCCGTAGGCCTGCTGCCACACCGCGGCGAGCAGTTCCCTGCGGGGTACGACGACTCCGGGGCGGCCCGCGAGGAAGGCCAGCAGGTCGAACTCGCGGCGGGTCAGGTCGAGCCGGGCGCCGTCCAGCTCGGCCTCGCGGCGCAGCGGGTCGATGTGGAGCCCGCCCACCTGGATCACCCGGTCCGGCGGCACCGTCCGGGTGCTCGCGCGGGAGCGTCGCAGCACCGCGGCGATCCGGGCGGAGAGGTGCTCCACGGAGAACGGCTTGGTGAGGTAGTCGTCGGCGCCGTCGTTGAGGAGCCGGACGATCTCGGTCTCGTCGTCGCGCGCGGTGGCGATGATCACGGGCACGTCCGTGATGCCCCGCAGCATCTTCAGCGCCTCGGCGCCGTCCAGGTCGGGCAGCCCGAGGTCGAGTATGACCACGTCGAACTGGTGGTGCGCGACCTCGCGGAGCGCTTCCAGAGCGGTGCCGACGCTGCGCACGGTGTGGGGGTCGGCGCCGGCGGCCCGGAGTGCGGGGTTTGCCCCTGGCAGTTCCGTGAGGTGCCGGATGAGGGCCGAGCGTACGAAGGGGTCGTCCTCGACCACGAGCACACGAGCCATGCCCGGCACCGTACGCCATGGGAACGGTCCCCCGTCCCGCTCGGGCCCCAAGAGACGGCAGGGTGCTCCCGCACCCCGCGGGGTGCGGTTTCCCGACAACCCGGGACCGGGCGGGGACAGGGGTGCGCCCGGTGCGGCACTATGGCCGGGATGCTCAAGGGACTGGTCCACGGCCTGGCTTGGTCGCTCGCCACCGGCGCTGCGGTCACGCTCTCGTGGTGGGGTGTGCACACGGTCCTCGCCGGCACCGCCTACGACCCGCCGCGCGCGGTGCCCATCACGGGCGGCGGAATGACGCCGGACGCCACGGAGCCCCTCTCGTCGTCCACGCACCGCCCGCGTCCCTCGCCCTCGCCCACCCCCCGCACCCACTCCCCCCAGCCGCCCCCGCCCTCGCACGGCACCCCGCCGAAGCAGAAGCCGAGCGACCCGCCGAGCCCGTCGGCGCCCCAGGAGGACACCGACGAAGGGGTCGTACGGGGCTACGACACCCCGGGCGGCCGGGTGGTGCTGGACATCAGCCGGGCCTCCGCGAGCCTGGTGTCCGCGACACCCGATCCGGGCTGGTCGATGCAGGTGTGGAAGGAACCCGACTGGATCCGGGTCGAGTTCACCAGGGACTCCGACGAGGTGTCGGTGTTCTGCACCTGGAACGGGCACCAGCCGCAGGTCCAGATCGTCACGTACTGACCCGCGGGCCGGGGCGCACCGGGCCGGCCCGACCCCGGACCGGCCCGGACGGGCAGCCGCCGGAACTCAGTGGCCCACCATCACCGTGGGGTCGGCGGCCTTGGCCTTCCTGCGGGGCAGCAGGGCGGCGGGGACCAGGCAGACCGCGATGAGGACGGCCGCCACGAGGAACACCCCGGCGAACGCGTCACCCATCTCGTCGCGTACCTGGACGGGAGAGGTCGCGGTGATGTCCTTGAGGCCGTTCGTGAGGAGCACCGAGAACAGGGCGGTGCCGATCGAGGCCGCCACCTGCTGGACGATGTTCATCAGTGTCGAGCCCCGGGCGACGTTGTGGTCCTTCAGGGTGGCCAGCGCCGATGCCATGATCGGCATCATGGCGGCGCCCATGCCGAGGCCCATCACGAAGAGTGCGGTGATGACGTAGGTGTAGGAGGTCTCGGCGGTCAGTTGTGTGAACATGCCCATGCCCACGGTGATCACGGCGATGCCGGTCATCACGATCTTGCCGGGGCCTATCCTGTCGGCGAGCATCCCGGCGATCGGCATGGTGATCATCGCTCCTATGCCCTGCGGGGCGAGGAGGAGCCCGGAGTCGAGCGCCGACTCGCCGCGCACCTGCTGGAAGTAGAGCGGGAACAGCAGGCTGGCGCCGAAGAAGGCGACGGCGAACAGCGACATCGCGATCACCGAGATGCTCATGTCCCGGTTGAGGAGCAGGCGCAGGTCGACCAGCGGATGGATGTTGCGCCGGTGCAGGGCCCACGGCACGAACGCCGCGATCAGGACGAGGCCGATGACCGCGGGCACGAGCACCTCGGCGTCCCAGACGGTGCCGGTCTCGGGGATGGTCGAAACGCCGTACAGGAATGTCGCCAGTCCCGGCGAGAGCATCACCATTCCCAGCCAGTCGAAGGTCTCCGAAGGCTCCACCCGGTCCTTGGGCAGGACTTTCGCCGCGTAGACCAACGCGATCACGCCGATCGGCACGTTGATCAGGAAGATCCAGTGCCATGAGGCGACGTCGATCAGCCAGCCGCCGAGAATGGGGCCGAAGATCGGGCCGAGCAGCATGGGGATACCGAGTACGGCCATCACCCGGCCGACTCTCTCGGGGCCGGCGGCCCGCGTCAGGATCGTCATGCCGAGCGGCATCAGCATGCCGCCGCCGAGGCCCTGGACGACCCGGAACGCGACGAGCATCTCAAGAGAGGTGGCGGCGGCGCACAGCGCGGAGCCGGCGGCGAACAGGGTGATCGCGAGCAGGTAGAGCCGTTTGGTGCCGAACCTGTCGGCGGCCCAGCCGGTGAGCGGGATGACGCTGGCCAGAGCCAGCGTGTAGCCGGTCATCGTCCAGGCCACCTGGGCGGAGGTCGCTCTGAACTCCTTCTGGAACGTCTCCAGCCCGACCGACACCACCGTGATGTCGAGGATCGACATGATCCCGCCGAGAACGATCACGCCGGCCACGAGGAGAACCCCGCGATCGAGCCCGTCGCGGGACTTGTCGAGCGGAGGTCTGCTCTCGCTCTGTTGTGATGTGGCCACTTCTCAACCTTCCAGGGAAAAGAACCACCCGAGTCGCCAGACCGCTCACCTGATGTGGCTGCCGGATGGCGGCGATCGCCGCGGGCCCCCGCGGGCGCGGGAGACCTCCGCCTCATTCAGGCCAGCCTGAATTCGACCGACGTGCCCCACCCTCACACCGGACGACATGATGGTTCGGAATACTGATGAACCGTTATGGAACATGACCGTACCATTCGCCGGTGGGCCATTATGGTCCGGTTAATGACAAGAAATGCGAGCCTGCACCTTCATGCCGCGGCCGCCATCCTCGATGCCGCCGCAGCGGTTCCCGCCCGGCAGGCCGGGAGTGCCGGCATGTCGACGCGCGACGGCAGCCGGCGTGGGCCGCACCACGCCCTACCGCTGCTTCCCTCGGCACGGAACCCGCCGCGGCTGCTCAGCCGGACGGGACAGCGCGACGTCGGCCCGGCCGGCGCCCGAGTACCGGCGGCCATCTCACCCCGCGCCGAACGCCCCCGGTGGCGGGGCCGGTGAGTCCGCCGCGGTGGCGTCGGTGACGGGCGGTGCCCCGGCGGTGAAGTCGGTGAGGGCCCGGCCGTGTTCGACGCGGCCGTGCCCCGGGTCCGCGGCGCAGCGGCGGGTGAGCTCGGCCAGCGGCAGGGGATGGTCGCAGGCCACGAGCACGGCGTTGCCGAAGCGCCTGCCGCGCAGCACGGCCGGGTCGGCGATCAGCGCCAGCTCGGCGAACCGCGTGGCCGCGGTCGCGACCTGGGCGCGCAGATGGGTGAGCGGGGGGCCGTCCGCGAGGTTCGCCGCGTAGTGGCCGCCGGCCGCGAGGACCCGGTGGACCTCGGCGACGAACTCGGTGCTGGTGAGGTGGGCGGGGGTGCGTGCCCCGCCGAACACGTCAGTGATCACCAGGTCGGCCCAGCCGTCGGGGAAGCGGGACAGCGCGGCGCGGGCGTCCGCGCAGCGCACGCGGATGCGTGCGGCGGGGTCCAGCGGCAGTTCGCGGCGGACGAAGTCGACGAGCGCCGCGTCGTGCTCGACGACCTGCTGGGTGGAACGGGGCCGGGTGGCGGCGGTGTAGCGGGCGAGCGTGAAGGCCCCGCCGCCGAGGTGCAGGGCGCGCACGGGCCGGCCGGGCGGGGCCGCCAGGTCGATGAGGTGCCCGAGCCTGCGCTGGTAGGCGAAGTCGAGGTACGCCGGATCGTCGAGGTCCACGTGCGACTGCGGGGCGCCGTCCAGGAGCAGGGTCCGGGCCCGCGGCCGGTCCGGGTCGGGCATCAGCTCGGCGGTGCCGCCGCCGACCTCGGCGCGGACCACGGCGTCCCCGATCCGGCGCCGCCCCGCCCGCTCCCCGCGCTCTCCGCGCTCCCCTCGCGCGCCGCCCTCCGCCCGGCGCCCCTTGCCCTTTGCCATCCGGCCATTATGAGCGGCGCGGCTCGGGGTGCGGGCGCGGGTTGCCCACGCCCCGCGGGGCGGTGCGCGCCCGGTCCGCGGGCCCCGACGGCGGTGGCGGTAGGGGCGGTGGCGGCCTCAACGGCGGTTGGCCGCCCACCGGCGGAAGGCCGCTCGACGGGGGCAGTCCGCTGCACGGCAGCGGTCCGCTCAACCGCAGCGTCCCGTCAACGGCAGTTGTCCGCCGCCGCGATCAGCCGTGCCGCCACTCCGAGCGCGGCCCGCAGCACCGTGGGATCGGTCAGCCGCCCGGTGTCCCCGGGCGGCAGGAGCCATCCGCCCTCGCCGTCGATCGGCGGGGCGCCCGCCGGTCCGGGGACGTCGCCCCGGGTCTGGGTGCAGGCGCTGCCCGGCAGGTCCCAGGCGGCCGCCGTACCGGGCGGCACCAGGAATCCGAGGGTGTCGCAGGCGCCGTCGTGCAGCACGGGGCCGACCGCGCGCGCCGCGGCGCGGCGCAGGATGTCGACGGCCTCAAGGCCCTGCCGGGCCGGGACGGTGACCAGGTCGCAGAGGTCGCCGCGGACCTCCACGGCCACCGGGCGCGCCCCCGGACAGTGCTCCAGCACCTTCACGACGGTCCTCCTCTTCCACACACCACGGTCCTCCTCGATCGCATTCGGGGGTTCACGGGACGCAGGCCGTCCGCTCCCTGGACCAGCCGCAGGGCTCAACGCGGCCCGTCCTCCCGGGCTACGGCCCGATCCGGGTGCATGGGCCGGTGCCGTACGCCCTGACCAGGGGTGGGATAGGCCGTTCATATTCACAACTCTGCGTACACGATGGTAACTCTGCGTGCGCAACCCCGTGCCGCTCTCCCCTCGGACCCCCGCCGTCCCCGGCCCCGCCCCCGCGCTACAGCGCACCCCCTGGGGCGCGAAAAGCAGCCGAAGCGCCCCCACCGCACACCGAGATACCGCCAGACGCTCCCCACCCGGAGCACCCCCAGGCGCATCCCCAGGTGAACGGCCCCCGACCCGCGGCCGACCCCGGCCACCACCCCGCGCCACCACCCCGCGCCACCACCCGGCGCCACGCCCCCACGCCGCCACCCGCGCCGAGGACACCCCGGCACCCCCTCCACGAAACACGGGGGACCGGACGGCGTCACTCCACCGACCCGACCAGGACACCCCTGATCCCCACCCGGGACACCCCGAAGCCTCTCCGACAACACCCCCGAGCCGCCTGGAGGATGGCCGAAACGCCGTCTGGCCCCCGCGGACGGCCCGGCGTCCGCGAACCACCGCCGAATGAAACGCCAATCCGCGGTGAACCTGATGAGCACGGAAGGTGAGACGAGGTACCTCATTAGGCGGATTTCCCCGGACAGAAACCCCCCGCCGAGCGTCTGCCCGCACCCCTCCCGAGGAGGCAACCCGGCCCATGGCGACTGCGTCTATGACGATCAGGGGGGCGGCCCGCGGCGCACGATCACATACGGCATAAAATGGGCGCGGCCTTCGGGGCGGTGGTGAGCGGTCACGCTCGGCCGGCGCGAGGCCGCGAAAACGGAAGTAGGGAGACCACTCGGATGCCGCAGACGGACGCACCGGTCACCGGTGCGACAGTTAGCTTCCGGCTCCGCTGGTGGACCGAACTACCTCTGATCCTGGCGGTGTACGCCACCTACTCCGCGGGCCGGCTGCTCGCCCGCAGCGGTGCGGCCGTCCCGACCCGGCACGGGCTGACGATCCTGCACCTGGAGAGGGTCCTCCACCTCGACGTGGAAGGGCCGCTGAACCGCCTCTTCGCGCACCACCTGGCGATCGGCCTGCCCTCGGACTTCTGGTACGCGTCGCTGCACTACCTCGTCACGCCCGCGATAGTCGTCTGGCTCTTCCGCACCCGCCCCGACCAGTACCGCATCAGCCGCACCTGGCTGCTGCTGTCCACGTTCGTCGGCCTCGTCGGCTTCGCGCTGCTGCCGACCTGCCCGCCCCGGCTGCTGCCGCCGGCGAACGGGTTCATCGACACCATGGCCGAGTACAGCTCCTACGGCTGGTGGGGCGGCGACGCCAGCGCGCCGCGCGGCCTCGGCGGGATGACCAACCAGTACGCGGCGATGCCGAGCCTGCACGTCGGCTGGGCGCTGTGGTGCGGGCTGATGCTGTGGCGCCACGGCCGCTCGCCGCTCACCAGGGTCGCCGCGGTCGGCTACCCGCTGATCACCACGATCGTCGTGGTCGGCACCGCCAACCACTACCTCCTCGACGCCGTCGCGGGCGTCGCCGTGATGGCCGCCGGGCTGCTGCTCAGCCGGCCCGCCCTGCGGCTGGCCGACACCGCGCGGGCCCGGCTCACGGGGCGCCTCGCACCGGCGCTGACGGCCTGGACGCAGGCCGCGTTCGCGGGGACGGCGGCCGCTCCCGCGGGGACGCCGGCCGCTCCCGGACGGGCGGTACCCGCCCGGGGTGCCGCGATTGTCGGTGACGAGTGCCAGACTTCGGCGGGTGAGCGAATTCCCCGACCGCGCAAGCAGCGTGCCGAGCCGAGCACCCGCCCCGCCGACGCGGGGGACGGCGCTGCGGCACCGGCTCGCTGAGCTGCGCGGCCCCACGGCCGCCCCTCTCCCTCTGGACGCCCGGAGGCTGGCGGCCCTCGCCAGCAACCCGGGGTGCAGACGGCGCGCCCTACTGGACGGCGCGGGAGTGGACAAGGCCGCGCTGGCGCACGCGCTGGGCGCACCGTCGGGCTTCGGCCAGTCGCAGTTCGCCTTCATCCGGGGGCACGCCTTCGAGTCGCGGGTGAAGAAGGACGGCGGCGAGGAACTGCTCCGCCTCGTCCACCGCCATCTCGACCCGGCGGCCGAGCCGCCCACGGCCGCGACGGTCCGCGTCCCCGACCTCACGGCAGGCGGCCCCGAGGGCCGCGCGGCCCGCACGGCCCTGGTGCTCAAGGAGTCGAGGACGGCATCCGGCGCCGAGGAAGCAGACGAGGAGCCGGACAAGGACGCGGTCGACGGCTCCCAGCCCGGCGCGGACCGGGGCGACGGCTCGGTACCGGGCGAGGACCGTGGCGACGGCTCCGTACCCAGCGCCGGCCAGGGCGACGGCTCCGTACCCGGCGCGGACCGGGGCAGCGACGCCGTACCCGGTGCGGACCCAAGCGACGGCTCCCTGCCCGGCGAGCCCGGCCCCCCGCCCGCCTGGACGCTGCTCGACCACCCCATGCTCACCCTCGATGTCGCCGGCACGCCCGCGTTCCTGGAGCCCGACGCCCTCGTGGTGCACCCGGACGGGAGCTGGAGCGTCGTCGAGATCAAGTCGTTCCCGATGATCGACGGTTCGGCGGAGCCGGAGAAGGTGGGCGCGGCGGCCCGGCAGGCGGCGGTGTACGTGCTGGCCCTGGAGCGCCTCGCCCAGCGGCTGCACCCGGTGCCCCGGGTCCGGCACCGCGTGCTGCTGGTCTGCCCGAAGGACTTCTCCAACCTGCCGACGGCCGCCCCGGTCGACGTCCGCAAGCAGCTCGCGGTCACCCGGCGGCAGCTCGCCCGGCTCACCCGCGTCGAGGACATCGCGGCGACCCTGCCCGAGGACGCGAGCTTCGACGTCTCCCTCCCGCCGAACGAGCTGTACTCCTCCGTCGAGTCGGTGCCCTCGGCGTACGCGCCCGAGTGCCTGTCCACGTGCGAGATGGCCTTCCACTGCCGCTCCCGGGCGCGCGCCGAGAGCGCGGTGACGACGCTGGGCCGCTCGGTGCGCGGCGATCTCGGCGGCCTCAGCACCGTCGAGGCGGTCCTCGCGGCGGCCCGCGGGGAGTCCGGCGACCCGGCCGATCCCGCGGTGTCGGCCCTGCGCCGCGCCGCCGCGCTCAGGGCCGAGGCGCTGGAGGCCGGCGCATGTCGCTGATCGCGGACCTGGCCCGTCTTGAGGCGATGGCGAGCGGCCGGGCCCAGCCGCTCGCCACCGTGCGGCACCGCCATGTCTCGGGCCGTCCCCTGGTGTTCGTGCCGCTCACCACCGCGGGCGAGGCGGGCGCCCCGCTCGGCGCGCTGGTCGGCACCGAGCGCACCTCCCCGCGGCTGCTCGTGGTGCCCCAGCCCCGCGACCGCGACCTGCGCTTCGCCTTCCTCGCGGAGCTCGCCGAGATCGTCCTGCCGTACCTCGACTCCTTCGCGGACGCGGTGGAGCTGGTCGAGCGGAACGAGACCGACCCGGAGACCGGCAAGCGCGTCAAGACGGAGGCGGAGCTGTGCGCCGACGCCCCGCAGATCGTCGTGCCGAACCGCGCGGGCGTCTCCTTCGTACGGCTGCTGGGCCGCTCCATGCGCTTTCGGCGCACCGCGGAGACCGATCCCGAGTCGCCGTATCCGGCGCCGCCCGCGGTGCCGCTGCTCGGCCGGTGGCTGACGCACTTCGGCGAGCGGGCGCGGGTGCCCGGCTCGGCGCTGCTGCTGGCCATGACGGACGTGCTCGCCCGGCACTGGGCGACGGGCCAGTCCAGCCTGGAGGACCAGCACCTGGGCGCGCTGCTGGCCTGGCTGGAGGCGCCGCCGGGCACCTCGGGTGCCGAGGCGGCGCACCGCGCGGAGCTGGGCAGGGACCACGAGGGCCAGTTGCTCTGCCCGCCCGCGGGCCCCGCCACCGACCCGGCGTTCGACAACAGGCTGCTCGCCCCGGCCGTCGAGCGCTACGACCGGGCGCGCACCGCGCTGTCCGCCGCGGAGGACGGCCTCGCGGCGGACGAGCGGCTGGGCGGGGTCACCGCGGCCGAGTACGCGATCCGGGCCCTCGTCGACAGCCGCACCCGCCCCACCTGGGACGCCGTCTGGCGCGGCCTCGACCTGCTGTGCAGGCTGCCGGAGGGAGCGCACGTCGCGGACCGCTGGACGCGCGACCGCTGGTCGTTCACGAGCCACCGGGACCGCGTACTGGCGGGTGAACCCCCGCAGCCGCGCCGCGACGACGCCGTGACCGCGGCGAACAAGCTGGCCGCCCGCGAGCGCGAGCAGGGCCGCCTGGACGCCCAGGAGGCGCTGGACGACCCGCTGGTGATGGCCGGCCGGCGGCTGTCCGGCGAGGCCTTCGCGGGCGAGGTGACGGACGTCGTCATGACCCACAGCGAGGGCAAGCGGCCCAGCCCGCGCCCGCTGGTGACCGTCCGCACGGACGACCGCCCCCGGCTCACCGTCCCCGGCAAGGTCCACCGCTCCCTGGCCGGCCGGCCGCAGACGGCGGAGGTCGTGGAGGTCGCCGGCGAGGGCGCGGAAGGCGCCGGCCTGGTGGACGGCGCGGACCGGATGGCGGGAGCCGCCGGCGCCGGGGATGCCGAACGCTCCGGGACCGCCGGTCCCGACGGCCCCGACGGCCAGGCGGGCGCCGAGGCGGTGCCGGTCGGCGACGGGCTCGTCGTCGTCCTGCGCATCACCGACAAGATGGGACGCGGCCGGGAGCCCGAGCCGGGCACCGTGCCGGAGAAGGGCGACCGCGTCCTGTTCACGCTCTTCGAGCACGACCAGCGCGGCGGCCCCAAGCTGCCCGACCCGGAGGAGACCCCGTGGACGCACGGCGGCCCGCCGGGCGAGGCCGCGGAGCAACCGGACCCGGTCACCCCGGAGGACATCCTGTGACACTGCCCGAGCCCTCCCCCGCGCCGCCCGCGCTCGCCGCCGGCCCCGCGCCCGGCGGCACGCCCGCGGCGGCCGGCGGCCCACACACAGGCGGTTCGCACACCGGCGCCGCGCACACCGGCGCCCCGTCCGCCGTCGCCGACCCGCTCGGGAACCCCGCGGATGCCTCCCCCGGCAGCCCGGCGGACACCGCCGCGGCCCCCGGCGTCCTCGCGGCCCGCGCTACGCAGGCGATCCTGCACGACACCCTGCACGGCACCGCGCGCGGCGTGGTCGTCGACTCCCCGCCGGGCGCCGGCAAGTCCACGCTGGTGGTGCGCGCCGCGCTGGAACTGGCCGCGGCGGGCCACCCGCTGATGGTGGTGGCGCAGACGAACGCCCAGGTCGACGACCTGGTGCTGCGGATCGCCGAGAAGGCCCCCGACCTGCCGGTGGGCCGGCTGCACAGCAGTGACGCCGACGCCTACGACAAGGCGCTCGACGACCTCCCCCAGGTGCGCACCGCCGCGAAGGCGGCCGACCTCGCCGGGCTCGACGTCGTCCTGTCGACGGCCGCGAAGTGGGCGCACGTCAAGGGCGTCGAGCAGTGGGGGCACGCGATCGTGGACGAGGCGTACCAGATGCGCTCGGACGGGCTGCTGGCCGTGGCGGGCCTCTTCGAGCGGGCGCTGTTCGTGGGCGACCCGGGCCAGCTCGACCCGTTCGCGATCGTCGGCTCCGACCAGTGGGCCGGGCTGTCCTACGACCCGTCGGCGAGCGCCGTGTCGACACTGCTCGCGCACAACCCCGGCCTGCCGCAGCACCGCCTGCCGGTGTCGTGGCGCCTGCCGGCGTCCGCGGCGCCGCTGGTCTCGGCGGCCTTCTACCCGTACACGCCGTTCCGCAGCGGCACCGGGCACGGAGAGCGTGCGCTGCGCTTCGCCGTGGCGTCGGACGGCTCCGGCGCGGACCGCGTGATCGACGAGGCCGCGGCGTCGGGCTGGGGCCTGCTGGAACTCCCCGCCCGGCACACCCCCCGCACGGACCCCGAGGCGGTGCACGCGGTCGCCCAGGTGGTCCGCCGGCTGCTGGAGCGCGGCGGAACGGCACGTTCCGAACGGGCGCCGGACCCGCTGCCGCTGACCGCGGACCGCATCGCCGTGGGCACCGCGCACCGCGACCAGGCGGCGGCCGTGCGGTCGGCGCTCGCCGCGCTCGGCATCACGGACGTCGTCGCGGACACGGCCAACCGCCTGCAAGGCCGCGAGTACGACGTCACGGTGGTCCTGCACCCGCTCTCCGGCCGCCCGGACGCCACGGCGTTCCACCTGGAGACGGGCCGCCTGTGCGTGCTGGCCTCGCGCCACCGGCACGCCTGCGTCGTGGTGTGCCGGGCGGGCGTCGCGGAGCTGCTGGACGACCACCCGTCCATGGAACCGGTGCAGCTCGGCGTCACCATCAAGTTCCCGGACGGCTGGGAGGCGAACCACGCGGTGCTGTCGCACCTGGCGGAACACCGGGTGGCGGCGCGCTAGGGTCTGCCGCCCCTTCGTGCCGGACGGAGCGGCCCCACCGGGTCAGCAACCATGCCGGGATCCTGTCCCCTGCCCCAAGGTCAAGGTCAAGGGCGTGGCCCGTGTGCGACGGGGCACGGCCCGGCAACAGCACCCGCCGGCCCTACGTCGTGTAATCCGCGTTGACGCGGACGTACTCCGCGGACAGGTCGCAGCCGTAGACCATCGCCGCGGCAGGCCCCAGGCCGAGGGTGACGGTGATGTCCACGCTGCCGTCCTCGGGGGGCCGCATGGCGTCGGCGAGCCGGGCGAGGGTGTCAGGGCCCGGCTCCCGCGGGTACACCTCGACGTCTCCGAACCCGACGGTGACGAGGCCGGGGCGGATGGCGGCGTCGTCCGGGTGCTCGGTGTTCTTGCCGACGGCCATGACGACCCTGCCCCAGTTGGGGTCGGCGCCGTGCACCGCGGTCTTGACCAGCGGGGAGTTCAGCACGCTCTTGGCGATCCGCCGCGCCTGGGCCGGGTTCAGGGCTCCGCCGACGGTGACGCGGAGCAGCTTGGTGGCGCCCTCTCCGTCCCGGGCGAGTTGCCGGGTGAGGTCCAGGCAGAGATCGGCGAGCGCCGCCGCTAACTCGGGGGTGTCCACGGGTCCGGCCGCGCCGTTCGCGATGACGGCGACCGTGTCGGAGGTGGAGGTGTCGGTGTCCACGCTGAGGCAGTGGAAGCTGGTGTCGACGGCCGCACGGAGCGCCGCGTCCAGGGCGTCGGCCGGCACGGCGGCGTCGGTGAGGACGTAGGCCAGCATCGTGGCCATGTTCGGCTCCAGCATGCCGACGCCCTTGGCGACACCGACGAGGCGGGCCCGGCCGACGGTGCGCACGGCGGTCTTCGGGCGCGTGTCGGTGGTCATCATCGCGCGCGCCACGTCCGGCGGAGCCGCCCCGAACGCCGCGGTGCCCAGGGCGGCGGCCTCGTCGAAGTGGGCCCGGATGTCGGCCATCGGCAGGGGGCGGCCGATGACGCCGGTGCTGCCGATCAGCACCTCACCCTGGGGCACGCCGGTGAGCGCGGCGACCCGTCCGACGACCTCGGCGGCGTGCTCGGCGCCCTGCCGCCCGGTGGCGACGTTGGCGTTCTGCGCGAGGGTCACCACGGCGCGCATCGCCCGCCCCGCGGCGTTCGCCCTGCTCAACACCACGGCGGGCCCGGCGAAGTGGCTCTTGGTGAACATCGCCGCGCTGGTCGACGGCCGGTCCGAGACGACGACCGAGATGTCGTCCCCGCGCTCCCTGAGCCCGCCGTGCCCGGTGTGGGCCCGGAACTCGCGGGGCCACTCGGGCGGTTCCGGCCCCTCGTCCACACTCACGGATTCATAGCCATGCATCATGCGGAATATCTTTGCGACGCCGGGGATCACGTGTCCAGGGGTTTCCGGGGCGGCATGTACCCCGGGGCGTTGGCGGCCGGCCAGGGCCTGGGTGATCTTTATGCCGGTTCAGGAATATCCCGGAGTCGGCGTGGACGGAGAAAGCTGCTGTCCGTAGCGTCGTCCGCGAGAGCCCCGACCGGGGCCGAAGAGAAGGGTGACGGCATGGCGCGCGACGGACTCACGCGGCTCCGGCAGGGTCAACGGACCCGATTGCGATGACGACGACTGCCCGAATGTCTACCGCACGGCAAGCGGCTCCATCGTGGTACAGGGCAACGCATCCGACGCCTTCGCCCCGCCCGAAGGGGAGGCCCTGGTGGAGATTCCGGAAGCTGTACTCAGGGAGGCAGTGCGTGCTCTTGGATGGTGAGGAGTGGCGGAAGATCTTCGACGCGTACGAACACCACGCATGGCGCTTCGAGGCACAACCCACGTACACCATGCCCAACGAAGCGGAGAACGTCGCCCGCTTCCTTCAGGGGGACCCGAAGCCCGCGAACCACAACGCGCGATGGCATGAACGCGTGCGGGGCTATGTGGCATCGGGGCGCACCATCGGTCGGGTGAGGGTTGTTCGCCGGCCGTTGACGGACTACCAACGGTACCAATTCACTTGGGGAATTCCGGACAACATAGCGGCGGGAGAGGACATTCGCGTTCTGGATGTCACCGGGAACGACCATGGGCTTCCCCTTTCGGGAACCGATTGGTGGATGTTCGACGAAGCGCGGGTGGTGCACCTGAACTACCGTCCGGACGGAACACAGATCAACCGGGAGCTGATCGCCACCGACCTCGCCCCGTACCTGGAGTGGCAGCGCATCGCCCTGGCACACTCAGTGCCGTTTACAGAGTACGTGAAAGCCTTCGAGTGACATTTGAGCCCGAGCAGATGGGCCGGTCAAGGAACGACCTGGCACAGAAACTCCGAGAGTTGCGGACGCGAGCCGGTCTGACCGGAGACCGGCTCGCTCGCCGCTGCAATATGTCTCAAAGCCAGATCAGTAGGTTCGAGACCGGCAGGAAGACGCCGAGCCTCGTGGACGTCGAGCGCATCCTCCGGGCGCTCGACGCCACTGCGGACACGGTTACGGAGATCACAACCCTCGCGCGGATCGCCAATACGGAATGGCAGGGGAAGCGTTCCTCTTGGCGTCGGGGGATGGAGAAGCGGCAGACTGAACTGGCCGCGCTGGAGGCCGAGTCCGCAGAGTTCCGGTACTTCCTGCCCGCCATGATTACCGGGCTGTTGGCCACCCCCGCATACATGCTGGCCGGTCTTGCCCATACCCCAGGTGACCCCGCGAGGACCATCGCACGCAAACTGGAGCAGCAAACGGTCCTGCACGACAGGGCGAAGCATTTTACGTTCCTGCTCACCGAACAGGCGGCAAGGTGGGCGATCATTCCGCCCTCGGGCATGATCACGCAGATCGACCGGCTGATATCACTGTCCCGTCTGCCGAACCTCCGTATCGGCGTCATTCCGACCGGGACGGTCCTGCCACGTGGTCCCATGAACACGTTCACGATCTATGACGATCGGCTGGCGACAGTGGAGAACTTCACCGGCCGCATGGTCTTCCGGGACGCACGCGACGTCTCCGAACATCTCGCCGTTTTCTCCCTGTTCGAGCAGCATGCTCACTTCGATGATGACGCAAGGGTCCTGCTCCGGCTCTGGGCGGACAACTACCGCTGATGAACTTTAGTCCGCAACGCGAATAATCCTCGCCTCCGCCTGCCTCCCGGTGAATCATTGGTCGTGTCATAAAGCCAGGGAGGAATGATGGCGGCGGATGCACGGATGCCGAAAGAATATTGTCTTACCGAACGGCCCCCGGAACCGAAAGCGGTGCCGGGGTGCGGTGCGTGCCTCGGGATCTGTGCGCGGCGGCAGAACGCCCGCTCCAGAGGTGACTACAGCGCCGTTTCTGACACGAACGTGGCACTCAAGCGGCATCAGGACCAGGCCCACGCCTGAGACCGGGAACCACGCCCCCCGCGCACTCAGCACCGAGCTGCCCGGGGCGCCCGGCCCCTCCCATGGACTCCCGCCCGAACGGGCGGCGGCGGCCGGCCGTGGCCGCGATCAGTTGAGCAGGAAGGCGCAGTGATGCTGAACGGAACCGACCTGTACGCGCTCGACATCAACGGGGCCTCGTTCGTCAAGGCGTGCGGCGGCCCCTGCACCGAAGGGTGCGTGACCCTCGCCCGGATCGGCGACGACGCCTGGGCCCTGGGTGACAGCAAGCGGCCGGACACCGAACCGCTGCGGTTCACCACGGAGGAGCTGGACGCCGCCGGGATCGACCCGGCGCGCTTCGGCCTCCACGTCTGATCCTCCCCCCCACCGCCGGCCGGGCCTGGTCCACCGTGCCCGGCCGGCACCTCTCGAACGGGAACGACTCGTGCACCACCACGGCTATCTCTGGACCGGTCCGAAAAACCGCTTCGACAACGAGGCCCTACGCCGGCCCCCGCATCCCGAGCCGCCCCCGGCGGGAGCCAAGCCCGAGCTGATCCAGCGCTACCGCGAGGTGGCCGAGGAGTTCCCGACCCCCGACCTGCCGCCCCTGGAGACGGCCTACTGGCTCATCAAGCCCCGTTCCCTCGTCCGCGCCACCTCGGACGACGCGAAGCAAGCGGCGTCATGGCTCCATGAGCGGCTGGCCGAGTACGCCCCCCGGTTCGCGTCGGAGAGGGACCGGGACACGTCCCGTCTGGCCCGGTTGGCGAGCGCTGCCGCCGAACGGCTGCACTCCTGCGCCGATGTGTCGTACGGCTTCTACCTCGAACGCCCCACGTACCTGTCCCTGGCCATGGTGACCTGCTCCCCGAACCACTCCCAGCCCGAACTGCCCTGCCCGGTCGCGTAGCCGCGTCACCCGAGACCACCCTTGATGTGTCCGCTCAGGTCGCCGGCGTACTGCACCGTCATACCGTGCGTGGACCACCACCAGGTATCCCCGGACCGTTCGAACGAGCCGTCGAACTGAGCGTGGGCCAGCAGGTTCGGCGGCTGTCCCGGAAGGTCCTGCCAGATGGTGACGTAGCAGTTGAAGACCGCCTCGTCCGGAGAGTCGGTGGGGCGGACACTCAGATTCGAGATCTCGTGCCTGGTGTAGCTGTGCCCGTCGTAGAGCACGATGCGCTCGTCCAGCCAGTCACGAACCGGCTGTGATCCGGGCTCCGACACCATGAACCAGCGGCCCCGCTCGAACAGCGCCGCAAACCCCTCGAAGTCCGCGGTGTCGATCGTTTCGCAGTACCGGTGCAGAGTCAGCCTGATCTGCTGCTCCACCTCGTAGCCCACTGGCACTGGCATCGTCCGTCTCCCTTGTCGGCTTGTCGGTGGCGTGCGGAACCCGTCCCGACCGACAGGCGGCCAACGTACGGACACACCCGTTCCGGAAAGCAAATTGCACCGTAAGGCTACAACCTCGTCCGGCTCCGATTGCTCACCGCAGGTGCAACTCCGCCCACACCGTCTTGCCGGGCGCGCTCTCACGCGGTGCGACCCCCCAGCGGGTCGCCAGCAAGCTCACGATGAGCAGGCCCCGCCCCGCTTCGGCGTCGCCCGGCGGCTCCTGGGAGGAGAGCGGTGGCACGCGTTCGGTGCGGGTGTCGGTGACGTCGACCCGGAGGACCGGGCCCACCCCGGTCAGCCGAACGTGGAAGTCCCGGCCCGGCACGTGCCCGTGCCGCACGGCGTTGGCGGCCAGCTCCGCAGTGATCAGCGTCAACGTCTCGTTGGCACGACTGTCGTAGGGGTGGCCCCAGGAATCGAGCCGGTGCGAGACGAGACGGCGGGCGAGCCGCGCGCCACGCCGCGACGACGTGAACCGCATCGCGAACTCACGGAGGGCGGAGTGGTCGGTGGTGCCCACCGGTGCGGGGGAATTCTCGCTGTTCATGTGGTTCACGCTTCCGCGCCGGATCTAACGTGGCGAGACACGGCGCGCACACGGCCAGTTGCTGTGTGTGGTCCTGTGCGCGTGTAAGCGGGGCGGTGCGTGACGACCCGGCGCGGGGGCGCGTTGGGCGGTGGAGGTGGTGCGGGGATGAGCGAAGCGAATGAGGCGGCGGACGCCGCGGATGTGCCGGATGGGGCGGAGCCGGAGGCCAACTCGGGGCTGCTGCGGGTCTTCGGACGGCAGTTGAAACGGTGCCGGCTGCGGGCGGGCCTGGAACGGCCCGAGTTCGGGCGGATGGTCGGCTACTCGGTGTCGACGATCGCCGCGTTCGAGCAGGGGCGGCGGATTCCGCCGCCGCGGTTCATCGACCAGGCGGACGAGATCCTTGACGCGGGCGGCGTCCTGCTGGAGATGAAGGAGGAGGTTGCGCGGGCGCAGTACCCGCCGTTCTTCCAGGATGCGGCGCAGTTGGAGTCGAAGGCGGTTGAGCTACATGTGTACGCGACACAGGCAGTGCCCGGGTTGTTACAGACAGAGGAGTATGGACGGGCGGTCTTCCGGATGTGGCGGCCCCTTCTGGAAGAGGAAATCATCGGACAGCGCCTCGCGGCCCGTCTGGAGAGGCAGGCGATCTTCACTCGGCAACCCCTTCCACACCTGAGTTTTGTCATCGAGGAGGCCGTGCTACACCGCCGGATCGGTGGCGAACACGTCTGGCGAGGGCAATTGGAGCAGGTCATCCTGGTCGGGCAAGCGCGTAACGTTGACATTCAGGTGATGCCGATGCGGCAAGGTGAACATGCAGGCCTTGCGGGTCCCTTCACCCTGATGGAAACGAAGGACGGGCGCCGGATCGCCTACACCGAGGTACAGAGTGACAGTCGGCTGCACACCGAGCGCACCAGGGTGAGGGAGCTGGAAGCCACTTACGGGACGCTACGGGCGCAGGCGCTCACTCCGCACGAGTCGTTGGCCCTGATTGAGAAACTGCTGGGAGAGGGATGAACGTCAAGCGTTCCAGGTACAAGAGCAGCGAACTGTCCTGGTTCACAAGTAGTTACAGCGCAGGAGACGGCGGGCAGTGCGTCGAGGTCGCGTTGGAGTGGCACAAGTCCAGCCACAGCGCCGGTGACGGGGGCGAATGCGTCGAGATAGCCACCTGCCCCCACGCCATCCACATTCGGGACTCCAAGGAGATAACCCGGCCCGGCCTGACGGTGAACGCCGCCGCCTGGACCGAGTTCGTCGACTTCACCACGCGATAGCCGTTACGGACGACTGAGTGGTGGGTGTCGGGCGGCCGCCCGACACCCACCGCACGTTTGGCCGATAGTGCCCCCTGGGAACCGGAACGAGGTCACCCCAGGAGGAGAGGACACGCGGTCTTGACTTCCTCTCCCGCCTAAAGGACTTCGTTGGGAAATCTGCAGACGGGGGCGTATCGGTCTGGTCATGCGGCGAGGGCGAGTCGGGCGAGGTGGGAGGTGTGGGTTCCTCCTGGCTGGAGGCCGGTGGTCCAGGCGTCGAGGCGGATGAGGTTGATGGCGGCGGCCGAGAGGAGGTTCGCGAGATGGGTCTTGGGCTGGCCGTGGTAGGGCGTGCGCCGGAGGCGGGTGCGGCGGGCGGCCTGGGAGATTGTGCCTTCGACGCCGGCGCGGATGTCGTAGCGGGCCTTCCATTCCTCGGTCCGCTGCTCGGCCCGCTGCTGGGCCAGGACTTCCTGCTGGTCACGGGGCAGGAGTGTCAGGCTCCGGCCGTACTTCCCGTTCGTGGCCTTGGTGCAGCGGGACCGCAGCGGACAAGGATCGCAGTCCTCGCGCGTGAAGTGGACCCGGGTGATGGGGGTGCCGCTGGGTTTGCGCTGGTCGGACCATGTGACGCTGACCGCTCCTACGGGGCAGGTGACCTGCTTCGCGTCCCAGTCCACGTGGAAGGCGGCCTGGGTCAGGTCCGGGCTCTGGTCGCCGTCACCGCGCTTGGTGTGGTGGGTATCGGCGCCGACCGGGCCGAGCAGGGTGATGTTGTGGTCGTCGCGGGCTGTCAGGATGTGGGCCGCGGTGACGTAGCCGGCGTCCACGATGTGCTCGTCCGGCAGCAACTGGCGCTTACCCAGGTGCTGATGGATGACCTGAGTCATCTCGGCGTCATCGACGTTCGCGCTGGTCGTCTCCACATTGGTGATCACGTGAAGCGCATCGGGTTCGCAGGTCTCGGTCAGGTGCGTCTTGAACCCGGTCCAGCCCGAGCCGCGCTTGACGCCGTAACGCGCGTCGGGGTCGTAGGGGGAGGCCAGGCGCTTTCTGCCCGGCGGGAGGTCCTTGCCCTCCCGCCAGCACACCTCCTGTCCGTCCCGGTGATATTGCTGCTCCCAGGCATGGCGAAGGGTCTTTACTGCCGGGACCTCCCGCAGCCAGGGCAGGCCGGTGGAATGACCGACGGCCTCCAGGATGGTGAAGCCGTCCCTGCCGACCTGCTCGGCCCACTCCTGGCGGACGTTCTCGCCTTTCGGGAACCGGTAGCTGTCGATCTTGGCTCCGTAGCGTTCCGCCCAGGACGCATCGATCAACGGGGCGAGCCAGTCTGGTACTGCTGCGGCCAGGGCTTCCAAAGCCGCCCGCAGGGTCTCGCCGACGAACTCCATCCGGTTCAGCGACCTCACCGAGGCCAGCACATGCGTGGAGTCGGTGCGCTGGCGCCCGCCCGCGCGCAACAGCCCAGCCTGCGACAGGCGCTCCAGCACCGTGTCCAGGAGCTGTTCCTCAAGGCCATGGGCGAGCAGACGGGAGCGGAAGTCTCCCAGGACGGTGAAGTCGAACCCCGGATCATCCAGATGGAGGCCGAGCAGGAACTTCCAGTCCATCCTCGCCCTGACCTGGTCGGCTGCCTGCCGGTCCGACAAGCCCTCGGCGTATTGCAACACCGACACCAGCGCCAGCGCGCCGGGCGACACTGCCGGGCGGCCACGCCGGGGGAACGCCGCCGCGAAGGCCTCATCCTCGAACACCGGCCCCAGCACCTCCCGAACCCGAACGGCCAGCGTTCCCTTCGGGAACGCCGCCCGCACCACCCTCGCGGTCAACTCCGGCACCCCGCCCACCGCCCGCGGCTCCAACGACACCAGCCCCACCCTCCTGCAAGCACTGCAACAGGAAGATCAACGACTCCACCCCGCCCGAATCACGGATTTCCCAACGAAGTCCTAAAGGCGGGGGATTCCAGCGGTCGCCCGCTGGGGTTCCTGCTTCACCGACGACCGCCCCGTCCGGGAGGACTCCCGTTGAGGTCTTACACCGTCTCCACAGGCAGACGCCGCCAGCCCGGCGGCCAGAATGTTCTTCGCGGCGTTCACGTCGCGATCGTGCGTGGTGCCGCAGTCGCACGTCCACTCACGGACGTTCAGCGGCATCTTCGCCGCGACCGTGCCGCAGGCCCCGCACAGCTTGCTGGAGGGGAACCAGCGGTCGATCACGACGAGTTCGCGCCCGTACCAGGCGCATTTGTACTCCAGCATGGAGCGCAGTTCCGTCCAGGCCGCGTCCGAGATGGCCCGCGCGAGGCGGCCGTTCTTCAGCAGGTTGCGCACGGTCAGGTCCTCGATCACGACTGTTTGGTTCTCGCAGGCGAGTCGAGTCGACAGCTTGTGCAGGAAGTCGCGGCGCCGGTCGGCGATGCGCGCGTGGGTGCGAGCGAGCTTGCGGCGGGCTTTTTCCCGGTTCGCCGAGCCTTTCGCCTTCCGCGACATTTCCCGCTGCGCACGGGCCAGGCGGGCGCGGTCGCGGCGCTCATGTCGAGGGTTGGTGATCTTCTCCCCGGTGGACAATGTCACCAGGGAGGTGATACCGGCGTCCAGACCGACCGCGCTCGTGGTGGCGGGGGTCGGGGCGATGGTGTCCTCGCACAGCAAGGATACGAACCAGCGTCCCGCCGCGTCGCGGGAAACGGTCGCCGTGGTCGGCACCGTGCCCTCGGGCAGCGGACGCGACCAGCGGATGTCCAGCGGCTCGGTCATCTTCGCCAGCGTCAGTTGCCCGTCGCGCCACGTGAAGGCGCTTCGGGTGTACTCGGCCGACGCACGGGACCTCTTCCGCGACTTGAAGCGCGGGTACTTGGCGCGCTTGGCGAAGAAGTTCGCGAACGCCGTCTGAAGGTGGCGCAGGGCCTGCTGGAGCGGGACGGAGGATACCTCTGTCAGGAAGGCCAGTTCCTCGGTCTTCTTCCACACCGTCAGTGCGGCCGAGGACTGCACGTAGGAGATCCGGCGCTGCTGGCCGTACCAGGCCCGCGTGCGGTCCTCCAGCGCCTTGTTGTAGACGAGGCGGACGCAGCCGAACGTGCGCGACAGCTCGGCTGCCTGCTCATCCGTGGGGTAAAAGCGGTACTTGAAAGCCCGCTTGACCTGCCTCGTCACGCCTCACATCATATCAATTTTCCTGTGAGTATCGGGTGTCGGCCGGTGGATGGTGCACGCCGGTCCGCCCTGGCGGCGAACCGGCTTTCCCTGCCCTGCTCAGGAGCTTCGTTTCCTCTCCCGCCTGAAGGCGGGGGTATCCAGGAAGGAAAGACCGCATGAAGTTCGGCATCCTGTTCCGTCCCCAGGACCCGCCCAACGCCGAGGGCATCGTGCAGCGTTGGCAGGAGATCCTCACGGCCGCCCGCGTGGCCGAGGAGTCCGGGTTCGACGGGCTGTTCGTGCCCGAGCACCACATGATGCCGGACGGCTATCCGCCCTCCCCGTGGGCGGCGCTCGGCGCGCTGGCGGCGATCACCGAGCGGGTCGACATAGGCACCACGATCCACCTGCTCCCCTTCGAGCATCCGGTCCACGTCGCCGAGCACGGCGCGATGGTCGACATCCTGTCCAACGGGCGCCTGCGCCTCGGTGTCGGCCTGGGCAACTTCCCGTCGGAGTTCGAGCTGTTCGGGCTCGACGCGAGGCGCCAGGTGTCGCGGTTCGAGGAGGGCATCGAGATCGTGCAGCGCGCGTGGGCGGGCGAGGAGCTCGACTTCCACGGCAAGCACTTCGACGTCAAGGGCCGTATCACGCCGAAGCCGGTGAGCCCCGAGCTGTGGGTGGGCGCGATGTCCGAACCCGGTGTGCGGCGTGCGGCGCGCTTCGGCGCCCCGTGGCCGACCGATCCGCTGCACAACATCGAGGTCATGCGCTACTGGACGGAGCTGTATCGCGCCGCGGGCGAGGAGTACGGCACCTCGGACAAGCTCGCGGTCAACCTCCTGCGCGATGCCTGGGTGGGCGACTCGCTGGAGGAGGTCGAGCGCGTGTGGTGGCCGCACGTCCGCGCCGACCACTGGTTCTACTTCGAGAAGGTCCCCCGGTGGGTGGCGGAACGGGAGCCGTTCCTTGAGGGCGTGACGAAGGAGGAGGACTTCACGTTCGACCGCCATCGGCGCGACCGCCTGATAGTCGGCAGCCCCGACGACTGCATCGCTTCGGTCCGCGCGTTCCAGGAGGCGATCGACCCCGCGTACCTGATCATGACGTTCCGTATGGCGAACGGGCCCGGCCACGAGGAGGAGCTGGCGTGCATACGCCGGTTCGGACGCGAGGTCATCCCCGCGTTCCGGACCACGGAAGGCTAGGGACCACGGACGGCTAGGGAACACGAACGGCTGGCGACTGCGAGCGGCTGAGGACCACCGACGGCCCGGAGACTTTCGTTCGGGCACGGCTCCGGAATCCGGGGCCGTGCCCGAACGCGTCATGGCGAACGTTGGGTGTGGTTTGCTGCTGGGATGGCCCAGAACATGGAGATCGTCGTATTCGAATCCGCCGAGGCATTCGAGGCATGGCTCGGCGAGAACCACGCCGTCTCGCCCGGCATCTGGCTCAAGCTTCGCAAGAAGAGCCCCGGAATCGTCGCGCTGGACTACCCCCAGGCGCTCGACGTGGCACTCTGCTACGGCTGGATCGACGGCCAGAAGGCCAGGTTCGACGACCAGTGGTGGCTCCAGCGGTTCTCCCCGCGCAAGCCGAACAGCAGGTGGTCCAAGATCAACCGGGACAAGGTCGGCGCCCTCACCGAGCAGGGCCGGATGCGCCCGCCGGGGCAGGCCGAGATCGACCGCGCCAGGGCCGACGGCCGCTGGGACGCGGCCTACGACAGCGCGAGGACGGCCACGGTGCCGGACGACCTCTCGGCGGCCCTGACCGCAGACCCGGCCGCGGCGGCGTTCTTCGAGACGCTGGACGGGCAGAACCGCTACTCGATCCTGTACCGGATACAGGAAGCCAAGAAGGACGAGACCCGGGCGCGCCGGATCGAGAAGTACGTGGCGATGCTGGCGAAGGGCGAGAAGCCGAACCCGTAGACGCGGAGTCGACGACCACGGACACCGCCACCGCCCACCCGAATACCGCAACGCCCCGCACCCGCAGCCGTGCATACTGTGACGGCGAAACCCGGGGCCATACGGAGTTGCCCGGAGATCACCAGGGGCGGGAGTACGTCATTGGCCGAGTCCTCCGCTCTCCAGCGGTTGAATTTCGGGTACGAGGACGCCGAGCGGGACATCGCCGGCGGGCTTCTGCGTGAGAGCTTCATTCGGACCGTGGCCTATGAGGCGACGGTATCCGGAAGGAAAATGCTCATCATCGGAAGAAAGGGGTCCGGAAAGAGCGCGATCTGTATGCAGATCGCGGCGCGGGGGACGCGGGGGACGCAGCCGCGAGGCACGCAGCCGGAGGGCCCCGAAGGCACGATCCTCATCACCCCCGACGACGCGGTGGGCAACGAGCTGCGCCGCTTCGAGCTTCAGGGCCTCACGGGCGACACCGCCAGATCCCTCGTCTGGCGCTACATATGCGCGGTTCACGCCGCCCGCCACCTCGTCACGCACGCCACCAGGGCACCCGGCAGGCTCCGGAACCACAGGACGATCCGGGTGCTGCGGCGCTTCCTGAAGGCCAACGGCGAGCTGTCGAACCAGGACCTCGGCGGCCGGCTCGCGGGGATGGTCCGCGGGCTCCAGACGACGTCGCTCTCCCTCGAAGCGTTCGGGATCAGGACGGGCGTGGAGATGAGCCTCGCACCGTCCGAGGGCGCCCAGGCGATCCGCCAGCTCGAAGTCGTCGAGCAGGGCGTCGCCGACGCCTTCGCCGAACTGGACTGGGCGGACCGGCAGCAGCCGCTGCTCCTGCTGGTCGACCAGCTCGAACAGGTGTGGTCGGCCGAGCCGGACGCCCACTCGATGATCATCGGTCTGCTGCTGGCCGCCAAGCACATCACGGCCCGCTACCGCGGCGCGATGCACTGCCTCGTCTTCCTCCGCTCCGACATCTACGACTCCCTCTCGTTCCCGGACGGCGACAAGTTCCGGGGCGACGAGCTGCGCCTCGGCTGGTCGGACGACTCCCTCATGGAACTGGCGCTCACCAGGGCACGCGCGTCGGTCGGCACCTCGCTGACCTCCGACCAGTTGTGGACCGAGCTGTTTCCCGCCCTGATCGCAGGCGAGCCGACCACGGAGTTCCTGCTGCGGCGCGTGCTCCCGAGGCCCCGCGACGTCATCCAGTACCTCAACCTGTCGCGTGACACCGCCGTGCAGAACGGCCACGACCGGATACGCGAGGCGGACGTGGTCGCGGCGGCCCGGCAGTTCTCGGAGTGGAAGCTCCGGGACCTGTCCCAGGAATACCTGGTTGCCTACCCCTACCTGGAGCGTCTTTTCCCGCTCTTCCAGAACACGGGGTACATCGTCATGCGGAACGTTCTCGCCAGCCGCCTGGAACAGACGGCGACCACGCTGCACAACCAGTTTCCGGCATACGCGCACTCGATCACGCTGCCCGGTGTCGTCGACACCCTCTACTCGGTCGGTTTCATAGGCGTCCGGCGCGGTAACGACGTGGTCTACGCGGGAGGCCCCGACCTGGCCGTGCAGCCGTACGAGTCGGAGTTCCACGTCCACCCGTGCTTCCGGGAGGCGCTGGGCGCGACGAGCGCGGTGGACATCCACGCGTACACCCCTCTGGTCCTGGGCGCGATCGAGGCGAGGGTCGCCGGGGGATACGTCCTCAACTCCACGTTCAGGTCGCCCGGCGCCGGCCGTGAGCACCGCCTGCTCCAGGACCTGTCGCGCTCCTGCCGGACGATCCTCGACCGTATCGGCCGCGCGGTGGACATCCCCGGTCAGACGCGGCAGGAGATCACCACCCAGGTGAGCCGGATCGTGCGCGACGCGCGGAAGGCGTCGGACGCCCTGGACGAAGGCCGCGAGATCAACGTCGGTGACCACGTCATCGCGGCCGCGACCTATCTCGGAGCCCTGGCGGCGCAGATCAGGGCGAGCGGATTGCACGGCATGGCCGGCGCGGACAGCGTGAGCGCCGGGATCGCGGACGAGGCGCGGCGGCTGACGGCCGCCGCCGGAGGGTCTTCGGGGGGCTCCGGTGCCAGTAGCTGAACGGCCGGCGGCGGGAGAGGCGGGGACCTGGCGCATCGGCGACCGCATCGCCGACACGTACGAGGTGCGTGCCGTCCTGGGCGAGGGCGGCATGGGTGTCGTCTACCGGGTCAGGCACCTGGGCTGGGACACCGACCTCGCCGTCAAGTCGCCGCTCGGGCCCAGGATGCGCGACGGCGCCGCCCGCGAGCGGTTCATCCGGGAGGCCGAGACGTGGGTGGGGTTCGGCCCGCACCCGCACGTGTGCACCTGCCACTACCTGCGCACGCTGGACGGGGTCCCCCGGATCTTCGTCGAGTACCTGGACGCGGGAAGCCTGGCGCACTGGATCGCCGACGGCCGCCTCTACCTGGGCGCGCCCCGGGAGGTGATGGCCCGCGTGCTGGACATCGCGATCCAGACCGCCTGGGGCCTGATCCACGCCCATGACCAGGGCGTGGTCCACCAGGACGTCAAGCCCGCCAACATCCTGCTCGACAGCGCGGGGAGCGTGAAGATCACCGACTTCGGGCTGGCGCGCGCCCAGGCGCCCGTCGTCCCCGATGCCGCGAGCGGAACGTACGACGAGATCCCGGCGGACGGTGACCACACCCTGAGGGTGTCCTACGGAGGCATGACGCGGGCGTACGCCTCCCCCGAGCAGTACACGCGCTCCGCGGTGGGCCGGCGCAGCGACGTGTGGAGCTTCGCCGTGAGCCTCCTCGAAATGATCGTGGGCGGCATCACCTGGGGCGCGGGGCCCGCCGCGGGCGCCGTGCTCGCCGCGCTCCGCGCCGACGGGTTCCGCACCAGGGCGGCAGGGGTCGAGGTGTCGGCGGCCCTGGACGACCTGCTGGCACGGTGCCTTCGCACCGACCCCGCGACACGACCCGACATGGCCCAGGTCGTCGGCGAGCTGACCGCCCTGTACACCGCCATCGCCGACGACCCCTACCCGCGGTCGTTGCCGCACCCAGGCGAACTGCGTGCCGACGAGCTGAACAACCGGGCCCTCTCGCTCCTGGACCTCGACCGGGGCGACGAGGCGGTGGTCCTCCTCCAGGAGGCCGCCGTCGCCGACCCGCAGCACCCCGAGGTGGCCTACAACCACGGGCTGCTCCAGTGGCGCTCCGGCGCCAGGACCGACGAGGAGTTGCTCAACGAGCTTCAGGCCGTGGGCGAGAACAGCGGCGCCCCCAGCCGCGTCCGTCCCCTGCTCGCCCGCGTCCACCTCGAACGCGGCGACGCCGAGTCCGCCGCCGCGCTGATCGAGGGGCCCGGGGAGTCCCGGCCTCCGTCGAAGACGCCGGAGATATCGGAGATATCGGAGATAGAGGACCTTCGACGGGGGCTCGCCACGGTGCGCGGGTCCGGCGGGCGCGCCAGTGGTCCCATCGGCCAGAGCGACGCCACCGGCCACGGTGACCTCATCGGCCACATCGAGACCGGCAGTCCGGTGGAACTGACCGCGGACAGCCGTCATGCCTGGTGGCACAGCCGTGATCCCGAGGCTGCGGACGGCGGGCAGAACCCCGTGACGGTCTGGGAGCTCCCCACCGGCAGAGAGCTGTGCACGCTCGCGGGCCATGGCGAAACCGTCTACGGCGTCGCCCTGACCCCGGACGGGCGCCAGGCACTGACCGCGAGCGGCGACGGGACGGTCCGCGTCTGGGACGTGCCGACCGGACGCTGTGTCCGTGTCCTCAAGGGCCACGTCATGAACGAGCGCAGGAACAACGAATCCGTCTTCTCGGTCTGCCCCGTCCCCGGCCGCCGCACCGTGCTGTCCTCCGCGGCGGACGACACCGTACGCGAGTGGGACCTGGAAACCGGTGCCTGCCTGCGGGTGATCGCGATCGACTACGACGACGCGCCGGCGCTCCCGGACGACTACGTTCCCTTCGGCTTCGCCGGGGCCGCCGGGGCCGAGCTGTGCGTCACCGCCGACCGCCGCCTCATCCTGTGCTCACGCGGCGGGCTGATCTGGGTCTGGGACTACGCGACCGGGCGCGTCCGCCACGTCCTGGCCGGCCACACCAACAGCGTGACGTCGCTCTGCACGACCCCGGACGGACGCTACTCCCTGTCGGGGAGCATCGACACCACGGTGCGCGTGTGGGACCTGGCCACCGGCCGCCAGGTCCGGGCCCCGCTCGCCCACGGCAGCTCGCTGAGCTCCGTGTACGCGACAGCCGACGGGGAGCACGCGATCACCCGTGACCACGCGGCCCGGGTGTGGGAGCTGGCCACGGGGCGGTGCGTCCGCACCATCGCAGCGAGGTCGGCGGGGCTGGAGCCCGGCGGCCGTCGGGTCCTGCACATCTCCGCGTCCGGGGATGTGCACGGCACGGAATGGCGCGCCGCCGTCCCCGCCTCGTTCCAGGTCTCGCGCCCCCGCTCCTCCGGGGACCTCCTGGAAGCGCAGGCGGAGGTGGCCCTCCTCGTCGAACGGGCGCTCGACGCGAAGGCCGAAGGCGACATCCCCAGCGCCCTCTCCCTTCTCCGGGAAGCCCGGCAGAAGCCCGGATACGAGCGCGCCTCGCACGTCGTCGACGCCTGGCACCAGCTCTACGACCACTGTGCGCGCACCGGCCTGCGGACGGTCCGTCCCACGGCGGTGTTCACGGGCTTCCTGGAATCCGTGGACGCGGTGGGACTCACCACTGACGGCGCGTACGCCGTGTCCAGCAGCCACGACGGGAAAGTGCAGCTCTGGGACCTCTCAAGCCGGCGCCCGGTCAGGGAGTTGAACAGTGAACCGACCGTCATCCGGTCGCTCTGCCTCACACCCGACGGCTCGCACATGGTGGCCTCACTTTTCAAGATCATCTGCGTGTGGGACACCCGATCCTGGGAGCTTCGCCACACGTGGGAGCAGCCGGCCAGTATCGAGCTGATCCACGCGATGCCGGACGGTCAGCGCGTGGTCTCCAGCGACCGCGATCGAAACGTGCGGGTGTGGAATCTGGTCACGGGCCAGTGCGAGATCACCTTCTCCATCTCCTACGGCGCGGGGAACTTCCCCTCGGGGAGCGTCCTGTGCCTGACCGCCGACGGGCGGCATGTCGTGACCACGCACAACGACGGTGCCCTCCTGCTCTGGGACCTGTCGACCGGATCGTGCGCACGCGTCCTCAACAGCGGTTCGGGCTCCGTCAGGCTGGGTTGCGCCACCGGCGACGGCCGCTATCTCGTGACCGCCGACCACGACGGCCCTCTCCGCGTCTGGGATCTGCTCACCGGCGCGTGCACGCGCACGCTCACCGGGCACACCGACGACGTCTATGCGCTGACCATCACCGGCGACGACCGCCATGCGCTGTCCGCCGGCGCGGACGGAGCCGTCCGCGTCTGGGACCTGTCGACCGGCCGCTGCTTGCGCACGCTCACCGGGCACACCAACTCGGTCTGGGCACTGAGCCTCACCCCGGACGGGAACCGCGCCGTGTCCGGCGCCACCGACGCCACCATGCGGGTCTGGGAACTCGACTGGGACCTCGCCGCGCGGGATCCGGAGTCCTGGATGAGCGAGATCGAGCCCTATCTTGAGGTCTTCCTCGCCCGATGCGCCGAGCAGCGGAACGCGACGCTGCCGGGCGGTCCCGGCCGGCCTTCCCGGTCCCAGGAGGCCGGACGCCGGGAGCGGACCGGCCGCTCGGAGAAGACCGGCCGGGCGGAGAGGACCGGCCGGGCGGAGAAGACCGGCCGGGCGGAGAGGACCGGCCGGGCGGAGAAGACTGCCCCAGCGGAGGACGCCGGCGAGGTCTGGACCGATCGGGACGTCGAACTCCTGTGGCGCAAGCTGACCGCCTTGGGGTACGGCGGCCTGCGTGAGGAGAGCGTCCGCAGTGAGCTTCGGCGTCTGGCGCGGGCCGCCCGCACCGCGGATCCCCGGCAGCTCAGGCCGGGCGACGCGAAGCCCTATCAGGCGGTGGTCCTCTCCAGCCTGGCGAGGGAACACGCCGCGGCCGGGAGGATCGAGGCAGCGGTCGAGGCCGGTGAACGGGCCCTGGGAATCCGGCGGCACATCACCGACGTCACCCCGGAGGCGGGCCGCCACGAGCTGATCGCAGCTCTCCAACGACACGCCTACTGGCTGGGAGAGCTGCGACGGCTGGACGACGCCGTCGAGGTCAACGAAGAGGCCATCCGGCACTGCCGAAACGTCGCGGATCCCTACCGGGCAGCACGCCTCTCCCCGCTCATGCACAACCATTACCTGTTCCTCCGCCGGGCAAAGCGACGGGACGAGACCGAGAAGTGGTTCCGGACGATGCACAGCGAGTTCGCCGCGAGCACCCATGCGACGTATCTCCCGGGACTGGAGTACCCCCTCGAACCGGTGAACCCCGCTCGCCTCCAGCAGGACATGGCCTCCGTCCGGGACCTGCTCTCCCAGTACGAGAACATGGCTCCCGACAATCAGCACCGGCTCCCCGGCCTCGTCGTCTCCCTCTCTGCCCTGACCCGATTGCTCGCCCACGCAGGGGAAGCCCTGGACGCGCGGGCCTCCTTCTACCAGCTCGTCGGGAACTGGAGGCGGTGGCTGAAGCGGACTCCGAACGATCAGAGCATTCCGCTGGCCATCGGAACCGAGGTGCTGGAGGTCTCGGAACTGGTGGGAGCCACAATCCTCAGAAAGAGCATCCGGCGCTCCCTGAGGCTTCCTTAGGGGTCCTGACTCCTGACGTGGCCGGCGGGCCTGACCTGGTCAGGTTGGTGCCGTGCACGAGACCGCCGGGTGGCGGGAGGTGGGAGGAGGGACGCGGTCAGCGGCGTCATCGCACGCGAAAACCCCGGCGACATCGGCGACCGTCCCAGGGACACTGGTCGCCCATGGATGAGGTCAATGTCGTCGTCGCCCATTCCGAGCGTGCGACCCTGCGCGTCGGCGACGTGTTCTTGAAGGTGGACGCCGATCAGGCGCGCATCGACGTCGAGGTCGAGGCGATGGCCCTGGTGCCGGTCCCGACTCCGGAGGTCCTGTGGCGCAAGCCGCCCGTGCTCGCGATCGCCGCCGTCCCGGGGACGGCGCTCGGCCGTCTCGGTGAGCCGTCGACCGCGTCTCCGTCGGCGTGGGCCGCGGCGGGCGCCGCCATCCGGCGGTTGCACGAGGCGCCGTTGCCGCCCTGGACCGGCCGGCGCCGCCGGGGTCCCGACGAGCTGGCGGCGGAACTCGACCGCGAGTGCGAGCTGCTCGTGACAAAGGGTGTCCTGCCCGCCGGCCTGGTCACCCGCAACCGCCAGGTCGCCGAGGCCGCGATCCGGCCGTGGACTCCGGCGTTCACGCACGGCGACCTTCAGGCCGAGCACGTTTTCATGGACGGCGACGAGGTCACCGGCATCATCGACTGGTCCGAGGCGGGCCCGGGTGACGCCCTGTTCGACCTCGCCACCCTGACCCTCGGACACGAGGAAAACCTCGATGACGTCATCGCCGGTTACGGCACCGACGTCGACCGCGCCGTGATCCGCGCGTGGTGGTCGTTGCGAAGCCTGCTGGGGGTTCGCTGGCTGGTCGACCACGGCTTCGACCCGTCCGCACCGGGCTGCGAGGTCGACGTGCTGAAATCCCGGATGTGAGGCTGCGGGCACGTACACGACCAGGCCGAAACCCCTGGACTTCAGGCCAGGGAGCCATCAATGTGACCGCATGACGACCGATGCGGCCTCGCCGAACCGCGCTTCGTTGCCCAGGATCGAGTTCGCCTTCCCCGGCGCCCTGCGCGACCAGCTCGTCGCAGCGATCCTCGACGGTTCCAAGACCTCCACGACAGGGCTCCTCCTCGCCTACGAGCATGAGGGGGAAGCCCTGCCGGAAGTCGGGAGCCGTTCGGTGGTCATCGACTCGGACGACCGACCTGTCGCCGTCATCGAGGTGACCGGCGTGCGCGTGGTCCCGCTGGCGCAGGTGGATCTCCCTCATGTGGTGGACGAGGGGGAAGGAGACACCAGCGTGGCCGAGTGGCGGGCCGGCCACGAGCGGTTCTGGCACAGCGACGAGATGCGAGCGGAGTTGGACGACCCCGAGTTCACCGTGGACGATGCCACGCCGGCTGTTCTGCAACGATTCCGCCTCGTCACCGACCTTCGCGCCGGCGACTAGCAGTCCGACTGTCGCGCACCACGTCATTGGGGCTTGTCGACCATCAGGGTTTCGCCCCGCCGGTGAGCAGCGCGACCGGGCCGGAGTACCTGGGCGCCTGGGCAGGCCGGACGGCGATGGTCCCCGGGCGGGAGAAGTGGGCGGGGTCCGCGGGGTCGTCCCGGACGCGTTTCGCTGGGGGTGTTCGCGCACGGCTCTTCTGCGTTCGTCTGCTTGTCGACCGTCGTCGTCTCGTCGGCTCGTCGGCTCAGTCGTGTTCGGGCCGCACCGGGCCCGTCCACGGCCGTTGGTCGCGCCGATCACCTGTCCCTCGATCTTGGCTTTTCCGGGGGCCCTGGGCCATGAGGTGCACCGCACACCTGGGGTGAGGAAAACCCCACCCTTGCCCAGACCCTCCCGGCCCGTCCCGGGTCCCGGGCGCCTGGGCTCGGCGGCTCGCCGCGGGGGCGGGGCGGGGGCGGTGGGTCACGATTCGTCCGTCGTGGCTCGTCGTGCAGTTCCCCGCGCCCCTGACGGAGCACGGCCACCCCAACACCTCACCTACCGGATCCCGGCAACCCGCCGCGGAACAACCGGCCGGTGGATCGCCACCCCTCGTACTGGATGTACTCGGGCTTACGCCCGGCGCGGCGAGTGGGGGGACCTCCCACGCCCGTCAGGCAGTGGGGAGTGCATGACGCCGCGCGGCAGACGGGTGTTTGACGACAGGGCCTGGCGGCGTCAGTCGCCGCCGGCGATGAAGTCGGCTATCGCGGCGGCGACGGCTTCGGGCTGCTCATCGGGGATGAAGTGCCCGGCGCCCGGCACGATGACTCCGGTGGTGTTGTCGGCCCACGGGCTGATGGAGGCCGCCATGTCCGGGATGGAGCCGTGGCTGCTGGATATTCCGAGGATGGGCACGGTCAGATGCCGCCCGCTGAGCGCCTGGTGGTTCCTGCGCGCCGACTCGGCGGCGTCTCGGTAGTAGGCAAGGGAGGCGCGGAGGCCGCCGTCGGCGGCGAGGGCCGCTGCGTAGTGGTCGAGGTCCGCGTCCTCGAACGTGCCGGGAGCGAGAGCCTTCGCCTTCAGGAACCAGCCGACGTACTCCCGTTCGCGGCCGGCGAGCAGGGTCTCGGGCAGGTCGGGCACGAGGTGGAACGCGAAATGCCAGGTCTTCCACGCACGGGCCGGGTCGGTGGGAATCGCTTCCGGGAGGGTGATGCCGGGGATTCCGGCGTCGAGCAGAGCGACCCCGCGCAGTCGCCTTTCGCAGGTGAGGGCGAGGGAGAAGGCCACCCAGGCGCCGATGTCGTGGGCGGCCAGCCAGTAGGCCGGCACTCCGAGTGACTTCACGGCGGCGTGGACGTGGGCGGCGACCGTGTGGGTGTCGTAGCTGCGCTCCGGGCGCTCGGAGTGGCCCTGGCCCGGCAGGTCGATCGCGATGACGCGGAACCGGCCGGCGAGGCTGGGCATGACCTTTCGCCAGGCCCGCCAGGTTTGCGGGAACCCGGCGAGCAGGACGACAGCCGGGCCGGCCGGTCGGCCGCCTTCCACGGCGTGAAGGCGGATGCCGTCCGCGTCGACCCAGCGATGGGTGAATCCGGCCAGGTCGTGCAGGGGCAGGTCGCGGACGGGGTTGCTTTCGGAGACGGTCATGGGAGCCACCATCGGTGTTGGGGTGTGCGGGTCCGGCGGTTCGCCCGAGGGCCAGTCCCGCAGGTGCGATGCAGGTGACTACGGCGGCGGGCGGGTTGCGTGGTGCGCCTGCCGCGCTGTCTGTTCGCGCCGGGGGACGCCCGGTCGCGATCATGCCCGAAGGCTAGCACATCTTGAACCAATCAGTTCAAGATAGGATGGGCAGCATCCGCAACACCGACACACCCGCAGGGAAGTGCCACGTGGCAGGCAGGAAGCAGTTCGACATGGACACGGCGCTCGACGCCGCGATGATCCAGTTCTGGCGCGCCGGCTACGCCGACACCTCGGTCGACGACCTGTCCCGGGCAACCGGCCTGAATCGCAGCTCGATCTACTCCTCGCTCGGCGACAAGGACACGCTGTTCCTGCGCTGCCTGGATCGCTACGCCGTGCGCTACGGCGGCAAGTACGAAGCCGCCCTCTCGTGTGCGGCTTCCGAACCCCTTGCAGCCGTCCGCGCGTTCTTCGACGTCACCCTTGAACGCATCGCCGATCCCGAACTGCCCGATGGATGCCTGATCGCCCAGTCGGCCATGGCGATTCCGGTGCTGAGCCCTGCTGTCGCGGCGCAGACCAGGCAGGCGCTCGGCTTCCAGCGGCTGCGCCTGCGCGCCGCGCTGAAGGCCGGCCGCATGACCGACCAGGACGCCGAGGCCTTCGCTGTACACGCGGCGGCCGTGAACCAGTCCCTCGCTGTCATGAGCAGAGCCGGGACCAGCCCGGCACAGCTGATGGCCGTGGTGGACGTGACCGTTGACGCGCTCTCGCAGGCGTTGCGCGCGTGCAACTAGGCCGCTTCGAAAAGGCACCCGCGGAGCCCCTGTTACGGGACGGCGTCGGCGGGAGAGTGCAGCCCGTGGCGTGATGCGGCCTCCAGTACGGATGTCGGCGACCGGACCGACACCTGGATCCCGCAGGCCTCGTGCCGCAGAGGGGCGGCATGAAACCTTGCCGATGACGAGTGGCATGCCCTGCTCGTCGTCCGCTACGAAGCGAGCCCTCACACCGCCGCCCTCCCCCCTCGGCGAATGGCTACGCCCCGTCCCACGCACCTCTCGAACACGCCCCAACGGGGCACGCCCCCTACGACCCCCGCCCCACCGCCCCCGTGCTCCCCCGCGGGATCAACCGTGCCGCCCTGTCCTCGTACGCCGGGGCCCGGCCCGTGGCCGCGTGCGCCGTCGTCTCGCCGTGCGCTATCAGGTCGAGCAGGGTGCGGGCGGCCAGTGCGCCGTACGCGGGGATGTCGCGGCCGAGTGCCGTGAGCGGGGGGCGGACCACGCGGGAGAGCTGGGAGTCGTCCCAGGCGACGAGGGAGAGGTTCCGGGGGACGTCGAGGCCCATTTCCTGGGCGACGGAGAGGCCCGCGACGGCCATGATGTCGTTGTCGTAGATCACCGCCGTGGGCCGGCGCGGGCCGCTGATCAGGCGGCGGGTGGCGTGGGCGCCCTCCTCGCCGGTGTAGTCGGTGTGGATCACCAGGGGCTCGTCCAGGCCCAGTTCGCCGCAGAGCGCGCGGTAGGCGGCGTCCCGCAGGCGGGTGTGCACGAGGTCGGGCAGGCCGGCGACCCGGGCCACGGAGCGGTGGCCGAGCGCCGCCAGGTAGGTGACCGTCTCGCGGACCGCGGCCGCGTCGTCGGACCAGACCGCGGGCAGCGGCCCCGCCGCCCCGGGGTGGCCGATGACGACCGCCGGCATGCCCAGTTCGGCGACCCCGGGGATCCGCGGGTCGGCGTGCCGCAGGTCCACGAGGAAGGCGCCGTCCACCCGGCGCTCGCCCCACCACCTGCGGTACAGCTCCAGTTCTTGGCCGGGGTCGGGCACGACCTGGAGCAGCAGCGCGCAGCCCCGCGCCGCGAGTTCGCTCTCGACGCCGCTGATCAGCTCCATGAAGAACGGTTCGACGCCGAGCATGTGCGCCGAGCGGCACAGGGCGAGGCCGACGGTGTCCACGCGCGCGTGGGTGAGCGCCCGAGCCGCGCTGTTGGGCTGCCAGCCGATCTCCTCGGCGATCGCCTTGATGGTGGCGCGGGTGGCCGGCGAGACCCCCGGGCGATCGTTGAGCGCGTACGACACCGCGCCCTTGGACACGCCTGCGCGGCGCGCGATGTCCGCGATCGTCGGGCGCTGCTTGGCCATGCGACCTCACTTAAGGGCGTGACTTAACCGGTTCGTTATCCTGGCCGTCATCTTAGCCACGTCGCTTCCTCCCCCCGAGTCCTCCCATGTCCCGCCGTTCTCCCCAAGGTCGGCTTCATTCCTGGAATGGGAGCGCTCCCCCGCCGTATTGACACCCGCCTCAACCAGTCATAGTTTCGCGGCACTTACCCGGTTCAGTGGCTCCGCTCAGGGACGTGCGGGGAAAGTGAGGGACGATGGGTATCCGGGTGCGGGGGACGACCGCCGCTCTGATCGTGATCGGACTCGCCGCCACCGCCTGCACGGGCGGCGGCACCGCCGGAGGAGGCGGCGCCCAGGGCGGCGCCGCGGGTTCGCTGCCGCGGAACGAGACGCTCTACACCACCGGCACCCAGTGGGGGCCGCCCGCCAACTTCAACCCCGTGCGTGACTGGGACTTCGCGACCGGCAGCAAGGGGCTCGCCTACGAGACGCTCTTCCACTTCGACCCCAACCAGGGCAAGCTCACGCCCTGGCTGGCCCAGTCCGGCACCTGGACGGACGACAAGACGTACGAGCTGAAGCTGCGCTCCGGCATCACCTGGTCGGACGGCAAGCCGCTGACCGCCGACGACGTCGTCTACTCGTACGGGATCAGCAAGTACGAGGCGTCCCCGCTGCACACCATGTGGAGCTGGCTGTCCGGCGCGAAGGCGGTGGACGCCACCACCGTCCGCTTCACCTTCAAGCAGGCGCACTACCAGGAGTGGGACTTCAACCTCTACGGCATCCCGATCGTGCCGAAGCACATCTGGGGCACGCGTTCGGAGAAGGACGTCCTGAACGGCGTCAACGACAACCCGGTGGCCACGGGCGCGTACAAGCTGAAGAGCCACAGCCAGGACAGGGTGGTGTGGGAGCGCCGCGACGACTGGTGGGGCGTGAAGATCCTCGGCAAGAAGCCCGCGCCCAAGTACATCGTCGACGTCTCCAACCCCAGCAACGAGGTCGTCGTCGGCCAGCTCACGCAGGGCCAGCTCGACCTGAGCAACAACTTCCTGCCGGGCGCCTCCTCCATGGTGAAGGCCCACAAGGTGGTCTCGTACTACGACAAGCCGCCGTACATGCTTCCGGCGAACACCACCTGGATGGTGCCGAACACCACCAAGAAGCCGATGAACGACCCGGCGTTCCGCAAGGCGCTCGCGGACTCGGTCGACACCCCCAAGATCGTCAAGGGCGTGTACGGGCAGCTGGTGCAGGCCGCGAACCCGACGGGCCTGCTGCCGCAGTGGTCGAAGTTCGTCGACAAGGGCGTGGTCGCCAAGGAGGGCTTCTCCTTCGACCCGGCAAAGGCCAGGAAGACGCTGGCCGCCGCCGGCTACAAGGACCGCGACGGCGACGGCTTCGTGGAGAACAAGGACGGCTCGAAGATCAGCCTCAAGCTGGAGGTGCCGAGCGGCTGGACGGACTGGATGGAGGCGTCCAAGGTCATCGCCGCCGGCGCCAAGGACGCCGGCATCAAGATCGCACCCGGCTTCCCGGACCAGAACGCGCTCCAGGAGCAGCGCGGCAAGGGCGACTTCGACCTGATCCTGGACAACCAGCGCCAGCTGTCGAACACCCCGTGGACGTACTACCAGTACATCTTCGAGCAGCCGATCCAGAAGGTGCAGAACACGGTCAACTTCGGCCGGTACGAGAACGACCAGGCCTGGGACCTCGTCCAGCAGCTCGGCGGCGTCAGGACGGACGACACCGCCGGCATGCAGAAGGTCATCTCCAGGATCCAGGACATCCAGCTCAAGGAGCTGCCGGTCATCCCGCTCTGGTACAACGCGCTCTGGGCGCAGTCGAACACCGGCGCGTGGTCCGGCTGGCCCTCGGACAAGGCCGGCGCCCCGCACACCGCCCCCGCGATGTGGCGCAACTGGATGGAGATGGGCGGCTTCGACACGCTCACCACGCTGAAGCCCGCCAAGTGAGCGGGCCGGTGCCCGCCAGGTGAGCGGGGAGGAACCGGCCGGCCCGCCCTTCGGCAGCGGCCGGTTCCCCGCGCCACCGCCCGCCGGCCCCTGCCACCTCCCACCCCGCATCCCCCGACCTCCGGGAGAGCCCCCGTGCGCCACTACTTCGCCCGCAAGCTGCTGGTCTACGGCCTCACCTTCGTTGTGGCCGTCACCGTCAACTGGATGATCCCGCGCTTCATGCCGGGCGATCCGGTCGCCGCCATGCTCGCCCGCGCCCGGGTCTCGCAGCCCGAGGCCGTGGAGGCGATGCGCTCCTACTACACCAAGCTGTTCGGCTTCGACCAGCCCGTCTGGCAGCAGTACCTGCACTTCTGGTCGTCGCTGTTCCACGGCGACTTCGGCCTGTCCATCTGGGTGTTCCCGAAGCCCGTCAGCGAGGTGATCCTCGGCGCGCTGCCGTACACGCTGGGCCTGATGGTCCCGGCAATCCTGCTGAGCTGGATCGCCGGCAACTGGCTCGGCGCGCTCGCCGCACGCCGCAAGGTGCTCGACAACACCGTGCTGCCCGCCGGCTACCTGCTCACCGCGATGCCGTACATGTGGATCTCGGTGATCCTCGCGTGGGCGCTGGGCTTCACGGCCAAGCTGTTCCCGATCTCCGGCGGCTACAGCCTGTCGATCACGCCGAGCTGGAGCGGCGCCTTCATCGGCGACGTCCTCTACCACTGGTTCCTGCCGTTCCTCTCGCTCTTCCTGGTGGCGCTCGGCGGCTGGGCGATCGGCATGCGGAACATGATCATCTACGAGCTGGAGTCCGACTACGCGTCCTACCTCTCGGCGCTCGGCGCGCCCCAGCGGCTGATCCGCAGGTACGCCTTCCGCAACGCGGTGCTGCCGCAGATCACCGGGCTCGCGCTGCAACTGGGCGTGCTGGTGGCCGGGGCACTGGTCACCGAGATCGTCTTCTCGTACCCGGGCCTCGGCAGCCTGATCCTGGCGGCCATCCAGAACCAGGACTTCTTCCTGCTCCAGGGCACGTTCCTGTTCATCGTGATCGGTGTGCTGATCGCCAACTTCGTGATCGACCTCGTCTACGTCGTCGTCGACCCGCGCACCCGCAGCGGCATGGCGGGAGGGCAGGCATGAGCGCGCTGCCGGAAGCGACCGTCACGACCGACGCCGTCGACCAGCTCACCCCCGGCCGGGAGACCCTGCACTACGCGCGGCGCAACCCCAAGCTGCTCGCCGGCTTCGCCGTGGTGCTCGTCCTGCTGCTCCTCGGCCTGATCGGGCCGATGCTGCTGGACGGCAACCCGAACGAATACGTGGGCCCGCAGGCCGCGGCGCCCAGCGGGGACTACTGGTTCGGCACGACCACCTTCGGGCAGGACGTGTTCGCGCAGTTCGTCCACGGCCTCAGGTCCACGTTCCTGGTGGGCGTGATCGGCGGCGGGATCGCCGCGGTCATCGCGATGCTGGTCGGCTTCCTGGCCGGCTACCGCGGCGGCCTCACCGACGAGGTACTGAACATGCTCACCAACATCGTGCTGGTGATCCCCACCCTCGCGGTGCTGCTGATCATCAACGCCTACCTGGGGGTGCGGAGCGTCCCCGTCCAGGGCGTCTTCATCGGCGTCACGTCCTGGCCGTGGGCGGCGCGCGCCATCCGCGCGCAGACGTTCTCGCTGCGCGCCCGGGACTTCGTGGACCTGGCCCGGCTCAGCGGCAGCGGGACCTGGCGGATCATCTTCCGCGAGATCGCGCCGAACATGAGCTCCTACCTGTTCATGATGTTCATCCTGCTGTTCGGCGGCTCGGTGCTGATCGCGTCCTCGCTGGACTTCATCGGGCTCGGCCCGACGGACGGCGTCTCGCTGGGCCTGATGTTGCAGAGCTCCCAGCAGTGGAGCGCGCTCCAGCTCGGCATGTGGTGGTGGTTCCTGCCGCCGGGCGCCGGCATCACGGCGATCGTGGGGGCGCTGTACGTCGCCAACGTCGGCCTGGACGAGGTCTTCAACCCGAAGCTGAGGGATTCATGAGCCTCACCGTCACGGACCTCAGGGTCCACTACCGCACCCTGCGCGGCGACGTCCAGGCCCTCGACGGCGTCACGTTCGACATCCCGGACGGCGAGATCCTGGGCCTCGCCGGAGAATCGGGCTGTGGCAAGACGACCCTCGGCAAGTCGCTGATCCGCCTCGACGGCCGGATGAGGCACGTCGGCGGCACGGCCCTGCTGAACGGCACCGAGCTGCCGATCTCCGACGACCGGGCGATGAACGCGTTCCGGTTCCACCAGGTCTCGCTGGTGCCGCAGTACTCGATGAGCGCGCTCAACCCGACCCGCAGGATCGGGCGGATGATCCGCGAGCTGCTCGCCTCCCGCGGCGTGCCGGCCGACACCGCCGAACTGCACCGCCGCCTCGGCCTGGTCGGCCTCGCGCCCGAGGTGCTGGACCGCTACCCCATCGAGCTGTCCGGCGGCATGAAGCAGCGCGTCGTCATGGTGATCTCGACCCTGCTCGACCCGGCGCTGCTGATAGCCGACGAGATCACCTCGGCGCTGGACGTCTCCACGCAGCAGGCGGTGGCGCGTGCGCTGGTGGGCCTGCGGGACAGGGGCCTGGTGGACAGCATGATGTTCATCACCCACGACCTGGCGCTGACGTCCCACATCGCCGACTCCATCATGGTCATGTACGCGGGCCGGCTCGCCGAGAAGGCCCCGTCGAAGGTGCTCACCACCGAGCCCCGCCACCCGTACACCAAGCTGCTGCTGGGATCGCTGCCGGAGGTCGGCGTCCGGCACGCCGAGCGCAGGCTGACCGGCATCGAGGGCAGCCCGCCGTCCCTCCTCCGCCCGCCCGCCCGTCACCCGACCACCGCCCCTGATGGAGGACCTGCGGTCCCAGCCCTGACGGGCTGCCGCTTCCGTGACCGCTGCCCGCTCGCCGACGCCGGCTGCGCCGAGCAGCCGCCGTCCGTCGAGATCGCCCCCCGCCACCACGTCGCGTGCTGGAAGGCCTGATGCTGACCCTCGACCGTGTCACCAAGACCTACCGGACGGGCAGCCTCGGCGGCGGCCGCGTCACCGCCGTCGACCGGGTCAGCTTCGACGCCGAGCCCGGCGAGGTCGTCTCGCTGATCGGCGAGAGCGGCAGCGGGAAGTCCACCATCGGCCGGATGATCCTGGGCCTGACCTCCGTCAGCGGGGGCACCCTCACCCTCGACGGCAGGCCCGTCACGGCAGGCAAGGAGTACTACCGGCATGTCCAGGGCGTCTTCCAGGATCCGTTCAGCTGCTACAACCCCGTCTTCAAGGCCGACCGGGTCTTCTCCCTGATCAGGCAGGCCTACCACCCGCGGGTGCCGGCCGGCGAGTGGCGCGAACGGGTGGAACGGGCCGTGCGCGACGTCCGCCTCGACCCCGGGGCGGTGCTGGGCAGGTACCCGCACCAGCTCAGCGGAGGGCAGTTGCAGCGGCTGCTGATCGCCCGCGCCCTGCTGCTCGACCTGACGTTCCTCGTCGCCGACGAGATCACCAGCATGCTGGACGCCTCCACCCGGATCGACGTGCTGAACCTCCTCGCGGACCTCAAGGAACGCGGTCTCGGCGTCCTCTACATCACCCACGACCTCTCCCTGGGCACCTACCTCGCCGAGCGGACCGTCGTCCTGCGCCGCGGCCGGGTCGTCGAGCGCGGCGACACCCAGAAGGTGTTCGGCAACCCCCAGCACCCCTACACCCGCACCCTGCTGGCCTCCGTGCCCCGGCTGAACCTCCCGTGGACCGAACCGGAACCGCTGCGGGAGTGCGCCTTCCACGCGGCAGGCGGGCAGGGCGCGGACGGCGGTAGCGGCAGGGACGGCGGTCGCCGCACGGACGGCAGTCGGGCCGCGGACGGCCGGCACGGCACGGACGGCGAGCTGCGGGAGACCGAGCCGGGGCACTTCGCCGCGTGTGCGCAGCTCCCGGACTGCGGAAGGGCATCCGCGTGACGCCGGCGGAAGCACCCCTCGTGACAACACCCCTCGTCCCCCGAAACTCGTGAGAACACCCCACGTCCCCCGAAAGCGGAAGGACCCCGCGTGAGAACAGCCCACCGCCCCGGACACCGCCGCGTCACGCTGCACGACGGCTGGACGCTGCACACCGCCGCGGACGTGCCCGTAGCGCTACCGGACGAGGGCGTGCCGGCGACCGTGCCCGGCTGCGTGCACACCGACCTGCTCACCGCCGGCCTCATCGACGACCCGTACCTCGACGACAACGAGACCCGCCTGACCTGGATCGGCCGCACCGACTGGAGCTACCGCACCGCCTTCGACTGGAGCGACGACGGCTTCGAGCGCAGCGACCTGGTCTTCGAGGGCCTGGACACCGTCGCCACGGTCGTCCTCAACGGCACCGAGGTCGGCAGCACCGCCAACCAGCACCGGGGCCACCGCTTCGCCGTGGAAGGGCTGCTGCGCGAGGGCGCCAACATGCTGGAGGTCCGCTTCACCGCCCCGTACACGTACGCCGAGGCGCTGCGCGACCAGCTCGGCGACCGCCCGGGCGCGTACGAGGAGCCGTACCAGTTCATCCGCAAGATGGCCTGCAACTTCGGCTGGGACTGGGGGCCCACGCTGGTCACGTCGGGCATCTGGCGCCCGGTGGCGCTGGAGTCCTGGAGCGGGGTGCGGATCGCGTCGGTGCGGCTGCTCGCCGATGTCGACGCGGAGACCGGCGTGCCGCGGATGGGCGTGGCCCTCGGCGTGGAGCGCTCCGGCGCCGCCAGTGACCTCACGGCGGACGACGTCGTGGAGGCCGTGGTCGAGGTGGCCGGCACCCGGACGCTGCTGCCGGTCCCCGCGGGCCTGGACCGCAGCGAGGTCCGCTTCCCGGTTCCCGGGGCAAAGCTGTGGTGGCCCCGAGGCCGCGGCGACCAGCCGCTCTACGAGGTGACGATCGAGCTCGCCGGCCAGACCTGGCGCACCCGCACCGGCTTCCGGGCGGTCGCCCTTCAGGAGGACGCGTTCCGCATCTCCGTCAACGGCGAGGAACTCTTCGTCCGCGGCGTCAACTGGATCCCCGAGGACTGCTTCCCCGCCCGCCTCACCCGCGCATGGCTCGCCGAACGCTTCGACCAGGCCGTCGCCGCCGGCGTCAACCTCCTGCGGGTCTGGGGCGGCGGCCTCTACGAGAGCGACGACTTCTACGAACTCGCCGACGAGAAGGGCCTGATCGTCTGGCAGGACTTCCCGTTCGCCTGCGCCGCCTACCCCGAGGAGCAGCCGCTGCACGACGAGGTGGCGGCCGAGGCGCGCGAGCAGATCGTGCGCCTCGCCCCGCACCCGTCGCTCGTCCTGTGGTGCGGCAACAACGAGAACCTGGAGGGCTACGCGGACTGGGGCTGGCAGGAGCCGCTGGACGGCGCGACCTGGGGCGCCGGCTACTACCACGAGCTGCTGCCGTCGCTGGTCGCCGAGCTGGACCCGACCCGGCCCTACTGGCCCGGCACCCCCTACTCCGGTTCGCCCGAGCTGCCGCCGAACGACCCGGAGCACGGCACCGTCCACTCCTGGAAGGTCTGGAACCGGGTGGACTACACCCACTACGCGGACTCGGCACCCCGCTTCGTCGCTGAGTTCGGCTTCCAGGGCCCGCCCGCGTACGCCACGTTGCGCCGCGCGATCAGCGGGGAGCTCACCCCCGACTCTGCCGTGCTGGCGCACCATCAGAAAGCGGAGGACGGGCAGGGCAAGCTGCTGCGCGGCCTCGGCGACCACCTTCCGAAGCCGGGGAAGGACGCGTTCGACGACTGGCACTGGCTGACGCAGCTCAACCAGGCGCGGGCCGTCGAGTTCGGCGTCCGCCACTTCCGCTCCCACATGCCGCACACCATGGGCACCATCGTCTGGCAGCTCAACGACTGCTGGCCGGTGATCTCCTGGTCCGCCGTCGACGGCGACGGCCGCCGCAAGCCGTTGTGGTACGCGCTGCGCCGGGCGTACGCGGACCGCCTCCTGGTCGTCCGCGACGGCGCCGTGCACGCCGTCAACGACAGCGCGTCCCCCTGGGAGGGCGTGCTCCACGCGAGCCGGCGGACCCTGGACGGCAGCGAACTCGCCGCCGAGACCTTCCAGCTCCAGGCCGCCCCCCGCACCGTGCAACGCCTCGCCCTGCCCCAGGCGCTGACCGCCGCGGGCGACCCCGCCGGGGAACTCCTGGTCCTCACCGCCGGCGACACCCGCGCCGTCGAGTTCTTCGCGGAGGACACCCGGGTGGCGTGGCCGAAGCCGGAGTACTCGGTGCGCGTGACGCGAGCGGAGCCGGGCCCGGGTCAGGACCCCACGGCCTCCGCCTCCGCCCCCGTCCCCGCCTACACCGTGGAGGTGGAGGCGCACACGGTCCTGCGGGACCTCGCGCTGTTCCCGGACCGCCTCGACCCCGCGGCAGAGGTCGACGAGGCGCTGGTCACGCTGCTGCCCGGCGAGCGGGCCGAGTTCCGGGTCACGGGAGCGGAACTCCACGACCCGGCGGCCCTCGGCCGGGCCCCCGTGCTGCGCTCGGTGGGCGACCTGGAGAGCTGAGGCGGCAGGTACTTGCGGGGCGCGGGACAATGGAGGCGGAACCGAGGTAAGCCGAAAGAGGAGGAGACCCATGGCGGAGCCCGAGCGGCCCCGTAGCGCGCCCCGTCTGCGCCCCGCTCCGCTGATCTTCGAGCCCGCCGCCGCGACGGCGGACCCGGAGCACTTCTTCGACCTGGAGTCGATAGAGGACCCCAGGGAGCTGCTGTCCCGCTCCACGGAGCTGACCCACGCGTTCCGCGCGGCCACCGACCGTGCCATGGAGTACCAGGCCATGGCGGCGGCCCAGCTCGCCGACCCGCGCCGCTTCGACCGGCTCACCCCCGAGGTGATCGGCGAGCGCGCGGGCTGGACCGAGGACTACGCGAAGAAGATGATCGAGTTCGGCCGCGAGTTGATGCGGGGCCCGGACGATCTGGGGTGATTCGCGGCGGGGTTGCGGAGAAACGTTCCGTGATCGGTCGGGGGTTGAGGCGGCCGGAGCGGGCCGGGGCACCCTGGGGCGGTCCCGTGGGCCGTACGTCGTGGAATCCGGGGCTGGACAGGGGCAGTTCGGCCGCCGCCTCGCGGCCCGCCGCCGGGACCCGGTGAGTGAGCGGTCGGCGTGCTGGGTGGCCGGGGGCCTCTCGCACTAAGCGCCCGCGGCAGGCGGCCTCCCGTGCTGAGCGCGCGCGGTCGGCGCTCCCCTCTCGGGCGGCCGCCCGGTGGCCGTGTGCACCCAGATCAGGCAGTCGTGCCAGGTGTCCCTGGCGGGATCAGCATGGACGTGGTCGCGGCAGTGCCGGGGCATCCGCGACTCCAGCCGGTAGCCGAGGCGGCGGGCCAGGCGGAGGGACGGCTCGTTGTCGGGGCGGATCTCCAGCCAGATGCGGGGCACGGCGAGACGCGTGTGACCCCAGTGCGTGGTGGCCCCGACGGCTCGCGAGGCGATTCCGCGGCCGCGCTGTTCCGGTCGCACCCAGTAGGCGAGCTCGACGCTGCCGGGCCCGTCCGGCATCAGCCCGACCGCGCCGAGCAGCCGGTTCCCGTCCATGACCCCCACGGAGAACTGTCCGCCCTCGTCCGGGTCCCACGCCGCCAGCGCCTTCTTCCCGTCGATCAGGGAGTACGGGCCCACCGGGTACGCGTCCCACAGGGACCGGGCGGACTCCCCGCTGGTGGCCTCGACCAGCAGGTCCGCGTCGTCCTTCGCCAGCACGCGCAGCCGCAGGCCGTCGCCGATCTCCAGATCGAGGTCCAGGTCAAGCTGCACATCGAGGTCCATGCCGTCCATGCCCACCATCCAAGTCCTCGCCCCGGGCTCGGGCCACCCGATTTCGGCACGCCGCTCCGGGGGTAACCGGGATCGGGCGTGCCAAACGGGGGAGGCTTCTCGGCGGCGGCTTCTCGGGGCCTTCGGCCCCCTTGAAGCGGGGCATCGCCGCGGGGGGCTGGGACCGGCCGCCACCTGCGGATCGACCTTGGTTGCTCGCGCAGTTCCCCGCGCCCCTTTGGGGCGCAGGGCTGTGCTGATGTGCGGCTCCGCCGCGGGGGCGCGACCAGCCCGAACCGGCGGAGAGCGGAGAACGAAACCGCAAGGGGCAGCGCCCCGACGGGGGCGCGGGGAACTGCGCGACCAGCCGAAATCAACGGAGAGCAAAGAAGCAAGCCGCAAGCGGCAGCGCCCCGACAGGGGCGCGGGGAACTGCGCGACCAGCCACGACGGACAGGACTGAAGAACGAAAGCGCAAGGGGCAGCCCCGAAAAGGGGCGCGGGGAACTGCGCAAACCCGGCCACGGGCCACCGGAAGCCGAACCCGACACCAGCAAGACACTCCGCCCGGAGCCCGCCGCAGGCGAAGCCTCGCCGCAGGCGGAGTGCCGGTCGCGAAAAAGGATCCCCCAAACGGGAGTGCCGCCGCACGGGCGACCGGCATATGCCCGCGCGGAGAATACTCCCCGCACCTCCCCCCTGTCCCCAGTTCGCGGAACTCACAGGAACCGCCCGCTCACGCAAGGTAGACATGAGCGCCATGAGCAGCCCACGGCACGCACCCACTCCCGGAAGGCACACGAACGCACCCGGCAGACCCCAAGAGGCCCGCCCCCACCCCGCCGAGACCACGGTCGACGACGCCCCGAGCGGCCCGGAGGCGCCGACCGGCCCGGACGACCCCGACGATCCGGACGACCCAAGCCTCCAGGACCACCATCAGGGCGCCCGCCAGGGCCACCGCCAAGACGATCCAGACGAGCCAGACGAGCCAGCCAGTCCGGACGAGCCAGGCGGTCCAGGCGAGCCAGACGGCCCGGACGAGTCAAGCGGCCCCGGCGAGCCAGACCGTCCGCATGAGGCACCCGGCCCGGACGAGGCACGCCCCCCGCACGAGCCGCGCCGTCCGGACCAGCCACGCCGTCCGCACGAGTCACGCCGTGCGCACGAGTCACGCCGTGCGCACCACCCAGCCGGTCCGAACGCCCCCGCACCCCCGAACCCCACCGAGATCACCCACGAGGGAGCCTCCTGGCTCGTCTCCGCAGGAACGTATCCCCGCACCACCCTCGCCCGCTGGAGCGCCTCCCCCACCGCCTCCCTCGTCCTGCCCTGCGGCACGTCCTTCGACGTGGTGAGCGTCCCCGCTGCGTTCGGCTGCCGCCTGCTGGACCGGCTCCTGGCCGAGGGGCCGGGCCCGGGGCCCGTCGCCACGCACCGTGGCCGGACGCTGTTGTTCGCCGCTCCCGGCACCGCCCACCGGCTGCCCTCGCTGCTGCGCTGGGAGGAGTGGGGCGCGGTCGGCCGGTGCGGGCGCTCCGCCGTGCCGCCGCTGCTCTGCCACGGCCCCGGCGACGCGGTGACCGTGCCACCGCTTACCCCGGGGGCCGGCTACGGGCCGCGCTGGCTGATCGCCCCGCTGACCAGGCAGCCCTGGCTTCCGGGCCCCGATGTGCTGCTCTGGGCCTGCGCCCGCGCGGCGCGCGCCGAGGACGACGACGCGGTCCGCATATCGATTTTTCCTCCCGCCGACCTGGGTGCTAGGGTCTACGACGTCAGCAGGCGCCGCTAGCTCAGTTGGTTAGAGCAGCTGACTCTTAATCAGCGGGTCCGGGGTTCGAGTCCCTGGCGGCGCACAGACGGTGAAAGGGCCCCTCGCAGCGAGCGAGGGGCCCTTTCACGTGGGCGCTCACGCCCCGTGGTCAGGGTCGGTCCCGTGTGTCCCCAGCGCCCCTCACCCGGTGGTCACCTTCACCTGCCAGCCGCCCGACGGGGTCCGTGGCCCGACCTCCAGGTCGATGCGGACATGGCCGTCCGGCACGCGGAAGTGCTCGCCCGAGCGGACCGGCGCGTCCGCGAGCGGCGGATAGACGGAGGCGCCCCAGCAGGCCGCGGTGGCCGGGTGCGCGTCGATCACCTCCACCGGCCCTCCCCCGGACTCCGTCGAGCTGCGCACCCTGTACACCAGCACGCCCTGGGTGCACGTCGACCGGTCGTTGCCCGTCGCGCTGCGGGCCTCGAAGGCGATCGCGCTGGTACGGCTGGTGCGCACCACCACGAGCCGGGCAGAACGCACGCCCCCGCCCCAGCCGGCGTCCCTCTTGCCGCCCGCGCCCTCTCCGCCGGGACCCTTGCCGTCCGCACTGTCACCGTGCCCGCCGTCCGCGCCCCCGCCGCCGTCCGCGCCCCCGCTGCCCTCCGCACCGGCCGCCCTCCGGCCCTGGCCCGGCCCCGAACCGCCGCCGCCCGCCGCAAGGCCCTCGTGCACACCGGACCCGTCCGCACCAGCCCCGCCGGAGCCACCGGAGCCGTCCGCACCCCCCGCCCCGCGCGCCGACACCACGCCACCGGGCGTACGCGCCCCCGCCGCGCCGCCATGCGCCCCTGTGCCGCCCGGCACGGGAGGCGCCCCCGCCGCCAACCGGTCGGCGGGGCGCTCCGGCGGCGCGGACAGCGGCTCCAGGGCGATCCGGCTGCTGTCCCCGCCGTCCACGCAGACCACCTGGCGCGGGTCGAGCCAGCCGAGCTTCCACTTGTGCCAGGCGAAGAAGTCCGGCGCAAGACCGAACTGGCTGCCCATGACGTCCCAGTCACCTACGTACGTGTCCCAGTCACCCTTGCCGTCCGAAGGACGGTGGTAGAGGTCGGGCAGATCGAAGACATGTCCCGTCTCGTGCGCCAGTACATTCCTGTCCGGCGGATGCCGCTCGAAGACGGTCACGATGCGTCTTAGGTTCGTACCGTCAACCGTGAAAGGCCGGTCGAAATTGACCACCTTCGTCGCGTCGGAATCAACGCCGGGTGCATCGGGGTCGGCCACGAAGTAGACAAGGTCGTACTTCCCGAAGTCGACATGGGGATCCGCGGCGGCGACCGCGTCCCTGAGGTACTCCGTACGGTGCTCGGCGTCCCAGTCGCGCCGTATCCGGTACGCCGTGGAGGGGCGCGGCATCCTGATCCACGTGCGCCTCGGATGCGGGCGCAGGCCGAAGCTGCCGTAGGACGCGCGCTCGTAGAAATCGCTGGTGGCGGGGAAGTAGTCGGCGAACAGCTCGGCCGGCGTGGTCTGCGGGCGGGCGTCCGGGAAGGAGAGGAAGACCAGCACGGCGTCGAGCTTCCGGCGCGGGCGCGGATAGGCGGCGTTCCAGGTGTCGAGCCCTTCCGAGTGGTGCGCGCGGGTGCGCTCCAGGGCGCACGGTGTCGGCTGACGGCCGGCGATCGCGGGCCCCGCGACCAGCGAGGTGGCGGCCAGCGCGGTCAGCGCGGTGAAGGCGGCACCGGTGGTGCGCAGCCGGCGCTCGCCGTGCGGTTCCTCGTCGCCGCCGCCCCCGCCGCTGCCGCCGCCCCCGCGGCCGCCGTCGTCCCGGCTGCCGCCGCCGCCCAGCGCGAACGGCTCCACGGACCGGTCGGGCCACCATCCGGCCCTGCCGGGCAGCACGCCCACGGCGCCGGCGGCCGGCTCCCCGGACCCGTGGAACGGCTCGGCCATCTCCTGGGGACGGAGTGGTGGCGGCACGACTACCTCCGGGCGCGGAAGGGGAGACTCCGCACCCAGCGTGGTGGCGTTCGTCAGATTTTGTCCTGTTGGCCGGGACCAGCCGGGTGAGCAAAGAATGACTCTTTTGCCACTCACGGAACGTCACAGCCGGTCGATGCCCGCTAAAAGCCAAACCGGAGATGGTGCAGGACCGGACGGAAACGATCTGGCGATGAACTGACGATGAACCGTTCCGGATCGCACGGGGCACGCCTGGCTGGACCGTGGCTGGATACGCCTCGGGCAGCGCTCTATGATCGGCACACTTTCCTGCGCGGAGCTGGCCGGAGCGGCCCACCCGACCGCCCGTCCCCGCCCGCCGCGAGGCCCAACGAGCGGGAGAAGCACCTGGGAGCACGCCTCCCGGGCCCGGGGTTTCCCCACTGCCTGAAAGGGCATTGGGGAAACCCCGGGGGGAGACGTGTACGACATCGACTGCACAACGACTGCACTGCGGGAGCAAGCGGTGAGCGGAACGCCCGAAGGACCGGCCCCTCCGGCCAACCTCGCCCCCCGGCCCGTCACGGAGCGTCATGCGCGGGGCCCGGGCGTCGGTCCGGGGGCCGGCGCCCCTCCGGGCGCCCGCGGAGCCGCGCCCCGCAGCGGTGCGGACACCGGCGAGGGCCAGGAGCCGCGTGACACGGAGCCCCGAAGTCCGGGGGCCCGCCCCACCGACGGCGGGCCACCTCCCCCGGCCTCCGCGGCGCCCGCTCCCCTCGCCTCGACGCCCTTCGCCACGGGACCCCTCGCACCGGCGCCCACCCCCGCGCCCGCGCTCCCCGACCGCGGCCCGGCCGCCACCGCGCCGGAACCCAGGACCCCGGCGCCCACCGGCCCCGCGGGCGCCCACCCGGCGCCTCCCACCCAGATGCCGAGGGCGGTCCTCGACACGCCGGACGGCGACCGCGGCCGGCACGTGCCCGCCGTCCCGCTCGCACCCGCCCCCGTGCCGCTCGTGCCCGTCGGCCGGCTCACGCCCGCCGTGCACCTGGCCGCCTTCGACGCCGCGCCCGTCGCGCTGGCCGTCGTCGACGGCAGGGGCATCGTGGTGCACGCGAACACCGCCTTCACGCGGATCTTCGGCGCCGGCCGCACCGCCCCCACCGGCCGGGTCGCCGCGGACCTGCTGAACCTCGCCTCCGACGCCCGGACCTGGCAGGCGTACTGCGAGGTCCTGCACGGCCGGGGCACCAAGCTGCGCTGCACCCGGCGCCTGAAGCACCCCGCAGGGCACTCGCTCTGGGGCCAGGTGACGGTCGTGCCGCTGCCGCCCGGCGAGACGGCGGACGAGACCGGGGGCGCGGTGCTGCTGTCCGTCCTGGACATCAGCGCCCGCCGCGAGCTCCAGGCCCGGCTGCGGCACCTCCAGATGCACGACCCGGTGACCCGGCTCGCCAACCGCACCCTGTTCTTCGAACGGCTGACCAACGCCCTCGAACCGGGCGGGTTCGACAGGTACGACAGCGATCCCCAAGAAGCCGGTGCGGCCGGTACACCCGGTTCGGCCGGCGCCGCCCGCACCGCCTCCTGCGCGTCCGGCTCCTCCTCGCTCATCAACGCCTACGGGGACGGCGGCACCGGCCGGATCGGGCTGTGCTTCCTCGACCTCGACGGCTTCAAGGCGATCAACGACACGCTCGGCCACCGGGTAGGCGACCGGCTGCTCGCGGCCGTGGCGGAGCGGCTGACGCGCTGCGCGGACCAGGCGGGGTCGGGCCGCGCCGGCACCCCCCTGGTGGCCAGGCTGGGCGGCGACGAGTTCGCCCTGCTCGTGGAGGACTCGACCGGCACGGACCAGGTCGCGGACCTCGCCGAGTCGGTGCTGCGGGCCCTCCAGGAGCCCTTCGACCTGGCCGGGCAGCGCCTCACGATCTCCGCCTCGATCGGCGTGGTCGAGCGCCGCATGGCGGGCACCACGGCCACCGGCCTGATGCAGGCCGCGGACACCACGCTGTACTGGGCGAAGGCCGACGGCAAGGGCCGCTGGACGCTCTTCGACCCGGAGCGCAACGCCCACCGCATGACCCGCCAGGCGCTGTCCTCGACGCTCAGGGCCGCCGTCGAGCGGGGCGAGTTCATCCTGGACTACCAGCCGCTGGTGGGCCTGGAGAACGGCGCGCTGCACGGCGTGGAGGCGCTGGTGCGCTGGCAGCACCCGCAATTCGGGCCCTTGACGCCGAATCGGTTCATCGGACTGGCCGAAGAGGACGGCTCGATCGTGCAGCTCGGCCGCTGGGTGCTGCGCACGGCGTGCCGCCAGGCCCGCCGCTGGCAGCTCGACCACCCGGACGTGCCACCGGTCTACGTGAGCGTGAACGTCGCCGTGCGCCAGGTCTGGGACTCCGACCTGGTGGCCGACGTCGCCGAGATCCTCGCCGAGACCGGCCTCGCCCCCCGGCTGCTCCAGCTCGAACTGACCGAGTCCGCGGTGATGGGCTCCGCGGGACGCCCGCTCCAGGCCCTCCAGGCGCTCAGCGACATGGGCGTGCGGATCGCCATCGACGACTTCGGCACCGGCTACTCCAACCTGGCCTACCTCAGCAGGCTGCCGGTCTCGGTGCTGAAGCTGGACGGCTCCTTCGTGCACGGGTTCCGGTACGACGACGGTGCGCACCCGAACCCGGCCGACGAGGTGATCGTGGAGGCCCTGGTGCAGCTCGCGCACCGGCTCGGCCTCTCCGTGACCGCCGAGTGCGTGGAGACCCCGCGCCAGGCGGACCGGCTGCGCCGCATCGGCTGCGACATGGCCCAGGGCTGGCTGTACTCGCGGCCGGTGGCCCCGGACCACATCTCCGGAATGCTGACGGCGGGAGCGTGCCTACGGGCGTGACGCCCCGAACGCCCGGGGCAGGGCTCGCCCCGCACCACTTCCGGGGCAGGGCTCGCCCGGCACCACGCCCGGGGCGGGGCTCACTCCTGCGGCAGCCCGTAGGCGTCGGCGATCAGCTCGTAGGAGCGCACCCGCAGATCGCCGCTGTGGGCGTTGGCCGTGATCATCAGCTCGTCGGCGCCGGTGCGCTTCTGGAGGTCGTCGAGGCCGGCCCGCACCTCGTCGGGGGTGCCGTGGACCACGTTGGCGTTCCAGCCGTCGATGAACTCACGCTCGACGGGACTGAACTCGTACGCCTCGGCCTCCTCCGGGGTCGGAACCAGGCCGGGGCGTCCGGTCCGCAGCCGGACCATGTTGAGCGCCGCCGCCATGACCTGGCGGCGGGCCTCCTTCTCGTCCTCGGTCGCCAGCGCCGAGACGCCGATCAGCGCGTACGGCTTGTCGAGCACCGCGGACGGCGTGAACGACTGCCGGTAGAGGTCGAGCGCGGGCACGGTGTTCCGCGCCGAGAAGTGGTGGGCGAAGGCGAACGGCAGTCCGAGCACACCGGCGAGGCGTGCGCTGAAGCCGGACGAGCCGAGCAGCCAGACCGGCGGCCGGGCCGGCGACTGCACCCCGCCGGCCGCGTTCGCCTGGACGGGGCCGGGAACGGCGTGGATGCGGGCGTACGGATGCCCGTCGGGGAAGTCGTCGTCCAGGAACCGGGTGAGCTCGGCGAGCTGCTGGGGGAAGTCGTCCGCGCCCTCGTTCAGGTGGTCGGTGCGGCGCAGGGCCGCGGCGGTCGCGCCGTCGGTGCCGGGCGCGCGGCCGAGGCCCAGGTCGATCCGGCCCGGGGCCATGGCCTGGAGGGTGCCGAACTGCTCGGCGATGACCAGCGGCGCGTGGTTGGGCAGCATCACGCCGCCCGAACCGAGCCGGATCCGCTCGGTGTGGGCGGCGAGGTGCGCCAGGATCACGGCGGGCGAGGAGGACGCGACGCCGGGCATCGAGTGGTGCTCGGCGACCCAGTAGCGGTGGAAGCCGCGCTGCTCCGCGAGCCGGGCCAGCCGGACGCTGGTGCGCAACGCGTCGGTCGCGGTGTACCCCGCTCCGACGGTGACCAGGTCCAGAACCGAGAGCGGCACGGGGGCGGTGCCCCTCGTGTCTCCGACGATCTCCTCGGCCGGCCGGGCGGCGGCGTCGCTCGCGTTCACGTGGGGGTGCCTCCTGTCGTTGGACTGCGCCCAACGACGAACGGGAGGGGGGCTCCGCTTTATTCCCCCACGGTGGGGGGCGCCCCCGGCGATGGGCGCGAAGCGCCCTGTCAAGGGGCGCGGGGTGGGGGCACCTCCCACGCCCTTCAGGCAGTGGGGGACGTCAGGTCGCCACCGTCCCGAAGGGGCAGTCTCTGTCGCCTCCGGACCACCGGCACGTGGGGGTTGCTCGCGCAGTTCCCCGCGCCCCTTGAAGGCACCGGGGTGGCCCCGGACGATCGGCGCGCCCGGGGGGAACCGGGGTGGTCCCGGACAGAGACGGGCCCGGGCAGCGTGCCCGAAGGGAATCGGGGCCGAGGTCAGACGTTGACCTGCACCAACGGCTCCTTGGTGAAGAGCGCCCCCATCGCGGGGGCGTTCACGCGGCGCCCGGCAAGCCGCAACCCCTCCCACGCCGTGACCTGGTTCGCGGTGAGCACCGGCTTGCCGAGAGCCTCCTCCAGCTCGGGCAGGTACGCCACCGTGTGCAGGGCGGTGTCGGGCATCAGCACCGCGTCCGCGTCCGGGTGATCACCGGCGCGCGCCAGCTCCAGCACCTCGTCGCGACCCCAGGTACCGACCTCGGCCGCGGTGATGATGCCGCTGCCGCGGGTCGTCAGCACCTCGACCCCGCCGGCCTTCAGGAAGTCCGCGAAGAGCTCGGCGACGTCGTCGGGGTAGGTGGCGGCGACCGCCACCCGTCCGGCGCCCATCTCCTTGGCCGCGTGCAGGAACGCGAAGGACGTGCTGGACGAGGGGAGCCCCGCCGACTTGGCGAGCGCCCGCACCTGGTCGTGCGCACCCTTCCAGCCGTAGACGAAGCTGGCGCTGGTGCACGCCCAGACGACGGCCTCCGCACCGGCGAGGCGCAGTTCTTCGACCCCCGCCGAGAGGCGGTCCGCGGAGCCCATCTCCAGCAGCGCGTCGACGCGGTGCGCGTCCTCGCCGATGTCCGTGTGGACGACCGACAGCCGGATGTTGCTGCCGATCAGCTGCTCCATGCGCGGGTAGTCGTCCTCCGCCGAGTGGCCGGGATACAGGAATCCCAGTGCGGTCACGTCCAGCCTCCTTCTGCGGGTACTACGTGGGGCGGGCCACCCGGTGACGGGTGCGCCATCCCTTGACAGGTGGGGCGGCGGGTGGCCGTGGGGCCGGCCGCCACTGCCCTCGCCCGTTCCTATACCCGCTCGTCCGCGCCTACCCGGACGGCCGCCGCGATCCGGCCGACCGGCCGGGCCGCACGGCCCTCGCCCGCGGTCACGCCCAGCCGCCCTCGGCCTCCGGTGTGGACGGCCCCTCCGGAAGGACCGGGCCGCCGCCGGCCGCCGCGGGCGGCTGGTCGAGGACGCCGTCGGGCCACGCACGAGGGTTGAGCAGCGCCTGGTACGGCCCCACGGCCCGGGTGCCCAGGCGCCGCATCGCGGCCCACATCGTCACCTGGTTCGCGGACAGCACGGGCATCCTCAGCTCGGCCTCCAGCTGGGGGATCACGTCGTACGTCGGGAGGTTCGTGCAGCTGATGAAGAGCGCGTCGGCGGCCCCGCGCACCGCCTCCCGTGCCATATCCACGACATCGCGGTACGGCACCTTCCAGATGTGCCGGGTCAGGCCGAGCCCCGCCCGACCGGTGACCTGCACCCCGGCCTCGGCCAGGTAGTCCTCCAGGGCGCCGGTGACCGAGTCGGTGTAGGGGGTGACCAGGGCGATGCGCGAGGCCGACACCTCTTTGACCGCCTCCAGGAGCGCGCCGGAGGTGGTCAGCGAGTCCGCCTCCCCGGCGCGGTTCATCGCCTCGACCATCGCCCGCTCACCGGCGGTACCGCCGACGAAACTGCCGGAGGTGCAGGCGTACGCGACCACCTCGGGTTCGGCCACGCTGAGCGCGCGTACCGCCTCCTCCAGGGTCTCGTGCTCGCTGACCATCCGGGCCAGGTCGAGGCTGACCTCGACCGGCACGAACGGTGTGCGGGTCACGTAGAGCGAGACCTCGTCCGGAACCCAACGCCACAGTTCACGGTCGAGTGCGAAATCGAAAGGCGCGACGATCCCCACACCGCGCTGAGGGTGGGGGCCACCCAGGATCGAGACGTCCATTGCAAGCCCCAATTCAAGATCGAGCCAGGAGATATTGAGGTGCGACGGCCGTGGGGCCGGATTGACACCGAGGCTGGAGGATCACCGCAGGACCACCGGATACCAGTGTGGGGCATTCCGAGCCGAAACAGGCAGGGAGATCACGAACAGGTGCCGGCAAGCCCCTGAGGGGAGCTCCGGAAGAAGCGAGAGACCGGCACGCGCCGGGACGTCGGGACAGTGGTGCGCACGGAACACGTAAAAGGGTCCGTGTTGACGAAGGTAGGTTCGGCTGCCAGCGTGGTCAATCCGCATATTCGAGAAGGCCCACGTCGACACTGACCAGGGAAGCGGAACACCGTTGCAGGAGGGTTTCATCCCGATGTCCGAAGCCGCTCTTCCCAGCCTGCTCGTTCTCGGCCCCGAGCCTCCTCCGCGGCTCGGGGCGCTCACGGGGCGCACTCGGATCGAATTCGCCGACGAGGACTCGCTCGCCGCTCAATTGCCCGCCGCGGACGTGTTGTTGGTATGGGACTTCGCCTCGCACGCGGTGCGCTCGGCATGGCCGGGTGAAGGCCCGCGACCACGCTGGGTGCATACCGCCAGTGCGGGCGTCGATCATTTGATGACTCCGGCGCTGGCCGCCTCGGACACCGTGGTGACCAATGCGCGGGGAATTTTCGACCAGCCGATCGCCGAGTACGTCGCCGCCCTCGTTCTGGCGATGGCAAAAGACCTGCCGGCCACCTGGTCGCTCCAGGCCCGGCACGAGTGGCGGCACCGCGAGACCCAGAGAGTGGCCGAAAACCACGCCTGCGTGATCGGCTCGGGACCCATCGGAGTGGCCATCGCGCGGACACTGGAGGCGCTGGGGATCACCACGGCGGTGCTCGGCCGCCGCGCGCGCCCCGGCGTGCACGGCGGGGAGGACCTGGAACCGCTGGTGGCGGCCGCCGACTGGGTGATCAGTGCGGCGCCGCTCACCGACGACACGCGGGGGATGTTCGACGCCCGGTTCTTCGGGCTCATGCGGCCCTCCGCCCGCTTCGTCAACATCGGCCGGGGCCCCCTCGTCGTCGAGGCCGACCTCGCTCAGGCGCTGTCGCGGCGGTGGATCGCGGGCGCCGCGCTGGACGTCTTCGAGCAGGAGCCGCTGCCGCCCGAGAGCCCGCTGTGGGACACGCCGGGGCTGCTGGTCAACCCGCACATGAGCGGCGACACCATCGGCTGGCGGGACGACCTCGCGGCCCAGTTCGTCGCCATGTACGAACGGTGGGAGGCGGGCGAGCCGCTGCCGAACGTCGTCGACAAGGAGCGCGGCTACGTGCCCGGCGCCTGAGCCGCCCGCCGCCGCCCCCCGGGGACGCGGAGGGCGCGCAGGCAGCGCAGGCACAAGGGGCATGAGGGACGTGACGGACGCAGGCGTGTGGGACGTGACGGACGCAGGCGTGTGGGACGTGACGGACGCAGGCGTGTGGGACGCGAGGGACGCAGGCGTGTGGGACGCGAGGGACGCAGGCGTGTGGGACGCGAGGGACGTGACGGAACCGAGGGAGACGTGGAAGTGCCTATGACCGAACTCACAGACCTGACCGCCGCCCGGCTGATCGCCGCCTACCGCGATGGCACCCTCAGCCCGGTCGAGGTGACGGAGGCCGCCCTGCGGCGCTGCGAGGAGATTCAGCCCTCCGTGAACGCCTTCGTCCGGATAGCCGGTGAGGAGGCCCGGGAGCAGGCGCGGGCGTCGGAGGAGCGCTGGCGGCGCGGCGAGCCGATGGGTCTGCTGGACGGCGTGCCGGTGACCGTCAAGGACATCCTGCTGCAACGGGGCGCGCCCACCCTGCGCGGCTCCCTGACGGTGTCCCCGGAGGGGTCCTGGGACGAGGACGCGCCGTCGGTGGCACGGATGCGGGAGCACGGCGCCGTCCTCGTCGGCAAGACGACCACTCCCGAGTTCGGCTGGAAGGGGGTCACGGACTCCCCGCTGTCCGGCGTGACCCGCAATCCGCACGACCTCTCGCGCACCGCCGGCGGGTCGAGCGGCGGCAGCGCGGCGGCCGTGGCCATGGGCGCCGGGCCGCTGTCGCTGGGCACGGACGGCGGAGGCTCGGTGCGGATCCCGGCCGCCTTCTGCGGCATCTTCGCGTTGAAACCCACCTACGGGCGCGTACCGCTGTATCCGGCGAGCGCGTTCGGCACGCTGGCGCACGTCGGCCCGATGACCCGCGACGCCCTCGACGCCGCGCTGATGATGGACGTGATCAGCGCCCCGGACTCCCGCGACTGGTCCCATCTGGGCCCGGTGCGCGACAGCTACGTGCAGGCGCTCTCGCACGCGGACGACGGCACCGAGCTGGGCGAGCCCACCGAGGCCCTGCGCGGGCTGCGGGTGGCGTACGCGCCGACGCTGGGGGGCTACGCCGGCGTGCAGCCGGCGGTCGCAGAGGCGGTGGAGCGCGCCGTGCGCCGGCTCGCCGAGCTGGGCGCGGTGGTGGAGGAGGCCGACCCGGGCTTCGCGGACCCGGTGGAGGCGTTCCACACCCTGTGGTTCAGCGGCGCGGCCCGCGTCACCGAGCCGCTCGGCGCCGAGGCGCGCGGCCTGCTCGACCCCGGGCTGAGGGAGATCATCGCCCTCGGGGCTGCCTCCAGCGCGCTGGACTACCTGGCCGCGGTGGACGTCAGGATGGCCCTCGGCCGCCGGATGGGCCTCTTCCACGACACCTACGACCTGCTGGTGACGCCGGCGCTCCCGCTGACCGCGTTCGAGGCGGGCCGCGAGGCCCCGGCGGAGGCCGGGGCGGACGGCACCGCGGGGACGGCCGGCACCGGGGGCGGCCGCTGGACGGGCTGGACCCCGTTCACGTACCCGTTCAACCTGACCCAGCAGCCCGCGGCCTCGGTGCCCGTCGGCACGGACGAGGCGGGGCTGCCCATCGGCCTCCAGCTCGTCGGCGCCCGGCACGCGGACGCGCTGGTCCTGCGGGCGGCTCATGCGCTGTATGCGGCCGGGGTGGCAACCGGCGGCCTGGCCGCGGTGCCGGGCACCCGGTGATGTGACGGGGCACCGGCCCGGTGGCGTGACAGGGCACCGGACCGGTGACGTGACGGGGCGCCGGAGAAGTCCGTCGCGCCCCGTCCCGGACCTGTGTGAGTTGCCTCATGCCCGCCGGAAGGTCAGCGTCTCCCCGACCGCCCCGGCCCGCCAGAGGTCCTGGCAGGCGTCGGCCATCCGGTCGAGACCGTCGACGACCTGCCCCCAGACGATGCCGGGGATCCACCCGAGATCGCCGTTGATCAGCAGGTTGTTCCGCTCGTAGAAGAGCGCCAGGTCGACCATCGTGGCGCCGGCCTCGACGCCCGCGTCGGTGCTCCCGTACCCGTAGGCCTGGCTGCCGAGCTGTGTCCCGTTGAAGGAGAAATAGCAGAGGTCGCCCGGAATGGGGGTGACGGTCGGGTTCTCCAGCGGCGGCTCCTTCTCGGAGAACGGGTCGAAGAGGGCGTAGATCTCGTTGCGGGCGTACTTCGCGTGGTAGACGTCGCCGCCCAGCGGCAGCGCCTGCCACACCGCTTCGCACGTGATCGGGGCCCGATCATCGAGCAGTTTCGCTGTGCAGTGCACCCCTCGCTTGGCGAAGGCGACTTCGATAAAGCGCTCGGACATGCAGCGAGGCTTCCCCCGCAGCACGGTTCCCCATGCATCGCTCACGCATCATGACCCGGCCGCCCCTGCCGCACACCTCCACGACCGGCCCGCCGCGCACCGCCCGCCCTCCGCCGACGGTCGCCCTCCGCCGACGGTCGCCCTCCGCCGGCGGTCGCCCTCCGCCGACGGTCACCGGACGAGACCGCTCGACCATCGGAGGATGGTCGGCCGACCGCCACCGAAACAGAAAGGTCACCTTCCGGCCACTGTTGGGTCACGGCTACGGCTCAGACCGCATAGTTCCGGCCGATCGGGCAGGTGCTGCCTCTGGCCCCATCACCGGGGGACCCTTTTCTGGAGGTTCGTATTCATGGCCGAGTTCCCGAACTTGTCCCGCAGAGGCTTCCTCACCCGCACGGCGGCCGTCGGCGGCGTCATCGCCGTCCCCACACTTCTCACCGCGTGCACGAAGACGGACACCAGCAGCGACGGCAAGGGCAAGCTGGACGCGCTGAAGAAACAGGGCTTCGTGAAGGTGGCCTACGCCAATGAGGCGCCGTACGGATACAAGGAGGGCGGCAAGCTCAAGGGCGAGGCGCCCACGCTCCACGCCGCGATATTCAAGGCCCTCGGCGTCGACGAGCTGCGCCCGACCTTCACCGAGTTCGACGGACTCATTCCGGGCCTCCAGGCAGGCAAGTACGACGTGATCAGCGCCGGTATGGCCATCACTCCCGAGCGCTGCGAGAACGCGCTGTTCTCCGAGCCCGAGTTCATCTCGCCCACCGCGATCATGGTGAAGAAGGGCAACCCCAAGAAGATCACCGACCTGGCCTCGGCGAAGAAGGGGGGCGTCACGCTGGCCGTGATGTCCGGCGCCGTCGAGAAGGACTACGTCAGCTCGGCCGGAATCTCCGACGACAAGGTCAAGACGGTCCAGAAGCAGCAGGACGGCGCCGACGCCGTGAAGAACGGCCGGGTGGACGGCTTCGTCCTGACCGGCATCTCGCTGCGCTGGCTCGCCAAGACGAACCCCCAGGTCGAGGTCACCGAGCCCTTCGTCCCCGTGATGGGCGGCAAGAAGCAGTACAGCCCCGGCGGCGCCGTGTTCCGCAAGGGCAGCGAGGACCTGCGGGACGCGTTCAACAGGGAGCTCAAGAAGATCACTTCCGACGCGAGCCGCTACGTGCAGCTGCTGTCGCCGTACGGCTTCGGCAAGTCGGAGCTGCCCCCGCCGAGCCTGAAGACCGCCGACCTCTGCAAGGGCTGAAAAGACCACCTCATGGGTGACTTCTTCTCCTATTTCTCCGACCACGTGTCGCAGGCCGTCTCCGGACTGGGGGTGACGGTCGAGGCGACGCTGCTCGGTGCCCTCCTCGCGCTCGTGTTGTCCTTCGTGTTCGGCCTGATGGCGAACAGCAAACCGCTGCTGGTGCGCGGGATCTCCCGGGTGATCGTGGAGTTCTTCCGCGGCACCTCGCTGTACGTGCAGCTCTTCTGGCTGTTCTACGCGTTCCCTCTGGTGTCGGGCTACGAACTGTCGGCGCTGTTCTGCGGCGTCCTCGCGTTCGGCATGAACTACGGCGCCTACGGCTCCGAGGTCGTGCGCGGCGCCATCAACGCCGTACCGAAGGCCCAGTGGGAGGCCGCGATCGCGCTGAACATGAGCCCCTGGCAGCGGATGCGCCGGGTGATCATGCCGCAGGCGCTGGTGCAGATGATCCCGCCGTTCACCAACCTGCTGATCCAGCTTCTCAAGGCGACCCCGCTGCTGTGGCTGATCGGCGCCGCCGACCTGACGACGGCGATCCAGCAGATGCGTGACCGCACCGGTTCGAGCACCGCCGCCTACCTCACGCTGCTGGTCGTCTACTTCGTCCTCGCCTACGCGATGACGCTGGTCCTCAACGCCGTGGAGCGCGCGGGCAAGCGGCGCCTCGGCCAGTACACGGGCGCCCGGGGCCTGCTGCGCACCCGCACCGCGGAAGGCGCGGCGGCCGCGGGCCCGAAGGCACCGGTAGGGGGAGGTGCGGTATGACCTTCGAGTGGAAGTGGGACCGCGTGTCGGACGCGTTCCCGATGCTGATGGACGGGTTCGTGACCACCCTGCTGGCCACGGTGCTCGGCATCCTGGTGGCGGCCGTGCTCGGCCTCATCGTGGCCATGGCGAACCGGACGCCGACCCGTTTCGTCACGGTGCCCCTGCGGATCCTCGTCGAGTTCATCCGGTCGACCCCGCTGCTGGTGCAGCTCGTGTTCGCGTACGCGATCTTCAACACGGTGGACCCGCTGACGATCGGCATCGTGGTCCTGGGCATCCACTACGCCTCGTACCTCTCCGAGGTGTACCGGGCCGGCATCGACGCCGTACCGCGGGGCCAGTGGGAGGCGTCCCGCGCGCTGTCGCTGTCGCCGGGGCGCACCTGGCGGGCCGTGATCCTGCCGCAGGCCGTGCGGAACGTACTGCCGGCACTCGGCAACTACGCCATCGCCATGTTCAAGGAGACGCCTTTCCTCGCCGTCATCACGGTGGCCGAGATGGTCTCCAAGGCCCGCGAGTACGGCTCGGACCACTTCGCCTACACGGAGACCTTCACGCTGGCGGGACTGATCTTCCTGGTGGCGAGCTACCCGACCTCGCTTCTGATGAGGAGACTGGAGAAGCGCCTTGGCCATTGAACCGACCAAGCAGACCGAGGACGGCACCGAGCCGTCCGCCACCACGGCACCGGCCGCGGCGCCCACGGAGGCCACTGCGCCGGGCGTCGGCCACCTCGTCCAGTTCGACCAGGTGGTCAAGCGGTACGGCGACCACGTGGTACTCGACCACCTCGACTTCACCGTGCAGCGCGGCCAGCACGTCACGCTGATCGGACCGAGCGGTTCCGGCAAGACGACCATCCTGCGGCTGCTGATGACGCTGGAGCGCATCAGCGACGGCTACATATGGGTCGGCGGCGAGCCGCTGTCCCACATGCGCGGCGCGGACGGATCCCTGAAGCGGGCGAACGAGAAGCACCAGCGGGGGATCCGCAAGAAGATCGGCATGGTGTTCCAGCAGTTCAACCTGTTCCCGAACATGAACGTGCTCCAGAACATCACCGAGGCCCCGATCAACGTCCTCGGCGTCGACCGGGCGGAGGCAGAGGAGCGCGCCAGGGAACTGCTGAACCTGGTGGGCCTGGAAGACAAGGTCGTCGCCCACCCGACCCAGCTCTCCGGCGGCCAGCAGCAGCGCGTGGCCATCGCCCGCGCGCTGGCGATGCAGCCGGAGATACTGCTCCTGGACGAGGTCACCTCCGCCCTCGACCCGGAACTGGTCGCCGGCGTCCTCGACGTGCTGCGGGACATCGCGCACACCACGGACATCACCCTGATCTGCGTCACCCACGAGATGAACTTCGCACGGGACATCTCGGACCGGATCCTGATGTTCGACTCGGGCCGCGTGATCGAGTCCGGCGCCCCCGACAAGATCTTCGGCGACCCGGACCACGACCGGACGCGGGAGTTCCTGAGCGCGATCCTCTGAGGCGAGGCCCAGAGGGAGACCTCCATCCGGGGGCGGTGGCGTCGCCACCGCCCCCGGATGGTCATGAGCACCCCTCCGGACCAGGTAGGATTTACTTGTCAGCAGGCGCCGCTAGCTCAGTTGGTTAGAGCAGCTGACTCTTAATCAGCGGGTCCGGGGTTCGAGTCCCTGGCGGCGCACCAGTCTTCACCGGGCTGGCCTGGGCGTTCTCGGTTTCCGAGGACGCCCATTGGCGTTTTTGGGGGCCTGTATGGGGCCCACATGGGGCCCTGTGCCGAAAGTGCGTCGGTGGGGGCATCAACTGGTCGTGAAACGCCACCGCACATTCATGGGGTGAGCTTGACCAACCGTGGTCCACTCGACCCGAGCACTCCGCCGCCCAGGCCCTTCCGACTCACGAGGACGACCTGGGCGGCTCGGCGAGCGCGCGCGATGCGGGGACGTTGTCATTGCCGAAAACGTCGTCCGTGCAGGTCAAGCGGCATGTTGGTACTCGTGGAGGATGCCGCCGAGTCGGTCGCGTCTTCGTATGTCGAGGCGCGTGATCCGCTCTGGATCGCTGATGGGCGGCGGCAACGCGTGAAGCGGTCGGGCGTTGGCGATGCCCTGGTGCGGGCGGTGCTCGTTGTAGAACTGCTCGAACTCGCGCATGGCGTGGAGCAGGTGCCGGTGGTCCCAGATGAGGGTGCGGTCCAGGAGTTCATGGCGGCAGGTCTGTACCCATCGTTCCATGATCGAGTTCATGCGGGGGATCCGCACGCCGCTGAGCAAGATCTCGATGCTGGCGTCGGCGAGGATAGTGTCGAAGGTAGAAGTCCGCCGACTCCTGGCGCTTCACCTCGCCTCGAACCGCCCAGCCGGCCGGTCGCTTTGCTCGCACGTGCTGAGCTGGTCGCAGTGGCGCCGCAGACGCCAGGCCGTCGCCCGCCACTACCACTACCAGCGACGACTCCACTCGTTGGAGGGGCCCCTTGGGCAAGGCCACCCCTGAGACCCCACCACCCAACTACATTCCGGACAGCCTCTCTGAGCAGGCCAGATAGCGAAACGCTGCTGGAGTACTGATCGTGTTCATGCCGCAACACGCTCGTAGGAGACCTCAACGCTCGTGCAGACGATGTCATACGTGCCGTGATCATCAAAGGCGATTCGGTAGTGATACAGGTCGGACTCATTCAGGGCTGGCATTGCTGTACGCGTCAACACCTTCGAGTCCGCAAAACTCTTCAGAATGTCTGAGTCGACTAGCCTTATGAGGGCATACGCGAATTCCTGGCGATTTGACAGATCGAGACCCAACTCGAAATCCGAGAACCGGAGATCGAGGATCTGAGCAAACCGGAGGATAGTCACCCAGTTCATTCCATCGTCATCAACGGGCGACGAATCAAACCATAGGACACAGTCAGTGAGGTTTTCTCAGAGAAATGATCTTCGCGAAGCGTTGTGAACCGCTCGCCTCGGGGTGGATCGGACGAACTCATCCTGGTCGTGAGCAGACGTAAAGCCCCTGGTAGGACAGGTCTCACCACAAGAACTCGTCCGACCCACCAGAGGCTTCACGTTGGTCACCTATGTTGCCACGCTCGATGTTCCGCGCCATGTCGTGGATCACCTTTCACGACTGCTGGCCGCCCACCGGCGACGGCTGGGCACTCCGCGGGGGTCGCGGGCGCTGGGTCCGTTCCGTCAGGCCGTGCTGGTGCTGCGCTGGTTCCGCGAGCAGGCGTGCGTGCACTGTCTGGCCCGCGACGCCGGGGTCTCCCAGGCCACCGGCTACCGCTACCTCCACGAAGGCATCGACGCGCTGGCCGCCCAAGCCCCCGACTTGCACGACGTCCTGAACCGCTGCCGGCGGGAAGGAATGACGCACGTGATTTTGGACGGCACACTCATCGAGTCCGACCGTCTCGCCGGCGTCCGCGACAACGGCAACGACCTGTGGTTCAGCCAGAAGCACAAGGCGTTCGGCGGCAACGTGCAGTTCCTGTCCTCCCCGAACGGCACCCCGCTGTGGGTCTCCGATGTCGAGCCCGGCTCCACCCCCGACATCACAGCGGCCCGTATCCACGTCCTGCCCGTTCTGTACAAGGCCGCCGCCGACGGTTTGCCGACTCTTGCCGACAAGGGTTACATCGGCGCCGGAATCGGCATCCACATCCCGGTGCGCCGCCCCCAGGGTAGATCTGAGCAAGCCCTCCACACCGATACCCGAACCACGAACACCCTGATCAGAGATCTGCGCGCCCTCGGCGAACGCGCAGCCGCCGAACTCAAGGAACGCTGGCGCGCGCTCAAGAAGGTCTCGCTCAGTCCCAGCCGGATCGGCGACATCGCCCGTGCCGCACTCGTCCTCAACGGAATCTTGAAATGATCTTCGTTGAGAAAACCTCAGTCTGCCCCTCGTGCCCCTCGATGCAGACCAAGGGCGCGTCGGCGAAACCAGTCCGCAGACGCTCGCCCATGACTTCCTCAAACATGTGCCCCTGCCTGCAAGATGTCTGGCCCGAGTGGCTTTAGCAGTTACCTAGCCAAAGCCGGGCATATTGATTGTATCAAGCATCGTCCGATCTTTCATCGAAGGTGTGACAGCGACTCTGGTCCACGGAATCGCGTCTCCCAGCGGGCCCACCTCGCCTAGCCGACCAAGTAGCTTTGAAGACGCTTCAACCATATTGATGTTCCGGGGACCTGACCTCGGTTCTTCATGAGACGGAGGGGCACACGAGACGTACAGGAATCTATTCGTACACAAGACCCGCCGAGAAGATCAAGGCGATTGTCGACCATTTTGGAACTTGAGGAACAGCTTCCCCTGTGTGATGACGCAGGAATGCGTCAATACCTTCAAGCCAGGCGCTCGATGCTTCGATGAAGTCAGGCGTATTGGGATTCTCGACGGGAACCACCCCGCGCCGCGCTTTCTCCGAGAGGTCGGCAAGATACGCGACTAGTTCTTCTAGTGAACTCACAGCCAATGCCGCATCAATAGGGCTACTCACGGACTCCACACCTCTCCAGTACCACGGATTCTAATCGACGTTCGGGCCGCATCTTGATCAAACTTAAAACCTTCGGCAGCTACTTCCTCTGGTGTCGCCATTACGTACGGAACTTGCTCCAGACCGGCCTTCTGAAAAGTCACCAGACGACGATGGTCAAGTGTGTAGAGATCACCTTCACGTTCAACAAGGCGGATCGGCGGAAAATCACTCGGGTTAATATGTCCAGCCCTAATCCCTGCCGCTGTATCCTCGATCGTGTTGCCGTTTTTGAAGCGTGCCGAGACACCGCGCTGGGCAAATTTTATAACTTTCGGATCGATCGTATTGCAGTTGTGAACGAGTACCGGGGTGGTCCCGGCGAGCACATAGTACGTGTGGGTGCCGGTGATGGTGAGGTCGTGGGTGCGGTGGTGTTTGGTGTAGTGCTGGACGGCTGTGATGGGGATGCTGGTGCCGGCGGAGGTGCGGAGATGCTGTCCGGGTTTCAGGTCGCCTGCGGTGACCCATTTTTTGAGGTCGGGAATCCAGAAGGGGTGGGTGTCGGTGGCAGTCAGGTGGGTGGGGCCGTCTTTGGTGGTGACGGTGAGCCGCGTGAACTGCTTGTCGTCTTCGGTGGTGATCGAGGCGGCCACAGGAGTGGCGGTGGTCTTGCCGGTCTTCGGGTCGGTGGCCAGGACTATGTCACCGGGGTGCAGTTTCTGGATGGCTTTGCTGGTGCCGTCGGCGAGGAGGACTCCGGTCCCGGGCATGAAGCTGTGGCACACAGCCTTCGCTGCCTTCGCGCCTGCCCGTGCCACTCCGGCGGCCTGGCCTATGGCTGCGCCACCGGCCGCTCCGGCGGCGCCCCATGCCGCGCCGTCCAGCTCGTCCTTGAGCACGCCGGTGGTGGAATGGTCGGCCTTGGGGTTGAGGAAGTTGCCGACCGCTCCTCCGGCGGCCCCGGCCAGGGCCCCGCACCCGGCCACCGCTGCCATCAGGGATATCCCGCCGCTCTCGGGCGCCGCGAAGGTGGCCGCGCCGTAGCAGCCGGCGTAGGTCAGCGCCTCCGTGACCGGCGCTGCCACGACCCTGGCGATCGACTTGATGGGATGCCAGATCCTGTCCCACAGCGATTGCTTCTTCGGCTGAACCGGTGCGTCGAACACCGGCGAGGAAGGAGGCGTCAACCAGTCGTATTGGGAAGGCGGCCCGGGGTCGGCGGGGGCGTCGCTTGCTGCCCCGTCGCCGCTCTGGTGACTGGAGGGACAGGCCGGGTCGTCGCCGCCACAGCGCAGGTACGTGCCGGTGGGGTCCGGGAAGGTGACCGGGTTGTTGTTGCCGTAGGCGTAGCCGTTGATCTGCTGCGGGTCCGTCGCGTCCAGGACCGGGTCGACGGAGAGGAAGCGGCCGGTTGACTGGTCGTACTCGCGTGCCCCGAGGTGGGTGAGGCCGGTGGAGTCCTCGATGCCGCCGACGAAGCCGTGGTCGCCTGGCCACGCCGCGGGCTCGGTGCCGCGCAAGTCGCCGAACGGGGTGGTGCGGCGCTGGTCGAGGCTGAGGGTGGTGGCGTCGATGGCGAGTTGGCCGGTGCCCTGGTGGTCGGGGATCTGGAAGGAGACCTTGCCGTCGTCCGTTTGGACGGCCTGGATGCCGCCGATGGTGTAGTAGCGGGTCGCCTTCGCTTTGGTGGCGCCCTTGGGCAGGAAGATCTCGGTGTTGTCGAGGTAGAGGGTGGTGCCGTCGGCGGCGCGTTGGAAGAGGCGGTTGCCGTCGGGGTCGTAGAGGTAGGACGTGGTCTGCGTGCCGCCTCCCGAGCTGGTGGGCTCGGTGACCGAGGCGAGGTGGCCTTCGGGGTCCCAGGTCAGGGTCTGCTTGTCGCCGGCGATGGTCCGGGTGTAGGTGTTGCCGTCGTCGTCGTAGGTGTAGGTGTCGCGGCTGGTGGTGCCGCCCTGGACGGTGTCGACCCGGGTGAGGGTGTGGGGCTGGTTCGAGCCTGCCGGCGGGTAGGTGTAGGTGTGGGTGGTGTCGCGGCTGGTGTCCCCGGTCGGGTCGTGCTCGGTCTCGGTCGCGCGGTTGCCGACGGAGGCACCGTTGGCCGCCCGGTCGTAGGTGTAGGAGGACCAGTACGGCGCCGGACCGCCGAGGATCTGCGCGGACGGTGAGGCGGCGCAGTCCGTCATTCCCTGGGCCCAGGCCTCGGTCAGGCGCTGGAGATAGTCATAGGTGAAGCACTGGGTGTCGATGCCGTCGCGTGAGCTGTCGGCGACGGACAGGATGTCGCCGGCCTGGTCGTAGCCGTAAGTGGTGGAACGATCGACCCCGGGCACGTCCTCGCGGTCGACCCGGGAGGAGTGCAGGCGCTGGGTGCCCCACTCGTAGTCGTCGGTGAGCCAGGCGTGCTTACCCGCCGTCGTGGACAGCTCGTACTGAAGGGGTTTGCCGACGTCGTCGTAGGTGGTGTCGGTCAGGTAGGTCGAGCTGCCGGTGACGGTGGTGAGCTGGTGGAGAGAGTTGTAACCGTAGACGACGGCTTCACCGGGAAGCGAGCCCGCGGCTGGATAGGACGGGCCCTGCGACGTGCCGTCCAGGTTGTAGCGGGTGTTGAACTGGTACGAGCCGGCCAGTGCCTCTGCCCCCTCGACGGCGGGGATGGTGATGGTGGTGCGGGTGGGCCGGTAGTAGGCGTCGTATGAGTTGACGGTGTTGGTGTAGGCGTTGCCGTTGTCGTAGCGGGTTGCCGAGGTGAGCTGGCCCTTGGCGACGGTGTCGTAGGTCCACTTCGCCAGCAGAGGTCCGGTGGCGGTGTCCTTGTGCTCCTCGAGTTTGCGGCCAAGGTCGTCGTAGCCGTAGACGAGGGTGGTGTGCCGGGCGTCCGTGGTGGTGATCACCCGGCCGCGGTCGTCGTATGTGGACGTGGTGGTACCGCGATCAGGGTCACTCGCCGTGATCTGGTGGCCCGACTGGTCGTAGTCGTAGCTCCAGGTGTTGCCGACGGGGTCGGTGACTGTGTGGAGCTGCCCGGCGGGGGTGTAGTCGTAGAGGGTCTTGTCGGGTGTACCGGTGGGCTCGTTCCCGTGGTACTTCCACAGTTCCCTGGTGTGCCCCCTCACATCGGTCAGCGTGGTGGTGGCCGGGGCTCCGTCGGGCGGGGTGACGGTGGTGCGGTCACCGCCGTACGTGGTCGTGGTGGTCGCCAGGGTGCGTGACGGAGTCGCCTCGCCGTTGCCGGCGACGTCCTTCTTCTCGATCTGTCGTCCGAGCCCGTCGTAGGTGAACCAAGCCTGAGTTTCCACGCTCATGGCGTCGTCGAGGTCGACTGCGGTCGTGGAGGGCGCTTGCTTGACGTAGTAGGGGGCGAAGGTCTTGGCCGTCAGTCCGCGTTCGTCGTAGAACGTGTCGCTGACGACCGTGCCGCCGTCCTTGCCGGGGTCCTGGGTCTGGTGCGGGCGCAGGAATCCGTCGTAGAAGTCGTAACTGGTCCGCTGCGACCCGTCGTTGTTGAGCGTCTTGGTGCCGACCACCACTGGTTTGTTGCCGGTGATGGTGTAGGTGTACGCGTCGCTGGGGTTTTGGGATCTGGTGCGGTCGGCCAGCCACACGGCCGTGGTCCTGCCCAGGGCGTCGTAGGCGATCTGGGTGTGCCGGTTGTTGGCGTCCACGACGTCGGTGGGCAGGCCGCGTACCGTGTTCTGCGTCGTGGTGGTGGTCTGTGCGGTGTCCGGGGTGTCCGAGTTGGCCGGCGGGCCCTTGACGGTCACGGTGGTGGCAAAGCCCGTGCTCGGGGCGTACTGGGTGGTCGTGGCCAGGCCGTCGCTGCGCGGGGTGCGGGTGAGTTTGCCCGTGCTGTCGGCGGTGAGGGTGGCGGTGAGGTCCGTGGTCCTGACGGTCCGGCCGTAGTCGTCGAACGTGGCTCCGGCTTCGAGGTAGGTGGCCTTGGTTCCGTCGTGGGACTTCAGCGTGGCGGTGTGGTAGGCGTCGCCCTTGGTCGGTGCGGCTGTGTAGTCATCACCGTCGTAGGCGGTACGGACGTCGGATATGACCTGGGTGGCCCGGTCCGGTGTGGTGTCGCAGTTGACGGAGACCGTCTCCACGCGGGAGGTGAGGGACAGCAGGTTCTCTTTGGTGTTGTCCGCGTACGTGGTGCGCTGGCACTGGTCGTCGGAGCTTGTGCCGCTCTGTCCGAGGTCGTTGGACTCGATGGTGCGGCCGTTGTCGTCGAAGGTGTTGAAGGCGCTGTTCTCGCGCCACTTGTTCCCCCCGCCGTTGTCGAGGGACGTGTAGGTGTGAGTCGACGCCGTTCCCGTCAGGTTGGCCGTGGTGGTGCCCCAGTCCCTCACGCGCTTGGCGGTTTCCCGGAACCAGCCGTGGTTGACGGTCTTGTTCAGCACCTCGCCCGAGGGGGCGGAGTAGTTCTCCGTGCGGTACTCGAAACCGTCCAGGGCGGGCCAGTCGGTCAGTGTCGCACCCTCGCCGTCGTCGAGGTCGACCGTCTTGGTGCCACCACTCGGGCCGGAGCGGTCCCCGTCCATCCCACGCAGGAAGAAGTGGTCTGCCTGGGTCTTCATGCCCGACTGGCCGCCGGTCTGGACACGTACCTGCCGGTAGCCCCGCCACTGCGACCAGGTCTTGTACTTCTTCTTGGTCAGCCCGTCATCGTCGTCGAAGTGCCACGCGGGATCGCCCATGTAGGTGTACTTGGTGACCATGTCCGGCGACAGGTCCGTGTTATCCGTCTGCGTAACAGAACCCACCACGTACTTGTTGAACCACTGCAGGCTCGGACTCGCCTGACCGGAGGCGGCGAAGTAACTCGGCATGCACAGTGTCGTGTTCGTCTGAGGCGTCGGCAGAGCGTCCAGGGAGCAGCCGGGATCCGAGTACGTGACGTCGGTCTGGCCACCCGATTCGTCGATGACGGCGGACAGGCGCTCCTTGATGAAGGGTGCGGTGTCGTCGTCGGGCTGGTCGAGCCGGTTAGGGTCCTGGTGGTAGCCGAAGGTGACCTTGGGCAGCGTGATCGCCGGAGTGGCGGACTTCCCGGTGTGCTGGATGGAGTCCAAAAGCAGCTGGTAGGCGATGTCGGCCATGCCCCAGTGCTGGGTGAACGCCCAGGAGTCCACATCCTGGTAGGTCCCGTCAGACTTGAGCGTCTGCGTCGTGATCTGCGTCAGGCGTTTCCTGGTCCAGAACGTGGGTGAACCGTTCAGGCAGTCCTTGTCGTCGTCGCAGTGCTGGTCCCACGGTGTGTCGTACCAGTAGAAGGACTTGTCGTCGATGGTGTCCGCCGCACACGTGACCCCGGACTCGGGCAGGCAGCGCTCGGTGGAGTCGAAGTCGACCTTCGCCAGCGGCTTGCCGGAGTACATGCTGTCGGAGCGCAGCCCGTACTCGATCCGGTCGAGCGAACCGCCTCGGTCGTACGGGGTGCCGTCGGTGACCTTGAAGTTGCGCGAGTAGTTGTTCGTCTCGGTGTCGTAGTAGTAGGCGATGGCGTCGCCGTGGGTGTCGACGACGTAGTCGAGGTTCCACTGCCACGCCTGCTGGCACCAGGAATCGGCGAACGTCGCCGCGTGACAGAACTCCCCCGCGTCGTTGCCGTAGACGGGCACCGTCCATGTCGAGTCGGTGGTCTCCTTGCCGGAGCTCCAGCCGGGCAACCTGTTGTAACCGAAGTAGTACTGCGTACCGTCGGTGGTGGTCACGACCCAGTACTCCTGGTCGTTGTCACCGTTGCCCCGGGCGTCGGTGGACGACCCGTTCAGGTGCTCGACCCGGGTACCGTCATCCTTCTTCAGCCGCCAGAGGTTACTGCCGGCCGGAATGAGCTCGTTGGACGTGCCGTTGAGCGTCAGGGTGGCGTTGTCGTAACCCCAGCACAGGTCGCCCGACTCGTGTCCGTCGATCTTGACGCCCTCGTCGGCGCAGGGCACGTAACTGCGCTGGATCGACCCGGACCACAGATCGAAGCCGTCCCCCGCCCAGGACCCCTGGTTGTTGGTCGTCCCGGTGCGGCCGTCGATGGCGCCGGAAGAGTACGACAGACTCACCTTGGGAGTGAGGTCGCTGGGCACCTTCGGGGCCGGCATGTCGTACGACCAGGAGAACTGGCCACTGTTCAGGTCCGTCTGCCACGTTGACGACGGCGACAGGGAGGTGGCCTTGTAGTCACCGTGATCACCGGCGTCGGACGCGGTGAGGGCGAGCACGGTGGCGGAGCGGGCGCCGTCCTGCCCAGGAAGCGTCACCGCGTCGGCGCTCAGCGTCCGGTGGGCCGTATCGTTGGTGGCCGCCACGAGCTTCTGCACCCGGCAGCCCGACTTGCCGGGCGTGGTAAGGGCGCACGCGGGGAGCTGCACCATGTGCAGGCGCGATCCGTAGGCACCACCGTATGCCTGGGCGTAGGACGAGTAGTCGACGTCCAGGCCGACCGTTCCCGGTTGGGTGACCGAGTCCGCGCGCCGCACGGTGAGAACCATCCCGTCAACACCCGCACGGGAGGCCGTCTTACGGTCGACGATGCTGACCTGCGCCTTTGCGACCCGTTGTACTGGCGCTTGATGAGCCTTGCCGGATCCCCCTTGGCTGGCCTCGCCCTTGCCGCGAAGGTCGTCACCAGACGAAGTTGCTTGCTGCTGGGGAGCCCGCAGGGCCAGCGGCAGCTTGCCGAGCCGTGGATGGGCCGCGCGGTCGGTCGCCTTCCCCGCCGGTTCGGGGATCGTCGAGGTCGCCGTACCCGCTGCAGGCCAGGCCGCCTTGGGTGCCGGGGGGCGAGTCAGGGCCGGTTTCCGCGTCGCGTGGACGGGATGAGGATGCACGGCCAGCGGGCGGTCCGGTTCCGTAACCTCCGGGGCGCCCTTGCCGTGGTCGTGGGCCGTCGCCGGTCCCGCCACGGCCCCCTGCAACAGGCCCGTGACCAGGGTGACGCACAGGACAAGTGCCAGCCACCACCAGCTGCCCGTTCTTCGTCGCCTGCTCATCAGCTACCCATCCGTGTCTGTCGTCTCTCCACCGACGCAGGCCACAGGTGACGGCCAGCGCACTCGTGCGTCCTCGCTGTGCAAGGTCTGCTCGTACGTGCCCGAATCCGGAACCCGGTGCTGCTCATCCCTCAGGAACTTCACTCGGCAGACCCGACAAACCACGGGCAAGTTGTTGGATCTGCTGCTGGTCGAGGACGCCCTGGAACGCCCACACGTCGTCGATCTCGCCCGACCAGTAGTCACCCCAGCCGCCCGCCGACTTCGCCCATCCGACTTGCAGGCTCTTGCTCGCCGGGAAGCCCACCGCGTTGGAAGCCCAGGAGACGTTGTCCGTGCAGGCGGAATCAACGGGGGTACCGTCTTCGTTGGTGTCGCAGACCAGTTGTTCCAGTTGCCCGTTGACGTAGAGCTCCATCTCGCCCTCGAACGAGTCGTAGACCAGGGCGAGGTGGTTCCAACCGCCGTCGTTGAACTCGTCGTACTGCGTGTTGCGCGTCACGGCGACGCGGGCACCACTGACGTCGGACTGGGGCATCTCCACACGCCAGCCAGCCGACACCCGCGGCGTGCCCGGATCTCCGTCGGTGTCGCCACCCGGGTCGTAGGCCAGCTCGAAGGAGCTGTTCACCTCGCCTTCCTGGCTCAGGACCGCGGCCGTCCTGGTCGGTCGCCCGGACGGCGCCAGCGCCCACGCCGTCACGGTGAAGCTCCGGCTGGTGTCGATCGGCACGGAAGCGGTGAAGGCGTACCCGTTCTGGCCGTCCAGGACGAGAGCGCCCGAATCGACGACCCCGGGGGTTGCGATCGACGCGCCTCCGGACAGCGTCAAGGGGCGCCCCCCTGTGACGGATTCGGCAGACGTCGGCGGATTACCCGACGCATCATCCAGTTTCCAACGCCCCTCGATCACCGGGTGGTGCTGCAGGCCCAGGTCGCGGACCTCGTCCTCCGAAAGCGCCCGGTCATACATCCGCACGTCGTCCAGGCCCCCCTGGAAGACGTCCCGGAAGCCGGTCGCGGTCGGTGACGCCCCCAGCGTGACCGGACCGCGGGCCAGCCATGGCGTGGTGAACGACTTCTGCGACTTCAGCTCGCCGCCCACGTACAGCCGTAGCTGCGAGGCATCGGCGTCGTAGACCCCGACGACGTGCGTCCACTCGCCGAAATGGCCGTCTGTGCAGTTGGTGTGGGCCGGGCAAGCCGCGTCGACGGCCTGAGTGATGGGCGCGGTGCTGGTGTCATTGCCCGCGCGCTGGAAGACCCAGCCGCCCGCGGCGGAGGAGTGGTAGATGACCAGGCCGGCCTGGTTGGTGCCGTCCTGGCTGATGGCGGTCATCGGCCGGTCCGGCTTGTCGGTGGGCAGCTTGGCCCAGAAGGAAACCGAATAGCTCTGCACGGTGTCCAGGACGGGCTGGCCGGTCTGTGCATAGCCGTCCGTCCCGTTCAGGGCGAGTGCGGTGCCGTCCTGGCCCGCGCCGCCCAGAGTGGTGCCGCCGTGCAGGGCGGCGCTGACCTTCTGAGCGTGCCCGTCGACCGTCGTGGCGCTCGCATCCTCGTCCATGGACCACACTGCTTTCGCGGGCCGTCCGGTGTCGACGTCGCGCTGGTCGTGGAGCTGGGCCACCTGTGCGTCGTTCAACTGGTAGTCGAAGAGGGCGACCTGGTCGAGGGTGCCGTCGAAGTAGCTGCCGACCGTGCCGTTGATGGAGTGGGCGCCCAGGTGCAGGGACCGCCGCGCGTCCCATGGGGTGGCGGTGTAGGGGGTGGTGGCGACGAGATGCCCGTCCACGTACAGCTTCAGGGCCGCGTTGGCATAGTCGAAGACGCCGACGACGTGCGTCCACTGACTCACCCGCTCGCTCGTGCAGGCCGTGTCACCCGCGGTGCAGGCTGGTTGGACCGCCCTGACCACGCTGGTGCTCGTGTCGGCGAGATAGCGCTCGAAGACCCAGCCACCGGAGGCAGGAGAGTAGTAGATCTCGAAACCGCTGGAGCTGTTGCCGGACTGGGCGATCAGCGTCTCGGACGTCCCGGGGGAGGTGCCGGGCAGCTTGGCCCAGGCCGACACCGAGAAACTCTTCGAGGTGTCCAGCACCGGGGAGACCGTGGCCGCCTCGCCGCTCGCCCCGTCCAACTGGAGCCCGCCACCGGACACACCTTCTGCGCCGGCCTTCGCGCCGGTCGTGAGCGTGGCGGGCCAGGAACCACCCTGCCCGCTCACGCTCGTCGCTCCCGCGTTCTCGTCCAGCCCCCACCTCACCCGCTCCGGCTGCCCGGCACGCACGCGGAAGTAGTAGACGGTCGGCGCGCTGGCGTTGCCCGCCGCGTCGAACGACTGAGCCGTGATGAAGTTGACCCCGGACTTCGCCGGCATGATCGAGACGTTCTTCGCGGCACCCGACGCGGTCGTCACCGCATGGGCGCTGGTGGGGTTGCTGTTGACGCCGAACCAGTACTTGGTCGCGTCGCTCTGGGGCGAGGCGATCGTGAACGTGCCGTAGCGGCCCACCCCGTCGTACCAGGGGTCGTCTGGATCATCGGTGACGGAGGACGGATAGTCCCCGGACGTGATCACCGGCTGCGCGGGCGCACTGGTGTCGTAGCGGATGTTGCAGTCGTGCGCGGACCCCTCATACGACCACGGCGACCACTGCGCCCCGTCGTAGACGCGCACATGCCACCCCACGCCTACGTTCTTCGGAATGCTGGAGGGCATGGTGATGCTGAAGTCGGAGCCCGAGGCCTTCGTCGTCGTCACCGCGGATGTCCAGTGCGCGACGCGGCCCTTGCCATCCCCCGCGTCCCAGGACGCCTGGAACTGCATGGACACCGGGTCGCCATCCGGATCCGTCACATGGCTGGCCCGCAGCACCGGCAGCATCCGTACCGCAACCGCGGACGAGGAGCATGTCCCACCCGGGTTCTGCGTGAGCTGCGACATCCTGATCTCGGTCGGCGGCCGGTTGTACTCCACCCGCATACGCGTCGTCAGCAAAACGCTTCCACGCATACTTATCCGCCTCGTTCTCCGCCTTCAGCCCGAACGTCGTCGTGGACCAGCCGTTCGCCGACGCCTGCTGGACCGCCCGCAACGCCCAGAACTCCACCGTCCCAGCCGGACTGCAGCCGCTGCCCTTCGCCTCGCTGTTCGTCCTGAGCAGGTCCACCCAGAAGCCGTCTGCGAGCTGTGAGTTCCATGTGGTGTCCTTGTTCACCCCCTTCGTCCGGTACAGCTGGACGTTCTTTGCCGTACAGCTGTAGGAGTGCGTCTCGTTCGCCACGAATGTCGCCGCCAGGATCGACTTTCCGATGAACCTCGACGTGGGGACCGAGTAGAACAGCCGTTTCAAGTCCTCCGGCGCACACCGCACATCCCCTGCGCAGTAGCCCATGCCCGCATCCGACTCGCCGTTGAAGCGCCACTGCGGAGAAGACGCCCAGTACCGCGAGACCATCGTCCAGTTCCCGGCCTTCGGCGTGTACCACTGCGGGTCGATGTACACCGGATAGGTCGCCTTCTGCAGCAGCTCCTGGTCCGGCGTCAGCACCAACGCGTCGCCGCCAGAGGCGACATCCACATCGACGGGTGCCACCTGAGACGACGAACCCGGCCCCTCAGCCATGTCCGCGGAGTTCCCTGCTGCCGTGCCGAGCGTCTTCGCACCTGTCGCCGTACGCGCAGATGACTCGCTGGTGGCCGGGCTGGTGCTGGAGTCCCACATCAGCGGCTGCGGTGCCTCGAACACCTCGCCACCCGCACCTGCGTCAACAGCCGCGAGCCCGCCGTCAGCGGTCTCCCCCACCGCGAGACCGTGCGCGTCCATCGCCAGACGCAACGACGCCAACTGCGAACTGGCCGCAGCCTGCGGCGACTTGACCACCAGCACCTGCGAGACACCGTCCACGTCCGCACGCATCTGCAGGTCCACGTCCGGCAGTACGGAGGGATACGTGGCCATGGAGCCGTTGATGACCGGCTGTGGCAACGATGTCGGCCACGACAGGGACAGTCTTCGCCCGGCCTTCTCCAGCGTCACCAAAGGAGTAGAACCCCCGCCCGAGAACGAGGTCGCCACCGTGGACACACCAGGAGCCAAGGACCCGTCCGGCCGCTTGCTCAGAGCGGTGTCGACGTCCTTCCACCCGCCCCCCACCCGGGCACGCACCGGCCGCACATGTTCCACGGCCTCCAGCGCACCGCTCGGCTCGGCATACACCTCGCCCGACTCACTGCGCTGCGACAGCACCTCGACGTTCTTGCCCGTACGAGCCGCCTGGGCCAGCGCCGCATCCTCACCCGCCTCAGCGGCCGCGCCGGAATCACCCGAGACGCCCTCGGCCTCCCCAGCCGATGCGTGAGCGGCGGCGAGCGAGCCCACCGTCGCCGACGGAGCTGCTGCCACCGGAACAGCCGTCGCCACACCCACCATGACCGACAAACCGAGCAACGCATGCACTGCATGCCGCCCATGACTCACCGGACGACGGCCACTCCGACCCCCCACCACACCATCCCTCCACACTCTTCACAGATCTCACCACATCGCAAGATCAGGGTCGGAATCTATGAGTCCAGCGATGGACGCGTCAACAGGAATCAGCGACTCAAATCAGACACATTCAGCGAGACTCCCAACATCGTGACTTGATCAATGACCCACCTATGAACGCTCACACGCACTTCAATGACCCTGAGGAAGCTCGTGGATGTACAGGCGGGAAGGGCAACAGAGCAGACGCCCTCAAGCACGCCCGGACTACGCCCAATGAAGCCCGTAGGGCTTCAAAACAGCTTCACCAGCTGTGAGCTGAGGATTCGTCGAGCGATCAACCTGCTCGACCACATTCGTTGACCAGGCAGCCGACGACTCGTCTGCGTTCGACCCGAACTGCGGGCTGGGAAATGACGTTCGGGTCCCCTGGGGCACGAGTTGGTTTCGGGCGCCGTGGGTCGGTGGCCATCGAAGTGCCGGGCGTGGTCGTGAAGGATTCCCCCTGCGTGGCCCCGGTCGAAGAGCAGCGTGACGCCGTTGGCGCCGCCAAAAGGATCAGCGCCCCGGTAACGGCTGTCGCGATCGCCCATCCACGATCACCATGGCACGAATCCGATTGTCAACGCCCTGCGTCGCCAACTCGCGCGAAACCCTGTCATGGATCTCGAGGATGCCGGAGCCACCGTCGCGTACGTGATTCGGGACCGGGATGCGAAGTTCCCCGCGCTCTTCGATGAGATCCTGGCAGCTTCCGGGATTGAGACCGTGCTCACCGGCGTGCGGATGCCGCGCATGAACGCCCTCATGGAGCGATGGGTCCAGACCTGCCGTCACGAACTGCTGGACCGCACCCTCATCTGGAACGAGCGCCACCTGCGCCACGCTCTCCGCCAGTTCGAGCTGCACCACAACACCCACCGGCCGCATCAAGCGATGCAACAGGCGGCACCCCTGCGTGTGGTCCCCGAACCGATCACCGATCACCGATCACCGATCTGAAGCAAATCTCCCGTCTGGACATACATTGCAGAGACCGGCTTGCCAGACTGATCCATGAGTACCGATATGCCGCCTGACCTGGCCGGATGGAAAAATCGGCAGCCGCAGCGTCGGTGGGGGGCGGCTGGTCGGGTTTGCGTGGCAGGAATCGGCGGGCACGTGCTCAGTACCGGGCACCCGCCTCGGCGGCCGCACCGAACCCGTACGCCCGATTCGATGTCGTCGGGAAACGCGGCCCCCGTCGGCGGCGCGACCGGGACCGCGTGGCCGTCAGTGCCGGGGTGGCGCTTGCGGTTTCAGAAGGTCGCTGAGGCCCAGTCGGCCGAGGAAGGTGACGCGGGCGCGGTCCGCGACTTCGCTCACCGCCTCGGATCCGTCGTTGACCGGATCGACGTGCACCCGGAAGGGGCGCTGTCCGCGCGGAGTTCCGACCACCTCGACGACCGCGTCCGCGACCATGGCCTCGTCTGCGTCCTTGGGCGCGAGGGAGGCCAGCCGGCTCCCGATGTGAGCCATCAGCCCCGGATAACGTGTGTCGTACTCGGCCCTGCGCTCCTCGTCCGCCGACGTGGCGGCCTTGGCGAACAGGTCCGTCCCGGCGAAGGGACCGGGTACGACGATCGATGTCTCGACACCGAATCGGGCAAGCTCGGCGGCGGTAGGACACCGCGAAGGCATCCATCGCGGCCTTGGCCGCGAAATAGGGGGCAAGGTACGGCGGCGTTCCTCCCTTGGTGCTGGACGAGCCGATCCAGAGCACCAGACCCTGCTCCCGGGCACGCATGTGCGGGAGCACCGCCCTGTTGACACGCTGGGTTCCCAGCACGTTCGTGTCCATGATGTCGGCTATCTCTTCGGGAGTGAACGACTCGCTCGGGCCCGCCGCCAGCCGCCCCGCGTTGTGGATCAGAACATCGATCGCGCCCTCCTGGGACAGCACGCTCTTCACCGCGGAATCAACGGATTCCTGGGACCTGACGTCCGGTTCCATCGCTCTGAGAGCCACTTCGTGCTCCCGCGCGTACTCGACGGCCTCGCGGACGGCCCCGGCGTTGCGTCCCGTCGTCTTCCGCATCCCCGCGTACACGGTGTGTCCGGCTCGCGCGAGCGCCCTTGCGGCAGTGCCCCGAACCCGCTGCCCGCGCCTGTGATGACGATCGCGTACCCCATAGAACACTCTCTCTTCGTTCCGATGCCGCACCCTGTCGAGCACGCCAACTGCCTCACGCCAACTGCCCCCGGATCAACCGATACAGCGTGCCCCATCGGGACAACGTTCCTGAGACAGCCGGGGGTTCACACGAGGCGCGCCCGCGCGGTGCGTAGCACGTGGCGACCGACGGGACTTGTCCGGCGCGATGTCAGCGGGCCCCCGGGCGGCAGCGCTCCAGTTCGGAGGCCGGCCTTCCGGTCACGAGTTCGTCTGCGATGAGCCGTCCGGCGGTGGGCGCCAGGCAGATGGCGGAGTGCATGACGGCCACGTAGACGGATCGATCGTGGGTGGCGTACCCGATGACGGGTCCGTGCGCGGGCATGGGGCGGCTGCCGGTGCGGTAGCCCAGCAGGCGGCACTGGTCACCGCCCTGAAAGGCCGTCTTCAGGTGGTGGAGCGTGTCCTGAGCGGCCCGCTCACGTGCTGCTGAGCCTTCGACCTGCGGCACGACCAGCAGGAGGTCGCCTTCCCGGACTTCTCGGACCTCGAAGTCTGGGCATGCCACGATGGTCTTGACCAGGCCGGGCGGTGCTGTGACTCGCGCGAGCGTGGCGGGGGAGGCGGCGATGGCCAGGTCGGCCGGCAGCGGCTCGCAGAGCCCCGGGACGTTGGTGCCGGCGGTGAGCACGACGGTGGTGGCGGCGTGGAGTCCGGTCGAGGTCAGCACTCCCTCGACGCGTCCGTTGGTCACCTGCAAGGAGAGGGCCGAGGTGTCGTGGAGCACCCGCGCTCCGTGGCGGCCGGCGGCTGCCACGAGTGCACGGGTCAGGGCCGTCGGGTCGACGCCGGCGTCGCTCGGGGTGTGGACGGCCTGCTCGGGTGGGTGCCGGAGGTTGGGCTCCAGGGCTGCGATGTCGCTCCGGCCGATGACGAACTGGCCGGGCCCCAGCCGTGAGTCGTCAGTCGGTGTGCGGGCCCAGGACAGCGATCCGGTCCGGCGGAGGGTGACGTCCGGCAGTTCGGCCTCCAGGCGCCGGTAGTCCGCGAGGACGTACTCGCGCAGGTCCCGTGCCCCGCCGGGCCAATCGACTCCGGAGCCGCCGATCCAGGCGAAGGAGTCCCCCGTGACCCCGGTGGCCGGTGCGGGTCCCTGCTCCAGCAGCGTGACCTCGACACCCCGGCGGGCCAGGTGGTAGGCCACGGAGGAGCCGACGATCCCCGCACCGACGACAACGGCTGACATCCAGGTCCCTTCCCGACAGGCCGACGACCGTTCAGGCTGTGGTGACGGCCGCGGCACCACAGTTCAGGTAGGGGCCGGGACGGCGCAACGGGATTTGCTGCGACTCGTTTTGCTCAGCTGGCTTGCACGCCCCCCCCACCGCGGCAGGCGGCAAGGAAGCGGTGCCGCCCGTCCCGCCCCGGCGGTGGATCAGGCTGCCAGGGTGCCGCTCAGGGCGTCGAGGCCGTCGGCGTAGATGGTGTGGAAGAGCGCCTCGGCCTCCTCGTCCGTGGCGCCGGCGGGAGTGAACGTGCCGCTCCACTCCACCCGCGACGCCTCGGGTGAGCCCGGCACCTCGTGCACGGTCAGCGTGGACAGGTAGTCCGTGACGGGGAACGGCGCCTGCTCGATGGCGTAGGAGTAGGACCGCCGTCCGTGGTCGAAGGCCATGAGGCGCTCGACGATGACGCCGCCGTCCTGGTTGGTCAGCCGGCGTACGCGGCCGCCCTCGCTCAGCTCGCTGTGCGGGATGTAGGGCAGCCAGTCGGGCAGGGAGTCGAAGCCGCCGATGAGGCGCCAGACGGCGTCGGGGGAACGGGGGATGTCGATGGTGGCGCTGGTCGCTGCCATGAGGGCGGGTTCTCCTGGTTCTCCTGAGTGGTGATGCGGTCAGACAGTGGGAACCGGCGCGTCGGCCGCTATGAGCTGCTCGGCACGCAGGGCGGCCCAGAACGCTGCGGGCACCTCCTCGGCGAGGGCGGCGGTGTCCTCGGCGATGCGGCTGGGGCGGGTGGCGCCGGGAATGACGGCCGCCGCGGCGGGGTGGGCGAGGGCGAACTGCAGCGCTGCCGCCTTGATGCTCACGCCGTGCTCGGCGGCGAGGTTCTTGATGCGCTCGACCCGGGCGACGATCTCGGCCGGGGCCTTCTGGTACTCGAAGTGCAGGCCTCCGGCGAGAACGCCGGAGCTGTAGGGACCGCCCACGACCATGTCGACTCCCCGCTCGGTGGCGTCCGGCAGCAGGCGCTGCAGGGCGCGGCGGTGGTCCAGAAGCGTGTAGCGCCCGGCCAGAAGGAACGCGTCCGGCTGGGGCTCGTCGAGGTCGAGGGTGAGCTCGATCGGCTCCACCCGGTTGACGCCCAGGCCCCAGGCCTTGATCACGCCCTCGTCCCGCAGGCGCTGAAGGACACGGAACGCGCCCGTGCGTGCGCTCTCGAAGACATCCAGCCACTGGTCGCCGTGGAAGTCCTGGGCGACGTCGTGGACCCAGACGATGTCGAGGCGGTCCGTCCTGAGCCGCTTCAGGCTGTCCTCGATGGAACGGAGCGTGGCATCGGCGGTGTAGACGTCGATCATCTTGTTGGGGCGGCCATGCTCGAAAAGGCCGCCCTTCTCGCCCAGGTCGCGCGCTGCCGGGTCCTGGATCTCGTCGAGGACGATGCGGCCGACCTTGGTGCTCAGCACGTACGCGTCGCGCTCCTGGTCGAGGACCCGCTCCTGCTGGCCGTCCCCGACGCCTCCCCGCTCGCGGGGCGGGCCGATATCGCTCCCGAGGACCTCGCCGAGCTGCCGTGGATCGCCGTGGAAGGCGGCAGCGAGGCCTGGCGGGACGACTTCGTCGCCTCCTGCCTGGCCGTCGGCTTCCGCCCGGACATCCGTCTCGAAGCCCCCGACCCGCTGGCGGCGGTGGGCCTCGTCGCCTCGGGGCTGGGCATGGCGCTGGTACAGAGGAGCATGCTGCCGGGCCGGACCGCGGGCGTGACCACCCGGCCGCTGCCCTGGCTCGGGCAGTCCGTGCGCCTGTGGGCCGCCTGGCACCGCATCGACCTGCGGCCGGTCGTCACATCCTTCCGCGAGACCGTCTTGCGGGCGGGCGCCGACCACGGCCGCCCCGCCGGCGCGGACCCGGCAGGCCCCGGCCTCCCGTAGGCATCGGCAGCCCTGTGCCGTTCGGGCGTCTGAAGGTTCAACGGCCGGCCCGCTCGACCCTGGGCCCTCGCCGGCCCCGCACAGCCGGCCCTGCACAGGCCGGGGCCGCCGAGCGCCGCCGGCGGCCCGCACACTTTTCGGGGGGCGGAATCCTCCTCGGAGGAAGCGCTGACGCCCGGTGAGATCCCGGAAACGAGCGGTTCACCACGGAACGGCCTTGCGGGAAACAAGCGGTTTCTAGTGTGTTCAGTCATGCATGCGGAGCCGTACACGCGACCGGACACCGCGGCCGCTCGGGGAGCGCCTCGTGCGCTCTCCCCGCGCGGGGCGGTCGACGCCCGGCTGCGGGCGGTCGAGCTCGACCGCGCGTCGCAGCCGCATGAGCCGGCCGAAGCGCGGCCGACCTCGCGGTTCGGAGTGGTGCGATCCCCTGATCCCCGGGCGCGCGGCGCCGGCACGGCCGGCGGGCCGACCGGGTGGGCCGGGGCGAATTGCCCGTCACGATCCCCGACCCCGGCCGGCTGAACGGCTCCCACGCTCCCCCGAGTTCCCCGGCGGCCACTCGACGGTCGCCGTGCCGGAACGCGCCCGGCCCGCCACGAGGCAGGCGGCCCCGCACGCCGGCCACCGCTGAATCCCCGGGAGTTCCACTCCGGCCCCTCGACTCCCCGGCCGCCGTCGACCCCAGCCGGGGGCGCCCACCGCTCGCCTCCCCCGCACCTCGAAGGGCTTGACCGTGACCACCACCGACACGGCCCAGACGGCCACAGCGCCGAACCCCGCGACAAGCCAGGCCACCAAGGAGACCCTGGAGGACTACACCCTCCGCTTCGCTCCCCGCAGTTACCGCCGCTGGACCCCCATGGTCGTCGCCGCCACCGCACTCGGCGGCATCGCCTACATGGCCGACTTCTCCATCGGCGCCGGCATCGGCCTGGCCCACGGCACCGGCAACGCGCTCGTGGCGATCGCCGTGGCCGCCGCCGTCATCTTCACCACCGGTGTCCCGCTCGCCTACTACGGCGCCCGCTACAACATCGACCTGGACCTGATCACCCGCGGCTCCGGCTTCGGCTACTACGGCTCGGTCCTCACCAGCGTCATCTTCGCCAGCTTCACCTTCATCTTCTTCGCCACCGAGGGCTCGATCATGGCCCAGGGCCTGAAGCTCGGGCTGGGACTGCCGCTGTGGCTGGGCTACCTGGTGTCCACCTTCCTGGTGATCCCGCTGGTGGTCTACGGCATGAAGGCGCTCAGCAAGCTCCAGGTGTGGACCACACCCATCTGGCTGATCCTCATGGTCGCCCCGCTGGTCTACCTGATCGCCCAGGACCCCGACTCGCTCGACCGCTTCCTCGCCTACTCGGGCACGGACGGCGACTCCGGCGTCAACCCGGCCTCCGTACTCCTCGGCGCGGGCGTGTGCCTCTCGCTCATCGCGCAGATCGGCGAGCAGATCGACTACCTGAGGTTCATGCCGCCCAAGACCGAGGCGAACAGGCGCGCGTGGTGGACCGCGGTGGTCATGGCCGGCCCCGGCTGGGTGGTGCTCGGTGCGCTGAAGCAGGCCATCGGTGTCTTCCTCGCCGTCTACATCCTCGCCAGGGTCGGCCCGGCCGCCGCGACGGAGCCCATCCAGCAGTTCCGCGGCGCGTTCGACGCCATGATGCCGTCCTGGCTGGTCGTCCCGCTGGCGGTGGCGCTCGTGGTCGTCAGCCAGATCAAGATCAACGTGACGAACGCGTACTCCGGTTCGCTTGCCTGGACGAACTCCTTCACCCGCGTCACCAGGCACTACCCCGGCCGTATGATCTTCATCCTGGTGAACCTGGGCTTCGCGCTCGCCCTGATGGAAGCCGACATGTTCAGCTTCCTCAACGACATCCTCGGCTTCTACTCGAACTGCGCGATCGCCTGGGTCGTCACCGTGGCGACGGACATCGGCATCAACAAGTACCTGTTGAAGCTCTCGCCGCTCCGGCCGGAGTTCCGCCGCGGCATGCTCCACGCCGTCAATCCGGTCGGCGTCGTGGCCTTCGTCGCCGCCTCCGGCCTGTCGATCGCCCTGTACTTCCACGCCCTCGGCGACACCCTTCAGCCGTACTCCCCCGTCGCCGCCGCCGTCATCGCCTTCGTCCTCACCCCGCTCATGGCGATCGCCACCAGGGGCAGGTACTACCTGCGCCGCACCCATGACGGCATCGCCGAGCCCCTGCTCGACGCGGAGGGCAATCCCAGTGCGACGACCTACGACTGCCACGTATGCCACCAGCCCTACGAGCGCCCCGACCTGGCCGCCTGCGAGGCTCACCAGGCGATGGTCTGCTCCCTGTGCCTGAGCACGGACGGGACCGGCGACCACGTGCTGCCCGCGCGCACTCCAGCGGTCTGACCCCCGCGACCGAGCGGCGGTCTCACCCCGGTTCGATGGGCGCCCGGCCGCACCTGCTGCGGGAGCCGCCGCCCCACCGCGGGGGTGGGGAGCTCAGATCCGCACCCCCGCCTCCGCGTGACGGGCGCAGGCCTCCGTCTCCGCCCGGAGGACCTCGTCCAGCTGCCTGCGGGCGCTGAGCGCGTCGGGCGCGAGGACGGTGGCCAGCGCGCCGGGGCCGGCCAGCGGAGCGTACGTCGCCGTCTCGCCGAGAAGCCGGACGTCGGCCGGGCGTTCCTCGAACCGGGGCGCGACGAGGACGAGCTGGCCGACGGAGCGGTGGCCGCCGAGCACGGCCGCGTCGTCCCATCCGTCCGGCGCTCCGGTGCCGAAGGCCAGTTCCTGGTCCAGGATCGGCCGGCCCCCCAGACGTATCGTGAGCCTGCTGGCGAGCGTGCCCGGTCGTTCGCCGTGGCGCCCCAACACCAGCTCCTCGCGCAGCACCAGCCGTGCCCCCGGGGCCAGTTCGACATGCGTGTGCATGATCAGGTGACTCCGGCCGGCGCTGATGACGGGTTCCGGAAGCCACCTGAGCACGGCGTTCCCACCGACCCGCATCCGTACGTCGTAGTGCGCGGGTTCCGACGTGCGCCCCGGCAGCGCGATGGTCGCCGCGGCGGAGTCCACGGTCAGGCGTGCCCCGTCGCGCACGTCGACGTCGATCGCGAGCCGGTCTCCGCCGAGGGGCGCGCTCATCGCTCCCACCATGGTGACCTTCGGCTCTCCGGCGCGGGACCGGGTTCGGCGCAACGCCAGCGCCCCCTCCCCGTGGAGCTCGGTGAGTCCGGCGGGAGTGGCGACGACGGCGGCGGATCCGGCGTTCACTCGGCCCAGGCCGCCAGCCGGCCGCTCACCCACCTCACGACCGGGGCGATGCCGTCGGGCTCCTTGAGCGAGGTCATCACGAACGGGAGCGTGCCGCGGCGCTCCCGGGCGTCGCGGGACATCCGATCGAGGTCGGAGCCCACGTGCGGGGCGAGGTCCGTCTTGTTGATCACCAGGAGGTCCGAGTTCGCCACGCCCGGACCGCCCTTGCGGGGGATGTCGTCGCCGCCCGCCACGTCGATCACGAAGATCTGCGCGTCGACGAGGCCCCGCGAGAACGTGGCCGTGAGGTTGTCGCCGCCCGATTCCACGAGGATCAGGTCGAGCGGTCCCACCGCGTCCTCCAGGTCCTCGACGGCTTCGAGGTTCCCGGAGATGTCGTCGCGGATGGCCGTGTGCGGGCAGGCACCCGTCTCGACGGCCTGGATGCGCTCGGGCGGCAGGACCGCCTCGCGCAGGAGGAAGTCGGCGTCCTCGCGCGTGTAGATGTCGTTGGTGACGACGGCGAGCGACCGGCGGTCGCGCAGGGCGCGGCACAGCGCGGCGACGGTGGCGGTCTTGCCCGAGCCGACCGGCCCGCCCAGGCCGATGCGCAACGCACGGCGCGTGCCGTCGGGGCGCCGGGTGCGCGTGACGAGGGCGCCGCCGAGCTCGGCGGGCAGGTACGGGTCGGAGTGGTCGAGATGCATGGGCGCGGCTCCTGTCCGGGAGGCGGGAACGGGAAGACGGGAACGGGGAGATGGGAGCGGGAAGACGGGAACGGGGAGGGGAGAACGGCCGGCTCAGGAGGCGAACAGGCGTACCGGCCAGGACGCGTGGGCTTCGGCGGTGATGTCGAGGAGCGGGGCCGAGGCGGCGGGCAGGGCCTCGGTGCCTGCCTCGGCCGCGCGCACGGCCTCGGCGGCGACCTGGTCGATCCGGGGGGCGAGACGCGCGAGTACGGCCGTCGCCTCGAAGGGGTCGAGGCCCAGCAGTCGCACCGCGGCCGTGACGGGGCCGGACACGGACTCGTAGGCGGAGCAGTACGCCGCGTCCCCGGCGCCGAGGCCGGCCGAACGGGCGGCCACCCCGAGGACCACGGGCTGGTGCGCACCACGCGGGCGCGCCGCGGCCAGCAGGTCGAGTTCCCTGCCGGGCCAGACCGTACGGGCCGCCCGCATCATCTGGCGGCCGAGCCGCCTGGCCGTCGCGCGGAGTGCGGGGGAAGGGGTGCGCGCGTCCGCGAGCGTGTCGAGTTCGAGCGGGTCGGCCCCGGCCGCCGCGGACGCGGCGAGCGCGGCGCACACCAGCCCTGTGGTGCCCAGGCGGCCTCGGCAGAACCGCCCGAGGGACCCGGCGCCATCGACCCGGCCCGCCTGCACCGCCGCCTCCACCCCGCCGGAGTGGGCGTGGCCGCCCGCGGGGAAGCGGCCGTCGGCCAGGATGAGGAGCGCTCCACGGCCACCGGCCCGGACGTGCTCACCGGCGCCTGCCATCAGAACAGGAAGTAGCGCTGGGCGAGGGGTAGTTCGTCCACGGGATCGGGTTCGACGGGTTCGCCGTCGATCGTCACCGTGAACGTGTCCGGGTCCACCTGGACCCGGGGAAGCGCGTCGTTCTCCCTCATGCCGGCCTTGGTGACACCGCGTGTGGAGCCGATGGGCTCGAACCTCTTGGCGAGTTCCAGGCGCTCGGGCAGGCCGTCGGCCATGGCCGCCTCGGAGACGAAGTTGACGGAGCCCGCCGCGGCGGCCCGGCCCAGCGCGCCGAACATGGGCCGCGGCAGCACGGGCTGGGGGGTGGGGATCGACGCGTTGGCGTCGCCCATCTGCGCGTAGGCGATCTGCCCGCCCTTGATGACGAGCTGGGGCTTCACCCCGAAGAAGGCCGGCTCCCACAGCACGAGGTCGGCGAGCTTGCCTCTCTCCACGGAGCCGATCTCGTGGTCGAGGCCCTGGGCGACCGCGGGATTGATCGTGTACTTCGCGACATAGCGGCGGACCCGGTGGTTGTCGGCCCTGCCGTCCCCCGGCAGGGCGCCCCGGCGCCTCTTCATCACGTGCGCGGTCTGCCAGGTGCGCATGATCACCTCCCCGATGCGCCCCATGGCCTGCGAGTCGGAGGAGATGATCGAGATGGCCCCGAGGTCGTGCAGGACGTCCTCCGCCGCGATCGTGCTCGGCCGGATCCGGGACTCCGCGAACGCGAGGTCCTCCGGCACCGACGGGTTGAGGTGGTGGCAGACCATGAGCATGTCGAGGTGCTCCTCGACCGTGTTGCGGGTGTGCGGCCTGGTGGGGTTCGTGGAACTCGGAAGGACGTACGGCTCGGAGACCACCGTGATGATGTCCGGAGCGTGTCCGCCTCCGGCGCCTTCGGTGTGGTAGGCGTGCACGGTGCGGCCCCCGATCGCCGCCAGGGTGTCCGCGACGAACCCGGCCTCGTTCAGCGTGTCGGTGTGGATCGCCAGCTGTACGCCGGTCTCCTCGCAGACGCCGAGACACGCGTCGATCACGGCGGGCGTGGCACCCCAGTCCTCGTGGATCTTGAAGCCGAGGGCGCCGGCGCGCAGCTGGGAGTGCATCGCGGCGCGGGACGTCGTGTTGCCCTTGCCGAGCAGGCCGATGTTCAGCGGCGAGGAGTCCAGTGCCTGGAACATCCGGGCCAGGTGCCACGAGCCCGGTGTGACGGTGGTCGCCTTGGTCCCCTCGGCGGGACCCGTACCGCCTCCGACCAGGGTGGTCACCCCGGTGGCCAGCGCCTGGTCGAGCAGGGTGGGCGAGATGAAGTGGACGTGCGCGTCGATCGCACCGGCTGTGATGATCTTCCCGTTGCCCGCGACCACTTCCGTCTCGGGGCCGATGACGAGTTCCGGGGTGACCCCGTTCATCGTCTCGGGGTTCCCGGCCTTTCCTATCCCGCAGATCCGGCCGTCCCTGATGCCGATATCGGCTTTGACCACACCCCAGTGGTCGATGATCACGGCGCCGGTGACGACGGTGTCGGGCGCGCCCTCGGCCCGGGAGGTGCGGGACTGGCCCATCGACTCGCGGATCACCTTGCCGCCGCCGAACACCGCTTCGTTCCCGGCGCGGCCGGGACCACCGCTGCGGTCCTCCTCGACCTCCACGAACAGGTCCGTGTCCGCGAGGCGTATGCGGTCGCCGGCCGTCGGCCCGTACAGGTCCGCGTACGCGGCGCGAGCGAGCTCAGCCATCGAGGGGACCACCCGTCTCGCCGCGCAGTCCGGGCACGATCCGCAGTCCCGCGATCGGCACGAGCGTGACCTCGACCGGGATGCCGGGCTCGAAGCGCACGGCCGTACCGGCCGCGATGCCGAGCCGCTTGCCCCTTGCCGCCGCCCTGTCGAAGCGCAGGCCGGGATTGGTCTCGGCGAAGTGGTAGTGGGAGCCGACCTGCACGGGCCGGTCCGCGGTGTTGAGCACGGTGAGGACGGTGGTCTCGCAGCCTTCGTTCAGGACGATGGGCCCGTCGCCGTAGTGGATCTCTCCGGGGATCATCGGCGGCTCCGCCGTCAGACGATGGGTTCGTGGACGGTGACGAGCTTGGTGCCGTCCGGGAAGGTGGCCTCGACCTGGACGTCACGGATCATCTCGGGGATCCCCTCCATGACGTCGTCACGCCCGAGGACCGTACGCCCCGACCGCATGAGCTCGGTGACCGTGCGGCCGTCCCGCGCGCCCTCCAGGATGTGCGCGGTGATCAGCGCGACCGCCTCGGGGTGGTTGAGCCGCAGTCCGCGTGCGCGTCGCCTCTCGGCCACATCAGCCGCCACATGGACAAGCAGTCGTTCCTGCTCGTGGGGGGTCAGCTGCACCGTTCCACCTCGCCTTCTCGGCACCGCACGCTACGGGCGCGGCATTTCGTCCGTGTTAATAGTGCCGTCAAAGGGCCCCCCGCGCAGGGTCCTGAGACCACCGGGCGGGACGCCGGATGCTCCCCCACAGCGGTGACGCTCTCCGGCCGGCCGCGGAACGTTCAATTCCGTCTCAGCCATTGACAGGCGATCCGGTCACTGTGAACGTTCTCTGACAACGGTTTCAGTCAGCCGGAGGGGCACCCCTTGAGCACCATCCATGACGTCGCCGCACGGGCCGGTGTCTCGACCGCCACCGTCTCCCGGTTCCTGCGCGGCGAACGGATCCGGGCGGCCGAGGCGGTGCGGGCGGCGGTCGAGGAGTTGCGCTACCGGCCCAGCGCCGCGGCGCAGTCGCTCAAGTCGGGGCGCACCCGCACCATCGGGGTGGTCGTCCCGGACATCACCAATCCGTACTTCGCCGCCGTCGTGAAGGGCATGGAGAGCGCCACCCGGGAGCGGGGCTACCGCCTCCTGCTCGCCAACAGCGACGAGAGTGTCGAGCGCGAGGACGAGTTGCTGGCCGACCTGGTGCACCAGGTGGACGGCGTCATCCTGGCTCCGGCGACGGAGGGCGACCGGACGCCCCTGCGGCTGCGCGACGCCGGCGTGCCGGTGGTCTTCGTCGACCGGGACCTGGTGGGGAGCGAGCAGTTCGACACGGTACTGGTCGACAACCACGAAGGCGGCCGGCTGGCGGCCCGCCACCTGCTCGCGCTGGGCCACACCCGGATCGCCGCGATCAACGGCGACCAGAACACCACACCCGGCCGCGGGCGCCGCGAAGGGTTCACCTCAGCGCTGCGCGAGGAGGGGCTGGCCATGGCCGACGGCCACGACCTGATCGGCGACTTCCGGGAGGACAGCGGCTACCAGCTCACCCTCTCGCTGCTGTCCCTGCGGCAGCCGCCGACGGCGCTGTTCACCGCCAACAACCTGATGACGCTCGGCGCGCTGAAGGCGCTGCACGACATGCGGGTCGATCTGCCGCGGCAGTTCAGCCTGATCGGCTTCGACGACCTGGACACGGGCCCGTTGCTGAGACCGCCGCTGACCGTGGTGGACCGGCCGATGGTCGAGCAGGGCGTGCTGGCCATGCGGCTGCTGCTGCAGCGCCTGGAGGACGCAGGCGACGACCCCTCACCCCGCCGGGTGGTGCTCGCCACCCGGCTCATCGAACGCGGCTCCACCGCGGCGCCGCCCCACTAGCCGGCCGAGCCCGGGCTCTGGCCGGCCCCGGGGCTCGGTCCGGCCCAGGGCTCAGCCCGGCCCAGGGCAGGGCGCGGCCCGGGGCTCTCATCGGCAACCCACGCTCGACGGGAATCGGAACAGGAGGTCTCGCAATGGCGCGGGACGGTGTACTCGTGGTCGGCAGCATCACCGCTGACGTGACCGCGTTCAGCAGACGCCTGCCGCGGCGCGGTGAAACCGTGCTCGGGGACGACTTCACCCTCTTCCTGGGCGGCAAGGGGGCCAACCAGGCGGTCGCGGCGGCCCGGTCGGGAGCGCCCGCCTGGATGACCGGCTGCGTCGGCCGGGACCCGTTCGCCGACATCGTGCTGGACGGGCTGGCCGGCCACGGCGTGCGGACCTCCGAGATACGCACGGTGCCGGGCCGCACCGGCGTGGCCCACATCCGCGTCGACGAGACCGGCGAGAACGACATCGTCATCACGCCGCTCGCCAACTCCGCGCTGACGCCGGAGATGGTGGACCGGAGCATCGCCGCGACGGCCGGCCAGGCAGCCGTGCTGTTGCTCCAGCTGGAGGTCCGGCCCGAGGTGACCGGGCACGCCGCGGCGGCCGGTTCCGCGGCCGGTCTCGCCGTGGTCCTCGACCCGGCCCCCGCCCAGCCGCTGCCGGAGGAGGTGTGGCGGCACGTGGACGTGGTGACGCCCAACGAGAGCGAGGCCGCCGCGATCACCGGCATCGAGGTCGACGGCCCCACGGCCGCGGTGTCCGCCGGCCGCTGGTTCACCGACCGGGGCGTGCGCCACGCGCTGATCACCCTCGGCGCCTCCGGCGCGGTCTGGGTGACCGGGGAGGCCGGCCGGCACTTCCCCGCCTATCCGGTCACCCCGGTCGACACCACCGCGGCCGGCGACGCCTTCACCGGCGCGCTCGGCGCTGCCCTCGCGGCCGGCCGGGACCTCGAATCGGCCATACAGCACGGCATGGCGGCCGGAGCGCTGGCCACCACGCGGCCCGGCGCGAGCCCTTCGCTGCCGGACGCCGTCGAGATCTCCGGCCTCCTGCGCACCCGCTCGGCCCACGACCCGGAAGGAATCCCCCTGTGAGGCGCAACCGAGGAACCCTCAACGGACAACTGGCCCGCGTCATCTCCGAGGTGGGGCATACCGACCAGCTCGTGGTCACCGACGCCGGGCTGCCGATCCCGCCCGGCGTGGAGCGCGTCGACCTCGCGGTGGCCGAGAATCTGCCGCGCTTCCTGGAGCTGCTGGACGTGGTGCTCGCCGAGGTCGAGGTGGAGGAGGCGCTGCTGGCCGAGGAGATCAGGCAGAACAGCCCCGAGATGCTCGCCGAGATCGAGCGGCGGCTCGCCGCCCTCGGGGTCACGCCCCGCTTCGTACCCCACGTGGAGTTCAAGAAGGCCACCGCCTCGGCGCGGGCCGCCGTGCGCTCAGGTGAGTTCACCCCCTACGCCAACGTGCTGCTCAGCGCGGGCGTGGTGTACTGAGGGGCGGCGCGATGCATCTGCGACTGCACGGCATACGCAAGTCGTTCGGCGACAACGACATCCTCAAGGGGGTCACCTTCGAGGTGGCGCCGGGCGAGGTCGTCGCCCTGGCCGGTGAGAACGGCGCGGGTAAGTCCACGTTGACGAGGGTCATCTCCGGTGCCCACCAGCCGGACTCCGGCACCGTGGAGATCGACGGGAAGGCGGTCGCCTTCAAGGAGCCCCAGGACGCCATGGCCCTGGGCATCGGAGTGATCTACCAGGAGTTCCGGCAGAACCTCTTCCCGCAGCTGAGCGTGGCGGAGAACATCCACGTGCTGGACCGCGAGAAGCGCTTCGGGCGGCTGCTGGTCCGCAGGGAGCGCATGTTCCGCGAGGCCGGCGCGGCGCTGGGCGACCTCGGCATGGACATCGACCCCCGGCGCCCGGTGGGCTCGTTGAGCGTCGCCGAGCAGCAGATGGTCGAGATCGCCCGGGCCACCTCGCGGTCCCTGAGCCTGCTCATCCTGGACGAGCCGACGGCGGCCCTGGACGAGCGGGAGTCCGAGCAGCTCTTCCGGCAGATCCGGCGGCTGCGGGCCGGCGGCGTGTCCATCGTCTACATCAGCCACCGCATGGACGAGATCCTCGAACTCGCCGACCGAATCGTCGTGTTGCGTGACGGGAAGGTGGCCCTGGACGAGCCGGTGGCGAGGACCGGCACCGCCGAGGTCATCACGGCCATGGTGGGCGAGGCGGTGGACGACTTCTACCCGAAGGAGGACAACGTCCGCGAGGAGGTGGTACTCCGCCTCGAAGGAGCCTCCGGCGGGGGCTTCCAGGACGTGGATCTCAGCGTGCGGGCCGGCGAGGTGCTCGGCGTCGGCGGGGTGATGGGCTCCGGACGCGGCCCGCTGCTGCGTGCGATGTTCGGCCTGGAGCCGCTGACCGCGGGCACGCTGAGCGTCGACGGCCGGCGGGTGCGCCGGGGCGGTGTGCCGGAGGCCATCGCCCGGGGCATCGCCTACATCACCCCAGACCGGCAGGCGGAGGGGCTGTGCGTGGGCCTGCCGGTGCTGGCCAACGTCTCCCTCGCCACGCTGGGCCGTTACACCGGTCCGCTCGGCCTGGTGCGGCTCGGCGCCGAACGCGCGGCCGGCGAGCGGGTCATGCGGGACGTGCGGGTGCACGCGCAGTCCCCGTCGGCGGCCGTCTCGACGCTCTCCGGCGGCAACCAGCAGAAGACGCTGTTCGCCAAGTGGGTGCTGACCGCGCCCCGGGTCCTGCTGCTGGACGAGCCCACCCGCGGGGTGGACATCGGCGCGAAGGCCGAGATCTACCGCATCATCAACCAGCTGACCGCCGACGGCGTGGCCGTGGTCCTGGTCAGCTCCGACCTGCCCGAACTGGTCAACATGTCCGATCGCGCCGTGGTGATGCGCGACGGGCACGTCGTCGCGGAACTGTCCGGTGACCGCCTCGACGAGCAAGCCGTTCTTGAGCACTCCCTGGTAGGTGCCGCATGAACTCCCCCGTGTTCTCCGCTCTGAGGACCCTCGCCCGCGAACTGCGCACGGTGTGGATGCTGGTGCTGGTGTGCGTGGTCCTCAGCTTCGCCTCGCCGACCTTCCTGACCAGCACCAACCTGCTGAACGTGGGCCTGGCGACGGCGACGGTCGCCCTGCTGGCGATCGGGCAGAGCTATGTGATCGTGCTCGCCGAGATCGACCTCTCGGTGGGCGCCACGCTGGCCTTCTCGGCGATGGCCACGGCTCTGGTGCTCCGCCACCACGGCCTGGCGCTCGGGATCCTGGTCGGACTGGGCACCGGCGCCGTGGTCGGGCTGGTGAACGGGCTCCTGGTCACCAGGGCGAGGATGCCCTCCTTCATCGTGACGCTGGCCACCATGTCGATCCTCGCCGGCCTGACCCTGCAGATCAGCTCCGGCAACCCGGTCGCGGTCACCGACTACTCCTTCCAGGGCATCGGCCAGGACTACCTGGCGGGCGTCCCGGTCCCGGTGTGGCTGATGCTGGTGGCCTACCTGGTCTTCGGGGTGCTGCTCGCGCGCACGGGCTTCGGCAGGTTCGTCTACGCCACCGGTGACAACCTGGAGGCCGCCCGGCTGTCGGGCATCCGCACCCAGCGGATCAAGGTCATCGCCTTCGTGCTGGCCGGGGTCCTGGCGGCACTCGGCGGCTTCGTCCTCACCGCCCGGCTGTCGACCGCCGAGCCGACCGCGGGCACGGGATACGAGCTGGAGTCGATCGCGGCCGTCATCATCGGCGGCACCAGCCTGGCCGGCGGACGCGGCAAGCTGCTGGGCACCCTGATCGGCGCCCTGGTGCTCGGCGTGATCGACAACGGCATGAACCTGCTGGACGTCTCCCCGTTCCTCCAGGAGCCCGTCAAGGGCGTGGTGATCCTTCTCGCCGTCTACTTCGACCGCAACATCGACTCCCTGCGGGCCCTGACGTTCTGGCGGAACCCGGGCAACCCCGCCGTGCCGACACCGTCACCGTCGCCGTCGCCCTCAAAGACCGATCCGGTCGGGTAGCGACAGCCACTCCGCCCCCGTCCGCCCCCATCCTGGTTCAAAGGAGAGCACAGATGCGAGCAGTTCACACCGCCGTGGCGCTGGCGGTCGTTTCCACCCTGACCCTGGCAGGCTGCAGCCGGGGCAGCGGTGGCAGTCCGGACTCCACCTCCGGTGGCAAGGGCGCGGCCCGGCCCAAGAACGCCACCATGATCATGAGCACCCTGAACAACCCGTTCTTCATCAGCGTGAAGAACGGCGCTCAGGCGGAGGCGAAGAAGCTCGGCTTCGCGCTCAACGTGCAGAACGCCAACAACTCCGACACCACCGCGCTCAACCTGGCGACCTCCGCGGTCTCCAAGCAGGTCGGCGCCCTGATCATCGACCCGGTCAGCACGCAGTCGGCGACCTCGGCGGTCAACCAGGCCAACGGCGCCAAGATCCCGATCCTCGGTTTCGACCGCAGGCCGAGCGGCGGCACGCTGGCCTCCTTCATCGGATACGACGCGATCGAGGCCGGCCGCCGCAGCGCCGACGCGCTCGCGAAGTCCCTGGGCGCCAAGGGCCAGGTCGTGGAGATCCAGGGGCTCCTGGGCACCAACGTGGCCCAGGACCGCAGCAAGGGCTTCGAGCAGGAGATCGCCAAGTCGCCGGGCATCAAGGTCGTCGCCAAGCAGGCGGCCAACTTCGACCGGGCGACGGCGCTCGACACGATGACCAACATCCTGCAAGCTCACCCGGGCATCGACGGCGTCTACGCCGCCAACGACGAGATGGCCATGGGCGTGCTCGCCGCGCTGAAATCCCGCGGCCTGGCCGGCAAGGTCCAGCTCGTGGGCAACGACGGCATCTCCGACGCGCTCCAGGCGATCAACGCCGGCCAGATGTACGCCACCAACGCCGAGTCGCCCTACGCGCTCGGGCAGCAGGTGGCCCGGCTGACGGCACAGGTCCTGGCCGGCAAGGCGGTGAAGGACAACCAGGTGCTGGAGGGGAAGCTCACCACCAAGGACACCGTGAAGGCCTACGCCCGGACGCTGGTGGGTCTCGGGGACTCCGCCGACGTTCCGGCGTCGCTGAGGTAGCAGCCGCGGCGCACCCGGACCGCGCGACCGCCGGCCGGGAGCGAGGCACCCTCGCTCCTTCGCCCCCGGTCGCGCGGTTCTGACGGCGTTCGCCGTGCGGACCGGGCGGGTCACCGCAGTCCCGGGCTCTCGACGGTCGCTTCCGCCAGCGACTTGCGCGCCAGGTCCGGGACCTCGCAGTCGGCCGCGGCGTAGCCGATCGGGAAGAGGATGTAGGGCCGTTCGTTGCCGGGCCGCTCGCAGATGTCGGTGAGGAACCCCATCGGGTTGGGCGTGTGCGTCAGGGTGCACAGCCCCATCGCGTGCAGTGCGGCGATGAGGAAACCGCAGGCGATGCCGACGCTCTCGTTCACGTAGTAGTTCTTGCGCAGCGAGCCGTCCGGCATCGCGGTGCTCTTCTCGGCGAAGCAGACGACGATCCACGGCACGACGTCCAGGTAGCCCTTGTCCGAGCCCGTCTCCAGGCGCGCGAGCGCGGCGCGCCACGGGGGCGGGATCCGCCCGCCTTCGTAGTTGGTCCGCTCCTCCTCCTCAGCGGCGACCCTGATGCGGTGCTTCGTCTCGGCGTCGCCGATCACGGCGAACTTCCACGGCTGGAAGTGCGCACCGGAGGGGGCGGTGTTCGCCGCGGCGATGGCGAGGTCGACGCACGCGCGCGGGACCGGCTCATCGCTGAAGTACCGCACGCTGCGCCGGCCGTCGAGGAAGGACAGGAACTCCTTGCCCCGATCGACCGCCTCGGTCTCGTCGTACCGGGCAGGCCGATAGGGGATGAACGGGTGGGTGTGCTGCCTCACGAGGGCTCCTGAAGGGCGGGGAGGCAACAGCGTGGGCTACCGCCAGCCGAATGTGCAACACATCCACCTTCACCTTGCTAATGTGACAAGAAACGGGGCCAGGAAGTGCCTCTGAGCTCTCAGATCGGCAGGGTGCGGTGGCACGACAGGGTCTGGACCGGCTCGACGGCCGGATGCTGCGCCTGCTCAGGGAGCGCCCGCGCGAGGGTCTGCTGGAGATCGCCCGGCAGCTCGGCGTCGCGCGCGGCACCCTCCAGGCCCGGCTCAACCGGCTGACCGACGCCGGCGTGGTGACCGGCTACGGGCCGGACGTGGACGTCAGCGCTCTCGGTCACGTGGTCCAGGCCTTCACCACCTTCGAGGTGGACCAGTCGGCGCGCGAGGCGATCACCGTGCGCCTCCGGGCCGTGCCGCAGATCCTTGAGGCGCACATCGTGACGGGCCCCGGCGACATCTGGTGCCGCATCGCGGGCACCAGCAACCAGCACGTGCAACAGGTGATCGACCACGTCCTGGAGGTGCCGGGCGTCCGGCGCGGTACGACGGTCATCGCGCTGAGCGCCGTCATCCCCTCCCGGGTCCAGCCCCTGGTCGACGAGGTGGCCGGGCTGTCCTGAGGCGGGGTGCTCCGAGCCGGGGCGTCCCAAGCCGACTGTAAATGTATTTACTGGCCATACGGTGCGGACCCAAGGCCACTTGAGAACGCTCTCACTGAGCTCGGGCGCATGACTGTGCCTGATCACGTCCCCTCAACACGCCTTACACCTAAGGAAACACAAGGATTCCAGCGGATGTGCCACCCGAACCAGGCACGTCCCGAGTATTGACGTAAAGCAATCCACTGGATTTACATACCCCCACGCCCCACCTTTCGACGCCACGCCCGCGCGCCACGCCACGCCACACCTCCGGGACCGGTCGATCCACGCATGCCGGCCCGGACCCTCCCGACGTAAGCCCCCCGACCTGACCCGACCCTGACTCGATCGGCTCCAGTGCAGCCTGACGACAGCAAAGGAACACGCGGTGGACAAGCGATCACACACACGACGGAATTTCCTGCGTGGCACGGCCGTGCTGGGCGCCGGGGCGGGAGCGCTCTGGGCCGGGATCGGCGCCGGGTCCCGGGCCGGCGCGGCCGGCGTCCCCAGGCCGGCCCCCGCGCGGCCGGCCGCCGCGCCGAGCGTGAGGGGCAAGGTGTACGCGGGCTACCAGGGGTGGTTCGCCTGCGCCGGGGACGGCTCCCCCGTGAACGCGTGGACGCACTGGGCCTCGGGCACGCCGGCCCCCGGCAACCAGACGTTCGAGCTCTACCCGGACGTGTCGGCGTACCCGGCCGACGCGCTGTTCCAGACCGGATACGCCGCCCTCGGCAACGGCCGGCCGGCCAAGCTGTTCTCCTCGTACCTGACGGCGGTCATCGACCAGCACTTCCACTGGATGCAGCAGTACCAGATCGACGGTGCCGCCCTCCAGCGCTTCGGCAGCGACATCAAGGCCGCCGGCCAGCCCCGCCTCCAGCAGCGCAACGACATCCACGGGAAGGCGAGAAGCGCCGCCGAGAAGTACGGCCGCGGCTTCTACATCGAGTACGACATCAGCGGGCTCGACGACGGCACCCTCGTCTCGACGATCCAGAACGACTGGACGAACACCGTCACGGGAACCCTGCACCTGACCGACTCCCCGTCGTACGCGCGCGAGGGCGGCAGGCCCGTCGTGGAACTGTGGGGCCTGGGCGTGAGCAACCGTGCCGGCACCGTGGACGGTTGCCTGCAACTCATCAACTGGTTCAAGGGCAAGGGCGCCTACGTCATCGGCGGTGTCCCGCGCGGCTGGCGTACCGACTCGGGCGCCAAGCCCGGTTTCGGTCCCGTCTATGCCGCCCTTGACATGGTCTCGCCCTGGAACACCGGCAACGCCAACGTCGACCAGCAACTGTTCGACGACGACTACGCGCAGCTGAAGGCGAACGGGCAGGACTACCAGCCGGTGATCTATCCGGGCTTCGCCTGGTCCAACTGGCACACCGGGTCTCCGAGGAACGAGATCCCGCGCAGGGCCGGGGACTTCATGTGGCAGCAGGCCGTGGCCGTGCGCAAGTGCGGCACCGACTCGGCGTTCATCGCCATGTTCGACGAGTACGACGAGGGCACCGCCATCGCACCGGCCGCCACGGACGCCTCGATGATCCCGGCGAACCAGTACTTCCTCACCCTGGACGCCGACGGCACCCACGTCTCGTCCGACTTCTACCTGCGCCTCGCCACCGCCGCCACCAAGATGATCAACGGCTCGGCGCCCATCAGTCCCACGGTTCCGATCCCGCCGACCGTGTGACCGGCCCGGCAACGGAGAGGCCGGGCCACCAGCCGCCTGCCCCTGGGGCCCGCAGGCCCCACAAGTCACCGATCCCCTGAAGGAGTTGCCCATGCGGCGAAGAGTCGTCTCCGGTCTCTGCGGCGTCGCGCTGCTCACGGCCGGTGCCCTGTCCGTCCTCCCGCACCGCGCCGCCTCCGAGACGCCGCCTGCCGAGCCGGTCGCGGCAGCAGTTGCCGACGTGGCTGCCACGGCTGGTGCCAGGACACCCTTCGTAACGGTCGAAGCCGAAGCCGGGAACCTCGGCGGCGGCGCCCGGCTCCGCTCCCTCACCCCCGGAGCGGCCGCGCACCGCGGCCTCCCTGGAGACCGAGGCCTCGGGCTACGCGCTGGTCGAGCTGGGGGACACCGGTGATTCGGTGGCCCTACCGAACAACACCGGCAAGAAGGCCAACACCCTCGTGGTCCGCACCTCGATTCCGGACACACCGCAAGGCGGTGGCACCGACGCGTCCCTGGACCTGTATGTGAACGGCACGTTCCGGCAGGCGATCACGTTGAGCTCTCGTCAGGCGTGGAACTACCGCCACGCGACGACCAACCCGGACGACCCCGACGCCGGCGGCATGCCCTACCGCTTCTACAACGACTTCCCCATCTGGGTCGAAGGCGCACCCATCGCGCCGGGCAGCACCATCGAACTCCGGAAGGACGCGGCCAACACCGCCGCCGTCTACGACATCGACTCCGTCGACCTGACACCGGCTGCCCGCCGCCGACGACGACGGCGACCGGTCCCGGTACGTGCAGCGCGACGACGATCGCCACTGGCACGTCGCCGGGATGGTCTATGTCCGCCGCGGCGATCCGGCGGTCCTCGTCCACCGGCGGGCGGGCATGTACTGGACGCTCAACCTCGGCCACCCCGTCAGCTGGCTGATCCTCGCCGTCGTCGTTCTCGTCGCCGTCCTCACCGGGCTCGGCGTCATCGACCTGCCCACGAGAAGCGGCTAGCGACCAGCAGCGCTGGACGGCGGCACGCGCATCTTTGGTCGTAGGTCGCAGGTCGGTGGTGGAGTGACCGGCGGCACCGGAAGATGGGAGACGTGGAATCTCCCCGTGTGGAATCTCCCGGTTTCGATGTGGACGCCTTCCTTCAGCAGCCGCTCACCGCGCGTATCGCGACGAGCGGGCCGACGGTGCGTCCTGTCTGGTTCCTCTGGGAAGAGGGTGCCTTCTGGACCCTGACCGGCCCGTGGGCGCGGCTGTTCGACCGGGTGAAGGATGACCCGAACGTCGCCCTCGTGGTGGACGAGTGCGATCTCCTGACGGGGCGTGTCCGGCAGGTGATCGCTCGGGGCCGGGCCGATCTCGTGCCTTTCGACGTGCCGAGGGGGCGGCGGAAGCTTGCCCGCTACCTGGGAGCGGACGAGGCTCTGTGGGATGCACGCTTCGTGCACTACCTGCACGACGATCCGGTCGAACGGGGCACGATGTGGCTGCGTTTGGTGCCGGACTCGCTCAGCGCGAAGGATCTCAGTTACTCGGTGGCGCCGTGACGGTGTACGTGGCGCCGTGACGGTGTAGCTCGATCAGGCCCGCGAGTCCGCGGGCATGGCACCGCAGACGCATCGCACGCGAGGAGGGGACCACGGCAGGCTTCCCGCCGCGGTCCCCCACAACGGGCTTCCCCCCGTGGTCCCGTCCCGGTGCCGCAAGAGGAGCGGAACGCACCGCCCCGTCCCTACCTCGTCCCCACCACGCCGGCCAGGAGCTTCGCGGTGCCTTCGGGTGCCTCCACCGGGAAGTGGTGGCTGCCCAGATCGACCAGGACGATGTCGAAGCGCGCCCCGTAGCGGTCCACCGCCTCTCGCGTCACCAGGTCTCGTACCGCGAACACGGTGATCGGCTGCTTCGTCTCGCGCAGCGCCGCGTCCATGTCCCAGTGCACCAGGCCCTCGATGGAACGCAGGCCCGCGGGCTGCCGCACCGCGACCATCTTCTCGACGTACGCATCCGTGAGAGCCGTGGCGGTCCCCGCCGGCGAACCTCCCTCGACGAGGCCCCGCACCGCTGCGGGGAAGTCCTGGCGGAACACGCGCGCCACCGCCTCGGTGCGCTCTTCGCTCTGCGCGGGGAAGAGGGAGAGATAGTGCAGCGCGTCGAGTGCGACCACATGCGAGACCGTGTCAGGCAGCAGCCGGCCGGCTTCGACGGCGACCGCACCGCCGAGGGAGTGCCCGGCCACGACGCACGTGTCCACCGACTCGGCCTCCAGTACCGCCGCCACGTCGCGAGCGAACTCCTCGATGGTCCAGACGTCCCTCGTCGACCGCGACTCGCCATGCTCGGCGAGGTCGATCGCGAGGACGCGGTGGTCCCCCGGCAGATGGTCGGTCACCGCATCGAAGTCGCCGCGGTCGCACGCCCAGCCGTGGATGAGCGCCAGGACCGGCCCTCCGGCCGGACCGCTGGCCGTGTACCGGATCGTCGTGTGATCCGACCGCTGCACCTCAAGGTTCTCCCTGGTCCTGCTCGCAGTCCCCACCGTGTCTCCTCCATCCCTGTCGTGGAACGCTGAATGCCGGACGCCGTGTCGGTTGGTGATGCCGACGGCGTCGCCGGGTCCTCTCCTACTGCTCGGCGGCTCACCTGCACGGGGCCATGACGCCACGCTGCTCCGCCCGTCCCCGGTCCCGAACCGGGGACGAGGACGGCCCGCCGCACGAGCCGGTGGGCGGCAGCCTGAGGCTCAACACGAAGGTCAGCGCGACCGCGCCGAGCCAGGCCAGCAGCGTCACCAGCAGCGCGTCCCGCATGCCCCAGCGGCCGGCCAGGGCCAGGAAGAGCGAGCCGATCGTCGCGACGCCGAGTGCGAGCGCCGACTGCTGGGTCGTGGTCATCACACCGCTGCCCACGCCCGCACGCTCGTGCGGGACATCCGAGAGCACGATGCGGAAGAGCACCGGCAGTTGCAACCCCTGGGCGAACCCGATGACCGCGAACGCGGGGATGAGGCCCCACGCGTCCAGGTGCGGCCAGTAGTGCCAGAGGGTCAGGAGCAGCAGGGCGCCGCCGGCGAACTGCATCAGGCAGCCGGATGTCACCACGTTCCCCGCACCGTACCGGGTGACCATCCGGGGACCGGCGAGCGAGGCGAAGAAGACGGAGAGCGCGAACGGTGCCAGTGCGAGGCCCGCCGTCACCGCGGTCATCCGCAGGCCCTGCTGCAAGGAGATGGCCAGCACGAACATCAGGCCGCCGAAGCCGATCCCGAAGGGCGGCAGGAGCGCGAGGCCGCGGCGCAGCGAGACGAGGCGCAGCAGGCTCGGCGGCACCAGCGGGGTGCGGCCCAGCCGGTCGGCCCTCGCCTCGACGCGCTGGAAGGCCAGCGCGAGGAACGGGCTCACCGCGAGCAGGACCCAGGTCCACACCGGCCATCCGCTCGCCCTTCCCTCGGTGAGCGGCAGCAGCAGCGCGGCGAGTGCCGCGGTGAGCAGGAGGGTTCCCGGGACGTCGACGGGCTCGGGCCGTGCGGAGCGGGTGCCCGGCACGGTGCGCGTCGACAGGATGAGGCCCGCCGCGGCTATCGGCACGTTCACCAGGAAGATCGAGCGCCAGCCGGAGCCCCACGGATCCGCGGCGACGAGGACGCCGCCGAGGATCTGGCCCACCACCATGGACAGGCCCTGGGTGGCACCGTACAGGCCCACCGCCCTGGCCCGGCGGTGGCCACGGGTGGAGGCGTGGATGGTGCCCAGGACCTGCGGCATCATCATCGCGGCCGCCGCCCCCTGGGCCACCCGGGCGATCACCAGCACCCACGGGTCGGGCGCGAGCCCGCACGCGAGCGAGGTGAGCCCGAAGGCGGCCAGGCCGGCGATGAAGAGCCTGCGCCGGCCGAACGTGTCGCCGAGCCGCCCTCCGAGGACGAGCAGGACCGCGTAGGCCAGGCCGTACCCGGCCACCACCAGTTCGAGCAGCGCGGGACCTGCGTCGAGGTCCTCGCCGATGGTCGACAGGGCGACGTTGACGATGAAGAAGTCGATCAGCGGCAGGGCCGCACCGAGCAGGACGGTGAACAGGCCCAACGAGCCCAGTACGACCCGCTGGTGATCGGGACGGCCGCCGTCGCCCTCCACGGTGGCGGGAGCGGCGACCCGTCCCCTGACCGGCTGTCCGCGGGATGCTCCGGAAGGTTCAGAAGTACTCACCCTGGCGACGATTCAACGCCCGGCAGCCTGGTACCAGAGTCTCTTCATCCTGGTAGAAGCAGTACCAGGTAACAGGGTGGGCGGCATGGCACGGTGGTTCGACGACCACGGCTGCCGGCAGCGGCCCCGAGCGACACCCCGCCGTGCGGCTCCACGCCCCGTCCCCGTCCCGTCTCACCCAGGCCGGACTCCGAGGCGCCTTCAGGCCGGACCCTCCGAGGCGCCTTCGGGCTTCCACGAGGGGCATTCGGAGCCGAGAGCGGTGTTGACCCGGCGGGTGATGGCCAGCAGCTGCCTCTGCTGCGCCCGGGTCAGGGGGGTGAAGACGAGCCGGCGGACCTCCCGCACATGGCCGGGGGCGGAGGCGACCACCTTGTCCCACCCGGCGTCGGTGAGTATGGCGAGCGTGTAGCGGCCGTCGCCGGGGTCGGGCGTGCGCCGGACCCAGCCCTGCCGCTCCAGACGCTTCACGACGTGCGACAGGCGCGACAGCGAGCCCTCGGCGAGCACCGCGAGCTCGCCCATCCTCAGGGTGCGCTCGGGCGACATGGAGAGCCCCGACAGGACCTGGTACTCGAAGTGGCTGATGCCCGCGTCGCGCTGGAGTTGCCGGTCGAGGCCTCCGGCGAGCCTGATCAGCATGGCCGTCAGCGCGATCCAGGTCTCGCGCTCGTCCTCGTCCAGCCAGCGGGGTTCATCAGGGCTCACACCGCCATCGTAACTTGACGCCTCAAGCGATCCTCCGTGCACACAGGCTGGGGACGACCGGCCGCGGGAGCACCTCGATCGATTGACACGTCAACTCAGCCCCCGCTAGATTCACTTGAATATTGAATTGAACCTTCAACTCAAAAAGTGGGATCTCCTCATGAACCTCGCCTTGTGGATCATTGCTTGCGTACTGGCCGCCGTCTTCCTCGCGGCGGGCCTGATGAAGATGGTGCAGCCCAAGGAGAAGCTCGTGGCCTCCGGCATGGGCTGGGCCGAGAGCTTCTCGCCGGGCGGCGTCAAGGCCCTCGGCGCCGTCGAGGTCCTCGGCGCGGTCGGTGTGATACTCCCCGCCGCCGTCGGTGTCGCCGACGTCCTGGTGGCCTGGGCGGCCGTGGGCATGGCCATCACCATGCTGGGCGCGACGGTCGTGCACGCACGCCGCAAGGAGGCCCAGTCGCTGCCGATCACGGTGGTGCTGCTGATCCTTGCCGTGGTGGTGGCCTGGGGCCGCTTCGGCCCCTACTCCTTCTGAACTGGCGCCGGACCTCACCCGCCGAGCAGCGGCCCGACGACCCGGGCGGCCAGCGACGGGCGGCCGGTGACGCGTTCCTCGACGTCGGCGGCGGCCATGACGCCCAGGCCGGCGTTCACGCCCAACCAGCGCAGCGGTTCCGGTTCCCAGCGCGGCGAGCGGTGGCCCACCCAGGGCAGCCGGGTCAGCTCGGTGTCGCGGCCGGTGATCAGGTCGGCGAGGGTGCGTCCCGCGAGATTGGACGTGCCGACGCCGTCGCCGACGTAGCCGCCGGCCCAGGCCAGGCCGCGCGCGCGATCGAGGCCCACGGAGGCGTGCCAGTCGCGCGGGACCCCGAGCACGCCGCCCCAGGTGCGGTCGACGCGGGCGTCGCGCAGTTCCGGGAACAGCTCGACGAGGGCCCGGCGCAGCGCATCGTGCACGCCCGCGTGCTTCTCGTGCCGTGCGGCGATGCGCGAGCCGAAGTGGTAGGGCGCGCCGCGTCCGCCGAACGCGATGCGGCCGTCGGCGGTGCGCTGGCCGTAGATGATCAGGTGGCGCTCGTCGGCGAAGGTCTGGCGCTCCGCCAGCCCGATGCGGCTCCAGATGTCCTCCGCGAGCGGCTCGGTGACGAGCATCAGCGAGTACACGGGCGCGAGCGCCCGGCGTTCACCGCGCAGCGTGGCCGTGTAGCCCTCGGTGGCGCGCACGACGACGTCGGCCCGCACGCGGCCGTGGGCCGTGACCACCTCGGCGCCGCGCGAGCCGTCGCGGCGCGGCCTGATCTCGGTGACCGGCGTCCGCTCGTGAAGGGTGACACCGAGCGCCACGAGCCGGTCGGCGAGGCCGCGCACCAGCCTGGCCGGCTGGATGGCGGCGCAGTGCGGTGTGTAGAGGCCGCCGAGCACGGAGCTTGCGCCGACCATGGCGCGGGCCTCGCCGGCGTCGAGCAGCCGCAGGTCCTCGTCCGTCAGGCCGAGCGCGTGCTCCGCCGCCGCATCGGCGCGGGCGCGGCTCAGCTGCGGAGCGGTACGCGCGAGCGTGACGCTGCCGCCCTTGGCGTAGTCGCAGTCGATGCCCTCGCGCGCGGCGACGGCGCCGACCTCGTCGACAGTGGCGCACAGCGCGCGGTGCAGCGCGAGCGCCCGGTCGCGCCCCGAAACCCGGGCGATGCGCGAGGAGCTGGTGGGGAACAGCGCCGAGCACCAGCCGCCGTTGCGTCCCGACGCGCCGAATCCGGCGTAGGCGGCGTCGAGCACGATCACGCGCAGCGCCGGATCGATGACGTGCAGGTAGTAGGCGGTCCACAGGCCGGTGTAGCCGGCGCCGACGATCGCGACGTCGGCGTCGCGGTCCCCCGGCAGCGGATCGCGCGGCACCAGCCGGTCGGCGAGGGCGTCGAGCCAGAACGACGGCGCCCCGCGGGCGCCACCGGGCCGCGCCGGCGCCCCGGGGGCGGCCGGCACGGCGTCGATGTGCGTTTCGCCCGACGCCTCGGGTGATCGCTCGTCAGGCATGACGCGGTATCAGGTCGCCGGTCACAGCAGCTTGCCCGCCCTCGTGAGCACATCCCGCAGCACGGACTCGATCTCGTCGAAGTGCTCCTGCTCGCAGATCAGCGGTGGCGAGAGCTGGACGACGGGATCGCCGCGGTCGTCGGCGCGGCAGTACAGGCCGGCCTCGAACAGCGCCCCCGACATGAAGCCGCGCAGCAGCCGCTCGGACTCCTCCTCGTCGAAGGTCTCCTTGGTGGCCTTGTCCTTGACGAGTTCGATGCCGTAGAAGTAGCCGTCGCCGCGTACGTCGCCGACGATCGGCAGGTCGCGCAGCTTCTCCAACGTCGCGCGGAACGCGGCCTGGTTGTCGAGCACGTGCTGGGTGAGTCCCTCGCGCTCGAAGATGTCCAGGTTGGCCAGGGCCACGCTCGCCGAGACCGGATGTCCGCCGAAGGTGTATCCGTGGCCGAACATGTTGGTGCCCTCGTAGAAGGGCGCCGCGATGCGGTCGGACAGGATCGCGGCCCCGATCGGCGAGTAGCCGGAGGTCATGCCCTTCGCGCAGGTGATGATGTCGGGCTGGTAGCCGTACCGCTGCGCGCCGAACATCGTCCCGAGCCGGCCGAAGGCGCAGATCACCTCGTCGGAGACGAGCAGCACGTCGTAGGTGTCGCAGATCTCGCGCAGCCGCTCGAAGTAGCCCGGCGGCGGGGTGATGCAGCCTCCTGAGTTCTGCACCGGCTCGACGAAGACCGCGGCGACCGTGTCGGGGCCCTCCATCAGGATCGCCTGCTCGACCTGGTCGGCGGCCCAGCGGCCGAAGGTGGCCTCGTCCTCGGCGAGCGACGGCACGCCGGAGATCTCCGCCGCGCGGTAGAAGTTGGTGTTGGGCACCTTGTGCGCGCCCGGCACCAGCGGCTCGAAGTCCATCTTCGCTTCGGGGATGCCGGTGATGGACAGCGCACCGTGCGGGGTGCCGTGGTAGGCGACGGCGCGGCTGATCACCTTGTACTTCCTGGGCTTCCCGGTGAGCTTGAAGTACTGCTTGGCCGCCTTCCAGGCCGTCTCGACGGCCTCGCCGCCGCCGGTCGTGAAGAAGACCTTGTTGAGATCGCCCGGTGCGTAGCCGGCGAGCCGTTCGGCGAGTTCGACGGCGGCCGGGTGGGAGTAACCGCCCCACAACGGGAAGAACGCGAGCTCGCGCGCCTGCTTGGCGGCGGCCTCGGCCAGTTCCTCGCGGCCGTGCCCGGCCTGCACCACGAACAGGCCGGAGAGGCCGTCGAGGTAGCGCTTTCCCTGGCTGTCGTAGATGTAGGCGCCGTCGCCGCGCACGATCATCGGTGGTGGCGTGTCCCGGTAGGACGACATCCGGGTGAAGTGCATCCAGAGGTGGTCGTAGGCGCTGTCTGCCTGTGTGTACGTCATCGCGTGCCCCAGGAGTACGTCTGTTTGCGGAGCCGCAGGTACACGAAGCTCTCGGTGCTGCTGACCTCGGGTATCGCGCGGATCCGCTTGCTGATGATCTCAAGCAGCTGGTCGTCGTCCTCGCAGACGACCTCGATGATGAGATCGAAGGAACCGGCGGTCACCACGACGTAGTCGACCTCCGGCATGGCGGCGAGCTTCTCGGCGACCGGCTCGACGTCGCCGGCGCAGCGGATGCCGACCATCGCCTGGCGCTTGAAGCCGACCGTCAGCGGATCGGTGACCGCGACGATCTGCATCACGCCGGCGTCGATCATCTTCTGCACCCGCTGCCGCACCGCGGCCTCGGAGAGGCCGACGGCCTTCCCGATCGTCGCGTACGGCCGCCGGCCGTCCTGTTGGAGCTGCTCGATGATCGCCTTCGACAGTGCGTCCATCACCACACCGTGCGAGCGCCCAAGCTGGTCACCCATGTCACCCGCCACCTCGCCATCTTCACCTTGATGCGTCCTTGACGCAAGGGTAGAGGAGCGAAAATCGTTGAACCGAGGCTCCTGGGCAACGGAATCACGCGTTGGATCGCCCTCTCCCTGTTGAAAACGGAGCTCTGCGGTTTACAGTGCCGCAACTGCCGGCAGCCGCGAACGAGCGAGGAGACCGCGAATGACCGTACCCACCCTGCGCAACGTCGTCGGCGGCGAACGGGTCGACGCGAGGGACGGGCGCACGAGCGACATCAACGATCCCTGCACGGAGGACGTGCTCGCGCACGCGCCGGTGTCGGGCCCGGCCGACGTCGATGCCGCGATGCGCGCCGCGGAGCGCGGCTTCGAGGTCTGGCGGGAGGCGACCCCCGCCGACCGGCAGCGCGCCCTGCTGCGCATCGCCGACGCGATCGAGGAGCGCGCCGAGGAGTTCGTGCGCGCCGAGTCCGCCAACACCGGCAAGCCGGTCGGCGTGACACGCACCGACGAGATCCCGCCGTGCGTCGATCAGATCAGGTTCTTCGCGGGGGCCGCGCGCATGCTGGAGGGCCGCGCCGCGGCCGAGTACATGGAGGGCCACACCTCGATGGTCCGGCGCGAGCCGGTGGGCGTGTGCGCGCAGGTCACACCGTGGAACTACCCGATGATGATGGCGGTCTGGAAGTGGGCGCCGGCCATCGCCGCGGGCAACGCCGTGGTGCTCAAGCCCTCGGACACGACGCCGATGTCCACGCTGCTGATGGCCGAGTTGATGCAGGAGTTCCTGCCGGCCGGCGTGTTCAACGTGATCTGCGGCGACCGGGAGACCGGCCGCGCGCTGGTCGGGCACGACACCGCCGCGATGGTGTCGATCACCGGCTCGGTGCGCGCCGGCGTCGAGGTCGCGGGCTCCGCCGCGCGGGATCTCAAGCGGGTGCACCTGGAGCTGGGCGGCAAGGCCCCCGTCGTCGTGTTCGACGACGTCGACATCGAGGCCGCGGCCCGCGACATCGCGGCGGCCGGGTACTTCAACGCCGGCCAGGACTGCACGGCCGCGACCCGCGTGCTCGTGGCGCCCGGTGTGCACGACGACTTCGTGGCGGCGCTGACGGAGCGCGCGGCGGCGACGAGGACCGGCCTGCCCGGCGACGACGGTGTCGACTACGGCCCGCTGAACAACGCGAGCCAGCTCGCACGGGTGTCGGGGTACGTCGACCGGCTGCCCGGCCACGCGAACGTGACGACCGGTGGCGCCCGGGTCGGCGAGCGCGGCTACTTCTACGGCCCGACGGTCGTCTCAGGACTCGTGCAGGGCGACGAGATCGTGACCGAGGAGGTGTTCGGCCCCGTCATCACGGTGCAGCGGTTCGGCGACGAGGACGAGGCGGTGCGCTGGGCCAACAGCGTCCGCTACGGCCTGGCCTCCTCGGTGTGGACGCGTGACCACGGCCGCGCGATGCGCATGGCGAAACGGCTCGACTTCGGCTGCGTGTGGATCAACGCGCACATCCCGATCGTCGCGGAGATGCCGCACGGCGGCTTCAAGCACTCCGGATACGGCAAGGACCTCTCGATGTACGGGTTCGAGGACTACACGCGCGTCAAGCACGTGATGTCGAACATCGAGTTCTGAGGGGCGCCGCCCCAATCCGACGTGTTTCCCCGGCATCACACACGCGTCCCCGGTATGTGAAATCAGGTGGTGACTTCAGAGCATTTCCGTCGCGATCAGTGAACTTCCCCACGGAATCTGTTGTCTCGACGGGCTTGTGGTGTCACGATCCTCACCCGCACAGCAGACATGCCCAGCCGGCACGTGCCGGATCACAACGCGGCGAGGGCCACGGCGCCCGGAGCACAGCGAACCGCCATCCACGACACAGACGAACCGCCTCTCCGCGTCCCGCGGTCTGACGACAGGACGGCAGCCATGACGTCGACACCCCAGACATCAGTACCCGATCCCGCCCGGCCATCCGTCGTGTCCAAGGGCCTCAAGGTGGGCGCCCTCGGACTCGCCGCCAGCATCGTCATCGGCGTCGCTTCGACGGCGCCGGCCTACAGCCTCGCGAGCGCGCTCGGCTGGGTCGTCGAGTCGAGCGGCATCCACGCGCCCGGCATCATGCTGATCGCGTTCGTGCCGATCCTGCTCACCGCCATCGGCTACCAGGAGCTCAACCGCGCCGAGCCGGACTGCGGCACGACGTTCACCTGGGCGGCACGGACCTTCGGCTCGCGCACGGGCTGGATGGGCGGCTGGGGCATCATCGCCGCGGACGTCATCGTCATGGCGAACCTCGCGCAGATAGCCGGCGGCTACTTCTTCGAGCTGTTCGGCTGGCACGGCCTCGCGGCCAGCACGTTCTGGGTCACGCTCTGCGGTGTCATATGGATCGTGCTGATGACGGCGCTCTGCTACGCGGGCATCGAGCTGTCGGCGCGCATCCAGCAGGCGCTGCTGGCCATCGAGGTCGTGATGCTGCTGGTGTTCGCGGTGACGGCGCTGGTGAAGGTGTACGGCGGCAGCGCGCCCGCCGGGTTCCTGCACCCGTCGCTCGGCTGGCTGAACCCGTTCGGCTCCGGCGTCGGCGGCTACTCGGGCTTCACCGGCGGAGTCCTCGTCGCCATCTTCATCTACTGGGGCTGGGACAGCGCGGTGTCGGTCAACGAGGAGACCGCCGACGCCAGCCGCACGCCGGGCCGCGCCGCGATCTGGTCGACGGTGCTGCTGCTGGTGACCTACGTGGCCGTCACCTACGCCGCGCAGGCGTTCGCCGGCACCGGCTCCAAGGGCATCGGCCTCGGCAACGAGGACAACTCCGGTGACGTGCTGTCCGTGCTCGGCGGTTCGGTGTTCGGCACGCACGGCGCCGGCTGGGTGTTCGCGAAGCTGCTGGTCCTCATGGTGCTGACCTCGGCCGCGGCCTCGACGCAGACCACGATCCTGCCGACCGCCCGCACCGTGCTGTCCATGAGCTCGTTCCGCGCGCTGCCGAAGTCCTTCTCTCGCATCCACCCGAGGTTCCGCACCCCGAGTTTCGCCACGATCGCGATGGGCATCGCCTCGATCGGCTTCTACGTGGTGCTCACGATGATCAGTGCCAACGTGCTCAGCGACTCGATCGACGCGCTCGGCGTGATGATCGCCTTCTACTACGCGATGACCGGCTACACGTGCACCTGGTTCTACCGCGCCACGCTGACGAGCAGCTTCCGGAACCTGATGATGCGCGGCGTGCTGCCGACCCTCGGCGCGCTGATGCTCACGTACGTGCTCGTCCAGAGCCTCTACTACATGTGGGCGCCGGACTACGGCGGCACCTCGTGGACGGTGCCGGGCCTCGGCTGGGACGTCGGCGGCGAGTTCATCATCTCGGTCGTCACGATGGCCATCGGTGCGGTCCTGATGTTCGTCTACAACATCAAGTCGCCCGACTACTTCCGCCACCCGCTGGCGGATTCGAGGGTCGACACGAGTGCCGGCGCGGCCGAGTCCGGCTGGCAGAGCACCACGGCCGCGGCCGAGTGACGGAATCGGGGGTGAGGGCGCGATGACGGTCGGGAGGGTCGACGGTCCCGGGCGCCAGGACGCGCGCTGGTCCGGGGCCAGCCCGGTCCCGTTCTGGCTCGACCGGCCGGAACGCCCGGACGCGCTGCCCGCCCTGGCGGGCAGCGGGCGGTGCGATCTCGCGGTCGTCGGCGGCGGTTTCAGCGGGCTGTGGACGGCACTGCGCGCGAAGGAGCGCGATCCTGGACGCGATGTCGTGCTGCTGGAGGGCCGGCGCATCGGCTGGGCGGCGAGCGGACGCAACGGCGGGTTCTGCGAGGCGAGCCTGACGCACGGGCTCGAGAACGGCCTGGAGCGCTACCCGGACGAGATCGCCACGCTGCAGCGGCTCGGCCGGGAGAACCTGGACGAGCTGGTCGGCACCGTCGCCCGCTACGGCATCGCCTGCGACCTGGAACGCTCCGGCGAGCTCTCGGTCGCGACGGAGCCCTGGCAGGTCGAGGCCCTGGCCGAGAGCGCCGCGAACGCGCGGGAGCACGGCGAGTCCGTCGAGCTGCTCGACGCCGCGGCGACGCGGGGGATCCTCGACTCCCCCACCTATCTCGGGGGCCTGCTCGACCGGCAGGGCTGCGTGATGCTCGACCCGGCGCGCCTCGCCTGGGGGCTGCGGGACGCGTGCCTGCGGCTCGGCGTGCGCATCCACGAGCACAGCAGGGTCCTGGCGATGACGCGCGAGGCGGCCGGCATGTCGCTGGTCACCCCCGGTGGCCGGCTGGCGGCCGGCAGGGTCGCGCTGGGCACCAACGTGTTCCGCTCGCTGCTGCGCCGCGTCCGCCCCCACATCGTGCCGGTGTACGACTACGTCCTCGTCACCGAGCCGGTACCGGACGACCTGCTCGGCGAGATCGGCTGGCAGGGCCGGTACGGAGTCGGCGACTCGGGCAACCAGTTCCACTACTACCGGCTGACCGCCGACAACCGCATCCTGTGGGGCGGCTACGACGCGATCTACCACTTCGGCGGCCGCGTGTCGCAGGCGCACGACCAGCGGCCCGAGACGTTCCGGCGGCTCGCCGAGCAGTTCTCCGCGACGTTCCCCCAGCTCGACGGGGTGCGGTTCAGCCACGCATGGGGCGGCGCGATCGACACGTGCACGCGGTTCTGCGCGTTCTTCGGCACCGCCCACCGCGGCAGGGTCGCCTACGCCGCCGGCTACACCGGTCTCGGCGTCGGGGCGTCCAGGTTCGGCGCCGACGTCATGCTCGACCTGCTCGCCGGAGAGCCGACCAAACGCACCGAGCTGCGCATGGTCCGCCGCCGCCCGACACCGTTCCCGCCGGAACCGCTGCGCTACGCGGGCATCCAGATGACGCGTGCCTCGCTCGCCCGCGCCGACCGCAACGGCGGCCGCCGTGACGCCTGGCTGCGGGCGCTCGACCGCTTCGGCCTGGGCTTCGACAGCTGACAAGGGGTGCGCGCACGCGGCCGGTCCCGTGCCGGACGGCGGGCGTAGGCTGGTGCAATGATCTTCATCGTCGTCAAGTTCCCCGTGAAGCCGGAGCACGTCGAGGAATGGCCCCGCCAGGTCGAGGCGTTCACCAACGCGACCAGGCAGGAGCCGGGCAACCTGTGGTTCGAATGGTCCCGCAGCCTGGAGGACCCCGACACCTACGTCCTGGTCGAGGCCTTCCAGGACGACGCCGCCGAGGCCCACGTCACCTCCGACCACTTCCGCGCCGGGCTGGAGACCATCCGCCCCCTACTGCGCCGTACCCCCGACATCGTCAGCACCACCATTCCGGGCGCGCAGGGATGGAGCGCCATGGGAGAGATCACGATCGACTGACGGGGTCGGGGCTCTCGCCGGGCACCGATCACCACCACGCTCACCTGGGGCGCCCTCGGATTCCGGGGGCGCCTTTCGGGTTTCCGTGACCGGATACGGGCCCGGACCGGGATCGCGACCGGATACGGGCCCGGACCGGGACCCCGCGGGTGAGCCCGCCTACGGCGCGCCCGGTCGGCGTACCGGTGTGAAGGGCCGGACCGGCCTGATCCGGACACCGCCGCGAGACCTCCGGAACGCCAGGGCCGCGATCACCCCGCCCAGGAGTCCGAACAGATGCGCCTGCCAGCTGATCCCGGACGTCGTAGGCAGGGCGCCCCACAGGATCGAGCCGTAGATCAGACCGACGACGAGCCCGAGCACGATGTCGCCGACGCGGCGGTCCACGAAGCCGCGTATCAGGAGATAGCCGAAGAGACCGAAGATGACCCCCGACACACCCCCCGTCACGGAGTGTGCGGGCGCCGTCAGCCAGACGCCCAGGCCGCTGACAACGATGATCATGGCGACGACGCCGAGGAAGCGGCGTATGCCGGACAGCGCGGCCAGGAACCCGAGAACCAGCAGGGGCACGCTGTTCGCCGCGAGATGTCCGAAGCCGAAGTGCACGAAGGCGGCGGGCACGATGTCACGCAGCTCACCGGGCTCACGCGGTGTGATACCGAAGGTGTCCAGCGCATGGCCGCTCGCCGTGTCGATGATCTCCAGCACCCACAGCAGGGCGACCCAGCCCGCCATGAGCACGAAGGCTCCCAGAGCCCGCCCGCGCCGCGACGGGGATGCCGGGCCACCCGCGCCGCGCGGCCCGAAGCGAGATCCAGATCCGTAGTGCGATCCGTACGCCATGAAAACCCCACCTTGCCTCGTGCACTGCTCAACGTGGCAACGGGCAGGTCGGTTCCCGACGGGGCCGAGGGGCCCGGCCCAGGACCCCGGCCCAGGACTCCAGCCGGGGCCGGCACCGCGGACGGCCGCGGGCACGAGGGCGGCTGCCGGTGGCTACCGGCAAGGGCCTACGGCGCGCACGGCGCCCTTGATCAGCAGCGGCGGACCACACCGCGTCCGACCCTCCCCCGCGCGGGCGCCGGGTACCGGCTCGGCATCGAGCGCGCCGATGCGCCGATACCGGTCCGCGTCGGCGTACTCACCCGCTCGCCAGCGCGGTGATCACGGGCCCCGATATGGCGAGGGCGTTGTTGACGGCGTGGACGACGATGCCGGGCCACACCGAGCCGGTACGGCGCAGCAGCAGGGCGTTGACGACGCCCACCACGAACGCGACGGGCAGCACCGGGTTGATGCCGTGCACGAGCGCGAAGACCGCGGCGCTGGCGAGCACGCTGACCTGCGCCCCGTAGCGGCCGAGGGCGTTGGCCAGCACCCCGCGGAAGATGAGTTCCTCGCCGATCGGGGTGGCGACGAACCCCGACACCGCCGTCGCGAGGTACCAGAGGACGCCGCCCGCGGCTGCCGCGTGGTAGCCGCCCTGGATGTTCTGCCGATCGCCCGTGGCGGCCTGGTAGACCAGCGAGGCGGCCGTGGCGAGCACGTAGGCGACGACCCCGAGGCCGATGGCGGCGAGCAGGGACCGCCCGCTCGTGCGCCGCACACCGAACGGCGCGAGCCGGCGGATCCGCAGCAGGGCCGCGACCACGAAGGCGCCGAGCCCTATCAGCGCGGAGAGCACGAACTCGTCGACGCCCGCCGTGGTGGGCGGCAGGACCGCATGGTTCAGGTACACGATCACGGCCGCGTAGAGGACCGCATAGGAGGCCAGTCCGGCGACGATCTCGGGCCAGCCGGGGTGCGACAGCCTCTTGACGGACGCTTGGGCCAGGACGGTGCGGGGGGTATCGGTCATTCGATGTTCCTGATCAGAGAGGTGGCACTGCTCGTACGCCGTGGCGGCTCGGCGTACCGGCAGGCGTGCTGGGACGGTTTCGCGGACAGAAGCAGGCGGGAGGACATCCTCACCGCGGTCGCTCCAGCGGCCCCCGGAGAACGTCCGGAGTGGCCGCGTACTCGGCCAGCCCGTTCGCCATGGACCGCATGAAGCGGCGGAGGTACCACGGGAGGAACAGGCGTGATCCCCGGCGGGCCAGGTATGTGCCGTGCCAGCGGATGCGCGTTCCACCACCGGGTGTCTCCCGCAGTTCGACGGCGGCCCGGTAATCGGACATCCGCGGGTTCTCGACGCCTTCGTACCCGAACCGGCGCAGCGGATCGAGGGCGGTGATCCGCTCCTTGCTGACGACCTTCCCGGTACGGAAGGCGCGGGTGGCCCCGACGCCGTCTCGGCGACCGGCTGCCAGGCCCTGTGAGCGACCTGGTTCCAGCGCGTCGATGCGCGACCACTCGGGCCAGCTCTGCGGGTCGAGCAGCAACGTCCACACCGCCGCCGGGGGTGCCGCCGATACCGCGACGACGTCGTACGACTGCATTCCGGGACTCCTCGGGCGCGCATGGGGCAGGGCTCGGCTTCGGGCGGGGGTGCCCGTGGCGGAAGAAACGCCGATGCCGAACACGACCCTAGGAACGGGGCGCCACCGTGCCCATGCTCGGGATTGCGGCCCTGCGGTCAGGAATTGCGGTACACCGAGGGACGGGCTCCGGCATGCCGCAGGAAGGCGTTCGACAGCGAACCGGGAGTGCCGAAGCCGCACCGCAGCGCGATCTGGGCGATCGGGAGATCGGTGTCGCGCAGCAGCCGCTTCGCCTCCTCGATCCGCAGCCGGGTGAGGAACCGGTGGGGCGTCACTCCGGTCGCGTCCTTGAAGACCCTGACGAGGTGGTAGACGCTGAGGTGCACCTCGCCCGCGATGTCGGCCAGGGTGAGCGGATCGGTGACGCGATCACGCATCATCGCCATCGCGGCGCGGACGCGTTTGTCCTCCCGCGCCGGCGCCCGGGGAGGCGACGACCGTGCGTGGCGGGTGAGCAGGTGCATGCTCAGGAAGGAGGCGGCGGACTCGGCGTAGAGGTCATCGGCCCCGCAGGGGAGGCCCAGCGCTCGAACCGCCTCCTCGACCAGCGGGTCTCCCGCGGCCAGTGATGCGGCCATGGCCTCGAAGTCCACCGTGCGGCCGCCGGCCCGCTCCGCAGCCGCGTCGAAGGTGCCACGCGGGATATGGACTTGCACGCTCCGCATCGGCCCGTCGCAGCGATAGCTCCGCAGGATGGACTGATCCGGCAGCCTGAGGTCGAGCCGTCCGGGCACCCAGGTGTGCCGGGTGCTCCGCCCGCCGTTTCGCGTCTCCATCACCGCTCGCCCCGCGACGGGCAGCACCAGATGCAGGTCCGCGGCTGCCGGGAGCGCGATGTCCTCGGCGGCCACGACATGCTCGAACATCTGAACGAGCAGGGACAACCAGCCGGCGTCCTCCCAGCTGCAATACGTCCGCCGAACGTAGCGCTCCATGTCGAAACCGCCATAGGGCTGGAGGTCCAGACGAGCGGAGTCGAACACCATGCGGCCGAGGCTACCGACAGCGGTCGCCCGACGAGACCGGGTCGGAGCACGCCGACGTGAGACCTGCCGGCGCCGGCCACCGGTACCGTCAGGACCTCGCGACCGGTGTCGCCCGGGGCTCCCGGCCGGGAGGCTGCCTCGGGGCCGGGCCCATCGCGCGGGGGGCGAGCGGGCGCTTGGCGGGACGGCCGGCGGAGACGGTGACGTCCTCCCCGAAGTGCCGCAGCGTCAGCGGCTCGCCCTTCACGAGGGTGTAGGTGGCCGAGTCCGCCCTGACCTCCACGGCGAGGCAGCGGTCGAAAATGGTCACCTTGAAGGCCAGCCGCCGCAGCCGCTCGGGGAGCTTGGGGGCGAACTCCAGCCGGTCGGCGGTGTGCCGCATGCCGCCGAAGCCGCAGACGAGCGCGAGCCAGGTGCCGGCGAGCGAGGCGACGTGCACGCCGTCGCGCGTGTTGGCCTCCCGGTCCTCCAGATCGAGCAGCGCGGCCTCGACCGTGTAGTCGTAGGCGAGGCGCAGGTGCCCCACCTCCGCGGCGATCACCGCCTGGACGCAGGCGGACAGGGAGGAGTCCCGGACGGTGAGGGGCTCGTAGTAGGCGAAGTTGCGTGCCTTCTGGTCCGCGTCGAACGCGTCGCCGCGCAGGAACATGGCAAGGACCAGATCGGCCTGCTTGACGACCTGCTTGCGGTAGATGTCGAAGTACGGGAAGTGCAGCATCAGCGGGTACTGGTCCCCGCGCACCGCCTCGAAGTCCCACAGCCGGTGGCGGGTGAAGCCCGCGTGCTGCTCGTGCACGCCCAGCTCGTCGTTGTACGGCACGTGCATGGACTCGGCGGCATCGCGCCAGGCGGCGCTCTCCTCGTCGTCGACGCCGAGTTCGGCGGCCCGCTCCGGAAGGCGCTCGACCAGGTCCGCGGCGTTGCGCAGGTTGGCCTGCGCCATGAGGTTGGTGTACGCGTTGTCGTCCTGCACGGCGCTGTACTCGTCGGGACCCGTGACCCCGTCGATGTGGAAGACGCCGTGGTGGTCGTGGTGTCCGAGGGAGCGCCACAACCGGGCCGTCTCCACGAGGAGTTCGGAGGCGATCTCGCGCTCGAACTCCTCGTCGCCGGTGGCGGCGACGTACCGCACGGCGGCGTCGGCGATGTCGGCGTTGACATGGAAGGCGGCCGTGCCGGCGGGCCAGTAGGCGGAGCACTCCGAGCCCTCGATCGTCCGCCAGGGGAACGCGGCTCCTTCGAGGCCGAGTTGGGCCGCCCGCTCCCGCGCCGCGGGCAGGGTGATGTGCCGCCAGCGCAGGGCCTGCGCGACGGCCCCGGGCGCGGTGTACGTGAGGAGCGGCAGGACGAAGGTCTCCGTGTCCCAGAACGAGTGGCCGCTGTAGCCGGAGCCGGTGAGGCCCTTGGCGGGGATCGCGCGCTCCTCGGCCCGCGCGCCGGCCTGGAGGACGTGGAAGAGCGCGAAGCGCACGGCCTGCTGGACCTGCTCGTCGCCCTCGACCTCGACGTCGGCCCTCGACCAGAAGTCGTCGAGGTAGCCGCGCTGCTCGGTGACCAGGCCGTCCCAGCCGGTGTTGCGCGCCTGGGCGAGGGCGGCGTCGACCTGGTCGGCCACGCCCGGAAGGGACCGGGTGGAGGACCAGCCGTAGGCGACGAACTTCTCGATGGTCAGCCTCTCGCCGTGCTTGAGGGTGGAGATGACCGTGACGCGGCCGATGTCCTCGCCGCTCTCGCTGACGGCCCTGGTCCCGTCCGGTCCCGTGACGGCGTGGTCGGCCGCCGCGGCCACCCGCAGGCCGCTGTGCTCGGTGCTGTGCACGAGGCGCAGCCTCACTCCGTGAGCGGTGTGCTGCTCGGCCACGAGCGGTGAGACGAGGGCGGTCGCGGACCTGGGGTCGTTCTCGCCGCCGGGCAGCTGCTCGTTGGCCATCAGCTCCGACTGGACGACGAGGTGGACGTCGCCGTCGATCGCCTCGACCTCGTACCGCACGGCGGCGATGGCGCGCTGCGTGAAGGAGACCAGGCGTGTCGAGCGCACCCGGACCGCGCGGCCGGCGGGCGAGACCCAGTCGCACGTCCTGCGCAGCACCCCGGCGCGCAGGTCGAGCACCCGCTCGTGGGAGTCGACCCTGCCGTAGCGCAGGTCGAAGGGCTCGTCGTCGACGAGGAGGCGGAAGATCTTGCCGTTGGTGACGTTCATCACGGTCTGCCCCGACTCGGGGTAGCCGTATCCGGCCTCCGCGTAGGGCAGCGGGTGCAGCTCGTGGAACCCGTTGAGGTAGGTGCCCGGGAGCCCGTGCGGCTCGCCCTCGTCGAGGTTGCCGCGCCATCCCACGTTCCCGTTGGAGAGGGCGAAGAGGGACTCGCTCTGCGGCAGGACGTCGAGGTTGAGGCCGTGCTCGCGCACGCTCCACGGCTCGACCACGTAGTTGGTGTGTGTGATCACGCGTCCGCTCCCAGCTCGGCGAGGTCCTTGACCACGATGTCAGCGCCGTGGGCGCGCAGCGCGTCGGACTGCCCGACGCGGTCCACCCCCACGACGTAGCCGAAGTGCCCCGACCTGCCGGCGTCCATGCCGGCGAGCGCGTCCTCGAACACGGCGCAGTTCCGGGCGTCCACGTCCAGGTCGTGCGCCGCGGCGAGGAACGTGTCGGGGCGCGGCTTGCCCGGCAGGTGCCGCTCGGCGGCGACGACGCCGTCGATCCGCACCTCGAACAGGTCCTCGGCCCCCACGGAGCGCAGGATGTCCCGGCAGTTCGCGCTCGACGACACCACGGCGGTCCGCAGGTGCCGGGCGCGGGCGGCCTCCACGTACCAGAGCGTGCCGTCGTAGGCCTCCACGCCTTCCGTGCGGATCTTCTCCAGGACCAGCTCGTTCTTGCGGTTGCCGAGGCCGTGGACGGTGTCGCGGCCCGGCGGGTCGTCCGCGCCGCCCTCGGGCAGCTCGATGCCGCGGGAGGCGAGGAAGGACCGTACGCCGTCGGCACGCGGCAGGCCGTCGACGTACCTGTCGTAGTCGGAGGAGTCGAAGGGGCGGGACTGGGCGTCCCGGCCGCGCAGGAACTCGTCGAACATCGCCTTCCACGCGGCGGCGTGCACGACGGCGGTCTTCGTGATGACACCGTCGAGGTCGAACAGACACGCTTTGATGCGATCCGGCAAACCGAGGCTCGTCATAGCACCCACTCTCCCCCACGAACACCTGGAGGGCCGGGTCGGCACGCAGAACAGGGAGCGAAGAACGGCCGCCGGCCGCTCACGCCCCGGACGCCGTTCACGCCTCCGTCAGGGCGGACTGGTGCACGGTGCGCAGCGTCCCGTCGGCCTCGGCCTGCTCCAGCCGCAGCCGTGCCGAACGGCCTCGCAGGGTCAGGGTCATGAGCTGGTTGCCGAACCACGGCCCTCCCCGCTTGCGCCACTTCACCGGTGGCCGGGGGCTCCGGCCGTGCCGGGTGAGGAGCCGGCCGAGCAGCCGGGCCGGGGCGCTCCAGCCGAAGCGGAAGCCGAAGCGCATGTACGCGGGCACGGAATTGTGGACGGGCGAGCACGTGAGCTGGAGGACGCGGGCGGCGGGCTGCGCGGACGGCCACGAGGCCTCGGCTATGTAGGCGTGGTGGACGTCCCCGGAGAGCACGCACACGCTCGCGGGGCCCGGCGTGGCACGCCCCGTCTCGGCTATCAGGCCGGCGAGGTCGGCGAAGGACGCGGGGAAGGCGGCCCAGTGCTCCAGGTCGGCCGCCCGGCGCATGCGTTCACCGAAGCGCGCCCAGCGGCCGCCGCGCTCGCCCGCGCACAGTGCGGCGTCCCAGGCCTCGACGTCGTGCACCAGATGCGGCAGCAGCCAGGGCAGGGAGGTGCCTATCAGCAGGTGGTCGTACGCCTCCGGGTCCTGGCGTACCTGCTCCCGCAGCCAGCCCGCCTCGCCCGGGTCCAGCATGGCGCGGCGGTCCTCGCCGAGCACCCGTGCCGCGCGCGAGTCCACCATCACCACCCGGACGCGGCCGAAGTCGCGGCGGTAGCTCCAGCGGAACGAGGCGGGGTCGGCGTCGGCCGCCTCGGTGACGGCGCGCAGCGCCTTGGTGCCGTCCTCGGTGGCGCGCACGGCGGCGTAGGCCGGGTCGTCGGCGAGTTCCGCCGGGGAGAGGTTGCCGAGGTGCTGGTGCACCCAGTAGGACATCAGGCCGCCGAGCAGCCGCTGGGACCACCAGCCGGTGGCGCGCATGTCGGCGAGCCAGGCGGCGGAGGTGTTCCAGTCGTCGATGATGTCGTGGTCGTCGAAGATCATGAGGCTGGGCACGGTGGAGAGCAGCCAGCGGACCTCGGGGTCGAGCCAGGACTCGTAGTAGAGGTGGCAGTACTCCTCATAGTCGGCGACCTCCGCGCCGGGGGCCTCGTCGAGGCCGCGCCGGCCGGCGATCCAGTTCCGGGTCTCGTCGGAGGTCTCGTCCGCGTAGACCTGGTCCCCCAGGAGCAGCAGGACGTCGGGGCGTTCGGCGCCTGGGTCGGCCGCCAGCCGGCCGGCGAGGGTGCGGAGCGCGTCGACGCCGGCCCACTCCTTGCCGCCCGCCGGGGCCGCGGCCCAGCGGCAGGAGCCGAAGGCGACGCGCACGCCGTCGCCCTCGTCCTCGCCCTCACCGGGGGACCGTATGACGGAGGGCGGGAAGCCGGAACCGGGCAGGGGCCACACCGGGGCGTCGTCGAGGAGGACCTCGTACGAGGGCGAGGTGCCCGGTTCGAGTCCGGTCACCGTGACGAGCGCGTAGTGGTGCCCGGAGACCTGGAAGGTCTCGGACGTGCCGCCCGCACCGTTCGAACAGCGCACCTCGACGGCGCACGGGCCGCCCGTCTCGACCCACACCGTCGCGGACGAGGAGTCCGCGAACCTCAGCAGGGGGCCCAGGCGCAGTTCGGCCATGGTGATCTCTCTTTCGCCGGGTTTGTCGACCATGCACGCGCCTGCGGCGGTCACAACGGACTCCCGGTCCGACTCGGGGGCGCGATCCGTCACGGGCCTGACCGTACCGGGCGTCCTCCGGGTGCCGGCACGCGGGACACCGCCGCTCCCCCGGGCCGGGGGCGGACGGCCCTCAGCTCCGTCGAGGGGCACTTCTCAGCCATCGCCCAACGATTGAGGATATGCATGTCCATGACCAATCCCCCTTGGTTCTCGACGGAAGTGGAGCAATTCATGAGCCACGCAGAGAACACCCACCCGCAGGACGGGCGGTGGAGCCGGCGCCGCGTCCTGGGTGGAGCGGCCGGACTGGCCGCCGCCGCGGCGGTGCTGCCGTCCCCGGCCGCGTACGCGGCGCCGTCCGTGCCGGACGCGGCCCGCTGGCGCCGGCAGGCCGCGCGGGTGACGATCACCCGCGACGACTGGGGCGTCCCGCACGTGGTCGGCGAGAGCGACGCCGACGCGGTGTTCGGGATGATGTACGCCCAGGCCGAGGACGACTTCAACCGCGTCGAGCAGAACTACCTGGTCGCCCTGGGCCGCCTCGCCGAGGCCGAGGGCGAGAGCGCGATCTGGCAGGACCTGCGCCAGCGGCTGTACCTGGACCCCGAGGAGCTGAAGGCGGACTACGCGAAGGTCCCCGCCTGGCTGCGGGCGCTGATGCGGGCGTGGGCGGACGGGCTGAACTACTTCCTCGCGACGCACCCCGAGGTACGCCCGCGCGTGCTCGACCGGTTCGAGCCGTGGATGCCGCTCAGCTTCTCGGAGGGGAGCATCGGCGGCAACATCGAGTCGGTGCCGCTGACCCAGCTCCAGGCCTTCTACGAGAAGCGGCCGGTGGCGATGACCGACGAGGAACGCGGGCCGCTGTTCCGGGAACCCACCGGATCCAACGGCATCGCGATAGCGCCGAGCCACACGCGGGACGGCCACGCGCTGCTGCTGATCAATCCGCACACCAGCTTCTTCTTCCGCTCCGAGCAGCATGTGACGAGCCGTGCGGGGCTCGACGTCTACGGCGCCGCCACCTGGGGACAGTTCTTCATCTACCAGGGCTTCAACCCGGACACCGGGTGGATGCACACGACGAGCGGCGTCGACAACGTCGACGACTTCGCCGAGACGATCGTGACCGGGGCGGACGGCAAGCGCTCCTACCGCTACGGCGACGCCCTGCGCCCGTTGACGACGAAGAAGGTCACGCTGTCCTACCGCACGGCGGACGGCGGGCAGGCGCGGCGCAGCTTCACCACCTTCGCCACCCACCGCGGCCCGATCGTCCGCGAGGCCGACGGCAAGTGGATCGCCTGCGCGCTGATGAACCGGCCCGTCGCGGCGCTGGAGCAGAGCTTCCTGCGCACCAAGACGCGGGATTACGCGGGCTATCTGCGGGTCGCCGGCCTCAAGGCGAACAGCTCGAACAACACCGTCTTCGCGGACTCGAAGGGCGAGACCGCTCTCCTCCTGCCGCAGTTCATGCCGGTGAGGGACGACCGCTTCGACTACCGGAAGCCCGTCGACGGCAGCGACCCGGCGACCGACTGGCACGGGCTGCACAGCCTGGCGAGCATGCCGCAGGTCGTGAACCCGGAGAACGGCTGGCTGTACAACTCGAACAACTCCCCCTGGACCGCGGCGGGTGCGGACAGCCCCCACGCGGCGGACTACCCGCGCTACTTCGACCAGGTCGGCGAGAACCCGCGCGGGCCGCACGCCATCCGGGTGCTGAGCGCGCGCGACGACTTCACCCCCGAGACCCTGATCCAGGCCGCCTTCGATCCGTGCCTCACCGCCTTCGCCCGCCTGACACCGGGGCTCGTCGCCGCGTGGGACGCCCTGCCCGAGGACAGCGGGCGGAAGGCGAAGCTGGCGGGGCCGATCAGTCTGCTGCGCGACTGGGACCACCTCTGGTCGGCGGAGTCCTCCGCCACGTCGGTGGCCGTGTTCTGGGGCGAGGCGCTGTGGGCTCTCACGTCCCAGTCGGCGGCGGACGCCGGCATGTCGGTATGGGACTACATGGCCGACCGCGCCACCGACGCGCAGCGGCTCGACGCGCTCGAATCCGCGACGGACCGCCTGGTGCAGGACTTCGGCGACTGGCAGGTGCCCTGGGGCGACATCAACCGCTACCAGCGCAACGACGGCGCGATCGTCCAGGAGTTCAGCGACGCCAAGCCGAGCATGCCGGTGCCGTTCACCTCGTCGCGGTGGGGTTCGCTCGCGGCGTTCGAGGCCAAGCGCTACCCGGGAACCAAGCGCTACTACGGCACCAGCGGCAACAGCTTCGTGGCGGTGGTGGAGTTCGGGCCGCGGCTGCGCGCCTGGGCGGTGACGACGGGGGGCACGAGCGGGCACCCCGACTCCCCGCACTTCGACGACCAGGCCGAACGCTACGCGAAGGGCGGCCTGCGGCCCGTCTACTTCCGCCCCGAGGACCTCGCCGGGCATATCGAGCGGAGGTACAGGCCGGGCATGTGACTCATCGTCACATGAAGATACCGAAATCCCCGCGCCTCCCGGAGGCAGGGACTCCGCTTTAACTGTGCCGACCATTCACCGCGGTGGGGCAACAACGGGCTCGGCAAGGGCGGCGGATGATTGATGCTCGACGAAACACCTGGTCAGACGGATGGGATGGAACTGGTACCGACGCGGGAACGGTGCGGTAACCCGGGCGTGCAAGGTAATTCCTGCCTGAAGTTCACGGCGGTCAACGCGTTTGCTCCGCTCGGACTAAAGGCGCAACCCGCTTCCGTTCGCGCGGAATGGCGGGGAGGGATCCGCGATCTGGATCCCACCCCGGCATGCGGGAATGCAGGATCGCCCTCGATTCGGCGAAGGAGGTGAATTCAGATGACCATCGTCCGTCGCGTGACTCGCGCCGCCATCTGAAGGAGGGTTCCGGTCTCACCGGACCCGTACCGCGGGAACAGGACACGACGCCGGCAGCCAGGCTGCCCGGCCTCGTGATCCACCCGCCCTGAGCCCCGGCGCACCTCGTCGAGGGTCATCGCCCCCGGGGGGAGGTCGACTCCCCCCGGGGGCGTATCACATCGCAGCCGTCCATCCGTCCAGAAGCGAGAGGAGTCCGGTCTCATGGGCGCGCTTGACAGGATCACCCGTATCGTCAGTCATCCAGGACGCGGTCTATTGGCCTGTGACGTCCGAGGCGGGCTGCACTGGCTCGACCGTGACCTCAACACCCGCGTCTCGTCCACCGGACCCGCCTCCGCCCAGGCCCCGTCCGGCGACCCCATCTACGCGGTGCGGGTGGTCGGCGACTGGATCATCACCCGGGACAAGGCCGGCAACATCTGCCGGTGGGAGGCCGACACGCTGCGCCTCACCGACCGGCTCGACGCGGCGTCCACCGCCAACACCGAGCACCTGCTGGAGGGCGAGCAGCCGTCGCCCACCATGCTGCGCGGCATCGGCCTGTGGGACGGCAAGGCATACCTCAACAACGGCTACTTCCAGGTCGTCGTCCTGGACGTCGAGTCGTTCACCGTCGACCGGATCACCCTGTGGCCGCACGGCTACGACATGCTGGAGTGGTTCTGCACCGACGCACCCGGCGTGCACGCGGTCTCCGACCGCAGCGGGCGCATCCACCTCGGCTCCCTGCCCGACCTGGACTTCCCGACGGTGGTACAGGTCGACAGCTCCAACGTGCACCGCGTCGTCTACGACGAGCGCCACGAGAGGTACTGGGCCATCTGCGACGCGGGCCTCGGCCCCACGCGCAACATCAGCAACGGCATGGTCACCCTGAGCCTGGACGGCGAGATCGACCAGCGGATGGACATCGCCCGCAACGACGTGGAAGGCCTCGTCTTCTCGCCCGACTTCTCCAAGGCGTACATCGGCGGCTTCGACGGGGAACTGGTCGTCTTCGACAACACCACGCCGCAGCTGAGGATCGACCAGCGCATCCGCGGCTTCAGCCACCAGATCATCGACATCACCGTCGACGAGGACGGCAGGCTCTACACCCTCACCCAGGACGGTGAGGTGACGGCCCTGTCCCCCCAGGGCGAGGTGCTGGGGCGGCTCGGGCACCCGCGCCAGTGCGTGTGGGACATCCAGCCGCACCCGACGGTTGACGGCTCGCTCGTCATCGCCACCGACGACGGTGCCTTCGAGGCCCGCGTGCGCACATCCCCCGCGGGCCACGCCTCGATCGACCTGACGGGCCGCCACCGCACCGGGCTCGGGTTCTCCCGCCGGATGTGCCCCGTCGGTGACGACCTGGTGGGCGTGTTCTGGCCCTCGCGCCTGCGCCGCTTCACCACCGTGGGCGGCACGGTCTGGGAGGCCCAGCTTCCCGGCATCGCGCACACCGTCGCCGTCTCGCCCGACGCCAGCCGCGTCCTGGCCGCCTGCAACGCCGGCGCCTACGAGTTCGACGCGGCGACCGGCGAGCCGACGTGGCAGGTCGAGGACCTGCCCGCCAGCGCGTGGGCCTGCGCCTACCTGGACGACGGGCGCCGGCTGGTCGCGACCCGCAACGGGCGGCTCACCGCGTACGGCGACGAGGCCGACCCGACCTGGTACGCCGAGCTCGACAGCTACCCCAAGCGGCTCATCGTCGACGGCGACCGGGTCAGGATCACCGGGGGCGGCGGCGTCAAGGAGATCGAGGTGGGCGAGGACAAGCCCGGCCGCCAGTTCATCGAACTCCTCGACAACACCGCGGAGAACTGCGCCCTGATCGACGGGGTGCTCTGCGTCGTCACGTACGGCATGCAGGTCGCCGCGTTCGACTACGACACCACGGAGCTGCTGGACTTCCACGAGGACCTGCCGGACTTCGGCAAGGGCATGGCCGCGGTGCACGGCCCGGACGGCCGCGCCTACGTCGCGGTCGGCGGCCGGGGCGGGTTCCTGCGGCTGTACCTGATGGAGCGCACGGGCCGCGGCCGGGTCCTCACCCCGCTGCGTGACACGTGGCTGCCCCGCTCCGACCGGCCGGTGTCCGCCGCGGGCGCCACCGGTGGGGAGGCCGCCGGGCGATGACCGACGCAGGGACCGCGCAGGAGGCGGGCTCCGTGACGCGGGACGGAGCGGGCGCACAGGCGGCCGACGACACCGCGGAACCCAACCCGCTCTCCGACCGCCGGTTCCTCGTCTTCGCCGCGGGCAACGCCGCCAACAACGTCGGCGAGGCCCTGTACGCCACCGCCCTGCCGCTGCTGGCCTACCACCTGACCGGTTCCCTGACCGTGATGGCCTGGCTGGCCGCCGCCGTCCCCGTGAGCGATCTGCTCGCCCCCGCCCTCGGGGCGTGGGCGGACCGGCGGGGCGTGCGGGGCCTGGTCGTCCAGGGCCTGCTGGTGCAGGCCGGCGCGGCGCTCGCCATGAACCTGCTGCTGGCCGGCGGGCACTCGGCGCCGTGGCTGCTGTTCCTGTGCGCCCTGGTGCTGGAGTCCGGAGGGCTGGCCTACCGCACGGGCTGGATGACCGGGGTACCCGCACAGTTCCCCGCCAGCCCCACCCGGGCCAGGGGCACGCTCAACAGCCTCTTCCTGGCGACCACCCTGGCGGGCCCGCTGCTCGTGGCGGCGCTGCTGCCCTGGGTGGGCTACCAGGGGCTGCTCTGGCTCAACCTGCCCACGTTCTTCGCCCCCCTGGCGGTCTGGGCCGCGGGGATCAGGCCCGCGGCCACCCGCCGGGACGCCGCGCCCGCCTCCCCGCCCGGGGCCGCCGGGCCCGCGGAGAAGCCCCGGCGGACGAGCCCGTGGCAGCGGATCCGGCGGGCCGACCGGGCGAGCGCGCCACCGTCGCGCATCCGCGACGGCTGGGACGCCATCAGGCAGGACAAGCGCATCAGCGTCATGCTGGTGGCCGACATGGTGCTCCAGGCCGTGTGCGGCACCGGCCTGACCGCGCTCATCGTCTACGACCTGCGGCACGGCTGGTCCCTGACGGGCCAGCAGGCCGGCCTCGCCATCGCGGCGATGAACGTGGCGTCGCTGGTCGGCAACCTCCTGGTCTCCCAGCGCAGGCGGCTGCGGCCCTTCAGGCCCATGACGCTCGGTGTGGCGGCACGGTCCGCCGCGCTGGTCCTGATGGTCGTGCCGGTGTGGCCGGCCTTCATGTTCGCGGTCGTGCTCGGTGCCCTCGGGCAGGGCGCGGTGATGGCGACGGTGGTCATGGCGCGCGTGAGGTACCTCCCGCCCGGGGTCCTGGGCCGTGCCTCGGGTCTCATCTGGCTCCTGACCGGCGGCGCGGCCCTGCTGTCCCCCGTGCTCGTGCCCGCGCTGGACGACGCCGTGGGCGCGCACCCCACCTTCCTGGTGCTCGGGATCGCCACCGCATCGGTGCTCCTGCACCTACGACTCACCCGCGCCGCGTGGCGGCCGGTGCCGAGGCCGCAAGAACCGGCTAGGAGGACGAACGAACCATGATCGAGCCACGCGACAACACCCAGGCCGAGGCCGAGCCGTCCGTGAGTCTGCTCGACGGCGACACCGCCGCACTGCCCCCCGCACAGATACGCGGCAGCGTGCACATACCGCTGCACCACGGCACGGCGGAGCCCATCGCCGCGGACGTGATGACCTTCGGCGGGCTCCTGGACGGCCGCGAGCACCTCGCGCTGCGGCTCGGGCCGCGCCATCCCGAAGTGCCCCTGGTGCGCGTCCACTCGGAGTGCCTCACCGGTGAGGTGCTCGGGTCGGCGCGCTGCGACTGCGGGCCCCAGCTGCGCGAGGCGATGCGCCTGATCAACACCGCGGGAGGCGTCCTGCTGTACCTGCGGCAGGAGGGCCGCGGCATCGGCCTCTACAACAAGCTGGACGCCTACAGCCTCCAGGACAAGGGCCTCGACACCTACAGCGCGAACCGCGCGCTCGGCCTCGACGAGGACCTGCGGGACTACGGAGTGGCCGCCCAGATGCTGCGCGCGCTCGGCGAGACCGAGATCGACCTGCTCACCAACAACCCGGACAAGCGGGAGCAACTGCGCCACTACGGCATCTCCGTACGGCACACCGTGTCCACCGGCGTGTACGCCAACCCTCACAACACGGCCTACCTGACCGCGAAGGTCGCCCGCACCGCGCACACCATCCGCCTTGAGGAGTCAGCGTGATACGTCATAACGGACCCATCAGCGGTGTCGCCGCCTTCGGCGGCAGCCTCGTGGCCACCGCGGGCTACGACAACCAGGTCATCCTGTGGGACGCCGGGAGCCGGGCGCCGATCAGCCGCGGCTACCACGACCACCTCGCCAACCAGGCGGCCTTCAGCCCCGACGGGCGCCATCTGGTGACCGCGTCGAGCGACTACACGGCACGGGTGTGGTCGGTGCCCGGCCTCAAGCTCGTGGCCGTCCTCAGCGACCACAAGGACGACGTGGAGATGGCGGCCTTCCACCCGACTCTCGACCTGATCGCGACCGCCTCCCGTGACCACAACGTCCGGGTGTTCGACCTGTCCGGGAAGCTCATGGCCGCCTTCGAGGGGCACACCGCCGACGTGATCTCCGTCGCCTGGGCGGGGGACAGCAGGGAACTGCTGACCTCCAGCGACGACGGGACCGTCAAGCGCTGGTCGCTCGACGCCGGCGGGCTCGTCTCCGAGGTGGACCTGGGCGGCGCGGAGACCGACACCATCGCCATCACCCCGACCGGGACCGTGTACGCGGGCAACGACGACGGCGAGATCGTCATCATCGCCGACGGGCGGACCAGCGCCACCCCCGCCCACGAGGCGGGCATCAAGCGCCTCGTGCACAACGCCTCGTCGCAGTCGCTGGTCAGCCTCAGCTACGACAGGACCATGCGGGTCTGGGACACCTCCTCCCCCGACGGCGAGCTGAGGCTCCTGCACACCGCCGAGTACCCCGCCGAGGTGTGGGCCCGGTCCTGCGCCTTCCTGGACGACACGACGCTCGCCTTCGCCACCTTCGGCTCCACGTACGCCACCTACCACCTCCCCGAGGGGCGCTGGGACCTGTCCGGCGTCCTGCCGACGGCCTGCGTCAACGCCGTGGTCGCCGACTCGGCGGGGCGCGTGTGGACGGACGGCGACGCGGGGATCGTCTGGTGCGAGGGCCAGGAGGTGTCCCGCCCCGGCAGCCTGTGCAACTTCCTCGTGGAGGTGGCGGGCCGGATGCTGACGGGGGGCCAGCTCGGGCAGGTCTTCGACGCGGCCGACGGCAGCGTCGTCCACCAGCACAGGTCGCCCCTGAACTGCGCCGCCGCGTTCACCAGGGAGGGCAGGCCGCACGTCGTGATCGGCGCCTACACGGGCGAGGGGCTGGTCTTCCAGCTCACCGACCGCGGGTCGTTCGAACTCGTCGCGACCCTGCCGCTGCACACCAACGCGGTCAAGGGCGTCGCCGTCTCCGGGGACACGCTGTTCGCGGTGTGCGCGGACACCTCGGTCTCCTGGTTCTCGCTGGACACCCTGACCGAGACCGGGCGCCTGGCCGACGCCCACGCCCGTATCGTCAACGACTGCGCGGCCCTGCCCGGCGGGATGTTCGCCAGCGTCTCCCGCGACCTGACGCTGCGGATCTGGCAGCAGGAGAAGTGCACGACGATCCCCACCCCCCACGAGAACTCGATCAAGTGCGTGGCGGCCTCCCCGGACGGCCGGCTCGTCGCGACGGGCTCCTACGCGGGCGCCATCGCCGTCCACGATCTCGCCACCGGCGACTGGCCGTTCATCGGCCGCCCGACGACGGCCGGCATCTCCTCGCTCCACTGGGACGTGACCCGGGCCCGCTTCCTCGCCTCGTCGTACGACGGGTCGGTCTACCCCGTCGAGCCCCCAGCGGCACGGGCCGCCGCCTGAACACCGCGGCGGCCCGGTGCCGGGGAGCGGCCACCACACCTCACGGAGGGATGGATCATGGAGACCGAGTACTGGAACCCCAACGTGCACTACCACCCGTGGATCCTGGACAGCCTCCCCGACCACCCTCGTGAGGCGCTCGACGTCGGCTGCGGCGACGGCCGCCTGGTCCGGGCCCTGGCAGGCCGGGCGCGGCACGTGACCGGCCTCGACTCATCGGCCGACATGGTCAAGGCGGCGTGCGCCGCCGGCAGCGGCGTGCCGAACGCCGGATTCGTGGAGGGCGACTTCCTCGCCCTGGCCGGCACTGACCTGCCGTACGAGCACTACGACGTGATCACCATGGTCGCCGTCGCCCACCACCTGGGTACGGAACGCGCGCTCCGGACGGCGGCGTCGCTCCTCGCGCCCGGCGGGCGGCTGGTCGTGATCGGCCTGGCGGATCCCGGCTCCGTCGTCGACTGGCTGGTGCTCTTCTCCTCCCTGGCCGCCGTCCGCCGCGAGGCCAGGCGGCACGCCGGGAAGCGCTCGCCGGACGCGCTCCCCGTGGCCGATCCCGACATGACCTGGTCCGAGGTCCGCCGCACGGCGCACCGCGTGCTCCCGGGCTCGCACTGGCGCCGGCGTCTCATGTGGCGCTACTCGCTGCTGTGGGAGAAGCCCGGAACGAACGCCCGTGGGCACGCCCGCCGCCTCGGACTCGGCCGCCGAGGACTCCTGACGGGCGTTCCGCCGCACGCTCGGGCGCGCGCCCCCCGCCCCCACGTTGGCATCTCGCGCCTCACGCCGCGGCGCCGCAGGCCTCACACCCGCGGCGCCGCACGCGGGCGCGGCACCACGCGCTGGCAGAGGGCCATGCCGCTGCTGAGCCTGGCCGCGTGCTGGCTCAGGCCCCGCCGGCGGGCCAGGCCGATGATCGCGAGGACGTTGCACCGCTCCCGGTCCAGCCACCGCACCGCGCGGTCCAGGGCCTCACGCGGCGGCGGAACGCTGCTGCCTGAGCCGCCCGGAGCCGCCGGAAGGGGATACACCCCCCGGGGCAGCAGCACCTGGCAGGCGCGGTCGACGCCCGTCACGGTGTGGGCGGCCAGCCGCCGGACGGCCGCGGTCTCCTCGGTGCGCCCCGGGGAGGGCAGTGACCGGGCGAAACTGCGGACGAGGCCGTGGAACGCGTACCGCCCGAACTCGTACTGCTGGAGCAGGTGCACGTCCAGCAGGTACTCCAGGGTCAGCTCCGCGCTGTCCGGCTCCGTGCCCAGCAGGGCGGCGGCCGCGGGCAGGTCGAAGTCGACACCCGGATGCAGGCTCAGCAGGCGGAACCCGTCCCGTCGTGACTCGTCCGTCACCCGGTAGGAGCTGCGCAGCACGCCGGCCACGCTGCGGTCGCCCGCCTCCATCTCGCCCAGGAGGCGGGTGTCGTCCGAGAGCCGGTCCGCCAGATGGCCGAGGCTCCAGTGCGGCCGCTTGCGCAGCCGGGCGCCGCAGATCCGCAGGGCCAGGGGCAGGCCCCCGCAGCGGTCGACCAGCCGGGCCGCCGCTTCCGGTTCGGCGGCCACCCGCTCCTCGCCCACCAGCCGGCGCAGGAGTTCCACGCCGTCCCGGCGGTTCAGCAGGCCGAGCGAGAGCTGTTCGGCACCTTCCAGTTCCGTCAGCCGGACCCGGCTGGTGATGAGCACGAGGCTTCCCGCGGCCGTCGGCAGCAGCGACCTCACCTGCGGGGCACACGACGCGTTGTCCAGGATCAGCAGCATCCGCCGCCGCGCGCTCGTCACCCGCCACGCGGCGAGGCGGGTGTCGTGGTCCTCCCCGATGCGCTCTTCCGGCACGCCCGCGGCCCGCAGCAGCTCGCCCAGCGCCCTCGTGGGCGACATCGGCTCCTCTCGCGAGGCGAACCCGCGCAGGTCGAGATAGAGCTGGCCGTCCGGGTGGTCGCCCGCCAGCCGGTGCCCGGCATGCACGGCCAGGGCCGTCTTGCCGCTCCCCGCCATTCCCTCGACGACCACGATCCGGGGGCCCGTCCGCTCGGCCTCCCCCTGCGTCGCGGCGGTGAGCCGGCGCAGCTCCTCCTGCCGCCCGGTGAAATCGGCGAGGTCGTGCGGCAGCGCGCACGGAGCACAGGGAGCGGGAGCGGCTTTCGCGGCGGGCCGGCGGTGCTGGACCGCCGTGCGCCCGGGTGCGCCGCGCAGGATCGCCTCGTGGAGCTCCGCCAGCGCGGAGCCGGGGTCGACGCCCAGCTCCTCGGCGAGCAGCGACCGTATCCGGGCGTACTCCTTCACGGCCTCGGCCTGCCGCCCCGCCCGGTACAGGGCCAGCATGAGCCGGCGCACCAGGGGCTCCCGGAAGGGGTGGGCGACGACGGCCTCGCGGAGGTCGGCGATGACTCCGGCCGTCTCACCCCGGTCCAGGCGCAGGTCGAAGCCGAGCTCGACCGCGGCGATGCGGCGTTCCTCCCAGGCGGTCGCCAGGGCGTCGATCAGCGGTCCGCCCCCGCCGGCGAGCACGGGCCCCCGCCACAGTTCCAGGGCGGCCTTCAACTCGCCGACCGCGTCGTCCAGTCGCCCCTCCGCGTGGCTCTCCCGGGCACAGCGCGTCCAGAGGTCGAAGAGCCGCAGGTCCAGGCCGTGGCCGTCGAGCACCATACGGTACCCGGAGGACTCGGTGACGATCGTCTCGGAGCCGGACGGGATCCGGCGCCGCAGGCGGGCGACGGCCTTGCGGATCTGGTGGGTCGCCGTGGGCGGGGGCTCCTTGCCCCACACCGCCTCGACCAGCCGGGAGACCGGCACCACGGATCCGGGCTCCAGGAGAAGGGTTGCGAGGACGCGCTCGTTGACGGGACCGCCGACGCCCAGCCGTCTGTCACCGTGCCAGACCTCCAACGCCCCGAGAACGTTGAAACGGACCTGGTCGTGACCGGGGTTCGACTGCATGGCGTGCTCCAACTGGTCGCGTGCCCCCCACGCGCCCAAGGTCTCCGTCCGACCTCCAGCACTGCTTGCACGTCGCTCCTGCCCCTTCCGGACTCCTGCCATGCCTGCGATCGGGTGAAGAGCCGCGGGAGGAGAACGGGATCCGTTCAGGTCATCGGCACCCAGCTGTACCTGAGCCCCCCGCACCGTCGGCCACCACCTGTACAAGTCGTTCCCCAAGCTCGGCGTGACGACCCGCGCCCAGCTCTCCCGGCTGGACCTGCCGGCGCAGGCCCCGGAGTGAAGCGCGAAGTCGCGGGTCGGTGAGCTCGGGGAACGGCCCGGTGGACGTGGGGCTCCCGGATCCGGAGCGGGCTCAGTCGGTGCCGGTGGCGTCGAGCTGGCCCACCGACTCGTCCTCCTCTGCCGGCTCGGGGGTGTTCCCGGGGTGAGAGCCCCGGTCGAGGCCGAGGACGACGGGCACGGCCAGCACGCTGATCGCCAGGAGGAACGCCCAGGGCAGCAGCGCCCCACCGTCGAGGAGTGCGGTCAGCAGGGCCGGTGCGACGGCGCCGCCGACCGACCAGGACATCTGGTAGACGGCCAGATAGCGGCCCCGCAGGGGCTCGGGCGCCATCACCACGCTCAGCTCGGCGACCGGCGGGGAGCTGAGGATCTCCGCCACGGTGTAGAGGATCATCGCGACGAGCATGCCGACGATCTGGACCCAGGCGGGCACCGCGATCAGCGCGCCGAAGACGGCGAACGACACCGCGTTGAGGACCAGGGCCAGCGCGAGCACCCACACCCGCCTGCGGCCCTCGATCCACCGGCCGGCGAGGGTCTGCAACACCACGACCATGCCCGTGTTGAGCACGACGAGCACGCCGACGATCCAGGCGCCGACCTTGAGGTTGTCCGCCGCGTAGACGGCGAGCAGCACGGTGATCACCTGGGCGGCGAAGACGAAGGCGATGTTCACCGCGACCAGCCGCAGGTACCGCAAGTCCTTCAGTACGGTGCGGTAGCCGCCGCGCTGCCGCCCGGCGGCCTTGCCCGCCGCCTTCTTCTCCTCCTTCGGAACGGGCTCGGCCCCGCCCTCACCCGCCGCCTCGCCCGCCTCCGCCCGGGGCCGCCAGGTGAGCACGAGCAGGCCGGCGATGGCGAAGGTGACGGCGTTGACCACCATGACCGCCTGGAGCCCGGTGGTGGTGCCGATGCTCAGCGCGACGGCGGAGGCCGCACCGCCGAACCCGACCCCGGCGTTGCGCAGGGCGCGGACGAACCCGAACCAGCGGGCGCGCTCCTTGCCGTCGGCGGCCAGGACCGTGAGCGGGCTGTTGCCCATCCAGAAGCAGTTGGAGCCGAGCTGGACCACGAACTGCCACAGCACGATCTGCCAGGCCGCGTGGGAGAAGAGGTAGCCGATGAAACCGACCACCGAGATCCAGTTGCCCGCGGCGACCACGGTGCGCGGCCCGTATCTGTCCAGCAGCGGCCCGATGAAGGGCGGCATGGGGAGTGCGAGAAGGCGGCCGGTCGTCAGAGCGGCGCCGATCGCCACCAGCGACAGCGGTGTCGTCTTCACGAAGAAGACGACCGTGAACGCCATCACCAGCCCGTTTCCGAGGCTGTCGATCAGATTTGCCGTGACGAACCGGCCGTTTCCCGCCAGGTCCGGCAGACCCCAGGCCGTCTGGATCCGCCGCCACGCCGAAGGTGCAGGGGTGTCCCCGGACATCATGTCCTCTCCTCAGTCCCACGACGCGGAATCAGGAATAAGGGGCTCCGCTTTTGGCTCCCGCTGATGGAATACCGCCGCGCTGCGCGCCTGGGCATGGGACTTGATGGTGATGATGCTGCCCGATCCGGCCGGCACCGCCTTGGCATATGCGCCCGCATAACCATGCGGGGTATAGAAAATGCCGTAGGCCGCATGCCATTCCCCGGTCTCGCCCGACACGGGATCGACGACGATTTCCGGCCGGGGGATCACCCGCTGCTGCACCACGCAGCCTTCGACCGCTCCCTTCTCCAGCGCCTGCCGCCATGCGGCGTCGTCCGTCTCCCAGCCGACCACCGCGCCCACTCCGCCGCCGCGGGCGTTGACCTTCAGGATCAACTGATCGCGCCGGTCGGCGCATTCGTCGAGGAGGTCGCGCTCGGCGCCGATGGTCTCCTTGGTGAGCATGCGGGTCCAGGGCAGCACGCGGTCGATGAGCCGGCACTCGTCCTCGCCCAGATTCCGCCGCCGCGCCGGGTCCGACAGCAGCCCCATGCAGCTCTTGTTGCTGAACACGCTGCTGGACAGCGGCGTCCATATCAGAATCCCGCCGGCCCGCTGTGCACGCAGCAGCGGCTCGACCAGCTCCCAGCCGTCCGGCTCCTCGGCGATCTGGGCCGCGACGAAGGTGCGGTAGACCACGTCGATTCGGGTGTCCTTGAGGTAGAGCGCGCCATCCCGTTCGTGCACGTCACCGACCTCGGCCAGCAGGATGTCGAGCCCGGCCCAGCTCAGCGCGGACTGGAAGGCGCGCCAGGTCTCGCCGTACTCCGCGAGGCCGTCCCGCCACTCCAGCAGTGCCACCACCGGCTCGCGGCCGGGCGCCACCGTGGCGCCCAGATCGCGCAGCGCCCGCACCGCGGCACGGGCGGGGTGGGAGTAACCGAGCCGGTGCCGGCGGGCGAAGTCGGCGAAGGCGTCGATCTCCAGCATGGCCCGGGGGATCTCGCCCGCGAGGTCCCAGCCGCCGACCTCGCTGCCCAGGCCGAACTCCAGGAGTTTGAACGACGTTCCGTCATGATAGAGATCGGCCCGGCCATTGTGCGGTGGCAGTGCGTCACCGATCTGCTGGATCGCCGCCCACCGATCGTCACTGATGCCCAGTACGGACCGGAATGCGTTGAGATCGCCACCGAACATCCGGTCCGGCAGCGAAATGAGTATGTCGACGAGGTGGCGCAGATCGTCGGCGAACTCGCGCATTTCCCGCTCGGCGACGAAGAGAGGTCTGGCCAAATATTCACCATGCCACGGGGAGAGCGTCTGAAATCCCTTGACATGCTGAGCAACTTCGGGCAGACCGCTGCCCGGCACTCGGAACTCCTGGTTGTACTGCGTGGTTAACGCCTCAGCCGACATGAAGTCTCCCCCTGTTCGGTACTGACTACGCTCCTCGGCCCACATACGCTGTCGCTTCGACGTGACCCGCGATGGCTCAAAATGCTGGTCGACGTCGACAGCCGACACGGGCTTGTGTCCAACTACTAGACTAGTTGAGCATGCGAAAGGAATAGTTCTACACCATGCGCGAACGGTTATGTTCAGCCATGCCGCAAGAGCAGCGAATGCCAGTGGAACGCTTCCTGTCGACGGGGGAACGAGGCACGGGTTGCCTACTCTTGGTGGAAGGCCATTCGGGAACGGGAAAAAGTCATCTACTGACGGCCATGGCGGCCGAGGCACGGGACAAGGGCTTCCGGGTCCCGTCGCCCCAGGTCGTCCGGGCCCCGATCCTGCTGCGAGCCTGGCTCGGGCAGGAGGATCGCGCGACGCCGGCCCTGGTTGCCGTCGACGATCTGCACAAGCACGACGAACGGCTGCCCTCGGCGCTGCCGCAGTTGATCGCCGAGTTCTCCTCGGCGTCGATCGTGTGGGCACTGGCCAGGCGCCCCGGACGCGGTGGCCCGGACGTGGAGCGGGTCTTCTCGCTGCCGTCCGGCGAGCCGTCGCTGCCCGACACGAGGGTGGGCCTCGGCCCCTTGTCCGAAAGCACCGTGCGGGCGGTCACCACCGACCTGCTCGGCGCACCCCCCTCGCACGCGCTCGAAGCACTCGTGGCGACCGCGGCGGGCAACGCCCGGCTGGTCGTCGAGCTGCTGCGGGGTCTACTCGAGGAGAGCGCCGTCACCGTCGTCGACGGCATGGCCGAGGTGACACGCACCGAACTGCCCCAGCGCGTCCACCGGGTGGTCCGGCTGCTGCTGGCCGAGGTCTCCCCGCGCTGCCGGCTGTTCATCCAGCTCGCCGCCCTGAGCGGCATGGAGTTCGAACTCGCCGCGGTGGCGGAGCCCTTCGAGCAGCCCGCAGGAATGCTGCTGCCGCTGGTCGAGGAGGCCTGCGACGTCGGTGTCATCGCCGACGCCGGCGACCGGCTGGTCTTCACCCAGCCGCTGTTCTGGCAGGCCACCCTGGACTCGCTGCCCGAACCGATGCGGACCGGATCGCCGCGGGCGACCGCCCGCGCCAAGGAGGGCAAGAGCGAGTCGAGCTGGCCGGCCGGCCTCGGGGAGATCGATCTGATGATCGCGAACCTGGTCAGCCACGGGCTCACCAACAGCCAGATCGCCACGCGGATCAACCGCTCACCACACACCGTCAGTTACCACCTGCGGAAAATGTTCGGCACGCTCGGCATCCGATCGCGCAGCGAGCTCGCGGGGAGGGTCCGGCAGAGACTTGGGGAGGCGCCATGACCGTCACGACGAGCTGTTTCGCCGACGCGACCGGCGGTATGGAGGACGCCGAATGGGACCGGCTCGCCGGCGGCCGGTTCTACTCGTCGGCCCTGTGGCTGAGACTGTGCGCCCTCTCGGGCGGATCGGTCTCCGGCGGCCTGCACGTGGAGACTCCGGGGGGCGGCCGGGCCGCCGTTCCCGTCGCAGCCGTACGCGAGGAACCCAACCCCCACCTGCGCTGGCACGACCTGCTGACCGGGCGCGGCCTGCCGAGCCCCGGGCCCGGCGGCATCCTCGTCGGGCAGCGCCGCGGCTACCTGGCGCACCTGCTCACCGGCGAAGGCGTCGACCGGGCGGCGGCGGCCTCCGCGCTGCTCGACGCGGTGCGTGCGCTGCGCTCGCCCCTGCACGAGGGAGAGAAGGTCGCCCAGGTGGCGATGTACCTGACCACGCCGGATGTCACGGCGCTGCGCGCGGCGGGGGTACGGGCCGCCCCGGTCGCGTTGAAGACCGACGCGTGGATCGAGATCCCGCCCGGTGGCTGGGACGCCTGGCTGGGATCGCTGTCCGGGCACCGGGCCCGCCGCATCCGCAGCGAGGCGCGGAAGTTCGAGAGGGCCGGCTACCAGGTGGAGCACCGGACGCTCGCCGAGTCCTGGCAGGACGTCGCCCGGCTGCTGGCCCGGACCGAGGCGCGGTACGGGCGGACCGTCGACGTCGCCCCGATGGCCGAGTCGTTCCGTGCGCAGGGTGAACTCGCGGGGTCGCGCTCCGACGTGGTGCTGATCTCGCGTCCGGGCGAGCCGCCGGTCGGTTTCTGCCTGTACTACCGCTGGGGCGACACCGTGTACCTGCGGGCGATCGGCTTCGACTACGACCGGCTGGCCTCGGCCGCGGAGTACTTCAACCTCACCTACTACATGCCGGCCCGGATCCCGGGCGTGCGATGGCTGCACGCGGGCACCGAGACGGCGGAGGGAAAGGCGCTGCGCGGCGCGATGCTACGGCCCCTGTGGCTGCTCGACCTGTCCGAGGACAGCCCGCTGACGGGATACGACGAGGAGATCCGGCAGCACAACCGCTCCCTGCTCGACGGCCTGCGCGACTCCTCGCCCGCGGTCGCCGCCGCCCTGGAGTACGACCTCTGGGAGCCGTACTGCTGAGGGGCCACGGGGGTTCGTCGCAAGCCTCATAGTGCACGGACCCGTTACGGTCGGGGCGCGCTCCGCGTCCCGACCGTGAGGTGGTGGGGACGGATCGGGACCCGGGTCACGTCGAGCCCGGTGGCCGCCCTGACCGCCCCGGCCACCGCCGCCGTCGCCGAGATCGACGGGAGCTCACCGATGCCGCGCAGGCCGTACGGCGCGTGCGGATCGGCCCGTTCCAGGATCTCCACCCGGATGGGCGGGATGTCCGCCATGGTGGGCAGCAGGTAGCCGGAGAACGACGGGTTGAGCACCTGCCCGCCGGCCAGCTCGATCTCCTCAAGCAGCGCGAGGCCGGCCCCCTGGACGGTCCCGCCCTGGAGCTGCCCGGCGATGGCGGACGGGTTGATCGCCTTCCCGACGTCCTGGGCGATGGCGAGGTCGATCAGCCGCACCAGGCCAAGATCCAGGTCGACGTCCACGACGGCGCGGTGCGCGGCGAAGCCGAACTGCATGGCCGAGTTCCCCTGCCCGGTCTCCCGGTCCAGCGGGAAGGTGGTGCGGTGGTGGAACTCCGCCGTCTTCTCGATCACGCGCGTGCCGAGCACGTCGGCCAGCCCGGCCGCCTGCCGCCCCGCGTCGTCCACGACACCGTCCTCACGCAACCGCCAGGCGGCTGGCGGGTCTTCGTACCCGGCCTGCCGGACGAGGTCCAGCACCTCCTCGCGGACCTGGCGGCACGCCTCCCGGACGGCGCCACCGGTGACGTACGTCTGCCGGGACGCCGACGTCGGGCCCGCCGTGCCGAACGTGGAGTCCTCCTGGCGGATCTCGACCCTGCCGACGCCCAGCTCGGTGACGGCGATCTGGCGCAGGACGCCGAGCACGCCCTGCCCGACCTCGGCCGCGGCCGAGGAGACCGTGGCCAGCACGGCGCCGTCGCCGGCGACCTCCAGCCGCACGCGGGCCGTCGAGTAGTCGTCGAACCCCTCCGAGAAGCCGATGTTCTTCAGGCAGGCCGCGTAGCCCACGCCGCGGACGACCCCCTCGGGCGCTGCGGGGTCCGCCGGCGGCAGCGGAAGCCCGCGCAGGGTCTCCAGCAGTTCGGCGACCGGTGCCGGGCTGTCCAGCACCTGCCCGGTCGGCAGGGTGGCGCCCTCTTCGAGCGCGTTGCGCAGCCGGATCTCCACCGGGTCCATGCCGAGTGCCGTGGCGAGCCTGTCCATCTGGCTCTCGTAGGCGAAGCACGGCTGGACGGTGCCGAAGCCGCGCATCGCCCCGGCGGGCGGGTTGTTCGTGTACACGGCACGGGAGTCCACCTGGACGTGCGGCACCGCGTAGGGGCCGACCGCGTGGGTCGCCGCGTTGCCCGCGATCGCCGGCGAGCTGGACGCGTAGGCCCCGCCGTCCAGGACGATGTCCGCCTTGACGTACACGAGCGCCCCGTCGGACGTGGCTCCGTGCTCGTAGTGGAGCACCGCGGGATGGCGGTGGACGTGGCCGAAGAACGACTCGGTGCGCGTGTACACCATCTTGACCGGCCGGTTCAGGCGCAGCGCCAGCAGGCAGGCGTGCACGTGCAGCGACAGGTCCTCGCGCGCGCCGAACGCGCCGCCCACGCCCGCGTGCTTCAGCACCACCTTGTCCGGGGGCAGTCCGAGGCAGGCGGCCACCTGTTCCTGGTCGACGTGCAGCCACTGGGTGGCGATGTGCAGCTCCACGCCGCCTCCGGCGACCGGGACGGCGAGGCCGGACTCGATGCCCAGGAAGGACGGGTCCTGCATGCCCAGGGAGTAGCTGCCGCGGACCACGACGTCGGCGGCGGGCAGGTCTCCGGTGCTCGCCGCGCCGCGCCGGATCCTGGTGTGTGCCACGAGATTGCCGTCCGGATGGAGCCACTCGCACTCCGGGTCGAGTGCCCTCGCGGCGTCGGTGACCGGCTCCCGGACGTCGTAGTCGACCCGGATCAGCTCGGCCGCCGCGCGTGCCGTCTCCAGATCGACGGCCGCGACCACCGCCACCGCCTCGCCGTGGTAGCGCACCCGGTCGGCGGCGAGCACGGGCTGGTCCACCTTCATCTGGCCGAACAGCAGGCGGCCCGGGATGTCGGCGTGGGTGATGACGTCCAGCACGCCGGGGAACTTCTGCGCGTCCGTCGTGTCGATGGAGTGGATCAGCGCGCTCGGGTACGGGCTGCGCAGCGTCACCGCCCACACCATGTCCTCGGCGGCCAGATCGGAGGAGTAGACGAAGCTCCCGGTCACCTTGGCCGGCCCGTCGGAGCGGCCGGGGCTCGTGCCGATGCCCCCTGCGGTCCCCGTGCCGATGCCCTCCGCGGTCCCCGTGCCGATGCCCTCCGCGGTCTTCGTGCCGATGCTCTCCGCGGTCTTCGTGCCGATGCTCTCCGCGGTCTCCGTGCTGACACCCTGTGCGGTCACGGCAGCGCCACCTCCGGGGCGGCGGGAGCGGGAGCGGCGGACGGCCCGGCCGCCGCCGGCTCGGCCGCCATGCGCTCGGCCGCCAGCAGCACCGCGTCGACGATCTTCTGGTAGCCCGTGCAGCGGCAGATGTTTCCGGCCATCTCGCGGCGCACGTCCTCCGCCGAGGGGCGTGGCGAGCGGGCCAGCAGGTCCACCGCGGTCACCACCATGCCGGGCGTGCAGAAGCCGCACTGGACCGCGCCCGCGTCGATGAACGCCTGCTGCACCGGGTGCAGCGCCCCGGCCGCCCCGGCCGCCGGCGCCCTCTCGGGCACCTCGGCGGCCAGGTCCTCCACCGTCCGTACCGAGCAGCCGTCCGCCTGGGCCGAGAGCACCAGGCAGGAGTTGACCAGGAGACCGTCGAGCCAGACCGAACAGGAGCCGCACTCGCCCTGCTCGCAGGCGTTCTTCGGGCCGATCAGGCCGAGCCGTTCGCGCAGCAGGAAGAGCAGGCTCTCACCGGGCCCGTCCTCGCAGTCATGGCGCTTGCCGTTGACCGTCACGGTGATGTCCATGGTGTCCTTTCGCGAGGAACGTGTCCCAGACCTGGACGAGGTTGCGGGCGGCGAGCACGGAGACGGCCCGGCGCCGGTAGTCCGCGCCGACCCCGCCGCCCTCGACGGGGGTGGCGGACGTGGCGGCGAGCCGGCCGAACTCCGTGACGAGGGCCGCCGGAAGGGGCCGGGCGGTGCCCAGCGCACCGGATTCCTCAAGGAGCCGCTCGGCGGCCCGGGCCCGTACGGGCGCCGCGCCGTAGGCCCCGAGGGCCGCGCGGACGCGCCGTCCGTCACGGTCCAGGGCGATGGCGAAGGAGCAGAGCGCCTTCACGAGCCCCAGCCGCAGACCGATCTTCTGGAACCGCTGCGGTCCGGCCGCCCGCGGCACCCGCACGCCCGTGATCAGCTCGTCGGCCGCGAGCGCGGTCCCGCCCCGGTGGCCGTAGAAGCCGTCGGCGGGCACCCACCGGGCGCCCCGCACCGAGGAGAGCTCGATGTCGGCGCCCGCGGCGAGCAGGGCCGGATGCACGTCCCCGGCCGCGGAGGCCGTGCCCAGGCTGCCGCCGATCGTGCCCCGGTTGCGCACCTGGCGGGAGCCGACGGAGCGGGCGGCCAGGGCGAGGCCCGGCAAGTGCGGGCCCAGCAGCTCCGCCACGGCCGTGTGGCACACCCGGGGCCCCAGGCGGACGGTGTCCGGACCCACCCGGTACCGGTCGGAGCCGGGGATGCGGCTCAGGTCGAGCAGTACCTCGGGCCGCAGGTTCCGCAGCTTGATGGCGACCATCACGTCGGTGCCGCCGGCGACGGGTACGGCGTCGGGGAACTCGGAGCGGACGGCCACGGCCTCAGGCCAGCTCTGTACGCGTACCACCTGCACGTGTTCCCCCCAGGGCCTGTCCACCGGACCATGCCGCACACGCGGAATCCGGCACGCACGTCCGCGTTGACGAGGTGCCGGGCTTCCGGCGAGCGGATGAACCGGGCAGGCCGGGGTCACGGCCGCCACGGGTCCGTCGCCGGGCGGCTTCACTCTCCACGGCGGGCCCGCGAGAGGCAAGAACGCCCAGGCGGACCGGCCCGTTCGCGTAGTCGCCCTACACGATCGCGTAGTGGCAGGTCCGCCGGTCCAGGTGCCAGGATCCGGGGTGGGCGCGGCCCCATACGGGTCCTTGCGGACAGGTGCACGCCCGATCGGGCACGGTGACGGGGCGCGACGACTCTCGGCGCACACAGGTGTCACCGGTGCCCTCCCACACCGTACTAACGGACGACGGGGGCAGAGGTGCGCGAACGCGACGAGGCGAACAACACGGTGGCCCGTTCCGCCGGCACCGGGGACGAGCCGCTGCCACCGGCCAGAATCCGCACCTGCGTGACGATCCCGCTCCAGCTCGGGCCGGACCGGTTCGAACCGGCCGAGGTCATCTCCTTCCACGGACTGGCCGACCAGGGCGAGCACGTCGCGGTGGTGTTCGGCGACGCGCGGGAGCAGGAGGTCCCGCTGATACGGGTGCACTCGGAGTGCCTGACCGGCGACGTGCTGGGCTCCGCGCGCTGCGACTGCGGTCCCCAGCTGCGGGAGTCGCTGGACCTGCTGGAGAAGGCCGGCGGAGTGCTGCTCTACCTGCGCCAGGAGGGCCGCGGGATAGGCCTCTACAACAAGCTGGAGGCGTACCTCCTCCAGGACGTCGGCATGGACACCTTCGCCGCCAACCGTGCGCTGAACTTCGGCGACGACCTGCGCGACTACCGGGTCGCCGCCCAGATGCTGTCGGCCCTGGGCATCCACCAGGTCGACGTGCTCACCAACAACCCCGACAAGACGGCGAGGTTGCGCGAGAACGGCATCGTGGTGCGGCGCAGCCAGCCGACAGGGGTCTACGTGACCCACGCCAACCGCCGCTATCTGATGGCGAAGATCGACCACGCCGGCCACGAGATCAACGTCGAGGACGTCAGGAGTGCGCAGTGATCGAACACAGGAGTCCCATCAGCGGTATCGCCACCTACGGTGACCGCTACGTCGCGACCGCCGGCTACGACAACCAGGTCATCCTCTGGGACCAGGCCGCGGGCAGCGCCCTGACCCGCGTCGTCCACGACCACCTGGCCAACCAGTGCAGCTTCAGCCCCGACGGCACCCTGCTGGCGACGTCCTCCAGCGACTACACCGCACGGCTGTGGTCGATACCCGACCTGCGCCTGCGTGCCGTTCTGGGCGACCACGACGACGACGTGGAGATGTCCACCTTCCACCCCGCCCGGGAGCTCATCGCGACGGCCTCCCGCGACCACCGGGTGCGGGTCTACGACTTCGACGGCCGGCTGGTGCACCGCTTCGAGGGGCACACCGCCGACGTGATCTCCGTCGAATGGGCCGGTGACGGCGACGAGCTGATCAGTTCGAGCGACGACGGCACGGTGCGGCGCTGGTCGCTGGCCACCGGCGGGCTCGTCGACACCATCGACCTCGGCGGCGTCGAGACCGACACCATCTCGATCGGCACCGACGGCACCCTCTACGCGGGCAACGACGACGGCGAGATCGTCGTGATCCGGGGCACCGACACGCGCGTCGTGCCCGCCCACGCCGCCGGCATCAAGCGGCTGGTGCTGGACGGCGCCCGCAATCTGATGGTGAGCCTCAGCTACGACCGGACCATGCGGCTGTGGGACACCTCCGCCGGTGACCTCACCGAGGTCGACAAGGCCGACATCCCCGACGACGTGTGGCCGCGCTCCTGCGCCTTCGGCGCCCGCCAGACCCTGGTGTTCGGCACCTTCGGCGCCACGTACCGCACCTACGACTACGGCGCCCGGCAGTGGCTGCCCACCCGGGTCCCGCCCACCTTCGGCGTGAACGCCGCCTGCGCCCACGACGGCGGCGTCATCAGCGTCGGCGACGCGGGCATCGTCATGCACGACGGGGCGCCGCGCACCGAACTGGGCAGCCTCTGCAACTTCCTGACGCCGTTCGGCCCCCTCGTCATCACCGGCGGCCAGCTCGGCAAGGTGATGGACGCGATCGGCGGCCGCCTGCTGCACCAGCACAAGTCGCCGCTCAACTGCGGTGCCGCCTTCGTCCGCGACGGCGCCCCGCACGTCGTCGTCGGCGCCTACACCGGCGAGGGCCTGGTGTTCCGGCTGACCGGGGACGGCGGGCTCCAGCACGTCGAGGGCATCCGGCTGCACGAGAACGCCGTCAAGGGCGTCGCCGCCTCCGACGACCACATCTTCTCGGTGTGCGCGGACACCAGCGTGGCCTGGCACGACGTCCGCACCCTGGAACTCGTCCACCGCATCGACGGCGCCCACGACCGGATCGCCAACGGCTGCGTGGCGCTGGCCGGCGGCCACTTCGCCAGCATCGGCCGCGACCTCAAACTCCGGCTGTGGGCACCGGACTTCACCTGCACCACCATCGACACCCCGCACACCAACTCGATCAAGTCCATCGCCGCGGACGGCACGGGACGCCTGATCGCGACCGGCTCCTACCACGGTCACGTCGCCGTCTACGACCGCGAGCGCGGCGCCTTCGGACCGGCCCTGCGGCCCACCACCTCCGGCATCTCCTCGCTGTCCTACGACGCCGGCCGCGGCCTGTTCCTGGCGAGCTCCTACGACGGCCGCGTCTACGAGATCGCGGGGACACCGGATGAGACCGCGGGGACACCGGATGAGCACTGACGTCCTGCCCGCGGTACGCAACCCCAACGAGGTCTCCGACCGGGAGGCCATGGGCCTGCCGGGCCGGCTGGTGGAACGGCTGCCGCACGACGTGTTCGCCGCGCACCCCGACCTGTTCACCCGTCCCGTCCGGCAGCTCGCCGAGCTGTGCGCCGATCCGGCCGAGCCCTTCGGGCGCCGCTACGCGGCCGGGGGCATCCTCGGGCTGCGCGGCGACCCGCGGATCAGGCCCGACGACCCGGAGCTGGTCGACGTGCCCGCCGGCACCGCCGAACTCGGCATCCCCGAGGACCAGGTGGCGTCCGTCGTCGAGCGGTGGGCGCGGTACGGGGTGGTGGACTCCTGGATACGCAAGGAGTGCCCGCGCCACCGCGTGGACGTCGCCGCGTTCCGGATCATGCGCTACCCGGTGACCAACCTGGAGTACCGGCGCTACCTCACCGACACCGGCTCCCCCGCGCTGCCCACGTCATGGCAGTTCGGCGCGTACCCCCTGGCACGGGCCAACCACCCGGTGTGGACGGTGCGGCCCGAGGACGCCGACGCCTACGCCGCGTGGCTGTCCGCGCGCACCGGCCGCCGCTTCGAGCTGCCGACCGAGGCGGAGTGGGAGTACGCGGCCGGCGGCGGCGACGGCCGCGAGTTCCCCTGGCCGGGCGGCTTCCTCGACGACCACGCCAACACCGTCGAGCAGGGCCCGCTGGACACCACCCCGGTGGGGGTCTACCCGGCCGGCCGGACCCCGTTCGGCGCCGATGACATGGCCGGCAACGTCGAGGAGTACACCGCCGACGACTACCGTCCCTACGACGGCGGGGCGCCCGTGGACGACGACCTGCTCGTCACGCGCGGCAGCTACCGGGTCGCCCGCGGGGGCAGCTTCACCCGCTACGGCGACCTCGCCCGGTGCGCCCGCCGGCACGGCTGGTTCGACCGCCCGATCTACGCGATCGGCTTCCGATTGGTGGAGCGCCCATGACCGTCCCGCCCGACACCACCGACCCCACCGCGCCCGCCGACGACCAGCTCCAGCGACCGTTCACGCCGCGGGAGCCCGAGGACGTGCTGGACTTCGCCGAGGTGCACAAGCGGTATCCGGCGATGGCCGACTTCCACGCACGGCTCGGCGGCACCTCGCTGCGTGAGGTGCCGTCCGTGCCGGGCGGCGCGCGGATCCTCGCCAAGTGCGAGTGGGAGAACCCCAACGGCTCGGTGAAGGACCGCACCGCCTACGCCCTGATGGCCGACGCCCTGCGGGGGCACGGCGACCGGCCGCCCGAGGAGCTGCGCCTACTCGTGTACTCGGGCGGGAAGCTGGCCTCCGCGATGTCCCTGCTCGGCCAGCAGACCGGCGTGCGGACGAAGTTCGTGCTGATGTCCACCAGCCCGCCCAGCCTGCTCGCCCTGCTGAAGGAGCGCGGCGCCGAGGTGGAACTGGTCCCCACCAAGGGCGGGTTCCTCCAGACCATCCGGGCCTCCCAGCGCATCGCCGCGGCCGAGCCGGGCTGGACCGTCGTCTTCCAGCACGCCAATCCGGTCAACGTCGCGATCCACCAGCAGACCACCGGAGGCGAGATCCTCGCCGACCTGGGCGACACCCGGCCCGCCGCCTGGCTCGCCTCCATCGGCAGCGGCGGCACCTTCGTCGGCGTCCTGCGGGCGCTGCGCAGCCGGTTCCCGGACGTGCGCGCGATCGGCGTGACGCCCGAGGAGGCGCCGTACGGCGCCCTCGGACCGCTGCCCGGAAAGCCGACGTACGAGGGCTCGGGCGGCCACGGATACGGCATCCGGCAGCCGTTCGTGAAGGCACACGACGACCTGGTCGAGGGGCACCGCCATGTGACGCTGCCCCGGGCGCTGCAGGGCATGGGCGAGTTCCACGACCTGACGGGCGTGAAGATCGGCAGCTCGTCGGCCGCGAACTGGCTGACGGCCAGGGAGGTCGCGGCGGAGCTGCCCTCCGACGCGGTGGTGGTCACGGTCTTCGCGTGTGCCGGCCAACCCGAGCAGTGGTCCGAACTGGGGCGGTGAGCCATGAAGAGCCTCGCGCGGATCCGCGAGGACATCGCGGTGGTCGTCGAGCGCGATCCCGCCGTCACGTCCACGGCCGAGGCGATCCTGTCGCCGCACCTCATCGCGCTGTGGGCGCACCGCGTCTCGCACCGGGCGTACCGCGCCGACCACCGGCTGCTCGCCCGGCTCATCTTCCTGGCCGGCCGGTGGCTCTCCCACGGCATCGAGATCCATCCCGGTGCGCGGATCGGCAGGCGGCTCTTCATCGACCACGGCTGCGGCACGGTGATCGGCGAGACGGCTGTGATCGGCGACGACGTCACGCTGTACCACCAGGTGACGCTCGGCGCGCTCGGGTGGCGGCGCGACAACCTGCGGCCGCCGGGCCAGCGGCGGCATCCCGAGATCGGATCGCGGGTAGTGATCGGTGCGAACTCGGTGCTGCTGGGCCCGCTCCGGGTCGGCAACGACGCCCGGATCGGCGCGAAGGCGTTCGTCATGGACGACGTCCCGGCCGGCGCGGTCGTCGTCGCCAGGCGCAGTGAGATCATCGCCCCGGGCGGCCGGGGCCATGCCCGCGGCCAGGACGGCGCCGGACCCGGCACCGCCGGCCAGAACGGCCAACATCACAACGGTGGCCGGCTCGCCGCCTCGCTCTCAGAGCCGGAGAAGGAGACGTGACCACGGTGCGGCAGCCTGCCCTCGTCATCATGACCTCGCTCAAGATGATCATCCGCAACCTCCGGCTGGTGGAGTACGCCAAGGAGTCGGGAGTGACCCCGGTCCTGCTGTTCACGCAGGGCGGGGACGAGAAACGGTTGCGCGAGCTGATGGCGGACCCCGGCCATCCGCTGTCCGCGCTCGGCGACCTCTGCCCGGTCGCGGACCCGTCGCCGGCCAGCACCATCGCCGGGGTCCAGCCCGTGCTGCGGCGCTACGACGTCCAAGGGGTGCTGTCCTGCGGCGAGTACTACGTCGAGGCGGCCGGCGTGCTGGCCCACCTGCTCGGCCTGCCGGGGTCGGGCTGGCCGGCCGCCGCGGTCAGCCGCAACAAGATGTTCCAGCGCACCGCGCTGCCCGACCTCTCGCCGAGGTGGCAGGCGATCCACCCCGGTGACCGGGACGGCCTGGACCTGTCCGCGGACGCCTGGCCGGGCCCCGTCGTGCTGAAGCCGGTGAGCCGGATGAGCAGTTCCGGCGTACGCGCACTGGACTCCGTCGACGAGGTCGCCGGCGCGGTGGCGGGCTACCCCGAGCACGAGACGCTGCTGGTCGAGGAGCGGGTGTCCGGTCCCGAGTACTCGGTGGAGAGCCTGGTGCAGGGCGGCGAGCCGATCTGGTCGGGCATCACCGAGAAGCTCACCAACGAGACGGGCGGGCCGACGTTCACGGAGATGCGGCACACCGTGCCGGCCCCCGAGCCGGCCCCCGGGCACTTCGCCGAGCTGTCCCGGGTGCACGCCGAGGTGCTGCGGCGGCTCGGCTTCCGCGACGGCATCGCGCACGCCGAGTACCGCGTCACCGAGGACCGGGTGGTGCTCATGGAGGTGGCGTTCCGCATCCCGGGCGACGGCATCTCCGCGCTGTGGGGACTGGCCACCGGAGGCTCCGTCGAGGAACGGCTCGTGGACCTCGCCCTGGGCAGGCCGACCAGCTACCCCGAGGCCCGCCGCCGGGTCCGCCACCTCTTCCTCGACCACCCGCACGGCACCCTGGTCGACATCCGCAGCAAGGGGGCCGAGGTGAGCTGGACGACCTCCGACGAACGATGGCCCGAGCTTCCCCCCGCCGAGCCCGGCGCCGCGCCCCGCTGCTGCGCCGTGATGACGCCCCGCGTGCCGGGTGACCGGCTCGGCCCGATCGTCGACTCCGGCGAACGGTCGGTCTCGGTGATCGTCGACGCGCCCCTCGACGCCGACATCGACGCGGTGGCCGAGCGCGCCGCCGAGGACGTGGAGATCATCACCTCATGAGCGGTCGTCCCCTCAGCGGTCGTCCCATCGGCGACCGGGACCTGACCGCGCCGAACGTCGCGGTCGTCTACCACTCCCGCAAGGGCACCGTGCGCTCGCTCGCGGCGGAGGTGGCGTCCGGCGCCGAGAGCGCGGGCGCGAACGTCAGGCTGCGCAGCGTCCTGGCGGAGGCCGACCGTCCGGGTGCGGACCTCGCGCACCTGGACGACCTCGTGTGGGCGGACGCCGTGGTGTGGGGCACGCCGACGCACTACGGCAACGTGTCCGCGCCCCTCAAGGAGTTCATGGACACCACCGGGCCGTCCGGGCTGTGGAAGTCCGGCAGGCTGGCCAACCTCGTGGTCTCGGGCGTGACCAGCTCGACGAGCCTCAACGGCGGCCAGGAGGGCACCCTCCTCAGCCTGCACCGGATCATGTACCACTGGGGAGCGCTGGTCACGTCCGCCGGTCCTCCGGAGGGCTCCGCCGACGACTACTGGCACGAGACCGGCGGCAACCCCTACGGCCTGTCGGTGCGCGCCGACCCGCAAGGCAAGATCAGCCCGGCGGCGGAGGCGATGGCGCGCTCCCTCGGCGCGCGGATCTGCGATCTGGCCGCCCGCGTGCGCCACCTCCGCCCGCACCGGGCCGAGCGGTCAGGTCCGCTGGAGGAGGGCTCGGCCCCGCCGGCCGAGCGGTCGAGCCTAGTTCCCGCCGGCGGCCGGCGCCTGCTGGTCGCCTTCCAGTCGGGCGACGACAGGCTCCGGGCGATGGCGGACGCGCTGGCCGCCGGCGCCACCGAGGAGGGCGCCGAGACCAGGCTCCGGCACGTGGACGGTACCGAGATCACGCCGGCCGACGTGGCGTGGGCGGACGGCATCGCCTGGGGGGTGCGGGCCCGCCATGGCGTGCTCCCCTCCAGCCTGTCCGCCTTCATCGAGAGGACGCAGGGCGAGCTGCCTCCTTCCGGCTACCAGGGCAAGGCGGTGACGGCGTTCGGCACGACCCTGAACGCGCACGCGGGCGGCGAGTCCACGCTGCTGTCCGCGTACACGGCGATGCACGAGTGGGAGGGGGTCGTCGTGGCCCCGGGCTACACCGACCCCGTGGTGAACGCCGCCGGCGGCAACCCGTACGGCACGCTCCACCACCCCGGCATCGACCCGCCCGAGCAGAGCGTCGCCGGCGCCGCCCGCTACCAGGGCCGCCGCCTGGCCCTCGCCATGGCGGCGCTGGCCGGTGCGGGGGCGGGTCGCCGCGGCGGGGAGAGGGTCGCCTGAGCTGCGCTGATCTGCCGCTCTCCGTCTCAGCGGACGCACCGGGCTCACGAGAGGTCCGGGCTCACGAGGTCAGGGGCGGGTGCCTGGGATGAAAAGGGCCGGTGAAGTCGGCTGAAGTGATGAGGTCTGGCTGAAACCATCCGGTGTGTAGCGATCCGCAACCTCTTGGGAGAAAGCCATGCGCATTCTCACGGCAGTCGGAGCCGTTGTCGCCGCCGGGGGCCTCACCATCGGCCTGATGTCCCCGGCGACGGCGGCCGGGCGCGACCCCAGCAGGACGGTGTCCGTCAAGACCAGGGACAGCGGCGCGATCGGCGCCACCGGCGCCTTCTGGGGCGATGCGAACGGGCGGGACAGCGACAATCCCGAGGTCCTGGGCGCGTGTGACAAGCAGGCGGACGGCTTGCGCGCCTGGGCCAAGGCGACGTGGAAGGCCGGCGGGACCTCGCACTCCAGGACCGCGGAGGACGCCAACGGGGCCGAGCTGGGCACCTGCAAGAAGACCGTCCTCCCCAACGTCAAGGACGGGACGACCGTGCACATCCAGGTGTGCCTGAAGCACGGGCACCACGGCACGCACCGGTACTGCGGCAGGGGAACCGGAGTCGCCTAGGCGACTCCGGTTGTGATCCGCCGGAGCGGCCCTGGTCCAGCCAGACCACCATGCCGGTGAGATCCCCCCAGCACCGCCGCGACCCCGGCCCGTACCGCGCGGCCGGCCCGTTCCGGGGTGAAGGTCGCGGGGTCGTACGTGGCGGACATCCCCAGGCCCTCGCCGCGGAACGACGCACCGGTCCAGCCGGCGGCGGAGCCGCACCCGCCGGCCAGTACGAGCGTCGCGACCGCCGCGGCCAGGGTGCAGGCGGGCGGGGGTCGGGAGCGCATGCGGAAAGCGCTCCGAGGTGGCCGGCGCCCCGGTCGGTCGACGACGGCACCGGCCTCCGGGAGCCCGCAGGGGCCGTCCCGGGCAGAGGCCTCAGCCTTTCGCCCGCCAGTCGCTCACCACTTTCGCCGTCTTCCGGGGAAAGCGGCGTTCGACGTACTCCTTCGCGGGGGAGTCCGCGGTGACGTAGACGGTCTCCTCCTTGTCCTGGAGGGGGCGCAGGACGGTGTCCATGAACCCCTTGCGGTCCTCCAGATACGGGGCGAGGACGTCCTCACCCGCCGGGCAGACCGCCATGCAGTACGCGGCCTTGTAGTTCGCCTTGAACGACAGGCTCTGCCACATCGAGGCGTTCTCCGAGTCGGTGACCCGGGACCGGAAGTCGGCACCGTCCTCGCTGTCGGCCACCGTCTCGACCCAGTCGGTGAATCCGCCCATGAACTCGCGGTAGTTGTGCGTGGAACACGCGGCCGGGTCGAACGAGCCGTCCTTGCCGATGGCGCCGACCGGGCACGCGGCGACGCACAGTTTGCACTCCAGGCAGGGGTTGTAGTCGAGTGCCCGGCCGTACTCGCTGACCTCCGCGTCGACGAGGAGCGTGGCGAGCAGGACGAAGTTGCCGAAGCGCGGGTGGATGACGTTGCGGTGGATGCCCATGGCGCCGAGCCCCGCGGCCACCGCGACCGTCTTGTGCGCCACCACCCAGATGCGGCCCGGATAGCGGTCCATCTCCATCGGGAACGTGGCCGAGGGGTTGACGGCGCTGTGGCCCATGTCCTGGAGGGCCCGGGTGATGTCACGGGCCGCCTCGTTGATGATCTCGCCGCTGCGGTGGAACTCCTGGTTGGCGATGCTGCGCGCCGGGGAGCGTACGTTGTCCCGGTTCATGCGCACCACCAGCGAGATCAGGCTGCGGGTCGCCGGCAGGGCCTCGCGCACGTACCCCAGCTCACCGGCCAGGTCCGGATGGTCGAGCGGGACGGCCGCGACGTCGTCGGCGCCGGCCCTCAGGCACAGCTCGCGCAGCCACGTCGCGTCGATCACGCCCGGCGGCGGCTGCTTCCCTCGCGCGAGCACCTTCTGCACGGACGGGTGCCGGGCGATCTTGCGGGGCAGCTCGGACACGACTCCTCCTGGTGAGTTGTGAATTCAAACCCACCATTCCACGTGCTAAGTTGGAAAACAAGACCAGGAGGTGCCCATGGCTGCCAGGCCCTGCTCGATCGCCAACGCGCTGGATGTGATCGGCGAGCGGTGGAGCCTGCTCGCGCTGCGCGAGGTGCTGCTCGGCCAGCGGCGCTTCGCCCAGATCGCGGCCAACACGGGAGCGAGCAGGGACATCCTCGCGACCCGGCTGCGCAAACTGGTCGACCGCGGCGTGCTGGCCAAGGAGCAGTACGAGGAGCACCCGCCGCGCTACGAGTACGTCCTGACCGAGGCCGGCCGCGCGCTCGCGCCGATCCTGCACGAGCTGATGCAGTGGGGTGACACGTACGTCACCGAGGGCCCCGCGCCCACCGCCTGGGAACACTCCTGCGGGGCCGAACTGCACACCGTCAACGTGTGCGTGCACTGCGGGGAGCCGGCCAACCCCGGCGAGTCGAAGCTCGTCCGGCTGGGCGGGGTGCCCCAGGCGCCCCGGTAGGACGGCTGCCACACCGGCTTGACGGCCCTGCCCGGGGAGACAGGCGCCCTGCCCCGAGGAGCGGTCCGACGGACACCGCTGAACGGCGGCGCGGGGCCGGTGCCGTCCCCGTGAGGACGGAGGACGGCACCGGCCCCGCGCCGAGGACGGGGGTCAGTCCACCTCGTACTGGCCGTGCTCCAGGAAGTACCGCAACGCATCGGGCGAGCCGTCGTTCAGGGCCTTCACCGCGGCCGCGCGGAGCGCGTCGCTGATGGTGGGGTCGGCGAGCATGCGGAAGATGGCGACGCTGTCGTCCTCGGCCTGGGCGAGGCGGTAGCCGGTCTCCCGGAAGGCGCGCAGGGCCTCGGGCGAGCCGTCGCTCAGGGCCTTGTCGGCCTCCCTGATGACCGCCTTGTCGTTGTTCTGCTGCGCGAGGTAGAGGATGCGGAAGATGGCGACGCTGTCGTCCTCGGCCTGCGCCTTGCGGTAGCCGGTCTCCAGGAAGGCACGCAGGGCGTCAGGGGTGTCCTCGTCCAGGACCTCGTTCGCCGCCGCGATGACCGCCTTGTCGTCGTTCTGCTGGGCGACGTAGAGGATGTGGAAGACGGCGACGCGGTCGTCCTCGACCTGGGCTGTCCAGCGGCCCGTCTCCAGGAAGTAGCGCTGGTCCTCGATGGTGCCGTCCATGGCCGCCTGAGCGGCGGCGTAGACGGCCTTGCCCGTGCTGGGGTCGCCGATGATGCGCAGGATCGCGATCCGGACGTCGTCGTCGGACATGTCGTCCACCGGCGTGGTCGAGCCGCCGGGGTCCGTCGTCGCCACCACCGAGGCGGACGGGCCCCCGGAGGGGCCGGCGGCGAAGGCGGGCGTGGCGAGCAGGAGCGCCGGCGTCAGAACGGCGGCCGCGACGGTCACGGCAGCACGGGTACGTCTCACGTGTGAACCTTCCTTGGGAAGCGTCGAGAGCAGGGACCTCACACACCACCGGCGGATGGCACACCGGTCTGCGGGCCCATGCGGCCGTCATCGGGAACCAGCGGCACACTGCCCTCCCCAGTCCAGCGCCTCGTCCACCAGTACATGCATTTTCGCTCCGGTTATGCCGGAGATAACGCCAGATGCGATCACTCTTGACGTTTTTTTGTCACCGTTCCGGAGGGGACCCCGAGGGCGAGCAGGGCGGCGTCGTCGGTGAGGCCGCCGCCGAAACCGGCGAGCAGGGTGGTCAGTGCGGCGACCGTCTCCCGGGGCGTGGCGGGGGCCCGGCCGGCGACGAAGGCGCGCAGGGCGTCCTCGCCGTACAGGCCGCCTCGGCCCGGTCGGGTGCGGGCCTCGGTGAGGCCGTCGGTGTAGAGCAGGATCGTCTCGCCGGGGGCCAGGGTGATCCGTGCGGATCCGATCGGCGCCGCGGGCAGGACGCCGATGAGCAACCCGTCGGGCGTGGGCAGGAAGTCGGCCCGCCCGTCGGCACGCAGGACGAGGGCGGGAGGGTGCCCGCCGGAGGCCAGCCGGACGGTGGCGCCCGCGGGTTCGGCGCACGGTTCGACGGTGCCGAAGACGCACGTGCAGTAACGGGGGTCGTCACCGGTGGCGTACCGCTCGTACAGGACGGTGTTCAACGTCGTCAGGGCCGCGGCGGGCTCGGGGTCGTGGAGGGCCGCGGTGCGCAGGGTGTAGCGCGTCAGCGAGGTGAGGGAGGCGGCCTGGGGCCCCTTGCCGCACACGTCGCCGAGGAAGAAGCCCCAGCGTTTGCCGTCGATGGGGAAGAGGTCGTAGAAGTCGCCGCCGAGCCGGTGGGCGGCGGCGGTGTGGTAGTAGGCGGCCGTCTCCAGTCCGGGCACGACCGGCAGCGAGGCCGGCACGAGGGACTGCTGCAGTACGTCCAGCGCCTCCACCAGCTGGGACTCGTGGGCCTCGGCCTGCCGCCGGGCCTCCTCCGCCTCCGCGAAGGCCCGCTCGGCCTCGGCGCGCGCCCGCTCGGCCTCGGCACGTGCGCGCTCGGCCTCGGCACGTGCATGCTCTGCCTCGGCGCGCGCGTGATCGGCGTCCTGGCGGCGGCGCACCAGTTCCTCTTCGTAGGTGCGGCGGTCGGAGGCGTCGAAGACGGTGGTGCGGATCAGCAGCGGGTCGCCTTCGGTGCCGTACTTGATCATGGAGGAGACCAGCACCGGCAACAGGTCGCCCAGCGCCGTCCTCATCTCCAGGACGATGCCGGACAGTTCCCCCCGCATCCGCAGCAGGGGCGCGAAGTGCGTCTCGTGGTGGATCTTCCCGCCCATCGTGAGCAGGTCGGTGAAGTGCAGACGCCCCACCACGGCCTCGCGCCGCAGGCCGAGCCAGCCCAGCAGCGTGCCGTTCATCTTGACGACGGTGCCGTCCATCATCGTGGAGAGGTAGCCGCAGGGGGCCGCCTCGTACAGTTCCTCGACGCTGTCCTCCAGCAGCGCGGTGAACGCCTCGTCCGTGCCCGCGCCGTCGCCGACACCGGACGGCTCCGGCTCCTCGCTCACGCGGCTCATCACAGCAGTCCGTCCAGGAAGTCGAGGATCGCGTCGACCGTGGCCCCCGGGGCGCTCAACTGCGGGCAGTGCCCGGTTGCGTCCAGCGTGACCAGGCGGGAGGAGGGGATCGCGGCGTGCACGTAGGCGCCGACCTCACGCGGTGCGATCACGTCCTCGGAGCACTCCAGCACCAGCGTCGGCACCGTCACGCTCGCCAGCTCCTTGCGGCTGTCGGACAGGAACGTGGTGCGGGCGAAGACGCGGGCGGCGTCGGGGTCGGTCGCGCAGAAGCTGTTCGCCAGCTCCCGGCCCAGCTGCGGCCGCTCGGGGTTGCCCATGATCACCGGGGCCATGGCGGACGACCAGCCCAGGTAGTTGGCCTCCAGCGAGGCCAGCAGCTCGTCGATGTCCTGCGCGCTGAACCCGCCGCGGTACCCGTCGTCGTCGACGTAGCAGGGCGAGGGACACACCATCACCAGCGCCCCGATCCGCTCCGGCGCCGCCTGCGCGGCCAGCACGCCGACCATGGAGCTGACCGAGTGGCCCACGAACACCACGCGTTCGAGGTCCAGTTCGGCACAGACGTCGAGCACGTCCTGCGCGTAGCCGTGCAGCGACGCGTACCGCTCCGGGTCCCACGCCGAGGGATCCGAGCCACCGGATCCGACGTAGTCCAGCAGCACCACGCGGTACCGCTCGGCCAACGCGGGCACGGCCAGGCGCCACATGTGCTGGTCGCAGCCGAAGCCGTGGGCCAGCATGACCACCGGTCCGTCGACGCGACCGGTGACCGTCACGTTGTTTCTGCGGCGGACGTCCATGCCGCTTTTCCTCCTGTCGGGTTCGACGCCACGGCACGCGGGCGCGTCGGGTGCGTCGGCGCCCGCGGCAGCGGGGCGACACAGGTCAGGGAAAGGGATCGCGGCCGGTCGATCACGGCCACGGACATGTCCCTCCGCCGGCGTCAGCCGCCCGCGGAGGGTGCCGCGGGGGACCTCGCCCCGGGCGGCAGACGAGAAGCCACCGGTGGCGGAGGGAAGGCCCCCGGCGGCAGGGGCCCCCGGGCTGCAGGGGAAGAAGGACCCGGCAGCCGGGGGAAGGAGATCCCGGCAGCGGGACGGCGCTCTCAGGAGGCGGCGGCGTCCTCCACGGTCGCCCGTACTCCGAGGACGGCGCCGGTTCCCGTGATCTCGAACAGCCGCGACAGCTGCGGCCCGGGGGCGGCCACGCGCAGGGTGGTCGCCCTGTGGACGCGGATCAGCAGATTCAGGAACGACGAGTCGGCGAAGGTGACACCGGAGGCGTCCACGACCACCTTGGGGTTCCTCTTGGCCGCCGCGACCAGCGCTTCCTCCAGGGATGCGATCGAATCCATGTCGTACGCGCCGTACGCGACGACGACCCAGGCGCCCTGCCATGCGTACTGGAGCACGGAGCTCGGAGCCGGCGCGCGCCCGCCGGCCCGGTCGCCCGAGTGCTCGCGGCTTCCGCCGGCGTCGTTTCGCGGCCGGGGCAAGACGGCCTCGTCCAAGGACACGTCGTCCTCCTATGGCTTATGACCTCTGCGGAAACACGTCAGATAAACCACGACAAGTATGTCACGTATCTAGGTTCCGGCAACACCGCTCCGGTAAAATGCGGCGCATGGTTGCAGTGCCCGAGCCACACAGCGGATGGACGTTCATCACCAGCCACGCACGCGTGCTGGCGGCGATCGCCGACGATCCGAACGCCCGGATCCGGGATATCGCCGCCCACTGCCGGCTGACGGAGCGCGCCGTCCAGCGGATCATCTCCGATCTGGAGCAGGACGGTTACCTCTCGCACACCCGCGAGGGGCGCACGAACATCTACCGCATCGAGCCGGGCAAGCTGCTGCGCCACCCGGCCGAAGCGGGGCTCTCCGTGGCCGCCCTGCTCTCCCTGCTGGTGCAGGACGAGACCGACCGGGCGAGGAAGCCCGTGACGCGGTAGCTTTCGGAGGCGCGGACGGAGGCGGGCCCCCGGGAAGCCGACGGCACGCCCGTGGACGAGTGCGCGGGCCGGGCTCCGGCAGGCGCGCGGGTGAGCGCCGGCCCAGCAGCCGGATGCCGGGCGGCTCGTGACCGCCCGCCAGGCCCGCCGGCCGGCCGGGCTCGTGCCGATCACCGAGCGGACGCGGGCGGGGGCGGGGTCCCGACGCCTCCGCGATCACACCTCACCGCGCGGCACCCACTCGATCCGGCCACCCCAGGAGCTGTCCGGATCCGCACCCCGCCCCGGCACCCCGGCGACCTGCCGCGACGGGCTCCGGACCCTCCGCCACCTCGGATGTAGCCCCGCAGGCGCAGGCATGCCCGCCGCAACGCACGGCCCCGTTAACGCCATGGAGCGAAAGCATCAAATCGCCCACACGTCGGCATAGCCCCCCACTGATCCGGCTGCAAGATCTCGATGACACATATTCAGCCGTCAACTGCCCACCCACCCAGGGGTGCTCATCCATGGACATATGGCCTGAAGCTCACACCCGATCGCAGCTTGCCGGCTGATGTACCTCCAGTTGACACCGGGATAATGCCGGGCAAACTCGACGGAAAGCGCCCGTGAGACAGGGTGGCCTGACTCACTTCCCCCGCTTACCGATCCCATTGACCAACCGGATCTCTCTCCTTAGTTTTGCTCGGTACGTAACGCATGTGACGCATCCACCGCAGAGTGGATGCCGATAGGGCGAAATGATCCCGGCACCGCCAGAGGACAAGCGCCACATTCCTCCACGCGCTACTCGACGGCTATGCGAGGTGCCACACGGCGGCACCCCATGCCGCTTTCCCGTAACACCGGCCCGCATTCGACGCGGGCCCTGCGCACGTCCTCGACTGCACGTGTAAGCAGCACCGGCCAGCAGAACACGCGCTATTGCAAGCCCCGCACACAGGCGTGAAAGGGTGTGAAAGACCGTGGACTGGTCCCGCAGCGTAGTGGTGGTGGTGAGCCCGGACTCCTTCATTCGCGGCGTGGGCCGCCGGGTCGTAAACGAAGTATTGAGTTCCGGTTGTGAGGAAATCGCGGCCCGGGTCGTGCAACCGGGCAGTATGCTTCTCGACGTCATCTACGACGACCTCGCCCGGAACCGAATATATTTCGGCACCTACCGGTACCGCGCCATCGACGCTCTCTACGGTCTCGGCCCGTCCCTTGCACTCCTCCTGCGAGGCTCACCCGGTATCCACCGGCACTTCACGGAGCTCAAGGGGTCCGGTGCGCTGGAGAAGGCCTCCCCCACCTCGCTCCGGCTCCGGTTGGGCGCCGTCAACACGATCCTGGGCCTCCTGCACGTCTCGGACAGCCCCGAGGAGGCCGAACTCGACTGGAGGACCTTCTTCGTCAGGGACTGGAACAACCTGGGCTCCGGCGAGCTGCCCGACGCCCCCGACCGCCTGGCCACCCCTGGGGCGCGGCAGCTCGCCCGCCTCCTCGACAGCCCGCCCGGCACCGCGGAGAACCGGGGCTTCCTCCAGGTGCGGGACCAGCTCAGGCGGGGCCTCGTGGCGCACCTGTGGGAGCTCCTGCCGCAGGCCGAGGCCGCCCCCCTGGCCCGGCACCTGGCCGCGCTCGACGGGGCCCCGCTGAGCGGCGAGTTCGTCACGCGGATGGCGGAGAGCCTGGACGGGGCCGCCGATCTCCTGCTCAGGCGGGCACTCACCGCGTCCTTCACTCCGGACGAGCCGCCGCTGGACACGGCCAGGCTGTGGCGGACGCTGGAGGGCCACGGCATCACGGTCGACCCCTGGTCCCGCGCCGTGCTCACGACCTGCCAGCACTTCCCGCCCCTCACCCGCCCGGAGGCCCAGCGGGAGTCCGCGCCGGCCGCGGACGCACCCGCTGTGGACACCCCTGCCGCGGACACGCCCCCCGGTGGCGCGCCCCCGACCGGCGCCCACCCGCTCACCTCCTCCGGCACGGAGCCCGCCGCACATGTCTGAGACGGCGACGGGGCGCCTGTGGGCCGGCGGGGAGGAAGCCGCCCCGAGCGGCACCCCGTCATGGGCCCTCGAAGAGCGGCAGCGGGTACGCGGGACCCTCCTCGGCGGCCACCCCACCCCGTACCCCTGCCACTTCGGGTCGATCGGCGAGAACAGGGCCGCCAACCACTACACCCACTGGGATCTGCGCCGGAATTCAGCGAGCGAGGCGGAGGCCGTGGCGCGTGATCTCGGGACGTTCGTCGGGATGCAGCGCGCACTTCCACAAGAGCGTCTTTCGCTGCTCATCATGGCCGGGCCGCCCGAGGCGGACGGGGATTTCTCGTGGTACCGCGACCGGTTCTGGCACATACTCTCCGCGCTTCATGAGCGCGACCCCGGCCCCTGGCCCGCCCACGTGCCGGACGACCCTCGGGACCCGAAGTGGGAATTCACCTTCGCGGGAGAACCGCTCTTCACCTTCGGTACCTGTCCCGCCTACGGTCCGCGCCGCAGCCGGACGCTCGGCGAATGCCTGGTGATCGGCGTGCAGTGCAGAAGCGTCTTCGCGTCCATCAGCGGTTCGACGGCGGCCGGACGCGCGGCGAAGAAACGTATCCGGCGCAGCCTCGCCGCGTACGAGGACGTCCCCCTGCTCGCGGACGCCGGTGATGGCCAGGGCTCCACGGCAGAGAAATGGAAACAGTATTTCCCCGAGATCGACGGCGGGCCGCTGAGCGGAAAGTGCCCTGTCCGGTGGGAGAAACGGTGAAACAACAGGAGACGGCAGCCGTCCGCACCCACGCCCCGGTTCTCGTGGTCGACGAGGAGCTTCCGGACCGGTGGCCCGACCGCACCTTCCTCACCTCGCCCGCGTGGCTGAAGATGATGGGCGACCGGCCGCCAGGCCGCGGCTACTTCTTCCGGCTCGTACAGGACGGCGTCACCGTCGCCGCGACCACGGGATACCTCGTCGACGACCCCGACTGCTACGAGTCGTTCAACATCCACGACCTGCTGTGGCGGGACCCTCCCGTCTTCCCCGACCAGGTCAGGCCGCCCACCCGGGTCCCGGAGCGGGCCGCCCTCTTCCCCTTCCTCGCGATCGTGCAACCCGGCTACGACTGCGACGTGGTCACCGGGGTGCCGTCCGCGCGGGAAGCGGCCCGCGGCCTCCTCGCCGAAATCACCCGGTGGGCGCGCCGGGCCGGCGCGGTCTGCGCGGCCGTGCTCTACGCGGCCGGTTCCGCGCTGCCCAGGGCGCTGGACGCCGACCCGGCCTGGCACCGGTGGAGCGGCACCGTGCGGTCCGTCCTCGACGTGCCGGCCGGAGGCTTCGACGACTACGTCGCGGGGCTGCGGAAGACCAGCCGCCAGAAGGTCCGCTGGGACCTGCGCGACCTGGCGCGCGCCGGGGTGAGCACCACACGTGCCGACGCGGCCGGGCTCGGGGAGGTGGAGATACGGCTGCGGATGAACCTCGTGGCCAAGTACGGCGGGTACAGCGGGCGGGACGTGGAGCGGGCGAGGCTGGAGCGGCTGCTCACGCTCTTCCCCGCGGACCGCCTCAGGCTGTTCCACTGCACCACGGCCGGCGGCGACGTGGTGGCCTTCAGCCTCTTCATCGCGTACGGCGAGCAGTGGCACGTGTTCTGGTGCGGCTTCGACTACGCGAACCCGGCGTCGCGCAGGACGTACTTCGACGCGATGTTCTACTCCCCCGTCCGCGTCGCGCAGACCGAGGGGGTCCGGCTGATCGACTACGGCCTCGGCTACGAGAAGAGCAAGAAGTGGCGGGGGTGCCACGGCGCACGGCGCGACATCTGGATCACCGATCTCGGCGGGGACCTCACCCGCTGGTTGGAGCCCGCCGCCCCGGGCGGCGGACCGGAAGGAACACCGACACCCGGCGCGGACGGCACCGCCGGGTGACCGAAGCCACCGCCGGCCGACTGGAGAAGTGGTCTTGGACGTGAGCGCCACACAGCAGGCAGCCGAGAACTCCGCACTGATCGAGGAGGTCTTCGCAGCGGGGTACGACTTCATCACGGGCGTGCCGGACTCCTATCTGGCCGGTTTCCTGAGCGCGCTGGCAGCGCACGAGCGGGCCGGCGAGTGCTTCCTGCCCGGGACACGCGAGGACAACTGCGTCGGGCTCGCGGCCGGGGCCCGCCTCGCCGGCGCGACACCGCTGGTGTTCATGAAGAGCGCGGGGCTCGGGACCTGCGTCGACGCCCTGACCAGCCTGGCGCTGGTCTACCGGATCCCGGTGGTGCTGCTGGTCTCCTGGGCCGGACACGACGGCCGCGACGTGCCCCACCACAACGTGATCGGCCGGCCCGCCCCCGCCGTGCTGAAGGCCCTGGGGATCCCCGACCTGCGCTGCCGGTTCGGCGACACGGCGGGCATCGCGGAACACCTGCGCGCGGCGCTGAAGGAAGCGGCCCGCGTCCGCGGCCCCGTCGCGGTGCTGTGCGCGCCCGAAGGAGCGTGAGAACGGATGCTGACCAGAGACGACGCCCTCACCCGGATCGCCCGCACGGCCGCCGCCTGCGACGCCGCGGTGTTCATCGGCAACGGCCTGGGCCCGAGGGCCCTGCACGCCATCGCCGACCGCGACGAGAACTTCTACATGATGGGCAGCATGGGCCTCGCCCTGCCGCTGGCCATCGGGTTCTCCCGGCGGTCGGGCAGGACCGCGCTCGCGGTCGAAGGCGACGGGAACACGCTCATGGGCATGTCCGCCATGCCGCTGGCCCCGGCCGCACGCGGCCCGCTCGTGCACATCGTCCTCGACAACCAGGTCTACGAGAGCACCGGTGGGCAGCTCTCTCCCGCGCCCGGTTTCTCCTTCGTCTCACTCGCGCGGGCCTGCCAGTACGCGACGGCGGTGTCGGTGACGGACCCGGAGGCGTTCTCCGCGGCGCTCTTGGAGGCGGCCGGCGCGCGGCAGCCGGGCTTCATCCACGTACGCACGGCAGCCGACCCGGGGCCGCCACCGCCCCGGGTCCCCCACCACCCGGCGGACATCACCGCCCGGTTCACCGCCGCCATCGCACGTGCGACGCCTGACGAAACGAGGTGACCACATGAACGACCTGCGCATGGGAGTAGGCGTACACAGCCCCATCACGGCGCTGCTGGCGGAGGAGGCCGGCGCCGACGTCCTGTGGCTCGGCAGTCTGGAGATGTCCACCAGCCTCGGAGTACCGGACCGGGAGGTCCTGGAGCCGCACGAGATCGCCGGGATCATCCGCTCGGTGCGGGCCGTGACCTCGCTGCCGATCTACGTCGACGCCGACACCGGCCGGGGCAGCGACGAACTGGCCGTCCTTGCGACCAAGCTGTACGAGGAGGCGGGCGCCGACGCGATCTGTGTGGAGGACAACCTCTTCCCCAAGCGGAACTCGCTCGACGACCGCGTCGGCGGCCGGGAGCTGCTGGACCCGGAGGCCTTCGCCGGCCGGATCTCCGCCATGGCGGCCGCCCGCCGCTCCCTGAAGGTCATCGCCAGGACCGAGGCGCTGGTGGCCGGCCACGGCGTGGACGCGGCCGTCAAGCGGCTGAACCGTTACGCTGCCGCCGGCGCGGACGCCCTGTTCGCGCAGGCCAACCGGGCCAGCGCGGGCCAGCTGCTCCCCGTGGTGGAGAAGATCGCGCCGCTGCGCCCCATGGTGCTGGCGCCCACGGTGCTGCCCGGCACCGACGCCGAGGCGTTCGCGGCGTACGGCCCGGTGACGGTCCTCTTCGCCAATGTGATCATGCGGAGCCTGGTGGCGGGGACCTCCCGGGTGCTGCGGGAGGTGATGAGCTCCCGGCGGCTGACCTCGGTCTCGTCGGAACTCGCCGGCGTGGAGCGGCTGTTCGAGCTGACCGAGCGGGCCCGGGCGGCCGGGCGCGGCCCCGGGTCCGGCGCGCGCGAATCGGGCGGGCCGGCCTCCGGGGGACCGGCATCCGGGGGGCAGACGCTCAACGGAGGGGCGTCCGGCGAGCAGACATCCGGCGGGCAGACATCCGGCGGGCAGACATCCGGCGGGCAGGTGTCCGGCGGGCAGACGCCGGGCAGGCAGCGACCCGGCGACGCCGGCCGTGAGCGGGCCCGGTCGCTGATGGCCGGGGCCGCCTTCGACTACTGCGCGGGCGGCGCCGGGGACGAGTCGGGGATGCGGCGCAACGTGGAGCGCCTCGACGCCCTCACGCTCACCCCGCGGGTCCTGCGTGACGTCTCGGAGCGGAGCACCGCCACCGAGCTGTTCGGCAGGCGGCTGGCCGCGCCGGTCCTGGTGACGCCCATGGGGCTGCAGGCCCTGTGCCACCCGGACGCCGAGGTCGCCTCCGCGGCGGCCGCCGACTCGCTCGGTCTCGGCTTCGCGCTGTCCATGTTCAGCTCGCGGCCCGTCGAGGACGTCGCACCGGCCGCGCCCGGTCTGTGGCAGCAGATCTACCTGCTGCGGGAGCGCGAGGTCAGCTGGTCGATGCTGCGCAGGGCCGAGGAGGCCGGGGCCGGCGCGGTGGTCTGCACCGTGGACGTGCCGGTCGTGGGCCGCCGCAGCCGGGACGCGCGCAACAAGTTCAGCCGGTTCGACGCGGCACCGCCCGCCCTCGTGCGGGACCCGGCCTTCCTCGGCCTGCTCGGACACCGCAGGAAACGCACGCCCGCGCTGACCGCGGCCGACCTCGTGTCGGAGCTGTTCCCCGACCCGGGGGTGTCCTGGGCGGACCTGGCGAGCCTGCGGTCGCGCACCCGTCTCCCGCTGGTCGTCAAGGGGATCCTGCACCCGGCGGACGCCGAGCGCGCAGTGGACGCGGGCGCCGACGCCATACAGGTGTCCACGCACGGCGGCCGGCAGTCCGACCGGCACCTGGCGGCCGTGGACGCGTTGCCCGCCGTGGTGTCGGCGGTCGGCGGCCGGGTGCCCGTCCTGTTCGACTCCGGGGTACGCAGCGGGGCGCACATCGCGTCCGTGCTGAGCCTCGGCGCCAGCGCCGTCCTCGTCGGCAGGCCGGTGCTGTGGGGCCTCGCGTCGGGCGGCCGGGAAGGCGCCGCGAAGGCGCTCGCCTCCCTGCTGACCGAGTTGGACCACACCATGGCCCTCCTCGGGGCTCCCGCCGTCACCGACCTCGGCCGCGAACTGACCGGACCACAGGGGCGATCATGACCACACCGCACACGGACGGCAGCACGACGGCGCACCGCCACTGGGACGAGGTCTGGAAGACCAGTGGCGGCCGCGCCGACTGGTCCACACCCGACCCCTGGGTCGCGGACACCCTCGGCCTGCTGCGCGACCGGCAGGTACGGGACGTGCTGGACCTGGCGTGCGGAGTCGGGCGGCACGCCGTCTTCCTCGCCCGGTCCGGCTTCGCCTGCCGGGCGGTCGACGCGAGCGGCACCGCCATCGAGCAGAGCCGTGCGGCGGCCGAGGCGGCGGGCGTGGACGTCGATCTGCGGATCGGGCCGATGAACCGCCTGCCCTATCCGGACGACCACTTCGACTACGTGCTGGCCTTCAACGCGGTCTACCACGGCGACCGGGACGCGGTGCGCGGCCATGTACGCGAGATCCACCGGGTGCTGCGGCCCGGGGGCCTGTACCAGCTGACCATGCTCTCGCGCCGCAACCACGAGCACGGCAAGGGGATCGAGATCGGGCCGGGCGCCTTCGTGCAGCCCGAGGCGACCGACGACAAGGTGCATCCGCACTTCTACTGCGACGCCGCGGAGCTGATCGCGATCAACCGGCCGGCGGCGCTGCTCCGGGCCCACGACGAGGAGCACGCGGCCCCCGGATCGTTCCACTGGCACTGCCTGTTCGAGCTGGCCGGGGAGGCAGGGGGGCGCGAGTGACCCGAGAGCGCCGGTCGGCGCTGCTGACGCGGATCGGGCGCCCGGCGCAGCTCCAGCCGTTCAGGGAGAGGAACTTCCGGTACCTGTGGGCCGGGTTCGCCGTCTCGCTCCTCGGCGACGGCATGATGTTCGTCGCCCTGCCGTGGCTGGTGCTGTCGCTGAGCGACACCACCACGGCGCTGGCCGCGATCGGCGTGGTGATGGCGGTGACCGCCCTGCCCGCCGCCATCCTCGCCGGCACCTGGGTGAACAGGTACGGCGCCCGCAGGGTCATGCTCGCCGGGGACCTGCTGCGCGCGGGGATACTGGCGTCGATCGGGCTGCTGAGCCTGACGGACTCGCTCCCCACCTGGTACCTGTACGTGGGGCTGGCCGTCTTCTCCGCAGCGGAGGCCGCCTTCGTACCGGCGTTCAACACCATGGTGCAGTCGCTGGTACGGGCCGAGCACCTGGTCGGCGCCAACTCCGTCGACCAGATCATCCGCCCCCTGATGTGGCGGCTGATCGGGCCGGCCCTCGGCGGCGCGCTGGTCGCGAGGTCCGGCGCCGACTGGGTGTTCGTGGCGGACGCACTGACCTTCGTGGTGTCGTTCGGCTTCCTGCTCGGGGTCGGCGCCGAGCGCGGGCCGCTGGAGCAGCAGGAGCCCGGGAGCCTCCTGGCGCAGAGCGTCGACGGCTTCCGCTACATGTGGCGGCAGAAGTGGCTGCTCTACGCGTTCGCGGCCGGAGCGGTGACCGTGATCTGCGTGATGGGGCCCTGGAACGTCCTCGTGCCCTTCATCCTCCACGGCGACGCGGCACACGGCGCCGAGACCTACGGGCTGGTGCTGGCCGTCGGCGGGGTCGGCCAGATCGGCGGCGCGATCCTCGTCGGCGGGCGGTCGCTGGACCGGTGGACGCTGCTCTGGCTCTACCTGGCGTGGGGCGCCATGGCGGGCGGGCTCGTGGGGTTCGCCTTCGACGCCTCGCTCGTGCCCGCGCTGATCGGGAGCTTCGTGATCAACGCCGCGCTCGCCGTCTCCGCGGTCCTGTGGGGGGCGCTCCTGCAGAGCGCCGTGTCACGCGCCTACGTGGCACGCATGTTCGGGATCGACTGGGCGCTGTCCCAGGTACTCGTGCCGATCTCCTACTCGCTGACCGGCGCGTTCGCCGGGATCACCTCCACCGGCACCACGTTGCTGGTGGCCGCCGTGGGCGGGCTGATCTGTGTCCCGGCCGTGCTGGTCGTCCGGCAGGCACGGCACATACCGGAGATGAGGAACCCTTGAGCGACGACACGGACATCACCACGGCTGCCCGGGACGGCGGAACCCGCGTCGCCGCACCCGAGGGCACGGCCGGGGCCCCGGGTACCGCCGGCGCCACCGGTGCCACCGGTGCCACCGCCGACGACCTCACCGCACTGCTCGGGCGGCGCTTTCCCTGGCCCGAGGGGAGCGGAGTCCTGCTGGCCGGGTCCACCGCCGAGGGCGTGGCCATGCGGGGCTCCAACGTGAACGTGCTGGTACTCGACGCACCGGACGACTGGACGCCGGACCACGAGGGCGACGGGTCGGTGCTGCGGCCGATGAGCCTGGCCCGCAACCACCTGTTCCCGGGCGACCCCGCGGTCAACATGGACGTCGTACGGGCGGGCCCGCTGCGCGACCTGGCCGACCTCGCCTCCGGCATGTCCCGGATCCAGGACCCGGGCACCCCCGACCTCGAACTCCCCGTGCTCGACGCCCTGGAAATCCGGTTCCTCGCAAGGCTCCGCGGTGGCCAGGTGCTCCACGGGACCGGGGCTGTGGAGCGCTGGCGGCGGCAGGCGCACGTGCGGTGGCTGCCCGCCTTCCACTGCGCGACCACCTACCTCACGGCCGACCACTTCCGCCGCAAGGCGGGGACGGCCCATGCCGACGGCCTGCCGCTGGACGCCGCGGTCCTGTTCCGGCTGGCCGTCGAACACCTGCTCGTCAGCGCGCTGGCCGCCGAGGGCCGCGTGCTGCACGAGGTGAAGAACCTCGGCCGGAACATCGGCGCCGTCCTCGCGACCGCGGCCCGGCCGGCACGGCTGTTCACGGAGGCCGGGAGCCTCCTGGACCACGGCACGGAGCCCGGTCCGGCGCTCTTCGCCCGGTTCGACGCATGCGCCGCCGACCTGCTCCGCGGAGTCGGCGCCGCCCCGCACGGCCGAACGGCGGCGGACTACCTCGCGGGACAGGGCCACGCCGCGGCGGAGCACGGCCGCGTCCTCGTCGAACAGGGCCACGTCCAGACGGAAGAGGGCCACGTCCGGGAGGCGGGGACATGAGCACGGCCGAGTCGAAGGTGAAGGCCCCCGAACTCCCCCCGGCGGTCCGCGACGTCGTGGACGGCCTGGCCGCGCTCCCCTCCGTGCGGTCGGTCCGTGTCGCCGGCTCGCGCGCCCGGGGCAACCCCACCAGGCCCGACAGCGACTGGGACATCCTCGCCTACACCGACGCGCTCCCGGCCCCCGCCGAACTGCGCCGGGGGCTGCCGCCCGGTGCCGGATCCGCGGGCTTGTCCGAGCTGCACACCGCGAACCGCGGGCACCCGTTCGAGGAGTCGGAGTACACGGTCCCGGTCTCCCCCAGGATCGACGTCTGCCTCCGGCCACTCGCCCATCTGCGGCGGGAGGAAGAACAGGCCGCCCGTGGCGCGTTCACCGTGCACTCCTACCCCAAGACCGCGGGCGGCGTGCCCTCGTACATCCTGCTGAGCGAGGCCGCGCTCTCGGCCCCCGTCCACGGTGACGTGGGCGCCCCGGCCTGCCCCGACGCGCTCGTCGCCGCCGCGGTGCCGTGGTGGCGGGGGCGGGCCTGCTGCGCCCTGCTGCTGGCGATCGACCACGTCGCGGCGGGCGAGACCCTGGGCGCCCTGGAGCACGTGCTCGCCGCTGCCACCTTCCTCGCGCACTCCAGGCTGATCTCACGGGGCCGCTGGTACCCGATCACCAAACGCCTGCTGGGCGAGGCCGGCGCCGTCGACGACGGGGCACGCGAGCGGCTGGCCGGACTCTCCGCCGGCGGGCTGACCGGCGCCGTGGTGCGCCAGGTGGCGGACGACCTGGGCCTCGACGTGGACGACGGACTCGACTGGCTCGCCAGGGGCGAGCACATGGGCCCCGGGCAGCGCCGGGACCCCGCGCGTATCGGCAACCGCTAGAAGGAGAAGGAGGCGTCAACGATGCCGCACATCCAGCTCTACGACTGCGACACGCACTTCACCGACCACCTGCCCGAGCTCTGGTCGGAGATCGGCTTCTCCCCCGCCGAGGCCCCCGAGGTGGTCACCGAGGCGGGCAGCACCCGGCTCAGGCTCGGCGACCGGCTGTTCCCCCGGCCGAGCGGCCCCGGGCACGGCAACCCCAAGGGCCTCGGACACCTCATCGGCCCCGGTGAGGACGAGGACCGGGCCGTCTTCATGGCCAAGCACGGCATCGCCGCCGCCGTCCTCCAGCCCGGGTTCGTCGGCCTGTCGGTGCAGGCTGTCGACGACGAGACGGCCAGGCTGCGGCTGTTCGACGGCTACAACCGGCTGGCCTCGCGGTCCTGCGCCCGCTCCCCGCTCGACCTGAAGTGGGCCTTCCTCGCCTCGGTCGAGGACCCGCGGTGGAGCGAGGAGACCCTGCTCCGCTACGCCGAGCGCGAGCGCGACGAGAACCTGGTGGCCGTGGTGGTCAGGCCGACCGGCCGCACTCCCTCGGTCCGTCTCAACTCCCCCGCGGTGACGCCGCTGCTGCGGACGGTGGCGCGGCTCGGGATGCCGCTGTTCGTCCACGGGGGCACCGGCTGCTTCCAGTGGTCCCCGCTGGCCGACGCCTACGACGACTACGCCATGACCCACGCTTTCGGGCACATGGGCGAGCACATGGTCGCCCTGGCCGACCTGGTCACCCGGCCCGACGGGCTCCCCGACGGGCTGCGCGTGGTCATGCTGGAGTCCGGCATCGCGTGGATACCCAGCGTGCTAGGGCGGCTGACCAGCCACACGAAGCGGCTCACCGGCACCGTGACCACCCCGACCGAGGTCTTCCGCCGGCACTTCGCCGTTGTGCCCGAACCCGACGAGGAGCACGTGGCCTGGGCCGTGCGGCAACTCGGCGCCGGCTCCGTGCTGTTCGGCTCCGACTACCCGCACTGGGACACCGTCGAGGCCGCAGGCTGGCTGGCCGGCTTCTCCGACCTCTGCCCGCCCGAGAGACTGGCCGCGAACACCGCCCGGTTCGTTCCCGGCCTGTCCGGAGCGGCGTCATGAGCCCGGGGCCGGTGGGCTCCGGCGACCGCGTACGGCGGGACCACGACCGTCCCGTCCGGCTCCTCGTCGTGGGCTGCGGCGACCTGTCGGTGCGTGTGCTGCACGGGCTGACCGCCACCTCGCAGCCCCGCCACCTGGCACTCCTCGGGCGCGACGGGGAAGCCGTGGTCCGCACGGCGAACATGGTGTCGCTCGCCGCGACGCAGCTCGGCCGGGACTGCCCGGTCGACCCCCTCGTGTTCGACCTCGCCGACGTGCCGGGCACCGCGGAGGCCATCGCGCGGTTCGACCCCGACATCATCTTCTCGGCGGCCAGCCGGCAGTCCTGGTACGTCATCTCCGAACTCCCCGCCGACCGCTTCGCACGCGTCAGCGCCGCCCACTTCGGGCCCTGGCTGCCCATGCACCTGGACCCGGTGCTCAAGCTCATGAAGGCGGTACGCGCCTCGGGCACCAGCGCGGTCGTGGTGAACGCCGCCTACCCGGACGCGGTGCACCCGGCCCTCGCCGGGGCCGGCCTGAGCCCCGCGCTCGGCATCGGCAACGTGGCGAACTCCGTCCCCGCGCTGCGGACCATCGCGGCCCGGCACCTCGGCTGCGCGCCCGCCGACGTGGAGCCGCGTTTCGTGGCGCACCACTTCGTCAGCCACCGGATCTCCCGTACCGGCGACAACGGCGGCGCGGCCTACGACCTGACCTTCTGGCGAGGCGGCACGGACGTCACCGGCCGGCTGCCGGTGGACACCGTGTTCCACGCGATGCGCACCGAGTACCGCAGGACCGGGGGCCGTGCCGGACAGCTGATGACCGCGGCCTCCGCGCTCGGCGTGCTGGAACCCCTGGCCACCGGTGCCGGGGCCACCGTGCACGTACCCGGCTGGCACGGCCTGCCGGGCGGGTACCCGGTGCGGATCACCCGGGAGGGGAGCGGGCTCGACCTGCCGCCACGGCTCGGTGAGCGGGACGCCGTCGAGATCAACCGCGACGGCCAGCGCCACGACGGGATCGCCCGGATCGCGGAGGACGGGCTCGTGGAGTTCACCGACGAGTCCGTGGAGATCATGCGGGAGGAACTCGGCTACACCTGCAAGCAACTGGCTCTCGCGGACGTGGAGGAGGCGGCCGACGAGCTGGCCGCGCGCTACGCGGAGTGCTGCCCGCGATGAGCGGCCGGCAGAGGAACGTGCTGGTGATCGACCACATCGGTTACCACTACTACCAGGACACCGACGGCCGGAAGTTCCTGCCGGCGGACGCCAACCGCGTCCACCTCGTCACCGACATCCGCAAGCTGGACCAGGCGCGCGGCGACGAGCTGGCCGCGGTCGTCGGCATCCCCCGCGGCGACGACGCGCTGCTGGAGGCCGCCGCGCTGTTCCACCACGGCGCCGGCGGGCACCCCGTGGAACGCGTCGTGGCCATCAGCGAGGGCCTGCTGCTGGCCGCGGGCAGGCTGCGGGACAAGCTGGGGGTGCCGGGACCCACGGAACACCAGGTCCTGGGCTACCGCGACAAGGTCACCATGAAGGACCGGCTGGGCGAGCAGGGCATCCGCGTCCCCGACTACGCGCCCTTCACCGAGGGCGCGGCACTGCGCCTGATCGCCCGGCACGGCAGGGTGGTCGCGAAGCCGCGGCGCGGCGAGAGCTCCGCCGGGATCGCCTTCCTGGACGGCCCCGAGGACCTGCGCCGGTTCCTCGCGGACGCGGAGCACGCGGGCGTCACCCCCGACGCCTACGAGGTGGAGGAGCGCATCGACGGCACCCTCTTCCACATCGACAGCGTCGTCAGCAAGGGCGTGCCGCTCGCCGCGACCGCCGGCCGGAGCATCGAGGAGACGACGTCCTACCGGCACCTCGGCGCCTTCCGGGACGTCGCCGTCGGCCCCGGAAGGACGCTCGACCGGCTGCTGCGCTTCAACCGAGCCGTGCTGGCCTGCTATCCGCACTTCAGCGGCGTCACGCACCACGAGGTGTTCCTGAACGCGGACGAGGTGGTCTTCTGCGAGATCGGTGGCCGCCCGGGCGGCGGCGGCATCATCCCCGGTTTCCATTCGCGCACCGGCGTCAACCTCGACGAGATGGCCGTCCTGGCCCACCTGGGCGAGGAGATCCCCCGCCCGGCGCCCCCGGCCGACCACCTCACCGGGTACGCGCTGGTGTACGCGGCGCCCGGCCGCCTGGAGGCCGACCTGACGCCGCCCGCCACCGACTGGATCATCGACACCCAGGTGCGTTTCCAGGTCGGCGACGTCATGCCGCGGCCCGCGGGCTGGCACCAGGCGGCGGCCACGGTCACGGTGCGGGGGCGGTCCGAGGCCGAGGTCACCTCCCGTCTCGACCAGGTGATCGACATGCTCCAGGACCGGCTGCGCGGCGGGAGCGGAGATCATGGGTGAAGTGGCCGTGGCGGAGATCGAACGGCTCGCGATCACGGTGGCGCGGCGTGCGGCGACGGAGATCCGTGCCACGGCCCGCCGGAGCTACCGGGTGAGCCGGAAGAGCGGCCCGGAGGACCTGCTGACCGAGGCGGACCTCAGGGCGGAGTCCGTCATCATGGATCTGCTGAGCAGGGCGCGGCCCGGTGACGCGGTCCTCGCCGAGGAGTCCGGCTACCGGCCCGGCCGCACCGGCGTGACCTGGATCGTCGACCCGCTGGACGGGACGGCGAACTTCGTGCGCGCCGCGCCCCACTACGCGGTGAGCGTCGCCGCGGTGTCCGGCTCGGGGTGCCTGGCCGCCGCGATCGTCCGGCCGGCCGACGGGCAGTGGATGGCCCTGCGCGACGGCGCGCTCGACGGTGACTTCACCCAGGACCCACCTGCCGTCGCGGCCGGCGCGCGGGTGGCCGTCGCGCTTCCGTACGGTGCCGCCGAGCTCGTCGAGGCGCGGGCGATCCTCTCCCTGGTGGGGCAGCGGTACGAGGTGGCGCGCACCGGCTCGGCGGCGTGCGACCTGCTGCGGGTGGCCACCGGTGCCCTCGACGCGCACATCTCGGTGGCGCTCCCGTGGTGGGACACGGCCGCGGGCCACGGCCTGGTGAACGCCAGCGGCCGGACCGTGGTGCACAGGCGGTCGCCGAGGCGCACCCGGATCGACATCTCGGGGCGGCCGCAGGTGGTGCGCTCGCTGGCGCTGCTGCTCGCGGAGCACTCCCATGTGAGCGAGGACGCCGCATGAGCGCGCCCGGCCTCCGCTCGGGGCGTCCCACGCTGCTGCTGGTGGTCAGCCGGCGCCGGCGCTTCACCCGGCACGTGCTGGACCGGCCGGACATCGACACGGTCCTGCTGCGTCCTGGGACGTCCACGGTCGAAGTGCCGGACGGCAGGCCCGCGTTCCACCTGCGCGCGGGTGTCCCGGCGGAAGAGGAGGCCGCGCGCTACCGGCGGTGGCTGGCCGCCCTGGAGCTGCCGCGTCCGGCGTTCTTCTGCAACCCGGACGAGGCGGCGCAGCCCCTGGCCCACCGGTTCGCGGCGGCGGCCGGGCTGCCGCACCTGTCCCCCCGGCAGGTACGGCTGGCCACCGACAAGCTCGCCATGAAGGAGCTGTTCGCCGCCGCGGGCCTGCCGGCGGCAAGGTTCCGCGCGGTCACCTCGGCCACGGAGGTGAAGGAGTTCGCCGACCGGTACGGGTGGCCCGTCATCGTGAAGCCGGCCGTCTCCGGTTCGGCGGTGGACACCTGGAAGGTGGACGCCGACCGGCTGGCCGCGGTGGACCTGGCGCTCAGGAGCCGCCCGGACCGGCGGTGGATCGCCGAGGAGTACGTACGCGGCACCGAGCACCAGTTGTGCGCGCTGGTGCACGACGGCCGGGTGCAGGACGCCTACATCGCGGTCAACCCGGCGCCCATGCTGGACACCCTGGACGGGGCGATGAACGCCGACATCACGCTGGCGCCGTCGGAGCCGGAACCGGTCGACGGGCGCGCGGTGGCCCAGCGCATGTGCGACGCCCTCGATCTCCGTGCCGGTTATCTCCACGCCGAGTTCTTCGCAGGCAACGGCGGATCGTTCGTCATGGGAGAAATGGCGGCCCGTCTGGGCGGTGCCGAATTGCCCACGAGCCACGGCCTTTCGCGCGGATTCGACATGCTGGCCGCGACGGCGGATGTGTACGTGGGCCGCCGCCCGGCGCTGGCCTACACCCGTGACCGTTCGGTGGGCCATCTGCTGCTGCCGGCCCGCCGTGGCGTCGTCACGGGCATCTCCTCCCTGGCGGAGCTGACGGCCCTGCCCGGCGTGGTCTGCGGCGCGCTCACCGCCGCGGTGGGCGACCGGCTCGACCCGCCGCGGGCCTCCAACGCCTCCAGCGGCCACGTGCACGTCGAGGGGGAGAACTCGGGCGTCGTGCGGGAACGCATGGCCCGCGTACTGTCCCGTTTCCGGCTGGAGGTGGCCGAGGCGCATCCGTAGGATCCCCGTACTCGCCGGCCCGGGAAACGGCCGGCGCCCGCCCGAAAAACCCGAGAACTCGATATCTTCGAAAGGTCACCCGATGGTCGCACGTGTCGCTGTCCTGTCCGATATCCACGGTGTGCTGCCGGCCCTGGAGGCGGTCCTGGACGAGCCCGACGTCATGGGGGCCGACCTGATCGTCGTCACCGGTGACCACGCGGCCGGTCCGCAGCCGGTCGAGGTGCTGGACCGGCTGCGCGCGCTCGGCGACAGGGCGGTCCTGGTGCGCGGCAACGCCGACCGGGAGCTCGCCGAGATGGCGCGGGGCGAGTTCCCCGTCGACCAGGCGTGGGAGATCGACCTGTGGGCCGCCGAGCAACTCCGTGCCCCGGACGTGGCGTTCCTGGCGGAGCTGCCCCACCCGGTGACCTTGGAGGTCGACGGTTTCGGCAAGGTGGTCTTCTGCCACGGGACCCCGCGCGACGACGACGAGGTGGTGCTCGTCGACACCCGCCTGGACCGGTGGGCGGAGGTCTTCGCCGAGCTGCCGGACGACGTACGGACGATGGTGTGCGGGCACACCCACATGCCGTTCATGCGCCTCGTCGACGAGCGCCTCGTCGTGAACTCCGGCAGCATCGGCATGCCGTACGGCAGGGCGGGCGCCTCCTGGGCCCTGCTGCACGGCGGGCAGGTGCAGCTGCGGCACACCCCGTTCGACTTCGACGGCGCCGTGGAGCGGGTGGCCAGGGAGTCGGGCTACCACGACTGCCGCGCATGGGCCGAGCACTACGTCCGGGCGGTCACCACCGACGCGGAGGCGGTCCGCACGTTCGGACCCCGGGACGGCCGGACCGCGTCCTGATCCGGCGCCACTGACAGGACGTCACCGACCCGGTGTCCCCGATCCGCCCCCGGTGTCACCGGGCCGGGAGGAACGGAAGCCGGGACGCGGCCGCGATCACCAGCTCGACGGCCTCCGGCTCACCCACCGTGATCCGCGCGCCCTCGCCGGGGAACGCCTTGACCCGCACTCCCGCCTCCCGGCAGGCGTCGGCGAACGCGCCGGTGTGCTCGCCGAGGCCGAGCCACACGAAGTTGGTGTGGCTCTCGGGCACGTGGAGCCCCAGGGCGCGCAGCCCGTCGACGAGCAGCGCCCGGCGCCGGACGAGCCCCGCCACCCGCCGGTCCAGTTCCTCACGCGCGCCCAGCGACGCGACGGCCGCCTGCTGGGCCGCGGCACTCACCCCGTACGGCAGCGCGCGTGCCCGCAACGCGGCGGCCACCGGTTCGTGCGCCACCGCGTAGCCGACGCGCAGCCCGGCCAGCCCGTACGCCTTGGAGAAAGTGCGCACGACGACCACGCCCGGCCGGTGCCCCGCCGTGCCGACCGCGTCCGGGGCGTCGGGCCCGGCGGCGAAGTCCCGGTAGGCCTCGTCGACCACGGCGAGGACATTCCCGGGCAGGCGGTCGAGGAACCGGTCCAGCTCCTTGCGGCCGACGACCGTACCCGTCGGATTGTTGGGGTTGCACACGACGACCACCCGGGTCCGCTCGGTGACCGCGCCGGCCATCGCCGCCAGATCGTGGCGGTCCGCGCGCAGCGGAACCGGCACGGGTACGGCTCCCACGAGCCGTACCGCCGCCCGGTAACCCTCGTAGCCGCGCCACGCGAACACCACTTCGCCGTCCGGCCCGGCGGCGTACTCCGCCAGCAGGTCGCGTATCAACGCGACGGACCCCGCGCCGACGGCCACCCGCTCGGCCGGCACCCGTAACCCGCGGGCGAGTGCGGCCCGCAGCTCCGTGCACGCCGGGTCGGGGTACCGGTTCACCCCGGAGGCCGCTTCCCGCACGGTCTCCAGCACGCCCGGCAGCGGGGCGAAGGGGTTCTCGTTGGCCGAGAGGTCGTAGGGGCCGGTCGGCAGTGATCGCGGGGAGTCAGCCATGCGCCGACGGTACGGGCGGCTCACGGCGGCGTCCACGGGGCGGGGACGGCGGCGGCCGATCGCGGAGCGGGGTGGCACGACCCGGCACCCCACCGCGCGCGGGACGGGTATGGACGATCCCGTGCGCCTCCCCCGACCCCTTGTCCCCCGAAACCGAACACCACAACACTGGCCGGGTGAAGTCGACTTCGGTTCGTGCGGCACAGGGTGGGCGTCGGTCGCGCGGAGGCAGGCGGGGCGTTCTCGGCGCGCTCGCCGCGGTGGCGGCCGTCATGGGTGCGCTGCTGGCGGCCCCGGGGGCGGCGGCGACGTCCCCGATCACCGAGTACGGTCCGGTTCCCTCGTCCCTCCCGGTCGGCGGCGTCTGCGAGGTGGAGTTCGACCACCGCGGAAAGCTCTGGGTGGAGCAGTACCTCAGCAGCCAGGTCGCGCGCTTCGACCCCGCGACGGGCGAGTTCACGAACTTCGACACGCCGATGCCGCTGTCCATGCCGGGAGGCATGGACCTGGACGAGGCCGGCAACCTCTGGATGCCGCAGGTCACCGGCAACAGCCTGCTGCGGGTCGACACCCGCGACGGCGGCATGACCGAGATCCCGCTGCCGTGGGCCCGGGCGTTCGCCACCGAGCCCCTCGGCATTCCCCTCCACTCCGGGCTCGGCCTGGCCAACGACATCGCCTGGGGGCCGGACCACGCCCTGTGGTTCACCCTCGGCGGCCTGAACTCGATCGGGCGGTACGACCCGGCCACCGGCGAGTTCGCCAGGTACAGGGTGCCCGGCGAGATCCTGGGGCAGGTGCACGCGCTGTTCGGCATCATCAAGCCGGGGCCCGGCAGGACCGTCGTCTTCGGCCTGCCCCAGATGAACGAGATCGGCACGATCGACGTCGACACCAAGACGTTCACCCGCTACACCATGCCCACGCCCGCGTCCTTCCCCGTCGGCGTCCGCACCGCTTCCGACGGTTCCATCTGGGTCGGCGAGTCCCTGGCCATGAAGATCGCCCGGATCGATCCGGCCACGGGCCGCATCAGGGAGTACCCCCTGGCGGGACCCGGGGGCATCCTGACCGGCCTCCTCAAAGGACTCGGACAGGGCACCGTCGGCAACCCGCTGCCCTCGCCCGGACCGGTCGCGCAGGGAAGCGACGGCAACATCTACGTCGCCGTGAGCTTCCCCGCCGCCACCGGACTCGGCTACCAGATCGCCCGTCTCGACCCGGACACCGGCGACGTCGCGATGTGGCCCACCCCCTCCCCGGCCTCGTACCCGTGCGACATCAACCCGCACGAGCCGGGGGCCATCTGGTTCGGGCTCCTGACGCCGAACAGGATCGGCAGGCTCGACATCGACGGGGCCTGACACCGCCCCGGTGGCTTGATTCATCCGTTTCCGCCTCGCGGTATAAAGAAGGCCCGTGCCGGCGCGCGAGGTGCCGGTCCTGGCGGCGAGGACGGCAGTGAAGATCGAGAAGCGTCTGGACGAACTGGGGCTGGAACTCCCCCAGCCGATGAAACTCCCCCCGGGCGTCACCCTGCCGTTTCCCTGGGTGCGAATCCTGGGCAGCCGTGCCTTCGTCTCCGGCCACGGGCCGTTGATGCCCGACGGCTCGCTTCCCCCGACGCTGGGCAAGGTGGGCGCCGAGGTGTCGGAGGCGGAGGGCTATGCCGCCGCCCGCTCCACGGCGCTGGCCATCCTGGCGAGCCTGAGGACGGCTCTCGGCGATCTCGACCGCGTCACCGCCTGGCTGAAGGTCTTCGGCATGGTCAACGCCGCACCCGGGTTCACCTCGGCGCCGGGGGTGATCAACGGTTTCTCCGATCTGATCCTGGAACTGTGGGGACCGGAGGCCGGCAGCCACGCCCGTTCGGCGGTGGGGCTCGCCGAACTCCCCTTCCGCATTCCCGTGGAGATCGAGGCCGAGGTGGCCATCCGCTCGACGTGACGCGCGGTCCCGCGCCACCTGAGGGGTGGCATGTCACGCGCGTCGCGCTGGACGTCAGACGCGTGCGAGCTCGCCGACGGCCGCACTGATCGCGTCCGGTTGCTCGTGCGCCAGGCCATGGCTGCCGTCGAGCATCAGCAGGCGGGCGGTGCGGAGACGGTCGGCGACGACGCGGGAGTGGGCCGGGGCGACGAACTGATCCTGCCCGCCGCCGATCACGAGCGCGGGTACGCGGATCGTGCCCAGATCGGCTTCGACGTCGATCGTGCGAGCAAGCTCTATCTGCCGCCGGACGCCGCGCTCGCGCCGGGCCCCGAGCGCGATGATCATCCTGTTCAGCGTCTCGGGCGGGAGCTCGGCCGCGGTGGCGTCGGGCATGCCGAGGATGAGCAGCAGCCGTCCGACGGCCTCCGGCCCCGCGTCCAGGATCCGCTCCCACAGATCGAGCCTGAGCCTCAGGCTCGGCCGTGCCGAGGCGTATCCGCAGACGGTCGTCACGTGCGTGACCCGGTCGGGGAACCGCGCCGCGGTCAGCAGGGCGAGCGGGGCTCCGAGAGAGGCGCCGGCGATGGCGAACCGGTCGTGCCCGGCACGCACGGCGACATCCGCCAGTTGCCACGCCACGCTCTCGGGGTCGAGGGGGCCGTCGGTCAGCGGGCTGGAGCCCGTGCCGGGAAGATCAGGCATGATCACCGTGTGAGACGCGGCGAGGGCCTCGACGGTGGGGCCCCAGGTGTCGCGGGCGGTGCTGTTGGTACCGGGGACGAGGACGAGGGCAGGTCCGGAGCCCACGCTGTCGTAGGCGAGTTCACTCATGGACAGGGCCTTTCGGGGTGGCGGAATCGGTCGGAGTGGCGGAATCGGTCGGGCTCTTGCCCCGGGTCGGGCTCCGCCGCCGGCACGGAAGCCGGTCGGGTCATCCTTCGCCCGAGGTCACAGCCGGTCATCCCCGCCACGAGGTCACAGAGGGAAGGTGACCCCGGTAAGGCGCTCGCTCTCACCGAAGAGGAAGGCACCCTCCGCCGGGTCGTCGGCGCCGGCGGGCAGGGGGACGGCCTTCGGGGTGCCGCTGGTCTGGTCGCGTCCGGCGGGCGCGATGAACTGGCCGCTGCGGACGTCGGGGCTGGTCGCGGCATACAGCGACGGCCAGGCCGCACCCTCCGGCGAGCCCATGACGGTGCGCGAGGTGAGGGCGACGACCAGCTTGGACAGGGCACCCTGGCTGTGGCGCTGGAGGTTGGTCATGGCCGACCCCGGGTGCACGGCGACCGCTTCGATGCGGGTGTCGGACAGGCGGCGGGCGAGCTCCTGCGTGAAGACGACGTTGGCGCGCTTGGACTTGGCGTAGGCACCCATCGCGCTGTACCGCTCCTCGCTCATCAGGTCCTTCAGGCGCCCTATGCGCCAGGTCGCGGCGATGGCGCTCACGGTGACGATGCGGGCGGCCGGCGAACGGCGCAGGGCGGGCATCAGGGCAGCGGTGAGGGCGAAGTGGCCGAGGTGGTTGGTGCCGAAGGTCAGCTCGAAGCCGTCGCTGGTGGTGCGCCGCTCGGGGATGTTCATCACGCCGGCGTTGTTGAGCAGCAGGTCGACGGTCTCCGTGGTGGCCAGGTGCCCGCCGGCCCGTTCGACGGAGTCGAGGCTGCCGAGGTCGACGACGACGGTCGCGATCTGCGCGTCGGGCCGCTCCCCGCGCAGTGCGGCGGCGGCGTGGTCGAGGCCCTCCTTGCTACGTCCGGCCAGGATGACGCGGGCGCCGTGGCGGATCAGGACGCGGGCGGTCTCCAGTCCGATGCCGCTGTTGCCGCCCGTGATCAGGGCGGTGCGACCGTACTGGCCGGTGATCATGTCGGGTGTCCAGTGCGAGGCGGAGCGTGAAGCGTGCATGGCGTGTTCCTTCGGGAAGGACGATGCGACTAACCGGATAGTTGAAGTGAAGCAGCGCCCCGGCCAAGATGTCAACTAGATGGTTAGTTATCTTGCCTGAACTGGGTAAATAGAGGATTCACACACCTGCACCAGAGGACGCTATTCAACTATCCGGTTAGATGAGTACTCTGGTCGACATGAGAGGAAACGCGCAGGCGACGCGAGAGAGGCTGATCAAGGCGGCCACGCGGGAGTTCGCAGCTCACGGAATCGCGGGTGGGCGGGTCGACCGCATCGCCAGGGCCGCCTGCTCCAACAAGGCGCAGATCTACCACTACTTCGGCAGCAAGGACGCCCTGTTCGACGCGGTCTTCGACGCTCAGGTCGTCCGGACCACGAGGATGATCCCGATGGATCCGGCCGACCTGCCCGGGTACGCGGGCCGGCTCCATGACGGGTACGAGCAGCACCCGGAGATCTCCCGGCTGGCCACCTGGTACCGGCTGGAGCGTGCCGAGCGGCACGAGCCGATCGAGTCGATCATCACCTCGAGCCTCGACAAGGTCGCGGCCATCGAGGCGGCTCAGCGCAGCGGGCTGCTGCCCGGCCGTTTCACGGCGACCGAACTGCTGACCCTTGTACTCACACTCGCCGCGACGTGGACGGCCCACCCGCCCGAGTTCCAGTACGTGGCCGACAGGGGCGACATCGAGCGTCGCCGTCTCGTCACCGACTCCGTTGCCGCGCTGCTCGGCACGGCATCACGCTGATCACCTCCCCGGCGCGGCCTCATCGGCGCCGGCGCCGTCCGCCAGCAACGCGGCGACGGCGTCGGTGAGCACCTGACGCCGGTGAGGCCGCGACGCGCCCCGCAGATGCCCCCGGAGCTCGGGGAAGACGAAGGCCCACAGGAAAGTGAGGTGCAGCACCAGGTTCAGCAGGTCCGCCGGACGGTACCGGGCAGGCAGCAGACCGGCGACCTGCGCCTTGCGGATCTCCTCCAGCTCTTCGTGGATCGCGTCCGAGAGCACGTCGATCTGCGCGTCGTCGATCACCCGCTCCAGCCGGTACCACGTGGCCAGCCGTGCGATGCGCGGATTCTCCTCGTAGCGGTCGAAGAGCCGCCCCGCCCACCCCGGCAGGTCCTGGGCGTCGATCGGGACCTCACCTGCCGTCTTCGCCACGATCGCGTGCATCACGGCATCGAAGAGCTGATCCTTGCTCCCGAAGTAGTGGTAGATCTGCGCCTTGTTGCTCCGCGCAGCCACGGCGATCCGGTCCACCCGCGCCCCGGCGATCCCGTATGCCGAGAATTCCTCGGCCGCGGCATCGAGCAGCCGCTGCCGGGTCGCTTGCGAGTCTCGTATCATCCCTCCACCATAGCCGAGGGAGCGTAGCCGACTAACCGGATAGATAGCACCTGACGGTTGATGGGCGACGGCAAGCACGGAGCTGGGGCTCTCCACATCTACCCAGGTAGAAGGCGCTGGGCATTCCCGGCAGAACGGCTCCGCCATGGGGCGCGGCTCGAAGTACCCAACCGTCCAGTTGAAAGCCGTATCGACGGGCGCCCGGCCGGCGACAGGCACCCTGCGCCTGCAACGCGACCAGGAGGTGGCGGGGCCCGTTCGTCGGACGCGGTGCCGCGCAGGAGGGCGATGAGTGCGTTGTTGACGGCGTCGGTCTCCGACCGCGTGACGAAGGCGTGCGCGATCCGGTTGGGCAGCGTCGCCTCCTTCTCATGATCACTGCAATGGGGACAGCGGGTCGGTCGTGCCCTCCGGCGGGCTCGCCGAGACGGGTTCGCGGACGCCCGCCCACCGCTGGCGGCCTCCCCCTTCCCCGCGGGCCATCTGTTCACCCTTCCGAGGGAGGGCTTCGAGCTGACACACTCAGCGCGTGCCCGACTTCGACTTGCTCGTCATCGGATCCGGCCCGGGCGGCCAGAAGGCAGCGATCGCCGCGGCCAAGCTCGGCCGCCGGGTCGGCGTCATCGACCGCCCCCACATGGTCGGCGGGGTCTCCATCCACACCGGAACCATCCCGTCCAAGACCCTCCGCGAGGCGGTGCTGTACCTCACCGGCCTCAACCAGCGCGATCTGTACGGCCAGAGCTACCGCCTCAAGGAGGACATCACCGTAGGCGACCTGGCGGCCCGGACGGATCACGTGGTCAGCCGCGAGGTCGACGTCGTCCGCAGCCAGTTCGCCCGCAACCAGGTCGCCCTGTTCACCGGCACCGGCCGCTTCGTGGACGACCACACCGTCGCGCTGGGCGAGGAGGGCGGCGAGGAGCGGCTGCTGAGCGCCGAGCACATCATCATCGCCACGGGCACCCGGCCCGCCCGGCCCGAGAGCGTCGAGTTCGACGGCCGGACGATCATGGACTCGGACAACGTCCTCAACCTGGAGCGGGTCCCGCGCTCCATGGTCATCGTCGGGGCCGGGGTGATCGGGATGGAGTACGCCTCCATGTTCGCCGCCCTCGGCAGCAAGATCACGGTGGTGGACAAGCGGCCCGGGATGCTCGACATGTGCGACGTCGAGGTGGTCGAGGCACTCAGGTACCACCTGCGCGACCTGGCCGTCACCTTCCGCTTCGGGGAGACGGTGAGCGCGGTCGAACGCCACGCCCGCGGCACCCTCACCGTCCTGGAGAGCGGCAAGAAGATCCCCGCGGACGCCGTGATGTACTCGGCGGGCCGGCAGGGCCTCACCGACGACCTCGACCTCGGCAAGGCGGGCCTGTCGGCGGACAGGCGCGGCCGGATCGCGGTCGACGAGCACTACCGCACCCAGGTGCCGCACATCTACGCCGTCGGCGACGTCATCGGCTTCCCGGCGCTGGCCGCGACCTCGATGGAGCAGGGCCGTGCGGCGGCGTACCACGCCTGCGGCGAGCCGGTGGACCAGATGCTCAGCCTCCAGCCCATCGGCATCTACACCATCCCGGAGATCAGCTTCGCCGGGCGGACCGAGGACCAGCTCACCGAGGACAGCGTGCCGTTCGAGGTGGGCATCGCCCGCTACCGCGAGCTGGCCCGGGGCCAGATAGTCGGCGACTCGCACGGCATGCTCAAGCTGCTGGTCTCGCCGGACGACCGCAAGCTGCTCGGCGTGCACTGCTTCGGCACCGGGGCCACCGAGCTGATCCACATCGGCCAGACCGTGATGGGCCTGGGCGGCACCGTCGACTACCTGGTCAACGCGGTGTTCAACTACCCGACGCTCGCGGAGTCCTACAAGGTGGCCGCCCTGGACGCGACCAACAAGATCCGCCAGCTCGACCGGCTCGGCGACTGACACACGTCACGAGCCGACCGCACGTGACGACCGAGTCCGGTCGCGGACTGACCGCACGTGACGACTGAGTCCCGGCACGAACCGACCGCACCCCACGCCTGACTCCGGTCACGAACCCACCGGACACCACGCCCGACTCCGGTCACGAACCCACCGGACACCACGCCCGACTCCGGTCACGGACTGACCGGAGACCTCGACGGTTGCCGTCCACTCCCGGCGTGCCGTCCACCCCGGCGCGGGGGTGGACGGCACGCAGACCACGGGCGGTCTCCGGCGTACCTACGCGGAGGCCACCTGGTCCCGCGCCCGCGACCCGCCGGCCGCCCGCAGGGCCGCGCGGAGGGCCTTCTTGTCGACCTTGCCGACGGTGGTCCGGGGCAGGGACTCGCCGATCGAGTAGGAGGCGGGTGCGTAGAGGTCGCCGAGCGCCTCGACGATCTGGCGGGTCAGCTCGGGCAGGTCCGGGGTGTTGGCCGGGTCCTGCGGCACCAGGACGACGTGCACCGTCTCCGTGTCGTCGTCGCCGGGCAGGCCGATGGTGGCTGCGTGCCTGATGGCGGGGTGTGCGGTGAGGAAGTCGTCGAGGAGGCGGGAGTAGACGTTGTCGGCCGTCCGGCCCGTCACGATGATGTCCCGTACCCGGTCGACCAGGTACAGGTACCCCTCCTCGTCCTGGCGGGCGATGTCGCCGCTGCGGAACCAGCCGTCGCCGTCCAGCACCTCGGCGGTGCGCTCCGGGTCGTTCCAGTAGCCCTGCATGACCGTGCCGCTGCGCACGTACAGCTCGCCGACCTGTCCCACCGGTACCGGCTTGCCCTCCTCGTCCCGCAGCTCCACTTCGATTCCGGGTCCCGGACGCCCGCAGCCGGACAGGGACCCGGGCCGGTCGAGGTCGTGTTCCTCGGGGGTCAGCTGGGTGACGACGCCGTTCTCGGTGGCCCCGTAGAGCTGGTGCAGGACGGGTCCGAAGCGTTCGACCGCCTGCCGGAGGCGGGCGGGGGACGCCGCTGCACCGGCGTAGAGGAGCGTCTTCAGCGCGGGGAAACGGCCCGGGCGGCACTCGGGGTGGTCCAGCAGCTCGTACATCATGGGCGTCACCACCATCATCCTGGTGACGCGCTCGTCGTCCATCGCGGCCAGGGCGGCGCCGGCCTCGAACGTCCTCAGCAGCACGATGCGGTGGTCGGTCAGGGCGCCCACCAGGAAGGCCCCGTGGCCACTGGTATGGGTGATCAACGTGGCTATCAGCATCGCGGGGTCGGCGGACGGGTCGTCCGCGAACATGGCCGACATGCGCAGGAAGGCGTCGTAGTAACTGCCGCGGTGCACGACCAGCTTGGGCAGTCCGGTGGTGCCGCCGGTGTAGAGGAGGGTCGCGATGTGGCGGCCGTCGGCGGCCTCGCGCATCGGGAGGGCGGCACGGTCGGAGGCCGCCACGAGGAAGTCGGGGGCTATGGAGGACGGGCCTATGCCGAAGACGTGCGGGATGTCGACGTTGTCGATGATCCGCCCCGTCCGCTCCTCGAAGTCCGGGTCGAACAGGAACACGTTCACATGGGCGCGCCGGACCAGCGCTTCGAGCTCGCCGTTGCCGGGCTCGGGGGGTACGAAGACCAGCCGGCAGCCCGCGTAGTGGACGGCCAGTTGCAGCAGCAGCGCTTCCGGGGAGTTCCGGACGAAGAGCGCCACTCCGTCGCCGTCGCGCACCCCCGCGTCCCGCAGGGCCGCGGCGAAGTTCAGGACGGTGTCCGCGGCCTCGGCGCCGCTGATCCGCTGGTCCCCCATGATGATGGCGTCGTGGCTGCCTCTCGCCTTCAGCCGCTCCACGACCGTAACGGTGTAGTTCTCACTGGTACTGGCCTTGTCCATGTTCCTTCTCGTTCTTGAGCGTTCGGGCCGGGCTCACTGACCGGTCTGACGCTCATGGCAACGGTTCCGGGCCCGCCAATAGTTCAATGACCCCAGGGCCACCACAGAATCGGCGCGAACGTGCCGCACGCCTGTCGATGCGAGAACAGCAGGTGGCGGGCGGGATACGAGCGCCCGTGCCGGCGAGCGGGGCGTGCCGGGCACGTCCGGCGGGGGCGCGCGTGACGCACGTCACGGGGAGACCGTCATGCCTCCGGGGCGGTGGTGGCGAGGGCCGCGGTCCTCAGCGCGTTCCCGACGCGTACGACGGCTTCGGCCGGCGGCCCGGGCAGCCGGGCCAGCAGCAGGCGCCGCTGCTCCTGCGGCCCGCCGCGCACGGTCAGGATGCGCACGCCGGGCGGCGCCGCGGGGGTCAGTGCCGAGGGCACGGTCGTCAGGCCGCAGCCCGCGGCCACGAGATGCAGTTTGGCCAGCCAGTCCCGGGCCGTGTGGACGACCTCGGGCCGCTCGTCCAGGCCCGGCCACACCCCCATCACCAGGTCGGCGGCGGAGGGCGGACCTGCGATCCACTGCTGTCCGTACAGGTCGGCCACGTCGACGAAGTCCCCGCGGGCCAGCGGGTGCGCCTGAGGCACGGCCAGGCACAGGGCGCGCTCCGTGAGCGTCTGGAGGACCAGGGGCGGGGACTCGCTGTCCGGTGCGCGAAAGGGCGGCGCCGACGACAGCAGGGCGAGGTCGATGCTGCCCGACCGCAGGGCGCGCGCCAGCGTGTTGGTACCGCCCTCGCGGCTGATGACGTGGATGTTCGGATCGTCCCGCCGCAGCTCGGCGAGGGCGTGCGGCACGATGGTCGTGCCGGCGGTGGGCAGCCAGCCGAGGCGCACGGTGCCGCCCGGTGCGGGCAGGCCGGACAGCTCGCGGGCGGTCGTGTCGATCTCGTCCAGCACGACCGCCGCGTGGCGCATGACGACGCGTCCCGCCGCGGTCAGCCGGACACCCTCACGCCGGCGCTCCAGCAGTTTCGTGCCCGCGGTCCGCTCCAGCGAGGCGATCTGCCGGGACACCGCCGACTGCGTGTATCCCAGGGCCGCCGCGGCGGCGGTGAAGGTCCCCTGCTCGGCCACGGCGCGGAACACCCGGAGCGCGGTCAGCGAGACATCGGCGAAGTCCATGACGTTTATGCATACCACGTATGTGTGATTCTCGTTGGACTCATATGTGGGGGCTTCCTACCGTTGACATCACGAAGGCCCTCGCGCGGCCCTCGTCACCGTCGTGACGAGGGCCGCGCGAGGGCCGTGTCACCCCTGCCCCACGAGGGAGTCCCCGCATGACCGCCATCACCACGCCCTACGGCTTCTCCAGCACGGCATCCGAAGTCGCGCACGGAATCGACCTCGCCGGCCGCCGCGCGCTCGTCACCGGCGCGTCGTCCGGTCTCGGCGCCGAGACGGCCCGGGCCCTGGCCGAGGCCGGGGCCGGGGTCACCCTGGCCGTCCGGGACACGGCGGCCGGCGAGCGGGTGGCCAGAGACATCGCGGAAGCGACCGGAAACCGCGACCTGCTCGTGGCCCGCCTCGACCTCGCCGACCCGGCGTCCGTCGCCGGTCTCACGGGGGCCTGGCGGGGTCCGCTGCACATGCTGGTCGCCAACGCGGGCGTCATGGCGAGCCCCGAGCGGTACACCGATCAGGGCTGGGAGTGGCAGTTCGCCACCAACCACCTGGGCCACTTCGCCCTCGCCACCGGCCTGCACGGTGCGCTCGCCGCCGAGGGCGCCCGTGTCGTCGTCGTCAGCTCCAGCGGCCACCAGCTGTCCCCGATCGTGTGGGACGACATCCACTTCGCCTTCCGCGGCTACGACCGCTGGCTCGCCTACGGCCAGTCCAAGACGGCCAACGTCCTGTTCGCCGTGGAGGCCACCCGCCGCTGGGCCGACGAGAACATCACGGCCAACGCCGTGATGCCCGGCGCCATCCACACCAACCTCCAGCGCCACATCGAGGGCGGCAGCGGCCGCGTACCGCCGGAGCTCATCAAGACCGTCGAGCAGGGCGCTGCCACGTCCGTCTTCGCAGCCACCTCGCCCCTGCTGAAGGGCATCGGCGGGCGCTACTTCGCGGACTGCAACGAGGCCGAGGTCCTGGACCGCCGCGGCGCTCCCCTCCAGGGCGTGGCCCGCTACGCCGTCGACCCGGCGGGCGCGCAGCGGCTGTGGGCACTCTCGGAGCAGATGCTCGCCGACGCCGGCTGAACCCCGCCAGGCCGGGGCGCCGGCGCGACGGCATGGAGGGGCCCGGGGCCGCCTCGACGGGGCCGGCTCGCCAGGGGCGGCCCGTCAGGGGCGGCCCGTCAGGGGCGGCTTGTCAGGGGCGGCCCGTCAGGGGCGGCTTGTCAGGGGCGGCTTGTCAGGGACCGCCGGCCACGCGGACGGGGCTACTCCTCGTCCGCGGGCGCCCCGGGCACCCCCGGCGCGTCCGCGACGGCGTCGAGGGCCTTGTGGAGGAGGGGGATCAGGTCCTCGGTCTCCGGCCGGTTGAGCCGCGAATTGCCCAGGACCAGGCGCGTGAGCAGGACGCCGGAGCAGAGGGCGACCAGGAGCGCGGCGCGGTCTCCGGTGCGCTCGCCGGGCAGCGCGCCGGCGAGGCGGTGCTGGTAGTTGCCTTCGATGCTGTCCCGCATGATCTCCGCCGCCTTGGGGTTCGCGGCGGAGCGCAGGGTCAGCAGCAGCCCCTCCATGGCGGCCTGGTCCGAGCCGGTCAGCAGCGCCCGCGCCGCCTCCGCGTTCAGCTCGGGCGTCATCATCAGCGACTTCTCGTACGCCAGGTCGACCACTTCGGCGAACAGCTTCTCCTTGGACCCGAAGTAGCGGCCGATGAGCCGGGGGTCGACCCCGGCCTCCCGAGCGATCTCGCGCACGCCCGCGCCGTCGTATCCGTGCTCGACGAAGAGCCGCCGGGCGGCCTGGAGGATCGCCGCCCGCGTCGCGGAGGCGTCCCTGCGTCGGGCGGTGGTCGGCAGGACCTGGTCTTCCTCGTGCATGGCACCAGGGTACGGAGTCCTCGGACGTCTGCCGAGCTTGCATGTCCTCACCCGTGGACTTACTCTGTCCACAGGTGAGGACATACGTCCCGCCGTCCTGGTGACGCACTAGTTCCCGTGAGGTTTCGCATGTCCATCCCCACCCGCACCCTCGGCACGAACGGGCCGGTCGTCGGCGCCATCGGCTACGGCGCCATGGGCTTCGCCCGCCCGTACGGCCAGACAGAAGAGGACGTGTCCGGCGGTGCCCACGAGCTGCTCGACCGTGCCCTGGACCTCGGGGTCACGCTCATCGACACGGCCGACGCCTACGGCCCCAGCGAGGAGATCATCGGCAAGGCCCTGGCGAGCCGCCGCGACCAGGTCGTCCTCGCGACCAAGTTCGGGATCGTCCGCGGCATCGGCCCCGAAGGACCGCCCATCGTCAACGGCCGGCCGGAGTACGTGCGCGAGCGCGTCGAGCGGTCCCTGAGCCGGCTCGGCACGGACCACGTCGACCTCTACTACCAGCACCGCGTCGACCCCGACGTGCCCATCGAGGAGACGGTGGGCGCCATGGCGGAGCTGGTCGCGGAGGGCAAGGTACGCCACCTCGGACTCAGCGAGGCCGCCGCCGACACCATCCGCCGCGCCCACGCCGTCCACCCCATCGCCGCGGTGCAGACCGAATGGTCGCTGTGGAGCCGCGACATCGAGCGGGAGGTCTTCCCGCTCTGCCAGGAGCTGGGCATCTCCGTCGTGCCCTACAGCCCGCTGGGGCGCGGCATGCTCACCGGGAAGATCACCTCGCGTGAGGACCTGCCGGAGAACGACTACCGGCGCCGCATGCCGCGCTTCTCACAGGAGGCCTTCGACGCCAATCTCGCCGCCGTCGAACTCGTCCGCGAGATCGCCGCGGCACACGGCGCGGCTCCGGGGCAGGTCGCCCTGGCGTGGCTGCTCGCCAAGGCTCCCGGCGTGGTGCCCATCCCGGGCACGATGCGCGTCGAGCGGCTGGAGGAGAACGCCGGCGCGGCCGGCCTCTCCCTGACGGCGGACGAGATCGAGCGCCTGGACGCCACCTCGGCACACGGCGAGCGCGAGAGCGAGTTGGGCCACAACTGGACGTACGGGCTCACCCCGGCGCTGTGAGCCGGTGGGGGGCCGCGGACCGTCTTGGGCGGCTACGCGGGGCCGCCAACCCGGGATGCGGGGTGGCGGCCCCTGGCCGGAACGCCCCCGCCCTGGCGTCCGGAAGCCGCCGCCTGTCAGATCACGCCGGCGCGCAGGGCGTGCACGATGGCGTGGGTGCGGTTGCGCAGGCCCAGCCGGACGGTCAGCGAGGCGAGGATGGCCTTGATGGTGCGCGGCGAGTAGTTCAGCCGCCGCGCCACCTCCCCGGTGTCGAGCCCTTCGGCCAGGAGCTTCAGCACCTGTATCTCCCGGTCCTTGAACCCGGCGGCGTCCAGGCCGTTCGGCTCCAGGACGTCCTTCTGGAGGCTCCTCACCTGGTCGAGCAGGGATCTGACCAGTGCGGCGGGAAGCTGGGAGCGGCCCTCCTGGATGCCGAGCACGGCCCGCAGCACCTGGTCCAGGTTCGCGTGGGACCGGGGAACGAACCCGATCAGCCCGTACCGGACGGCCCGCATCAGCTTCGCCTCGCCGATGGGATTCCCGACGAGCACGATGCCCATGTCGGGATTGGTGGCGCGCCCGTCCATCCGGCGCATGAAGGAGATCGTCTCCTCCGTCACGTCCTGCGTGAACACGACGATGACGTCGGCGTCGTCGCGTGCGTCGTCCGGAAGGAGCCTCACCAGGTTGCTGGCCCCGAAATAGGAAAGCGCCCCGTACCGCGTGAACGGATCACTGGCGACGACCGCCAGCGCGGGCTTGGCCACGGCTCTTCCCCTCTACTCGACCCGATACGGCATGTCGCGCGCTGCACGCCGGACGCCGCACGACGCACTGTGCCCTGCGCACGCCCAAGGCCCGGCCACGCAGGCCGCGTCACGCGATCCGGCATCCTGCCTCCGGAGATTACGTGGCGGCTGCCGGGGCCAACGATGTCGTGCGGGGACATGGTTGGGCGGGGCGGATGTCCGATCCCCACTGGCCGCCGGCCGCGCGCCGCGCCCGGCATCCGGCATCCGGCATCCGGCATCCGGCATCCGGCATCCGGCATCCGGCATCCGGCATCCGGCACACCGAAACCCCGCACCCGTGCGGATCCGACACCCGCCGGCCGCCATCCTGTCGGTCGGTGACACTCCGTCTCCGCCGGCCCCTTCCTAGCCTGGTGAACGAGCCGATCGCCGCCGCGTCCACCCCCCGAGGCCGGTGGCGATCGGCTTGGCCGTGGCAGCAGGTGGGCCCCAGCGCCGGGAAGGGTGCCGGCGCGTTCTTCGAGGTCCTGGACCCGCGGTTCCTGCTCGGCGGCACGGCCGAGTGAGGTGCGGTCGCCGGTCCGCCCACCGTCGCTCGCGGTGAAAGAGGACCACGCAGCGGAGGTGACTTCGGTGACATATGCCATGGGGCGTACATCCGGCGAGACGGGAAGGCTGCGGCGCCAGGCCGCGTTCTACGCGGAGCCCACGGACTGGCTGCTCGGGCTGGCCGGTATCCGGCCGGGGATGCACGTCCTCGACGTCGGCTGCGGAACCGGCGCGATGACCCTCCAGGCGGCCCGCCGCGTGGGCTCCGCGGGCTCGGTGACCGGTGTCGACATCGACGGCGGGCTACTGGAGGTGGCACGGCACCGCGCAGCCGACGCCGGTCTGGGCAACGTGCGCTTCCGCCTGGGAACCGTTCCCGAACTCACGGTGGAACGGCCCGTGGACGCCGTTGTCGGACGGCTCATCCTGATCCACCTGGACGACGCCGTCACGGCGGTGCGGCGGTTGAGCCGGCTGGTGCGCCCCGGCGGGATCGTCTCGTTCCAGGAGATCAACTCCAGCAGCGGCCGCACCGTGCCGCCCGTTCCCCTGACCAGCAGGACCAGCGACTGGATCGTCAGAGCGCTCCGTACGGCCGGGCGCGCCCCGGACACCGGGGACCGGCTGCCCGGGGTCTTCCGGGACGCGGGGCTCAGCGTCACCGGCATGGCCGTGGCCGCTCCCGCGTCCGCGGATCCCGACGACGGGTTTCCCGAACACGCCGCCGACACCTTCCTGTCCATGCTGCCGCTGGTGAGGAGGGCGGGGGCGACCGAGGACGAGATCTCCGACGCCGGGACGCTCGCCGCCCGGATCCGGCGTGAGGTCGCCGAGGCGCAGGCGGTCATGTTCCTGCCCGAACTCGTCGGGGTGTGGGCCGAACTGCCCCGGTGATCCCCGCGTCTGCGCGGGTGCGTGCCGGTGCGTGCGGCGCGATGCCGGCCGGTCCCGGCGGCCTATACGTGGACGCGCGGGGGTGTGTCGGCGGGCGTGCGGTGGTCCGAGCGGTCCGCCTGATCCGCCAGGTCCACCCGGTCCCTCGTCCGGGCGGGCCGGCACACGTCGCAACCGTCGCAGAACGGCCCACCACAGGGCTGACGGTACGTTCCCCAGCGGTACACGAAGGCGTCCCGCGCGGGCTCCGGCCGCCACCGCCGCCACGCGAACCAGTAAAGGATCCCGAGCGCTTTGACGACCGTCAGCAGTGCCGGGATGAGTACGCGGTCGACCACGAGTACCTCTACCTCTGTTCCCTGTTCCGTCCGCGGGATCTGCGCTGCCGTCACCACCCTGCCAGGCGGGCGGTGCCGGGCTTCCGGCGGGGCGGTAGGCGGCTCCCGCACCAGAACCGTGCACACGCCGGTGATACGACATGCCATCTTCCACCTGTCGCATCGGTCACACCGAGACACCGAGCATGCCGAGCACACCTGGCACACCGAGACACCGGGACACCCAGCCGCAAGCGGTGAGCGTCCGCCGGCCCGCGCGTCCGCCGGCCCCCGTGTCCCTCAGTCCTTGCGGCGCTGGTTCAGGTGGTCGAGCGCCCACAGGGCCCAGTCGCGCATCGCCTGGAACTGGCGCAGGCCGTACTCCGCCGCCAGCTGCCCGAGGACGTCCCGGCCCTCCGGCGGCTCCACCTCCCGGTGTTCGCGGTGGGCGCGCAGCGCGTTGGCTCCCCGCTCGGCGTACTCGACGACACCGCGCAGCGCGGTGGCCGCCTCCTCCGGCTCCAGTGCCTCCAGCAGGAACATGCGCAGGACCTGCTCGTTGCGCACCACCCCCTGTCCCCAGGGCGCGAGCAGCCACTTGCGCAGTTCCTCGCGGCCCTCGGCCGTCACGGAGTAGGTCCGCCGCCCGCGCGGGCCTTCCTGCGTGACCTCCACGAGGCCGCGCTCCGCCATGCGGACGAGTTCCGGGTAGACGCTCGTGTGCCCCGCCTGCCAGGCGTACCGCCCTAGGTCCCGCTCGAACTCCTTCGTGAGGTCGTATCCGCTGGCGGGCTCCACGGCCAGCAGACCCAGCAGTGCCTGCGTGAGTGACATGTAAGCACCTTACATGTCACTCACGAAATCTCCTCCGTGCACGTCACCCGAAGGGGTCTCTCGTCCGCGGCGTGCCTTCGCCGAAAGGTCGTTCAGGCGTCGGGAAGCCAGTTGCCGTGGAATCCGGCGGGCACGCGCCTCGGGAGCCGTCCGCCCTGCCGGCGGGCCCGGTGGTCTGCGCGACCGCCCAGCGGGCCCAGTCCTTCTCCATGGCGCGCAGGCGCAGCCCGTACTCCAGGGCCAGCCGGCCGCCGAGGTCGATCAGGTTCTCGCCGTCGCCCCAGTCGAGCGACTCCTGGAGCACGACGAGCGCCGCATGCTGCTCCGCGGCCTCCTCGGCCTTGCGGGCGAGGCGTTCGGCCGCCTCGTCCCGGGCGAGCAGGCCGAGGAAGAAGACCTGCAGGAGCATGGCGTTGCGCGGGGAGTGCCCGCCTTCGGTGTGGGCGACCCACTCGCGCAGCTCGGCCTGCCCCCGCGGGGTGAGGGCGTACTCCTTGCGGCCTCGGGGGCCCTCCGAGACGACCTCGATCGCGCCCGAGTCCGCGAGGTGGCGCAGCTCGCCGTAGACCTGGCTCTGCGAGGCGGTCCAGACGTTGTCGAGTGAGCGGCCGAAGCGTTTCAACAGGTCGTAGCCGCTGGCAGGGCGGTCCGCGAGCAGACCCATCAGCGCATACCGAAGACTCATACCTTCCAGGATATTACACATTCGACATGTCGACCATATAGTCTCGACCTTCGACGGCGACATCGACGGCCACACGTGCGGCACCGGGGGCCCGCCTCACGACCCGGAGATGGCGAGGGCGTCGGAGAGCCGGAGGGCCACGAGGAGTTCCGTCTTCCGTTCGAGGTAGCGGGGACCCAGCGCCTCGGCCACGGAGTTCAGCCGCAGCCGCACCGTGTTCTCGTGGATTCCGAGCCTGGTCGCGGTGGCCGTGTGCGTTCCGCAGGACAGCCAGACGGAGAGGGTCTCGCGCATGCGTGCCGCCCTGTCCGTACCGTCCGCGAGGGGCCCCAGCTCGTCGTTGACGAACGCGGCGACCAGGGACGGGTCGTGCAGGAGCAGGTCCTCAAGCGAGACATCACCGAAGGAGATGCACATCGGTGCCGCGGCCAGCTTGCCGCGCACCCCCGCCGCACGCAGGGCCTCGCGGTGGGTCATGCGGAAGCCCGCGACGCCCTGATGAGGCCTGCCGACCGCCGCGCGCAGCCCCGAATCACGCAGCGCCGCGCACAGGGCGTCGAGCGTTCCCGCCGGCGGCGCCTTGCGGTACCCCAGCCACGCGGTCCACTGGCTGGTGTCGGGCGGCAGCAGCAGCCGCTCGCGCGCGCCGGTGAGGGACTGGGCCTGCCGCAGGACCGCATCGACCTGCGCACGGTGGGTGGCCTCAAGGAGCACGCCGACGTGGGTGCCGCCGAGCCGGTAGCCCAGCAGGGCGTCCCACGCCGGGTCGGCGGGGGCGCCGGCCGCGGCGTCCGGGGCCGCGAGGATCGTGCCGACCACGGCGCGGCGCCGCAGGTCTCCGTCGAGGCCGAGTTCGGCCGTCGCCTCCTGGTGGGCGCGGGTCGACACGCGCATGGCGCGCTCGGCGAACTCGAAGGCGAGGGCGGCCACCTGGGAGACGGCCTCGCCGGAGACGCCCGGTCGCCCGTCGCCGGGGCACCGGCCGGTGACGAGCCCCGGCCAGCCCATCTCGCCCCACCTGCCGATGAGCTGGCGCGTTCCGGCCCAGTACGCGCTCCGTATGGAGGTCGCCGGAAAGCCCTGCTCGGCGACCCAGGCCCCGAACTCGCGGACGGATCGGTCCGCTTCCTTTCCGGGCGGGGTCCCCGCGTTGTGGGCCCGGGCCACGGTCAGCACGTTCGTCCGGACGAATCGCCGCAGCCCGTTGTGGAACGGAACGCTGCCCCGTCTGGCCGGGAACGCATCCTCCGTGATCTCGCAGGTGATCACGTCGGAGATCCGATCGACCCAAGCGGCTCCGGAGTCCTGCATCCCGGGCACGTCCGGCGTCGAGCAGGCTTGCACACCCGTCTCGACCTCACTCACCACAGTCACCGCCCACACTCCCATTCGGCAGCAGCTCGATACTACGGAACTGACATGTCGGAAGGATAGTAAGGAGGAGCGCCAAGTGGCGTCAATCCGACCCGGCCCGCCTCGGAGACGCCCCCGGCCCACCCCGAGGAACCACCCGGAAGCACCCAATGGAGGCACCACCGGCAGGCGCCCCACGGATCGCCGCCGTCGACGCTCTCGACACCGCCGACACCGCCGACACCCCGGTGTAACAGACCCCCTGTGCGCGGCCCGTCGACTGTGGTTTCGCGCCATGGAACGTCCCCGTTCCACGGTGAAGGCTGGCGGGGCAGAGCCGTGGACCAGCCGGAACACGGTCATTCGGGGGCCTCGCCTGCGGTCGGCAGGCAGTGGAGTGCGTTCACGTTCCGCCCGGCCTCCGACGCCGGCCTCCGTCATGCGGTCCGCCCTGCACCCCTGACATCCGAGACCCGAACGGAACGTCCCATGACCAACACCGTCTCCACGAGACCCGCTCACCACACGACGCCGCGTCGCAGGTGGAGCTGGACGTGGGTGATGCTGTCCTCCCTCGCCATCGCCGGCTATTTCGTCGGCCAGTACGGCGAGGGCACGCTCGACGAACTCGCCCAGCGCAACGTCGGTCTCGCCACCACGTACGCGGACCGGAGCTGGCCGGTCCAGGTGGCCTTCTACGTGCACATCGTCGCCGCGGGGCTCGCTCTGGCCCTGGGTCCCTGGCAGTTCTCGAAGCGGCTGCGCACCCGGCACTGGCGCCTTCACCGGTGGAACGGGCGGGTCTACATGGTCACGCTCGCCCTCGGCTCGGCGGCGGCGTTCGTCATGTCGATGTTCAACTCCGTCGGCATCAGCGGATTCTTCGGCTTCGCGGCCCTGGCGGTCCTCTGGGGCTGGACGGCGCTGCGGGGCTACAAGGCCGCGCGTGCGCGGCGGTTCCGCGAGCACGAGGCGTGGATGATCCGCAACTTCGCCCTCACCTACGCCGCGGTCACCCTCAGGCTGTGGCTGGGCGTCCTGATCATGGTGCAGCTGCCGTTCTCCGACGGCCGCGAGTTCACGGACATCTTCGACCAGGCCTACGGGCCGCTCCCCTACCTGTGCTGGATACCCAACATCGTGGTGGCGGAGTTCCTGGTACGCCGCCGGAACCTGCCGTCCCTGCACATGACGAGCCCGCCGGCCGACGCACGCCTCGCCGGCTGACCCCCGACCCGATGCGCTGAGCCATCCCGTCGCCGTGCCGCGAAGGCCCGGCGGTGGCCCACCTGCTGGACACCCCGTCCAGCGGGTTCCGGGCCACCGCCGGGCCTTCGCATCCGCGGGGGCGACCGGGCCGCACCCATGCCGCCGCGCCCGCCCCGCGGAGCCCCCGTCCACCCCCTGGTACGAGAAACCGGACCCGGTGGGTACCGGATCCGGTGGGATCGCCGTGCGGGCCCGTCACCAGAGGCGACGGGCCCGCGCCCGCTCACTCGTCCGGCAGCCAGTTGCCGTGGAAGCCGAACGGGACGCGCCGGGGCAGGTGGATCGTGGCCACCGGCGGCGCCACCACGTTCTGCGCGTCCAGGATCACCAGGTCGCTCTTGTCGGTGCTCGCGTCGTACACGTAGCTCAGCAGCCAGCCCGGGCCGCCGGGAGTGCCGTCCGAGGCCGCGAACGCGGCCTCGTTGGGAACGCGGCCCGCGCCGAACTCGTGGCGCGTCGTGTCACCCGTGTGCAGGTCGTAGCGGACCAGGTAGGAGCGGTCGAGCCCGGTGCCGAGGTTCGGGGTGTCGGTGACCGTGACGTGCCCGAAGCGGGAGTCCTGGCCGGCCAGGCGGTCGTCGACCCGGGGGAACTCGCACGGGGTGTCGTCGAGCTGGACCTCGACGACCTTGCCCGCGTCGACGTCGATCTCCCACCGCCACATGGTGGCGCTGGTCTCCCGGTAGACCGGGTAGCGGGACACGTACATGACGATCCGCCCGCTGCCGGGCCCCTCGTCGAACGCGTTCATGGCGTGGAACACGTAGCACGGCTCGACGGGCAGCCAGTGGACGGCGCCGTACGGGTCGTTGCGGCGCAGCACGCCGAGGCGTGCGCCGTAGCCCGGGTGCCACTTGTACGGCAGGTCGTCGCCGCGCATGGCCGTCTCCCGGTCGAAGACGACCGGCAGGTCCATGAAGACGACGTAATTGGTGGTCAGGTGGAAGTCGTGCATCATCGTGTGCGCCGGCACGTCGATCGGCCGGCTGACCGTCAGGGCACCCGAGGCGTCCGCGCGGTGGTACGTGAGGAACGGGGGCTTGAAGCCGCCGTACCCGAAGAAGTGCAGCTCGCCGGTGACCGGGCACGTCTTGGGGTGCGCGGTCATGGCGGTGTCGAGGCGCCCGCCGAAGTCGTAGGGGCCGACGGTGTCGAACTCGCGGCCCGGACGGCAGTCGAGTTCGTACGGCAGGGACGACTCCACCAGGGCGAACGTCCGCCCGGCGTGCCGGACCACATGGGTGTTGGCCGAGCCGGCGGTCAGGTCTTCCTCACCGTTCTCGCCGTAGGACGTGCGGCCGTCGGTGAACTTGGTGGTCCGGACCCAGCGGTTCCGGTACGAGGTCGCCCGACCGCTGTCCAGGCGGACGCCGTGCACCATGCCGTCGCCGAAGAACCAGTGGGCGGACCGGGCGTCCTGCGGGTTGGGGCCGTTGCGCACGTACCAGCCGCTGAGTTCCGGGGGGATCGACCCGGTGACGTCCAGGTCCTGGACGGTCATCTCGTCCATCACCGGCGCGTAGTTCCGTGCGAGGTGCGGCGGGGGTGGGGTGGTCATCATGGTCAGACTCCCTGCGTCATGGTCTCGTTCATGCGCGCCTGGACGCGCTTGGGGTACTGGACGGTGATGATCGCGGGGATGATCAGCCCGGCCGCCTGGAAGAAGACCCTGAAGCCGACGTTCAGATGGGCGACGACGACCAGGCCCAGCGTGAGGGTGCTGATCGAGAACGCGACGGCCCAGACCCTCGTCAGGATCAGGTTGGTCCGGATGAAGCCGGGGTGGTTCCACATCTCGCGCGGAACGTCCCGCTTCGCGATACCGGTGGTGAACGGGTGGCCGATGAGGATCGAGCCCCATGCGGTGGCGGCCAGCCAGGCCATGGACACCGGGCCGTCCAGATGCTCCGCGGGGCTGCTCGTGTCGGCGAAGGCGAGCAGGGTCCAGAGCAGGAAGAACACGGTGTTGCTGTACTCCAGGACGAGGGCTTCGGCCTTGTTGCCTCCCCTCACTCCGCTGATCAGGATCCAGGCGCTGACCACGAGGCCGCCCAGGGACGCCCACTGCCATCCGAAGGCGGACAGCCCGGCAAAGGCCACCCAGGGCAGGAAGCCCTTAGCGAATTGCATTTCATTCCTCATTCAATTGGCTGAGTCGGTGAGGCGCCTGCTCCGGCAGGTCCGGCGCCGTCCGCCGCTCCCAGAGGGAACGTGGCCGCGTGCCGGCGGAGAACTTCCGTCTCCGCCGGCACGCGACGCACGTCCCTTCCGGCAGCATGACAACCTCGGCGACGAGCGATGCGGGGATCAAAAGCTCCTGGGCCGAGGAGGAAAAGGGAGAGTCCGCCGCGGCAGGCGCCGGAGATCCGGAATCGGTCCCGGGGTCAGCGGGTTCCGGACGAGCGGTGGACTCACCGACGGCGATGCCGTTCACGGGAACCGATCTGCCGTCGGACACGGACGGTAGACCGCCCGGGAGCCGGATGCGCCGTTCGCGGGCCGTTCGGTCCCGGTGGGATGCCCTTTGGTGCACCGGTGTGCGGGGCGGGTGTTCGGCACCTCGCCGATCCTCATCGCCCACCGCCGTACCTGCGGGCCCGGCGCAGCTGCCGGCGGTTGCGCAGGGCGTCCAGTGCGTCCAGCGCGTCGCCCTGCTGGTAGCGGGGGCCCGGGGCCGGCTGGCCCGCTCCGGGCATCGGCTGACCGAATCCCGGCACCGGCTGGCCGGTTCCTGGCACCGGCTGGCCAGATCCCGGCATGGGCTGGCCTGCTCCGGGGCCCGGCTGACCGGCTTCGGGTACCGCCCCCGGAGGCCGGTTGTCCAGTGGCGGCGGGCTGAACCGCTGCGCGATCTGGTCCGGGAACGTCCGCCCGTCCCGCTCCGGGGCGAACTCCATGCCGGAGGACATCAGGCGCGGGACGAGGACGGCCGCCTGCCCGAGCCGGTTGACGCCCAGCGCCAGGAAGATGCTGGCCGAGGACGCGGCCACCTTCGCGTCCATCGCGTGCGCGACGACCGTCATGGCCAAGCGGGTGACCACCAGGAGGGCCCACAGCCACAGCCCGGCGGCCGGCGTGCGCGCCCACGTCACACCGGCCCGCGGCTCCAGCCGGGTCATGGCCCCCTGGACGGCTCCGATGGCCGCGACGAGCAGCCCGCCGACCGCAAGGCACGCGATGTCGGCGGAGGCCGGGTGGTCGTCTCTCAGCAGGCCGAGGCCGATCACGATGAGCACGACGGGCAGCACCATCAGCCGCCGGCCCGTGAGCGCCTCACCGCGCAACTGGCGCGCGATGATCGCCGCCACGACGACGACCGCCGCCAGTATCTCGAAGTAGCTCATAGGTCTCCCTGTCCGTGGGGTGGAGTCGGTGTCACCGAGGGCGGGCTCCCGGGCGTCCGGGGCCGGTCGGGAGGGCGGCTCGGCCGGTGCGCTCACTCGTTCGCCCGGAAGCCGCGGGCGACACCAGAACCGGCACCGGCACCGGCACCGGTACGGGGCGCCTCATCCACGTGGGTGGCCCCCGGGGTGGATGACTCGCGGGGCCGGCGCGGTACCGCCGGCGTCCCGGCGGATCGTCAGATCACACCAGGACGCAGAGACGGTCACACGTCGAATTTGACATGTCAAGTTCGTCAGATGCAGAGTCACTACCGGGTGCCGGGCACCGCGGCGGCACGGCCGGCGCGGCCGCGGTCCACGCGCCCGACCACCCCGCGCAAGCACACGTCGGCCCGTGCACCGCTTCCGCCCCGGCACCGAGGCGAGGCCCAGAGGGGCCGAGCAGCCGAAGAGAACGAGGAGCCCCGCCAGTGAGAACCCTCCACGGAATCGACGTCGAGCGGGTGCGAGCGTTCGCCGACGCGGTCTTCGCCATCGCCATCACGCTCCTCGCCCTGGAGATACGCATCCCCGAGGACCTGCCGGCGGACGAGCTCGGGCACGGGCTCCGGGAGGCGCTGCCGTCCGTCGCCGGGTACCTGCTCAGCTTCCTCGTCGTCGGGTCCCTGTGGGTGTCCCACCACCGCCTGTTCCACATGGCGAAAGCGCTGGACGGGCCACTGCTCTACCTCGATCTGGCGCTGATGGCCCTGGTCGCCGTCCTCCCGTTTCCGACGAAGATCATCACGACCTACCACGACAGCGCGATCGCGACCTCGCTGTACGCCGGCACGATCACCCTGTCCGCCCTGCTGATCACGGCGATGGCGGTCCGGCTCCTGCGGCACCCCGCACTGTGCAACCCGGAGACCCCGCGCTCCCTCATCACCCAGTCCCTGCACTACGCGGCGGGTGCCGCGGTCATCTTCGGAAGCTCGGTACCCGTGGCGCTGATCTCGCCGAGCGCGGCGGAGTACTGGTGGGTCGCGCTGGCCGTCCCGTTCCGGATCTACCTCGCGTGGCACCACGGCAGGTCGGCGAGGCACGCGGCCCCGACGCCGGCTCCCGCCCCCTGACACGCATTCGACAGCGTGCGTCACGCACGCAATCTGCTACCGTACGAGAAGCGTGCGCAGCGCACGCTTCTCGTACCGGCAGAACGGATGACCATGTCGCGCCACACCACCATCGCCGCCGCCCTCACCGACCTGCTCTTCACCCCCGGGCTCTCCCTGGACGAGGCCGCGGACCGGCACTTCGCACCCGACTACCGCCAGCGCACGGACGGGCGCTGGGACGACCGCGGAGGTTTTCTCCAGCACATCGCCCATCTGCGCACGGTCGTGGCAGAAGGCGGCGTCGACGTCCTGGACGAGCTGACGGACGGCCGGTCGTACGCCGACCGGCACACGGTCCGGATCACCAAGAAGGACGGCGGCACCGTCGAGACGGAGGTCTACCTCTTCGGCGAGTTCGCCCCCGACGGCCGCTTCAGGCGCGCCGAGGAGACCACGCTCCTGCTCCAGGGCTCACCGGCGGACCGGAACCTCGGCACGGCACGCTGAGCGGAACCGCATGGCTACCCGGCGACGGGCCCGCCGAAAGGGCCCTCGGTCACGAACGTGCGCAGGTGGCGGGCGAAGGACCGCGCCTCACCGTCCGGCCAGGCGCTGAGGCTGGCGGTGATGCGCGCGGCGAGGCGCCGCCGCAGTTCCTCAACCGTCCGCTCGCCACGATCCGTGAGGATCAGCAGTGCGGCCCGCCGGTCCGCCGGGTCGGGGGCACGGCGGACGAGTCCGGCCGCCTCCAGCCGGGAGGCGCGGCGCGTGACACCGGAGCGGTCGAGCCCGGCCTCGGGGGCGAGGTCGGCGGCACTGCAGGGACCCGTTCTGGCCAGCCCGCTGAGAACCGGATAGGTCAGTTCGTCGACCGCCTCGCCCATGCCCTCCGTCAGGGCCCGGTACAGCTCCACACGCGTGGTGCGCCTGAGCAGGAGGCCCAGCACCTCGGCGATCTCGCTTCCCGCGTCGCCGTCCGCGACGGGGCTCCCGTCACCGTCCACACTGCTGCCCGCATCGCTGTCCACGCACCGAGGGTATCGTGCGCGGCGCACGCGTCTTCCGCTCTCCCAGAAGGAGAGCGGCGGCCCATGGGGGTTCGCGGCCTACGTGTGTGACGACGCACGGCCGGGCCCCCATGGACCGCCGACGACGAGCCTACGGAGACGGCGGGCCCCACGGGGTGTGCACATGCGACAGCCCGGCGCCCGGCGGATGTCGGATCCCAACAGAGGCGACGCGGACGACGCGATGCCGGGGTGGACGACGCGAAGCGGGACGCGACGGGACGCGACGCCGGGGCACCGTCCGTATACCCCGCCCGGCACCACCCCGTACCGCCCGCGTACCTTCCGCCGTGTACGGGCAGCGGCAGGCGCTCTCGTCCCGCGGCGGCCCGTGCGGGTTCGACCCATCCGGGGGTGCTCCGGCTCCGAAGGCAGGGTGACGTCGTCGAAAGCCCGGAGGTGTCCATGCGCGTGGCAGCACGCGGCGACCAGTCCCCGGCACCGCGGCCCGGTGCCCTGGAATCGCTCCTCGACCGGGTGGCGCGCGGGGACCAGGAGGCGTTCGAGCGCCTCTACTCCGCGGTGGCCGGGTCGGTTCTCGGGCTGGTACGGGGGGTGCTGCGGGATCCCGCCCAGTCGGAGGAGGTCGCGCAGGAGGTCCTGATCGAGGTGTGGCGCTGCGCGGCCCGGTTCGACGCGCGGCGGGGCAGCGCGATGGCCTGGATCACGACCCTCGCGCACCGGCGGGCGGTGGACCGGGTGCGCTCGGCCCAGGCGTCGGCGGACCGGGAGAGCAGGGTGGCGGCGCACAGCCACAGCCCGGCGTTCGACGAGGTGAGCGAGCAGGTGGAACGGCGCCTGGAGCGCGAGCAGGTGCGCCGCTGCATGGGGCAGCTCACCGAGTTGCAGAGGGAGTCGGTCACGCTGGCCTACTACCGCGGCTACACCTACCGGGAGACGGCGGACGTGCTGGGCGCGGCCCTGGGCACCGTCAAGACACGGCTGCGCGACGGGCTGATCCGCCTGCGGGACTGCCTGGGGGTGTCGGTGTGAGTGACGCCGATCTGCACGCGCTGAGCGGCGCCTACGCGCTGGATGCGCTCTCCCGGGAGGAGAGCGAGGAGTTCGCGCGGCACCTCAGGCGCTGTGAGGCGTGCGCCCAGGAGGTGCGCGAGCTGCGGGAGACGGCCGCGAGGCTCGCGCTGGCGGTGGCGGAGGTGCCGCCGGCCGGCCTGCGCTCCCGGGTGATGGCGGCGCTGCCCGAGGTCAGGCAGCACCCGCCGGGAGCGCGTGAGGCGGCCGTGGTGCCGCTGCGCCGGCGGTGGCGGCGGGGCCTGCCGTACCTGGCGGCCGCCGCCTGTCTGGTGTTCGCCGTGGTGACGGGTGCCCTCGCCGTGGACGCGCATCGGGAGGTCGAGCGGCAGCGGTCCCGCACCGCCCGCGCGCAGCAGCAGGCGGAGGCGTTGAGCACGTTGATGGCCGCGCCGGACGCGTCCTTCCGGCCGGCCGGGCTCAAGGGCGGGGGCACGGCGACGCTGGTGTCCTCCCGGCGGCTGGGGCAGGCCGCGTTCGTCTACCGCGGGCTGCCCGCGCTGCCGGACGGCCGGGTGTACGAGCTGTGGTTCAGCCGGGGCGGCACCATGCACCCGGCGGGCCTGCTGGCGCACGGCCGCGCTTCGGGCTCCACGCTGCTGGCCGGTGCGCTGGACGGTGCGGACGGGGTCGGTGTGACCGCCGAGCCCGGTGGCGGTTCGCCCAGGCCCACCGGCCCGCCACTCGCGTTGATCCCGGTCTGACCGCCGGGCCGCGGGGCACGCTCGGACGTCGGGCGATCCGGCGGGGCGTCCGCCGGCTGATCCGGCGGGCGTCCGTCAGCTGAACCGGAAGGCGTCCGCGGACTGAACCGGAGTGCGTTCCGTCAGCCGAACCAGATGGCGTCCGCCGGCCGAACCGGACGACGTCCTTCGGCCGAACCGGACAGCGTTCCATCGACCAGTCCGGACGGCGTCCGCCGGCCGATCCGGAAGACGCCCCGCCGACCAATCCGGACGCCGTCCCGCTCCGAACCCCTCACAGAACCGGCGGCCATGCGAGAAGCCGCCGCCCGCGGTGAGGAGGGGGCATGGCTGTGCATCGGCGGAGGATCGCCGTGGTGGGCGCCGGAGTCGCGGGGCTCACCGCGGCGTACGTGCTGCGGCAGGCCTGCGACGTGGAGCTGTACGAGGCGCAGGACCGGCTGGGCGGGCACGCGCACACCCATGACATCGCCGACGGCGACGGCCGGATGGTCCGCGTGGACAGCGGGTTCATCGTGCACAACGAACGCACCTATCCGCTGCTGCTGCGGCTCTTTCGGGAGCTGGGGGTGAGCACGCAGGACTCGGAGATGAGCCTGTCGGTGCGGTGCGACGGCTGCGGGCTCCAGTACGCCGGGGCGCGCGGGCCCGCGGGGCTGCTCGGGCGCCCGCGCCAGGCGCTGCGGGGACGCTATCTGCGGCTGCTGGCCCAGGTACCGGTCTTCCACCGCAGGGCCCGGCGGGCGCTCGCCGCCGGCGACGACACCCTGACCCTGGGCGCCTTCCTGGCGGAGGGCGGCTTCTCCCCTTACTTCGTCACGCACTTCGTGACGCCGCTGGTCTCGGCGGTGTGGTCCTGCGCTCCCGGTACGGCCCTGCGGTATCCGGCCGTGTACCTGTTCCGGTTCCTCCAGCACCACGGCCTGCTCTCGGTGGGCGGTTCGCCGCGGTGGAAGACCGTGGTGGGCGGCTCGGTGGAGTACGTGGACCGCGTCGCCAAGCAGCTGCCGGCCGTGCGCACCGGCACTCCCGTCCGCGCGGTGCGGCGGTCGCCGGACCGCGCCCGGGTGATGGCCGCGGACGGCACCGCGCGCGAGTACGACGCCGTGGTGCTCGCGGTCCATCCCGACCAGGCGCTGCGGATGCTGGCCGATCCCACCGAGAGCGAGCGGCAGGTCCTGGGGGCGTTCGACTACGCGCGCAACGAGACCGTGCTGCACACCGACACGTCCCTGCTGCCCGGCGCACGCGGCGCGCGGGCGTCGTGGAACTACCTGATGCCGTCCTGCCGCGCGCCGGTGGAGTCCGTCCGGGTCAGCTACCACATGAACCGCCTCCAGCGGCTGGCCGCGACGCGCGACTACCTCGTCACCCTCAACGCCGCCGACCGGGTCGGCACCGGTCACGTGCTGGCGCGGATGGTGTACGAGCACCCCGTCTACACCCTGCGGTCGGTGGCCGCGCAGCAGCGCCTCGCGGAACTCGGCACCGCGGTCACCGCCTACGCCGGCGCCTACCACGGCTGGGGCTTCCACGAGGACGGCTGCCGTTCGGGCGTCGAGGCGGCGGCCGCGCTGGGGGTGCGGTGGTGACACCGTCCCGAACGCCGGCCGGGCCTGCGGCCCCCGCGCTGTACTCGTGCCTGATCCGCCATGTCCGCACGGCTCCGGTGCGGCACCGGGTGCGCCACCGGACGTACCTGTGGCTCGTCGACATCGACCGCCTGCCGCGGCTGCCGCCCCTGCTGGCGCCGCTGGCCCGCTTCGACCCCCGCGACCACTTCTCCGGCACGGACGCCACCCTCCGCGCCGGCCTGGAGCGCTTCCTCGCGGCGCGCGGGGTGCCGCTGCCGCGCGGGCGCGTGCTGATGCTCGGCCACGCGCGCGTGCTCGGGTACGTGTTCAACCCCCTGACGCTGTACTGGTGCCACGACGAGGACGGTGCCCTGGTCTGCGTCGTCGCCGAGGTGCACAACACCTACGGCGAGCGGCACTGCTACCTGCTCCGCCCCGACGCGGGCGCCCGTGCCCGGGTGGCCAAGGACTTCTACGTCTCGCCGTTCTTCCCGGTCGACGGCGCCTACCGGATGCGGCTGCCCGAACCGGGCGAGGGCCTGGATCTGAGCGTGCAGCTCCGGCGGCCGGGTGCGCGCCCGTTCACCGCGACGGTACGCGGCACCCGGCGTCCCGCCACGGGACGGCGCCTGCTGGCCATGGCGCTGCGTCATCCGTGGTCCACGGTGGCGGTCTCCGCCACCATCCGCCTGCACGGCATCCGGCTGTTCCTGCGCCGGGTGCCGGTGCGGCCCCGCCCGCACCACCCCGTCCAGGAGGGAATGGAATGAGGATCCTGAGCACCCCGACCCCACGCGGCACGCCCGCCCGGCCCGGCGCTCCCGCGCCACACGGCGCCCGCACCCGACCCGGTATCCCCGCCTCTCCGCGCACGCGGGTGGACGCCTCCAGATGGCCCGACGTCGCACGCGTGCCCGGCGGCTCACCATTGCGAACGGGAGCGGCACGGTGGCTGGTGGTCCGGGCCCTGGCCGGCCTGCCGGTACGGCTCGAACTGGCCGGCGCCCCGGTGGCGGGCCAGGCGGGACCGCTGCTGAGGGTGCACGATCCCCGGGCCTTCTTCCGCCGGATCGGCGCCCACGGGCTGATCGGCTTCGGCGAGTCGTACATGGCGGGCGAGTGGGACGCCGACGACCTCGTGGCCGTGCTCACCGTCCTCGCCTCACACGCCACGTCCCTCGTGCCGCGGCCGTTGCAGCGGCTCCGCGGCGCCTGGACCCGGCGACGCCCCGCGGCGTACCGCAACACGCCGGACGGCGCGCGGCAGAACGTCCACCGGCACTACGACCTGTCCAACGAGCTGTTCGCGCTCTTCCTCGACCCCACGATGACGTACTCCTCGGCCGTCTTCCCCGAACTGCCCGCCACCTGGCCGGATCTCGCCGCGGCACAGCAGCACAAGATCGACCGCCTGCTGGACCTGGCGGGCGTCGGACCGGGCACCCGGCTGCTGGAGATCGGTACGGGCTGGGGCGAGCTCGCCCTGCGTGCCGCCTCGCGCGGCGCGCGGGTGCGGACCGTGACACTGTCGCGGGCCCAGCGCGACCTCGCCGCCGAGCGCGTCCGGGCGGCCGGCCACGCGGAGCGGGTGGAGGTCGAGCTGTGCGACTACCGCGAGGTGACGGGCGTCCACGACGCCGTGGTCAGCGTCGAGATGATAGAAGCCGTGGGCGGCGAGTACTGGCCCGTCTACTTCGAGACGCTGCGCCGGCTGCTCGCCCCCGGCGGGCGGATCGCGCTCCAGGCGATCACCATGGCGCACGAGCGGATGCAGGCCACCCGCACCACCCACACATGGATAAACAAGTACATCTTCCCCGGCGGCCTCATCCCCTCCGCCGAGGCCGTCGAGCGGTCCGCGCGACCGGCCGGACTCCGGGTCGAGGCGGACGACGGCTTCGGCGAGCACTACGCGCAGACGCTGCGGCTGTGGCGGGAACGCTTCACGGCACGCGGCGACGATGTCACCGCCCTCGGGTTCGACGCCACCTTCCGCAGGATGTGGGAGTTCTACCTGGCCTACTCCGAGGCCGGCTTCCGGTCCGGCTACCTGGACGTGCGCCAGATGCTGCTGACCGCGGCCCCGGCGGGAAGCGGGGACACACGATGACGACCACGGCGGAACGCCTCGCCCGGTTGCTGGAACGGTGGTTCGCGGGAGGCGTTCCCGTGCGGCTGCGCACCTGGGACGGCAGCGAGGCCGGGCCGCCGGACGCCCCCGTGGTGGTGCTGCACTCCCGGCGCGCGCTGCGGCGGCTGCTCTGGCGGCCGGGCGAACTGGGCCTCGCGCAGGCCTACATCGCGGGCGACCTGGACATCGAGGGCGATCTGGCCGAGGGGCTGGGCGCGGTGTGGCGGTCGGTGCGCGAGCGGGGCCTGAGCCCGGCCGCGCCGGGACCCGGGGAACGTGTCGCCGCCCTCGCCACCGCCCTGCGGCTCGGTGCGATCGGGCCGCGCCCGCCGGAGCCCGGACCGGCGCGGGCGCGGCTGCGCGGGCCCCTGCACAGCACCGCCCGCGACCGGGCCGCCATCAGCCACCACTACGACCTGTCCAACGACTGGTACGCGCTGCTCCTGGACGACTCCATGGCCTACTCCTGCGGCTACTGGACGCGCCCCGGCGCTCCGGGCTACGGTCCGGCCGACGCGCAGCGCGACAAGCTGGAGCTGATCTGCCGCAAGCTCGCGCTCGCCCCCGGTGCGCACCTGCTGGACGTCGGATGCGGCTGGGGCAGCCTGGCGCTGTACGCGGCACGCGAGTTCGAGGCCCGGGTCACCGCGGTGACGCTCTCCCGGCAGCAGCGGGACTTCGTCCGCGACCGGGTACGGGAGCAGGGCCTTCAGGACCTGGTCGAGGTCGATCTGCGGCACCACCGGGAGATGGACGGCGGCGGCTTCGACGCGGTGGCGGCCGTCGAGATGGGCGAGCACGTCGGCCGCGCCGAGTACCCGGCCTTCGCCCGGCACCTGCACGCGCTGCTGCGGCCGGAGGGCCGGCTGCTGGTGCAGCAGATGTCGAGGAGCTGCGACGCGCCCGGAGGCGGGCGGTTCATCGAGTCCTACATCGCGCCGGACATGCACATGCGCCCCCTCGGCGAGACCGTCGGCCTGCTGGAGGCGGCCGGTCTGGAGGTGCGGGCGGTGGAGTCGCTGCGGGAGCACTACGCGCGCACCATCGCCGCCTGGCACCGCACACTGGAGGAGCGGTGGGCGGCGTTCGTCGCCCTGGAGGGCGAACAGACCGCGCGGGTGTGGCGGCTCTACCTGGCCGGCAGCGGGCTGGCCTTCGCGCAGGGCCGGATGGGCGTCGACCAGATCCTCGCCGTCCGCACCGGGCCCGGGGGATCCGCGGGCATGGGCGCGACCCCGCACCGCTGGTACCGGGACGATCGGTGAGCGGATTCCCGTGGCCGGCGTTCGCGGGCAACCTGGCGGTCGCCGCGTGCGCCGCCCTCGCGGTCATGCTCGTCACGTTCGCGATCGCCCTGGCGAAGGGCGTGCACCGGGTGGTCGACGCCGCCTGGGGCATCGCGTTCACCGCGGTCGCCGCCGCCACGTACGCCGCCTCCGCCGGCCACGGCGACGGGGGCCGGCGGCTGCTGGTCGCCGCGGCGACCGCGGTGTGGGGCCTCAGGCTGGCCGCGCACATCATCCGCCGCGGCCGGGGGCACGGGGAGGATCCCCGTTACGCGCGCATGCTGGCCGGAGCGCCGGGAAGCGGCACCGCATACGCGTTCCGCGTGATCTACCTCCTGCAAGGAGCGCTCGTCTGGCTGGTGTCGCTGCCGGTGCAGGCGGCGATGTACCAACCCGTTCCACTCGGGCCGGCCGACGCCGTGGGCGGCCTGCTGTGGGCCGTGGGTCTTGCCTTCGAAGGGATCGGCGACCACCAGCTCGCCCGGTTCAGGGCCGACCCGGCGGGCCGCGGCCGGATCATGGACCGCGGGCTGTGGGCGTGGACCCGCCACCCCAACTACTTCGGCGACTTCCTACTCTGGTGGGGGCTGTTCACGGTGGCCTGCGGCATGTGGCAGTCTGCGGTGGTCTCGGTCGTCTCGCCGCTCGCCATGTCGTACCTGCTGATCCGCGGGAGTGGCAAGCGGCTCTTGGAGCAGCACATGGCCCAACGCCCCGGTTACGCCGCCTACACCGCCCGCACCAGCGGCTTCTTCCCGCTGCCACCGCGCCGGGACCCGGGCCGCTCGGGCGGCACGGGCGGCACGGGCGGCACGGGCGGCACGGGCGGCACGGGCGGCACGGGCGGCACGGGCGGCACGGGCGGCACGGGCGGCCGCGGATGATTCCGCCTCCACGGGACCGGGCGGAGCCGAGCGCCACCGACGGCACAGCACATCCGCCGCCCTACCGGCCGGTCCGGGTGCTCCACCGGCCCACCGCCCCGGCTGCCGCGGTACTGCTGCTGCACGGAGGCAGGGCCGACGGGCTGGCCCCGCCGTCCCCGGTCAACCTTCCCGGCTGGCGGATGCGCCCCGTCGCCTGGGCGATCCACCGGCATCTCCGGGCGGAGAACGTGCTGTTGGCGGCCGTGCGCTACCGGCACCGCGGCTGGAACGGCGAGCACGCGCATGCTGCGCAGGACGCGCGGGAGGCTCTGGCCGAGTTGACCGGCGTGGCCGGGGTTACCGACATGAGCGAGCGGGTCGATGTCGCCGGGCCGGCCGACATGGCCGAGCGGGTGGACGTGGCCGGGTCGGCCGGCGGGGCTTCGGGCATCCCCGTCGTCCTGGTGGGCCACTCGATGGGCGGCCGGGCGGCCCTCAGCGTCGCGGGCGCGCCCGGTGTGCGCGGCGTCGTGGCCCTCGCTCCCTGGTGCCCGCTGGACGAGCCGGTCGCCCACCTCAGCGGCAGGACCGTGTTCCTCCTCCACGACCCGGCCGACCGGGTCACCAAGGCGGCGGGCTCCTGGGCGTTCGGGGAGCGGGCCCGGGACGCGGGCGCGCACGTGCACACCGTCGAGATGCCGGCCGGCGGCCACACCATGCTGCGCGGCGCCCGGAACTGGCACCGCCTCACCGCCCAGGCCGTCGCGACCATCCTCGGCGCCGCACCGCCGCCGCCCGGCCCGCAGGCCACCGCCACGGGCGAATCGGCCTGAGCAGCCGCCAGGTGGGTCCGATACGGGCCCGTGGCTGAGGACCTGGGCACCGTCGCGTACGCGGCACGCGGCATGCCTCTCCGCCGAGCCCGAGCGGAACGCCCGCTCCCTGAACGCCCGGTGATGCCGCCCGCTCCGACCAATCCGCCGCCCGGCGATGATCCGAATACCGGGTGTGAGCGAGCAGACGAGCAGGAACGGGCACGGCACCGCGGCCCCCGGACGACCAGGCGGCCCGGGGCGGTGGCTCCGGCTGCCGCTCGGTGCGCTCAGTGGGCTGATCGCCGGCTTCGGCGCCCTCGCGGCGGCCGAGTTGGCCTCGGCAGCGGTCAGGCCGCAGGCGAGTCCGGTGACCGTCGTCGGCGGTGCCGCGATCGACCTGGCACCGCCGCCGGTGAAGGACTTCGCGGTACGGCACTTCGGCACCGGCGACAAGCTCGTGCTCCAACTGGGCATCCTGGCCGTGCTGGCGCTGTTCGCCCTGGCGCTCGGTGTCGCAGCCCTGCGGCACCGGCGGATCGGCGCGGCCGGGGTGCTGCTGTTCGGCGCGCTCGGCTCGGCGGCGGCCGTCTCGCGCCCGGACGCCGCCGCCTGGGATCCGCTGCCGTCCGTGGTGGGCTGCCTGGCGGGTGCCGTGCTGCTGTACGCGCTCAGCGGCCGGCTGGTGAACAGGACGGCTCCACGTAGGGCGGGGGCTCGGGGCGGGGACGACACGGGGGCCGGCACGGATTCCGGGCAGGGCGGAAACACCCCGGTGACCGAACCGGCCGGCCCCGCCGTCTTCGACCGCCGAGGCTTCGTCGCCGCCGCGGGTGCCGCCGCCGTCGCGTCGGCGGGAGCCGGCGCCCTGGGACGCTCCCTGAACGCCTCCCACCTCACCCGGGCGGCGACGTCACGAGCGCGCATCCACCTGCCCCGGCCCCACTCGCCGGCGTCCCCGGTCCCGCACGGCGCCGACCTCCGGCTCCCCGGGCTCAGCCCCTTCCACACCCCGAACGACGGCTTCTACCGGGTCGACACCGCGCTCGTCGTACCCCGGGTCGACGCCGGCACCTGGCGGCTGCGCATCCACGGCAAGGGCGTGTCCCGCGAGCTGCGGTTGAGCTTCGCCGACCTGCTCCGGCGTGACCTCGTCGAACGCGACATCACCCTGACGTGCGTCTCCAACCAGGTCGGCGGCCCCTACGCGGGCAACGCCCGATGGATCGGCACCCACCTGGCCGGCCTGCTGCGGGAGGCCGGAGTGCGGCCGCCCTCCGAGGGGGGCCCGGCCGACCAGCTCGTGGCGCGCTCGGTGGACGGCATGACCATCGGCACCCCGGTGGAGACCGTCATGGACGGCCGCGACGCCATGCTCGCCGTCGGCATGAACGGCGAACCGCTGCCGTTCGCCCACGGATTCCCCGTCCGCATGGTCGTGCCGGGCCTCTACGGATACGTGTCGGCCTGCAAGTGGCTGACCGACCTGGAACTGACCACCTTCGACGAGTACGACGCCTACTGGGTCAAGCGCTCCTGGTCGCGCCGGGCACCGATCAAGACCGAGTCCCGCATCGACACCCCCAAGCCGCTCGCCGATCTCAAGGCCGGCACCGTCCCCGTCGCGGGAGTGGCGTGGGCCCAGCACAAGGGCATCGCGCGGGTCGAGATCCGCGTCGACGCGGGCCCCTGGCACCGCGCGCGACTCGCCGCGCAGGACACCGCGGACACCTGGCGGCAGTGGCTGTGGAACTGGCCGGCCACACCCGGCCGCCACACCCTGGAGGTCCGCGCCACCGACCGCACCGGTTACACGCAGACGAGCCGGCGCGCGGACACCGTCCCCGACGGCGCGACCGGATGGCACTCGGTGGTGGTCACCGTGACGTAACCGATCACTCCCCGCGCCGCGGCCAGGGCACGCCCGTCCTCCGACCGGCGCCCACCCGGCCAACCAGGCCCACCGCGAGACACCCGACACCCCGTCCCTCGAACCGGCAGCCGCCCGACCCACCGCGAGACACCTCGCGGAAGCGGCGAGACACCCGCGGAACGGAAACGGCGAGACACCCGCGCAAACGCCGCGAACCCCCAACCCACCCCCCGACAGGAGTACGACATGACCCGCCTCACCCACCTCACCCGCCGCATCGCCCTGATCGCCGCCGGTACGGCCGTGCTGCCGCTCGCACTGACCGCCTGCGGCTCCGGCGACGACGACTCCTCCTCGTCGTCGAAGGCCCCGGCAAGCCACTCCCCGTCGGCCATGCCCTCGAAGAGCCCGGCCATGAGCGAGCCCTTCGGCGCCGCCTGCTCCTCGGTGCCGAAGAGCGGCCCCGGCAGCTTCAGCGGAATGGCGACGGACCCCGTGGCCACCGCCGCCTCCCACAACCCGGTCCTGTCCACCCTGGTCTCTGCGGTGCAGAAGGCGGGGCTGGTCGACACCCTCAACAGCGCACAGAACATCACCGTCTTCGCCCCCACCAACGACGCCTTCGCCAAGCTCCCCAAGGACCAGCTCGACGCGGCCATGAAGGACAAGGCGATGCTCACCAAGATCCTCACCCACCACGTCGTCGGCCAGAAGCTCGCGCCCGCGGACCTCTCCGACGGCACGTTCACCACGCTGGAGAAGGGCAAGATCACCACGGCCGGGTCCGGGGAGTCGTACAAGGTCGACGGCACCGCCAACGTGGTCTGCGGCAACGTCCACACGGCGAACGCCACGGTCTACATCGTCGACAGCGTGCTGATGCCGAAGTCGTGAGCGGAGGCGGGGGTCCCGCGGCCCGGCAGCGGCACCGCTGACGGACCCCCGGCGGGGCCGCGCGACGACGGCCCGTGGAACCCACCCGGGTTGCACGGGCCGTCGTCGCGTGCCGGGGTCGGGATTCCGGTGGCCCCGGCAGGCACGTTGCCGGGTAGGACACCCCGGTTTGTCCCCTCCGATGCACCCGATCTGCCGTACCTGTCACGTCTATTGACAGGTACAACCCACCTCTCCAGAATCACACGTCGGATGTATTCACACCCAAGGTGAGCCACTCCCCCGGGCCCAGGAGGGCGCATGACTACGTTCGCAAGACGCCAGGCACTCGGGATGGCAGCCGGCGCCGCCGTCGGTGCCACCTTCGTCTCCGCGCAGAGCGCGGCGGCCGGCACCGCAGGCACCGGATCGGCGCAGGCCACTCCCCCGGAGTGGGGCACCGTGCCGGACCCCGTACCCGTCGCCCTGGACACCTGGTACGACAACGACGGCATCGACACCGCGGACGCCCGCGGCGGCGACTTCGACGGCTCCGGCTACTCCTTCCCGGGCGAGGAACTCCCCGAGGGAACGGCAGTCATCGGAGGGATCCCCTTCCTCTTTCCGTCGTCCGCGGCCGGTGCGAAGAACAACATCGTGGCGAACGGCCAGCGCGTCGACCTGCCTTCGGGCCGCTACCTGTCCGCGTCGTTCCTCGTCTCGTGCAGCTACGGCGCCACCTCGGGCACCGCGACCGTGCACTACTCCGACGGCAGCACGTCCAGCGCCGCCCTCGGCGGCACCGACTGGTACAGCGGCAGCGGCGAGCTGACCGCGTCGTTCCGCTACTCCCCCGGCGGCACCGACCAGCACCAGGTCTCGATCGGCGTCAGCGACCTGTGGATGGACCCCTCCCGCGAGGCCGTCGCCGTCACGCTGCCCACCACAGGACCGGCCAAGGAGGGCACCTCGGCGCTGCACGTCTTCGCGCTGTCCCTCCAGCCGCCGGCCACGGGGCGCGCGCTGCTGCTGCGCTCGGCCGCCTCCACCAACTCCCTGACCGGGCCGCGCGGTGGGCAGAGCGTCGAGGTGACCGTGCTCAACGCCGGCACCGCCTGGATCGGGGCGTCCGACGCCGTGAGCGTGGACGTCGACGTGCCCGGCGCCGGCACGCTGACGCGCGGCGCGGTACCGGTGCTCGGCCCCGGCGAGCAGGCCCGGCTGCGCGTCGGCATCCGCAACTCCCCGGGCACCGCGCCCGGCACCGCCGCGACCGGCACCGTCCGCGCCACCGGCCGGGGCGGCACCGCGGCCACCCGCAAGGCACCGCTGGTCCTCGGCACCCCCGACTACCAGTCCACGGACGCGTCGCTCGGCACCCACCAGGCGCCGTACTGGTTCAGCGACGCCAAGTTCGGCATCTTCATCCACTGGGGCGTCTACTCGGTGCCCGCCTGGTCGCCGGTCGGCGGCCAGTACGCCGAGTGGTACTGGAACTCGATGCAGGGCACCGACGACCCCGTGCACGCGTACCACGCGAAGACCTACGGCGAGGACTTCGCCTACGACGACTTCATCCCCATGTTCACCGCGCGCCACTTCAACCCGCGCTCGTGGGTGGAACTCTTCCGCGACGCGGGCGCCGAGTACTACGTGCTGACGTCCAAGCACCACGAGGGGTTCGCCCTGTGGGACACCAGGGTCTCCGACCGCAACGCGGTACGGATGGGCCCCCACCGCGACCTCGTCGGCGAGCTCTTCGCGGCCTCCCGGGCGTACACCCCGCAGCTGCACAACGGGCTGTACTTCTCCATGCCCGAGTGGTTCAACCCCGACGATCCGTGGATGGGCCACGCGCCGCGCAACCCGTACACCCTCGAACCCGTCCCGTACACCGGCTACACCGCAGGCAAGGACTTCGTCCACGACTACCAGGCGCCGCAGATGCGGGAGCTGATCCACGGCTACGACCCCGACGTCATCTGGTGCGACATCGGCGGGGACAACGACAGCCAGCACGTCCTGGCCGAGTACTTCAACAACGCGAAGGACCGCGGGCGCCCCAAGGACGTGACGGTCAACGACCGCTCCGGGATCGCCACGCACGACTTCACCACGCCCGAGTACACCACGTACGACACGACGGTCGTCGCCAAGTGGGAGGCGAGCCGCGGCCTGGACCCGCACAGCTACGGCTACAACAGCGCCACCCCCGACGACCTCTACATGACCGCCGAGGACGTGGTGCATACCCTCGTCGACATCGTCAGCAAGAACGGCAACTTCCTGCTCGACATCGGCCCCAAGGCCGACGGCACCATCCCGGCCATCATGGAGCAGCGGCTGCGGGAGACGGGCGCCTGGCTCAAGGTCAACGGCGAGTCCGTGTACGGCACGACGTACTGGTCGCGGATGGCGGAACTCGGCGACCTGAGGTTCAGCGTGAAGCAGGGCGAGGCCTTCTACGTCTCCTCGCTCGCCGACCCCGGCAGCAAGCTCGTGGTGCAGGCACCGGTGCCGATCCGCAAGGGCGACAAGGTGACGATGCTGGGCCACGGCCGCCCGCTGGACTGGGAGTTCGACGGCGGCACCCTCACCGTCCAGGTCCCGCCCGCGGCCCGCGCGGCGGGGCGGTACGCATGGGTCTTCAAGATCGCCTGGTCGAGGTGAACGCGAGGGGCGGCCGGCCGGCACCGGCCGCCCCTCGGGTACCGCACCCACCAACCCTGACACCCCCCGCTCACTCGCTCCCGTGGGCCAGCCGGGACGCGTGGGCGAGTTCCAGGTCCGTGGTCTCCGGGGCCAGCAGGTGGGAGACCACCGCGCCGAGGGCGAGTACCGCCGCCCCGACGAACAGGACGAAGCGGGCGCCGTAGCGGTCGAGGCCCATGGGGAGCAGGAACGTGCCCAGGGCGGCGCCGACCCGGCTCATCGCCGCGGCGAAGCCGACGCCGGTCGTGCGGATCGCGGTCGGGAAGACCTCCAGCGGGTAGACCGAGGTCAGCGCGCTGGAGGCCGCATTGAGGAAGTTGACTTCTCCCTCCGCCTAAGGGCGGGGGATTCCAGCGGTCGCCCGCTGGGGTTCCTGTTTCACGGCCGACTGCCCGCCCGGAGTGCTCCGTTGAGGTCTTACACCGGCTCCGCAGGCAGACGCCGTCAGTCCGACGGCCAGAAGACTCTTCGCCGCGTTCACGTCGCGGTCGTGGGTCGTGCCGCAGTCGCACGTCCAGGTACGGACACTGAGCGGCATCTTCTCTTGCAGGGCGCCGCAGGCCGAGCACAGCCTGGAGGAGGGAAAGAAGCGGTCCGCGGCCACGACTTCCCGCCCGTACCAGGCGGCTTTGTACTCCAGCATGCTGCGGAACTCCGACCATGCCGCGTCACTGATGGCGCGGGCCAGAGCGTGGTTCTTGACCATGTTGCGGACGGTCAGGTCCTCGATCACGAGCGTTTGGTTCTCACGCACGAGTCGGGTGGTCAGTTTATGCAGGTAGTCCCGGCGCCGGTCGGCGATCCGGGCGTGCACGCGGGCGACCTTGCGGCGGGCCTTGGCCCGGTTGGAGCCATCACCCCTGGCCTTCTTCGCCAGACGCCGCTGCGCCAGGGCGAGCCGGGCACGGTCCTTGCGCTCATGCCTCGGGTTGCTGATCTTCTCCCCGGTGGACAGGGTCAGCAGGTGATGGAGACCGACGTCGATACCGACCGCCGTATCCGTGGCGGGCAGCGGGACGACGGCGGGGTCTTCGACGAGCAGGGACACGAACCAGCGACCGGCCGCGTCCTGCGACACGGTCACGGTGGACGGCTTTGCACCTTCGGGCAAGGGCCGGGACCAGGCGATGTGCAGTGGCTCCGTCATCTTCGCCAGCGTCAGCCTGCCGTCGCGGAAACGGAACCCGGAGGTCGTGTACTCGGCAGACTTGCGGGACTTCTTCCTCGACTTGAACCGCGGGTACTTCGCCCGCTTGCCGAAGAAGTTCGTGAACGCCGTCTGCAAGTGCCGCAGACACTGCTGGAGCGGCACCGAGGACACCTCGTTGAGATAGGAGAGCTCCTCGGTCCGCTTCCACACCGTCAGCATCGCTGAAGTCTGGTTGTAGTTGACCCGCTCCTGCCGCGTCCATGCCTCGGTACGGGCAGCCAGGGCCAGGTTGTAGACCTTGCGGACACACCCGAACGTGCGCGACAGCTCGCCCGCCTGCGCATCGGTCGGATAGAAGCGGTACTTGAACGCCCGCTTCACATGCCTCGTGGTCATGGCTCACAAACTAGCGGGACTATTACTTAAGATCAAACCTGCGGGTCAGATCACAGTCTTTCGCCCTGAAGGCGAAACCCCCTCCCTGCCCTGCTCCGCAGGAGTCCGTTTCCTCTCCGCCCTGAAAGGCTATTCACGGAGGAATCAGGTGAAGCCGGTGTCGCGTGAAGCCCGTCTCGAACGAAGCCGGCCTCGAACAAAGCCGGTGTCAGGTGAACCGGGGCGTGGACGGTCCCGGGGGCCTGCGCTCCCACCCCATCAGCGTCGAGACGCGGCCGGCCGCCCGGGCGGCGGCCCGGCCCGCGGTGGTGAGGGCGTCGCCCATGCGGTCACGGGGAGCGGAGACGTTGAGCGCCGCCACCACCCGGCCGCGGAAGTCGCGCACGGGCGCGGAGACTCCGACGAGGCCCACCTCGAACTCCTCGTTGACCTGCGCGTACCCGTCCCTGCGGGCCTCCTGCACCCGGGCCCAGAGCTGCTGCACGGAGTGCGCGGCGGAGCGGGGGAAGCCGTCGGCGAGGTCGGTGGACTCCAGCCGCAGGTACAGCTCGTCGGGGGTGGCGTCCATCAGCAGCACCCGGCCGGCGGAGGTGTGCGCGGCCGGGACCCCGCGGCCCTCCCAGCCGTGCGTCCGGAAGGAGTGCCCCGAGACCGACAGCAGGGTCAGCACCTCGTGGTCCCGCAGCACGCACAGATGCGTGGTCTCCTCCAGTTCGGCCGAGAGCCCGTGCATGACCGGCTCGGCCACCCGCACCAGGCGGTTCTGCGAGGTGCGGGCCACCAGCGAGAACAGCCGCCAGCCGAGCCCGTACTCCAGGGTGTCCGGGTCCCGCTCGACGATGCCCTCCTCGGCGAGCACCTTCAGCGCCCGGGAGACCTGGCTCTTCTCGCGGCCCACGATCTGGGAGAGCCGCACCACACCGAGGCCGCCGCGGCTCTGCGCCTCGGGTGAGGCGAGCGCCTCCAGCAGGTCGATGTCCCGGCGCAGCCCGTGGCCCTGCTGCCGGGGGGTGGTGCCACCGGACTCGGGGGGTGGCGGGACGGGGGTGTGCTCGTGCGAATTCACCCGGCCAGCTTAGAACCCCCAGCTCAGCGGGGTTGTTGGCGTCATCGCAACCCCTGTTTCGATTGCCCGGATCTCCTTGCGAGCGGCACGGCGGGCTCTTAGATTCGCCGCTGCGAGCCTCCGGCGGACCGGCCGACCACGGTTCGCCACGGCACTCGCCGACGTCTCAGCCCCCACCAGCCAGTGGAGTACCCATGACCATTGCCCCTGCCTCTCTCGTGGGCGAGGCCTTCATCGGTCAAGGCCCGAACGCGGCGCACACCAACATCGTGATCGGGCGCAAGGGCGGGCCGGTGGAGACGGCCTGGGCGACCGCGCTGGCCTCGCCGAGCGCGGGCTACGCCCCGTTCGTCACCGTCATCCGCCCGAACGTGCCGGTCAAGCCGCTGACGCTGTTCGTCAACAAGGCGGAGCCGGCCGGCGAGACGCACCAGCGGGCCACCTGGGGCGCGGCGCAGGCCGGCCTCGCCCGCGGCATCGCCGACGCCGTCGAGCACGGCCTCATTCCGGCGCAGGACGTGGACGACCTGCTGCTCATCGCCGCCGTCTGGGTCAATCCGGAGGTGGACGACCTGGACGAGTCGTTCCGCAACCAGCGCGTCGCCGCCTTCCGCGCGGTGGCCGCCGCGGTCAGTTCCGCACCGGATGTGAACGAGGTCCTGGCGACGGCGCAGGAAGGCCCGGCCAACCCGTTCTACACACCGGACGCCGACCAGCTGGCGGCCTCGTCACCGGCCGCGGAGGCGACCCGATGAAGATCACCGACATCACCCTCGACCGGCTCCGGCTCCCCCTCGATCCGCCGTTCCACGCGGCCTGGGACCCCGAGCCGCGCCGCCACTTCGACGCCACGATCGTGCGGGTGCACACCGACGAGGGCATCACCGGCCTCGGCTCCGGGGACACGATGGACGGCTTCGACGCGTTCAGGCACCTGTTCGTCGGGGAGGACCCGCTCGACATCGTGCGGCACGTACGGGCCATCGAGACGGCGAACTTCCACGGCGGCGTCTACTGGCCGCTGGAGGCCGCCCTGTGGGACATCATCGGCAAGGTCACCGGCCGTCCCGTCGCGGAGCTGTTCGGCAACGCGGCCAGGAAGCTGCCGGCGTACGCGTCCTCGGGCGAGCTGAAGTCCCCGCAGGAACGGGTGCGGACCGCGCGTGCCGTGCGCGAGGCGGGATTCCGCGCGATGAAGATCCGCATCGACCGCGACCACGTCGAGGACGGCATCGCCGCGGTGCGGGCGGTGCGCGAGGACCTGGGCGACGATCTGACGCTCATGGTCGACCTGAACCAGTCCTGGCGGATGGCCGGCGACACGGCCCCCGCCGCCGACCTGGCGGGCACCCGCAGGACCGTGGCGCGCCTGGCCGAACTGGACGTCTTCTGGGTCGAGGAGCCGCTGCCGTACAACGACCTCGACGGCTTCAAGCGGCTGCGCGCCGACAACCCCGGGACCCGGATCGCCGCCGGCGAGATGCACCGGGGCGTGAGCGAGTTGCTGCGGTACCTGGAGGAGGACGTGCTGGACGTCTACCAGATGGACGTCGTGCTCGCCGTGGGCATGCACCGCGCCCGCACGCTGGGCGAGCTCGCCCAGCTCAAGCACCGCCACTTCACGCCGCACACCTGGACCAACGGCATCGGGGTGCTGGCCAACCTGCACGTGGCGGCCGGCGTGGGCGGCGGCCCGTACTTCGAGTTCCCCTACGACCCACCCGGCTGGACCCCGGAGCGGCGTGACTTCATGCTCGCCGAGCCGGTGCGGATCAACGCCGACGGAGACCTGGAGGTTCCGCGGAGCCCCGGGCTCGGCATCGAGCTGGACGAGGACGCCGTGGACCGCTGGAGGATCGCATGACACACCACACCGTCGACCAGTTGCTCGGTCGCTCCCACGACGAGTGGGTGAAGGCGGCCGGAGCGCTCCGCTTCGAGACCCGCCTGTTCATCGACGGGGAGTTCCGCGAGGCCGCCGCCGGCGGCACGATGGAGTCGCTCTCGCCGCGTGACCAGGCGGTCGTCGCCCAGGTCAGCGCGGCCGATGCCACCGACGTCGACCTCGCGGTGCGCGCCGCACGCGCCGCGTTCGAGGACGGCAGGTGGCGCGGGCTCGACCCGAAGGAACGCAAGCGCGTCCTGATGCGCTGGGCCGACCTGATCGTGGAGCACGCCGAGGAGCTGGCCTTGCTCGACACCCTGGAGATGGGCAAGCCGATCACCGAGTCCGTGCGCGTGGACGTGGTGAAGACCGCGGAGACCATCCGCTGGTACGCGGAGACGGTCGACAAGACCTACGACGAGGTGGCCCCGGCTCCGGGTGACGCCCTCGCGCTGGTCACCCGCGAGCCGCTGGGTGTGGTCGGCGCGATCGTGCCGTGGAACTACGCGCTGATGATCGCCTCGTGGAAGCTCGGGCCGGCGCTCGCGACGGGCAACTGCGTGGTGCTCAAGCCCGCCGAGCAGACCTCGCTGGCGACGTTGCTGCTGGCGGAGCTCGGCTCGCGGGCGGGCCTGCCCGCCGGTGTGCTCAACGTCGTGCCGGGGCGCGGCGAGGTCGCGGGGCAGGCGCTCGGCCGCCACCCGGACGTCGACAAGATCGCCTTCACCGGTTCCGCGGACGTCGCCCGGCTCCTTCAGGTCTACGCGGGCGAGTCCAACGGGAAGCAGGTCTCCGTGGAGGCCGGCGGCAAGTCGCCGCAGCTGGTCCTGCCGGACGCCGACCTGGAGGCCGCCGCCTCCGCCGTGGCCTGGGGGATCTTCTACAACGCGGGGCAGACCTGCAACGCCGGTTCCCGGCTGGTCGTCCACTCCTCCGTGAAGGCGGAGCTGGTCGAGCGGATCGTCCGCCTGACGGAGGCCACCTTCACCGTCGGCGACCCGCTGGACCCGGCGACGGTGATGGGCCCGATCGTCGACACCGCGCAGTTGGAGAAGATCCTCGGCTACGTCGAACTCGGGCGCGCGGAGGGCGCGGACGTCGTCCTCGGCGGCGGTCGCGCCCGGCCGACCGAAGGCGCGGGCGCCGCCGGGGTGTCACGCGGCGCCTTCCTCCAGCCCACCGTGCTGGACGGCGTCGCGAACGGCTCCCGGGTCGCCCGCGAGGAGATCTTCGGCCCCGTGCTGTCCGTCATCGGCTACGACGGTGACGTGGTCGAGGGCATCCGCCTCGCGAACGACACCGACTTCGGGCTGGTCGCGTCGGTCTGGACGCGCGACCTCGGCACGGCCCACAAGGCGGCACGCGCCCTGCGGGCCGGCACGGTCTGGGTCAACACCTTCGACGCCAGCGACGTCATCACGCCCTTCGGGGGGTTCAAGGCCACCGGCGCCGGCCGCGACAAGTCGCTGCACGCGCTGGACGCGTACACCGCCCTGAAGACCACGTGGATCGATCTCGGCTGACCCCCCGGGCTGCCGAGCAGGCGCGAGCCGTCGAGCACGCGCGAGCTTCCGAGCGCACGCGGGCTTCCGAGCACTTCCGAGCTGTCGAGCACGCGCAAGCTTCCGAGAACTTCCGAACTGTCGAGCAACTCCGAGCCCTTGAGCAACTCCGAGCCGTAGTGAGGCGAACGATGAGGATCGGTTTCATCGGACTGGGCAACATGGGCGGCCACATGGCCCGCAACCTGCTCCAGGCCGGTTTCGCGGTCGTGGTCCACGACACGCGGGAGGAGGCCGCGCTGAGGCATCTCGACCTCGGCGCGACCTGGACGGCGACCGCGGCGGAGTGCGCCGCGCTGGCCGACGTACTGATCACCATGCTTCCGACCCCGTCAGTCGTCGAGGACGTCATGCTGCGCGGCGGGGCCGCCGCGGCACTCGGCGAGAAGTCACTGTGGATCGACATGTCGACGTCGACCCCGTCCTCCGCCCGCCGGGTGCGGTCGGGGGTGCTGGACCCCCGTGGCATACGGATGCTGGACGCTCCGGTCAGCGGCATGGCGCACGGCGCCGACGCCGGGACGCTCCAGATCTTCGTCGGCGGCGAGGAGGGGGACTTCGCCCGGGCCCTGCCGCTGTTCGAGGCGATGGGCAACCCGGAGAAGATCATCCATGTCGGCGGTTCCGGCACCGGTTACACCGTCAAGCTGATGATCAACCTGCTGTGGTTCAGCCACCTCGTCGCCACATCCGAGGTGCTGGGCATGGGCGTGAAGGCGGGCGTCGATCTCGGCGTGCTGCGCGCCTCGCTGCTGGCGAGCCCCGCGGCCTCCAACTTCCTGGAGAACGACGTCCTGTCCGTGCTCGCGGACGGGGACTACGACGACTCGTTCGCCATGGTGCTGGCCTGCAAGGACCTCGGCCTCGCCGTCGACCTCGGCCGCGACGTCGGCATGTCGACGGAGCTGTCCGCCCTCGTGGAGCAGATCTACCGCCGCGCCAAGGCGCAGTACGGCGACCAGGCCGGCGAGATGACCCCGGTGAGGCTCTACGAGGCGCTGGCCGGGAGGGAGTTCAGGCTGCCGATGCCCGGCGGGCTCGGGGCCGAGACCTTCGCCCCCGCCTGAGGGGCACCGCGCAACGGGGGCGCACGGCGGCCGCCACGCAGCGGCCGTCGGCATCCCGGCCGCCCGTCCCGGCCGACGCACCGAAGGCCCGCCACCCGGACCGGTCCCATCCACCAGCACACGCAGGAGTCCCGCGATGACGTCCGACAGCACCGCCCTCACCCCGCAGCGCGGCGTGCCCACCGTGCCGGCTGCGTTCACCGTCGATCCGACCTGCGCCATCGCGTACGGTCCCGGTTGCCTGGCCCGCCTGCCCGAGCTCGTCGCCGCCACCGGCCGGCAGCGGGCCTTCGTGATCACCGACCCGGGGCTGCGCGCCGCGGGCGTCGCGGATCGCGTGCTGAAGGTGCTGGACCGGGCGGGCATCGAGTACGGCGTCTTCGAGGGGGTCGCGGCCAACCCCTCGACGGCGAACGTCGACGAGGGCGCCGCGGTGGCCAGGGCGTTCGGCGAGGCCGCCGTCGTCGCTCTCGGCGGCGGCTCCAGCCTGGACGCCGCCAAGGGCATCTCGCTGCTCGCCGGCAACCCGGCCGCCCGGGCCGCCGACGCCGACGCGCTGTGGGACGCGGCGGACGGCATGCCGCTGATCGCGATACCCACCACGTCGGGCACCGGGGCCGAGACCAACGGGTTCGGCGTCATCGAGGACACCGTCGCGCGCCGCAAGGTCTACCTCGGGCACCCGTCCGTCAGGCCGCGCGCCGCGCTGCTGGACCCCGAGCTGACGCTGGGCCTGCCGCCGGGCGCCACGGCCTCGACCGGCATCGACGCGCTGGTGCACGGCGTGGAGTCGCTGGCGTCCCGCGGCGCCAACGCGGTCTCGGTCGCGTTCGCCACCCAGGCCGTCTCGCTCGTGGGCCGGTGGCTGCCGGTCGCCTACCGCGACGGCGCCGATCTTCAGGCCCGTTCCCACCTCATGCTCGGCGCGCACCTCGCGGGCCAGGCGCTGACCATCTCCGGTCTCGGCCTGGTGCACGGCATCGGGCACGCCCTGACCGCGCACACCGGAACCCCGCACGGCATCGCGCTCGCCGCGGTCTTCGAGGAGGTCATGGCCTTCAGCGCGGTGGAGGCCCACGCCGCCTACGAGCAGGCGGCCCGCGCCCTGCACGTCGAACCGGCCGCCACCACCGCCGGATCCGGCCCGCGGGACTGGGCCACCGCCGCCATCGGCGCCGTGCGGGAGGTCTCCGGCGCGGTCGAGGTCAAGCGGCCGCTCACCGCGCTGGGCGTGACCCGGGAGATGATCCCGGCCATCGCCGCCGGCGCCCTCGCCGACGCGGTCACCGGGAACGCGCCACGCCAGCCTTCCGCGGCGGACGTCGCGGACATATTGGAGAGCGTCCTGTAGATCCCGGCCAGGCGGACCCCGACTGATTCCGGCTGACGTCGGCTGGGGTCCGGCCAGATCCCTGCCGATCCCGACTAGGTCGTGTCCGGCGGATCTTCGTGGATCAGCCTGCGGCGTCTGGTGCCGTGCATCGCAAGGCGGAGGATCATCCTCGTACGGGGCGTACCCGGATGACTCCGACAACGCGGCGAGGTGCGGTGCTGGGGGCACTCCCCCACTGCCCTGAACGGGCGTGGGAGGTACCCCCACCCACGCCCTTCAGGCAGTGGGGGAGTCGCGGGCCCACGAAGATCCGCCGGACACGACCTAGGTCCGGCAGCTCGGCGGCCCCTCACGATCCCGTTCCAGCGGGCGGCCCGCGCGCACCGCCATGACGCGGCAGCCCGCGCGCACCGCCGTGACGGAGTGCGGGCCGCCCGCCGCGGGCGGGCCACCCGGTGCGGGCCAGTATGGGCACCACTGACGGCACGACGAGGAGACACAGTGGAACGCATCGGGATCATCGGCGTCGGCGAGATCGCCGGGGCCATCGTGGACGGCCTGTGCGACGGCGTCGAGGAGGCACCGGAGATCCACCTGTCGCCGCGGGGGGCCAGGGCGGCCGCGGAGCTGTCCGAGCGCTACGAGAGCGTCCAGGTGTGCGCCGGCAACCAGGCGGTGGTGGACCGTTCCGAGCTGGTGATCCTCGCCGTGCGCCCCCGGGACCGGCACGAAGCGCTCGACGGGCTGCGGGTGGACGGCGGCAGGATCGTGGTCAACCTGATGGCCGGCGTCGGCAACGACGAGCTGCGCCAGGCTCTCGCCACCGACGCTCCTCTCGTCCGGGCCATCCCGCTGCCCTCCGTGCGCGAACGCCGCTGCATCACGGTGACGTACGGGTCGCACCCGGCGGCGGACTCCCTCTTCGAGCGCCTGGGCGGGGTGCTCCCGGTCGCGGACGAGGCGCTCTTCAACGTCCTGTCCGCACTGACCGGAACGGTGGCCACCCAGTACTGGTTCCTGGCCACCATCTCCTCCTGGGCCACCCGCCACGGCATCGCCGCCGGCGACGCCGACTGCTACGTGCGGGGCCTCTACCAGGAGGTCGGCCGCTCCCTGGGCGACGAGACCCGCTCCCTGCACCAGCTCGCGGCGGGCCACGAGACCCCGAACGGCAACAACGAGCGCGTCCGCACCACGTGGTTCGACGCGTCCAACTCCGAGGCCCTGACCCGTACACTCGACGCTCTCCTCGCCGATCTCGGATAACCGCGCGGGCGGGGGGCGGGCGCCGCGCCGGTGCGGTCGCCGCGGGCTGCTGGGCCCGCGGCGACCGGCCGGAGACCGGGCCGCGCGTGCGCGAGCACACCGGCACGCACGGAACCCGTACACGCCGGGACCGCCCGGACCAGGGCGTTCCGTCCCCCTGCCGACCCCTCACCCGGAACCGGGACCCGAACGGGAACGGAAGAGGAGCGCATCGGGAAGCCGTGTAACCAGTGTGGGCGACCTGATGAGGGATGAGGTTCCCACCGGGGTGCCCCGGTGGCTCCCGCCGAGGCGGTGCCCCGGCGGACGTATCCAACGGGGCGGTCGAATCTCGCAGAGGGCAGCACGAAGTACGAGGTAAGGAGCCGATGTGACCAGCATCATTCTCGTCTCTGGCAGCTTGAGGCGCGACTCGCTGAACAGCGCGCTGCTGGCGACGGCACGGCGCGTCATCGGTGAGCGGGACAGCTCGATCCACACCTCTGTACTGGAGATCGGCTCCCTTCCCTACTTCAACGACGACGTGGACGGCGAGGACGCCCCGCCGCCCGTCGTGGCCGCCCGCGCGATGGTCGAGGCGGCGGACGCCATGCTGATCTGCACCCCTTCCTACAACGGTGCTCCCCCCGGCGCGCTGAAGAACGCCGTCGACTGGCTGTCCCGGCCCGCCGGCGAGGGCGTGCTGACCGACGTGCCCGTCTTCACGATGAGCGCCTCCCCCGGGTCGAACGGCGCGGCGGAGTCGCAGGAGATCCTGCGCGACGTGCTGGACTGCGCCGGGGCCGCCGTGTTCGACCATCCGATCGTGGCCGTCGCCAAGGCCGACCTGCTGCCGTGCCGCGACGGGGAACTCGTGGACCCCGCGCTGTCCGCCCTGCTGGTGGAGTTCGTCGACGGACTGCTCTCCGTCGCCCTCCCCGAACCGGAGGCGGACCCGGTCCCCTCCCCCGAGGGCCCCCTCCAGCCGGCCGGCACCCCGGCCGTCTGAGTCTCCCGGCAATTCGCCTTTCCTTCCCCTTTTCTCACAGTCGCTCGCCGGATGTCGAAGTGGTTCCGTCCCGCGAGTCGCAAAAGCCACACGTCCCCGATCCGCGGTTGGGAGGTGACTGAGATGACCAAGCCGGTGCGCCGTTACGCCAGGGCCGTCAAGTAAGGCCTGATCCCAGTCCGGTGCCAGCCGTGAGGGGAGGTGACTGACATGACCAAGCCCGTGCGCCGTTACGCCAGGGCCGTCAAGTAGGACAAGGCCGTTACTCGGGGGCGCTCATACGACAGAGCGCCCCCGAGCCCCCCGGCCGTCGACGAGCTGGGCACTCCCGGGGCGTTCCCCCACGACATCGCCGGACGAAACGACATGGCCCCCGACACCGGAGCCGCCTGGAGGACAGCAGCCATGGAAATGCCCAGCCGAACCGTTCGCATACTCCACATCGGAGACGGCAAACTCCTCGCCACGGACGTGGCGGGCCGGGTGCACCTGCTCGACGAGGACCTCAACCTCCTGCGTTCGTCGACTCTCGTTCCGAACGGGCAGCCGATCTACACGGTCGCGGTGTCCGGCGAATACGTCGTCACCAAGGACAAGTACGGAGGGATCGGCCGCTGGTCGCTGCCCTCGCTCGACCTCCTCGACCACCTCGACGCCGCCCGCCTGCGCGGCGATTCGCTGCTTCCGGGCGAGGAGCCGTCGCCGGTCGTGAACCGGGGCATCGGCATCTGGAACGACAAGGTCTACGTGAACAACGGCTACCTGCAGATGGTGGTCATCGACCTGCACACGTTCCGCGTGGACCGGATCGTCCCGTCCATGAGCTCCGAGTACCTGGAGTGGTTCGACTTCGGGCACCCCACCCTGCACGCGGTCACCGACAAGCAGGGACAGCTCTTCCTCGGCAACGTCGACGAGATGGACTTCCCCGTGCAGGTCCAGGTGGACGACGAGTCCAACCTGCACCGCGTCGTCTGGGACTTCCGCCACGAGCGCTTCTGGGTCACCCAGGACAACGGCGCCGGCGAGATGGGAAACAAGACGAACGGCATCGTCACCCTCACGGACGACGGCCAGGTCGTGGACAGCGTGGCGTTCGCCACGGACGACGTCGAGGTGTTGAAGTTCTCCCCGGACCACCGCTGGGCGTACTCGGGCGGGTTCGACAGCGAGCTGTACGCCTTCGACAACAGCACGCCCGAGCTGAGGATCGACCGCAAGGTGGCCACGTTCGGCCACAACATCAGCGACCTCACGCTCTCCGACCGGAGTGACCGGCTCTTCGTCCTCACCCAGGACGGCGTCATCACGGCGCTGACGCCCGACGGCACGCGCCTGGCCCGCTCCTCGTTCCGCCACCAGTCCTTCTGGGACATCGAGGCCCATCCCGACCGGCCGGACCGCCTGCTCGCGGGGGTGGACGAGGGCGTGGCCGAGCTGATCATCGAGCGGGACGGCCCGCCCAGCGAGATCGGCGTGCGCATCAAGGCGCAGCACGACCACGGTGTCGGTCTCACCCGCCGCGTGGTGCCGCTGGACGACGGCGGATGGGTCGGCGTCACCCGGAGCCAGGTGGCCTTCCGTGCCCGGGAGGACGGGGCGCTGGTGTGGCACACCGCCCCGGGCGCCAGGCTGCACACCGTGTCCGTCGACCCGAGCGGTTCCCGGGTGCTGCTCACCTGCAACTTCGGCGCGTACGAACTGGACGCCGAGACGGGCGAGGTGACGGACACCCTTGAGGTGGACAACGCGCCGATCTGGGCCGGGGCCTACACCCCCGACGGTGACCGCCTCCTCGGCGGGCGCAACGCGGTCGTGCGCCGGGTCGCCCGCGACTCGCACGCCGACCGGTGGGTGGCCGCCATGAGCCAGGAGGCGTACTGCAAGCGCTTCCGGTTCGACGGCGACCGGATGTTCGTCATGGGCGGCGTCGGTGTCCACGAGTTCGACCCGGACACGGGGAACGTGCTGCGCGTCTTCTCGGAGCTGCTGGAGAACACGGCCGAGGACACCGTCGTCGTGGACGGCAGGTTGTACACGTGCACGTACGGGCACCAGTTGGGCGTGTACACCGATCCCCACCCGGCCGGCCCTGAGGTCACCCCCGAACTGCTCGGGCTGATCGAGCCGATGCCCGACATCACCAAGGCCCTGCACGCCGTACGCAGCGCTGACGGCACCCCGTACCTGCTGGTCGGCGGGCGGGGCGGCTGGCTGCGGACCTACCGCCTGACGAAGGAGGGGCCGGAGCGCGTGCGGGACCAGTACCTCAGGCCGGTGGATCCCGGCCGCCGGGACCGCGCGTGAGCGTGCACGAGACCGAGCAGCCGGCGTCCGGGCCGCCGCGCCCGCTGTGGCGGCAGACCCGGTTCGTCGCGTTCAGCTCGGGGGTCTTCGCGAACAACCTGGGTGACGGGATCTACGCGGTCGCCCTGCCGCTGCTGTCGTACGACCTGACCGGCTCCGTGCAGATCATGGCGATGATCAGCGCGGCGACCCCCGTCGCGCTGCTCGCCAGCGGGCCGCTGCTGGGGCACCTCGCCGACCGGTACGGCAAGCGCAAGCTGGTCGTCTCGGGGCTCGCCATCCAGTTCGCCGCCGTGCTGGCGCTGATCCTCGTGCTCACCAGCGGCGCGCGCCCCGGCGCCTGGGCCCTGGTGCTCTGCGAGTTGAGCGTCCAGCTCGGCGGCGCGGTGTACCGCAGCGGCTGGTTCGCGAGCCTGCCCGTCCTCTTCCCCGACCAGTCCGGTCAGGCCAAGGGCGTCCAGTCGGCCTCGTACCAGGTCACCACGGTGCTGGGGCCGCTGCTGGCCGGCGCGCTGGTGGGTCCGCTGGGCTATCTCGGCCTGCTCTGGCTGAACCTGCTCACGTTCCTCGTGCCCGTCGCCGCGTGGTTCAGCGCGGTGAAGCCGCCCCGGGAGGGCGGCGGCGCGGAGGCGTCGGAGGGCTTCGCCCGGTCCATCCTGGCCGGCTGGCGGGTGCTGCGGGGCAGCCGCGTGGTGTTCACGTCGATGCTGCTGGTGGCCTCCGTCGAACTGCTCGCCGGCACCGGAAGCCGCAATCTGTCGCTGTTCTACCTGCGCGACCAGCTGCGGCTCTCCAGCGGGCAGGTGGGGTTCGTCCTCACTGTGGTCAACCTGTGCGCCACCGCCGGCGCCCTGTGGGCCACCCGGCTCACCGGTGAGAAGTCCCGCGTGCGGATGGGGAACGTCGCCCTCGGGGCCCTGCTGGCCATGGCGTGCGGCCTGTGCCTGATGGCGGTCAGGGTGCCCGTGGTCGCGACGATCGCCATGGTCGGGCTCTTCGGCGCGTACAACGTCCTCAGCGTGGCCGCCGAGGTCCTGCTCTACCGGACCATGCCGAACGAGTACATCGGGCGGCTGTGGGGTCTGTGGCGGCTGGTGTGCGGCGGGGCCGAGGCTCTGGGTCCCCTGGTGATCAGCGTCTGCAGCAGCCTGCTTCCCGTCCGGGGCGTCTTCCTGACGCTCGGCGCCATCACCGTGCTGCCGCTGTGCTGGCTGCTGCTGAACGCGCGGACCGGCTGGGACGTCCCGCCCGCGGCCCCCGCCGGGCGCCCCGCCGCCGCGGTCTCCGGCACGTCGGACACGGCATGACCGTGTCCGCGGGACGCACGGGGGTGCCCGGTGGACGACGGCGCACCACGCACCACCCCACGCGCGGCCCCACGCCGCTGTAACAGAAGGGAACCCCGATGAGCAGCCACGCTTCGCCTCTCGGGGGCACGGAGAGTCCATCCGCCTACGACTCGATCGGCGGCCACTACCAGGACGTCAAGTCCCTTCCCGCGGCCGAGGCGGAGGACGCCTCGGTGCTGGACGCCTGCGGCGATGTGACCGGCATGCGCGTCATCGACTTCGCCTGCGGGACCGGCCACTACACGCGCGAGCTGCGCCGCCGCGGCGCCGGCCGCTGCCTCGGCGTCGACCTGTCCGCCGCGATGGTCGAGATGGCACGCCGGCAGGAGCACGAGGAGCCGCTCGGCATCGACTACCAGGTGGGGGACGCCACCGATCTGCCCGCTCTCGGCCGCTTCGACCTGGCGACCGGCGCGTGGCTCCTCAACTACGCCGCCGATCTGGTGACCCTGACCGCGATGCTGTCCTCCGTGGCCCGGAACCTGGCACCCGGGCGGCGCTTCGTGGGCGCCACGCAGAACCCGGACTTCGACTTCGGCGGACCGTCGTCGCCGCGGTACGGATGGTCGTTCGTACCGGTCGGAGAGACCCCGTTCGGCACGCAGGTGCAGGCGACCGCCCACACGTCCCCCGCCATCCACTTCCCGGCGCAGTTCGCCCGTGCCGAGATGTACGACCGGGCCGCGCGGGACGCGGGGTTCACGGAGTTCTCCTGGCTGCCGCTGACCGTCCCCGAGGACGCCGTGCGCCGCCGCGGCCGGGAGTTCTGGAAGGAGTACCGGGCCAACCCCTTCCTCGCCGTCTTCAGCACCCGGCTCGCCCCGCGAACCGCACGCGGCGCGGGGTTCGCGGGCCGGGAGCCGGCCCGGGGCGCGGGCGGCCGGGAGCCGGCCCGGGGTGCGGGCGGCGCGAGCGGTACACGCCGCCGCTGAACGACTCGCCCCGCCCGCACGCAGCCGCTCAGGACGCCTCGTTCGCCGCCTGGGCGTCCGCCGCCGCGCGGCCGAGAGTGCGGTCGAAGAGGGTCAGCAGGAGGTAGAGGACGCCGGCGGCGAGCATGACCCAGGCCAGCTCGTGCATGCCGCCGGTGTCCGCGCGCTGCCCGAAGGACACGGCGGTCGCGGAGGAGGCGACCATCGAGCCGAGGTAGGCGAAGGTGCGCAGCAGGCCCGCCGAGGAGGCGGTGCGGGCGGGATCGGCCTGGAAGTAGACGGAGTTCTGCAACGCCAGGTTGTTCAGCCCCTGCGGGACGCCGAAGATCAGGGCGACCACGAGCAGCATCCATATCGGGCTCTTCCCGGTGAGCGTCAGGATCACCAGGCAGGCGACGATCTGTCCGGCGGCGCCCAGGAGCAGTTTCCCGCGCACGCCCCTGTGGCGCCCGGAGACGATCGAGATGCCGATCGCCGCCAGGAACATGGGGATCTGCGCCAGCCCGGCGTGGAAGGGCGTGAGCCCGTAGCCCTCCTCGGTCCACTGGCTGAAGCCGTAGAGGAAGGAGTAGGCGACGACGTACGCGACGAGCGCGCGGCCGTAGGTGGCCACGAGCGGTGTGTTGCCGCCGAGCACCCGCAGGTCGATGAAGGGCGTGGCGGCCCGCAGCTCCCGCACCGCGAACGCGGCCCCCGCGGCGGCGGTGATCAGCGGCAGGTACCAGTTGCTCACGTGCAGGTTCATCAGGAAGAGCAGCAGCGAGACGAGCGTCGCGGCGAACAGGCCCATGCCCGGCAGGTCGAGCTGCGCGGCCAGCCGGCCGCGCTGCGGGGACTCGCCCGTTCCGGCCGACGCGGGCAACCGCCACAGCCCGAGCAGCACGGCCGCGACGGCCAGCGGCACGTTCAGCGCGAAGGTGGCGCGCCAGCCGCCGACCGCGATCAGCAGGCCGCCCAGCAGCGGGCCGATGACGGCGATGGTCTGGTTGGCGACCGCGAGAGCGGTCAGCACCCCGCCCGGACTGTCCCGTCCGGTGCGCCTGGCCTCGCTGCGCAGCAGCGCCATCGCGGCGGGATAGCCGGCGCAGGTGCCGAAGCCGAGCAGGACGCGCGCGGCGATCAGCACCCCCAGGTTCGGTGCCAGGGTGCCGACGACACCGGCGGCGCCGACGAGGGCGGTGCTGATGAGGAAGAGCCTGCGCGGCCCGAAGATGTCGATGAGCCGGCCCACGACCGGCTGCCCGAGCGAGGTGGCCAGGTAGAGGGCGGAGACCAGCCACGCGGTCTGCGAGGGCGGCGCGCCCAGGGCCCTGGCGATGGGTATGAGCGCGACGGAGATGATCGTCGAGTTGATCGGGTTCAGGACCGAGCCCAGCATCATCGGCGGCAGCAGCCGCCGGTCGAACCCGGGCTTGCCGGCCTCCCGTATGCCGTCCGTCCTCGCCTCAGTCACGGGTCAACCGCCCGAGGACGGCCATGGCGGCGATCACGGCCCGGCGTTCCTCCTCGGTGCACCTGTCCTGCAACTGGCCGGCGAGCCATTCCGTCCGGGCCTGCCGGCCCTCCTCCACCCGGCGCTGGCCCTCCGCGGTCAGCGTGATCAGCAGCCGCCGCCCGTCGCCCGGGTCGGGGCTCCGCTCCACCAGCCCCATCGCGGCGAGCGAGGCGACCGTCGCCGTCATCGACTGGTGCCGCACCCCTTCGGCCGAGGCCAGCTCGCTCGCCGTGACACCGCCCTTGTCGGAGAGGCGGGCGAGGGCGGAGGCCTGGCCCAGGGTGATGTCCTCGACCTCGGAGGCCTTCAGGATGCGGCGCCGCAGGCGGCTGATGACGGCCCGGACCTCGCGCGACGCCTGCACCGCGGAGGGCGACAGGGCCGCGGACGACGGGGGCGGGGCCGACGGGGCCGGGTTCTCGCTCATGCCGTCCACGGTAATGTGCACAGGCTTATCTGTACAGCCTTGCCTGTATAAACTGTGCCGGTGCGCACGGCGGAGGGCCGGGCGCCCTCACGGCACCCGGCCCTCATGCGGTGGGCGATCAGGCGGCCGAGCGTTCGGCCACCGGTCCGTCTGAGTGGTCCGAGCTGTAGTTGGCCGGGGCGTCGTCTGCGCAGACCGCACCGAACCTCCGCCGGCGGCGACAGCCCCTAGGTCCAATGCCGTTCGGTTAAGGGTTCGACCGGTGGCGCAAGTCTCGGCGTTTCGGCTGGTGGTGTGGGTGCAGCCCTTGTAGTGGTTCTCGGGTCCGCCAAGACTCGTGTTCCTCCACAAGGGCTGCAGTGTCTGATTCTGTCATTACGCATGCTCCCGGTGTGCTGGCCGTGGGGCACCTGGGCGAGTTGACCCAGGTTGTTCCGTTCGACCTCGTCGACGAGGCACTCGCGTCCGCGGGTGGTCCGCAGCTTCGGATACGGCGGCTGCCGTCCCGGGTGGTGGTCTACCTCCTCCTCGCAGGTGCGTTGTTCACCGGCCTGGGCTGGTCACGGGTCTGGTCCCGGCTGACGGCCTCGCTGCCCCTACGGCTGCCCGCACCGGCGCCTTCATCGATCACGGCTGCGATGCGACGGGTGGGCCCCAAGCCGTTGAAGGCCCTATTCGACCTGGTCAAAGGCCCCGCGGCAGTGACCGCGACACAGGCGGCACGGTTCGCGGGCAGGCTGGTGGTCGCAATCGACGGCACCCAGATCGCCCTGCCGGACACACCCGCGAACCTGTCAGTGTTCCTGAAGGCGAAGGCCGGGCCGAACGGGCCGGCCGGCTACCCCATGCTGCGCCTGGTCGCACTGGTGGCCTGCGGGACCCGCACCCTCCTAGACGCCGTCTTCGGCACCGATCTGACCGGGGAGCTGACCTACGCCGACCGCCTGGTCACCACCGCGGGCGCGACCGGAACACTCCGGCCCGGGATGCTGTTGCTGGGCGACCGGAACTTCTCGGCCACCGCCTTCGTGGAAACGGTCGCCTCCACGGGCGCGGACTTCCTCATACGCGCCAAGACCCACAGCACAGCACTCAAGCTACCGGTCCTGCGTCGTCTGCCGGACGGCACGTTCCTCTCCCGCATCGGCGAGGTCACCGTCCGCGTCATCGACGCGACGATCACCGTCACCCCCGCGGACCACGCCGCCATACGCACCGTCACCCACTGCGCCTACCGGCTCGTCACCAGCCTCCTCGACCCCGACGAGGCACCCGCGGCCGCCCTGGCCAGGCTCTACCACGAACGCTGGGAGATCGAGACCAGCTACTGCGAGCTGAAGTCGACCATCCTCGGCGGCAGGGTCCTCCGTGGTCGCCATCCAGCAGCCGTCACCCAGGAAACCTGGGCACTGCTGGTCGCCTACCAGGCATTACGCACCGCGATGAGCGACGCCGTCCTGCACCGGCCCGACATCGACCCCGATCGTGCAGCATTCACCGTCGCACTCCACGCAGCACGAGACCAGATCGTCCGGGCCGCCGGCATCGTCGCGCACACCCGGATCGACCTCGTCGGCCGGATCGGCACCGCCATCCTCGACGACCTCCTGCCCGCCCGCCGCAACCGAACCCGGCCCCGCGTGAAGAAACGAGCGATCAACTCCAAGTACCGCGCCGTCGGCCGAGACATCGACCACCGAACCCACAGAACCACCGTCCACATCGCGATCAACCCATTGCCAAGCACGCCATACGGCTAACCGAACGGCATTGCCCCTAGGTCGTGTCCGGCGGATCTTCGTGGATCAGCCTGCGGCGTCTGGTGCCGTGCATCGCAAGGCGGAGGATCGTCCTCGTACTGGGCGTACCCGGATGACTCCGACAACGCGGCGAGGTGCGGTGCCGGGCGTCGCGGGCCCACGAAGATCCGCCGGACACGGCCTAGGTGTATTGCCCTGTGAGGTTGGGGACGCGGCTGGCGGGTGGTTGGCCTTTCAGCGCGGTGTGTCCGCGGTGGTGATTGTAGGTGTGCAGCCAGTCAGGGAAGGCGTCGCGTCGTTCCTGCTCTGAGCGGTAAGGGCGGGCGTAGGCCCACTCATCGAGCAGGGTGCGGTTGAAGCGTTCGACCTTGCCGTTCGTCTGGGGTCGGTAGGGCCGGGTTCGCTTGTGGGTGATCCCGGCCGCCGCCAGGGCATCGCGCCACAGACGGGACTTGTAGCAGGAGCCGTTGTCGGTCAGCACGCGCTCGACGGTGATCCCGCACGAGGCGAAGAACGCCTGCGCCCGGATCCAGAAGGCGACGGCGGTCTCTTTCTTCTCGTCGGTGAAAATCTCGCTGTAGGCCAGGCGGGAGTGGTCGTCGACGGCGGTGTGCAGGTAGCTGTAGCCGACGCCGGAGCGGGTCTTGCGGCCCGCTTGGCGGCCAAGGATCTTGTGGCCGCCACCGTCGGGGATATTGCCGAGCTTCTTGATGTCGACGTGGACGAGCTCGCCGGGCCTGGCGCGTTCGTAGCGGCGTATGACGCGGCCGGTGGCCCGGTCCAGATGCGTGAGGCGGGCCAGGCCGTAGCGGGTGAGTACCCGGTGCACGGTGGAGGGCGCCAGCCGCAGAAGGCTCGCGATCCGTGCGGGGCCCCAGCGGCGCAGTACGCGCACCTTGATGATCCGCCGCTCGGTACGTGTCGACGTCTGGCGTGGGCTGGCGTGCGGGCGGCTGGAGCGGTCGGTCATGCCCGCCTCGCCGAGCCTGCGGTAGCGGTCGGCCCACCGCTGTGCCGTTGTCGGCGAGACCTGGAAGCGTTCCGCGGCCCGGCGCAGGGGCCAGTTGTCTTCCACGACGCAGCGGGCCAGCCGCAGTCGTCCTGTCTCGGTCAGGGGTGCATTACGGTGGGGCACGAGGGCCTTTCTGGTCGCCGGTGCAGATGTCGCAATCCACACCGAGCCAGAAGGCCCTCACCTATTTCAAGATCGCTCAGCCGTGGCGTCCGTCACCAACCTCCGTGGACAGAACACCTAGGGCACCAGGACGACCTTTCCCCGATTGGCCCGGCCCTCGATCGTCGCGTGCGCTCGCGCCGCGTCCGCGAGGGCGAACTCCCCGTGGACCATCGGCCGCAGCGCACCCTCGCCGAACAGCCTCCACAGTTCCCCCGTCCACCCCGCGTACCGCTCCGGCCGGTTCCTGGCCACCATCCCCACCTGGAACCCGATGGCCGACCTGCCGCCCACCAGGAGGTCGAACGCCTCGATCGTGCCGCCGCCCGAACCGTAGGCGACCAACCGCCCCCCGGGCGCGAGAGCCCTGACAGCGGGTGTGAGCACGTCGCCGCCGACCGCGTCGAGCACGATGTCGACCGGCTCGCCCCAGCCCTCCTGTCCGTAGGTCACCACGGCATCGGCGCCGAGGGAGCGGACGAAGCGGGCCTTGGCCCGATCGCCCACGGCGGCTACGACACGTGAGGCACCCCTCAGCCGGGCGATCTGGACGGCGAGATGGCCGACCCCGCTCGCCGCCGCGGTGACGAGTACCGACTCGCCCTTCTCCGGGCGCGCGGCCTCCAGAGCGCCGAGCGCCACCGCACCGCTGCGGACCAGCGCGACGGCATCCTTGGCGGAGGCGCCCGCCGGGATGGCCGACGCCATCGCGGTGCGCAGCAGCGCGTACTCCGCATACCCGTGGCCGAAGCAGAGGCCGGCGACCCGGTCGCCCGGCGCGTATCCGCTCACATCTTCGCCGACGCGCACCACTTCACCCGCGATCTCGCCGCCGAGCGGGATGGGCAGCGGACCTTCGCGCACCTTGCGCACGACGGGGAGCGTGACACCGATCGCCTCGGTCCTGACGAGCAGTTCACCGGCTCCTGGCTCGGGGACGGGAACGTCTTCCAGGAACAGGGTCTCCGGTCCGCCGGCATGTTCGTACCGAATGCGCCGCATGCGCCACAGCCTCCCGGCACTCTCAGGATCCGCCACATTCAGGATTCATTGGTGATCCCAACGACCTCGCGACCCCAGGGTACAGAGAAGGTCGTTGGGAAGTCCAACGTTTTCTCGCTATGCTGCCGCGCATGGCGGAGAACCCCCCGGCGCCCAGCCGCATCCGCGCCCTCCCGAGCTGGCTCCTCGGCCGGGCGGCGGCCCGTGGACGCGGCCTGGTCGCGGAGGCACTCGCGCGACACGACATGAAGATGTGGCATCACGTCGTCCTCGCGGCCGTCGCGGACCTCGGCCCACTCGCCCAGGCCGAACTGGGCAGGACGGTCTCGCTCGATCCGAAGGACATGGTCGGCGTCCTCAACGACCTTCAGGCGGCGGGCCTCGTCGTGCGGCGCCCCGACCCGGCCGACCGCCGCAAGAACGCGGTGAGCCTCACCCCTGACGGCGAGCGGCGCCTTGAGGAGTGCACGACGGCGGGGAAACGGGCCAACGACGAACTCCTGGCCCCGCTGTCGGCAGCCGAGCGGGAGCAGTTCCTGGAGATGCTGCGGAGGATCAGCGGGGTGCGGTGATCCGGCCGGAGGCACCGGCTCGCCGCAGGGAGAGCCGAGCCCATCCGAACCGAGCCCGCACCCGAGCACCCGTCGGCAAGAGGGCGCGCGGCTCGCGGCGGCGCCCGCCATCCAGGCGGCCGTCGCGTCGAGGACGACCCTGAACCGGGCCCGGCCCGATGAGCCGGCGGCCACGCGTCACCAGGCCATCGGGCCGGCCACCGGGCCGGCAGGCCGCTCCCACCGCCCCACCGGTCGCGCGCCCCGCGACCGGCCGGCCCACGGGGAGTCGGCAGGCAGCCACGCCGGAAGGCAGCCCGGCCGGCCGGCAGCCCCCTATTCCCCCGCCGGCCGGGCCCTGAGGCCGTCCACGACCAGGTCGAGGATGCGTGCCGCGCGCTCCTCGGCACCGCTTCCCGGCGGGATCCGCCACAGCACGCTGAGCTGGAGGAGCACGTCCTCGGGGTCGATGCCCGGCTTCAGCGCCCCCTCGGCCGTGCCCGCGTCCAGCAGGACGGCGATGGCGCCCAGGAAGGGCTCGTAGTTCTCGTCGTCCAGGCCGCCGTTGGTGGCGGCGTGGATGATCTCGGCCACCCCGTACTTGAGCCGGCCGTAGGACGCGACCTCCTCGAACCAGCGGCACAGGGCGACGAGCGGCGGATGTTCCGCGGCCAGGGCGTGCGCGAGGGCGATGAGCTTCTGGATCTCCTGGTTGTAGACCGCGACGACGAGCGCGTCCCGGGTGGGGAAGTGCCGGTAGAGCGTGCCCACGCCGACGCCCGCGCGCTTGGCGAGCGCGGTCATGGAGACCTCTGGTGAGCCGGCGAACTCCGTCGCCGCGGTGGCGAGGATCCGCTCCCGGTTGTCGCGCGCGTCGGATCGCTTCGGCTTCGGCGCCCTCGCCCTGCGGGGGGCCGGTTCCTGCTGTGGAGAGGTCACGGGGGTGTGGTCCGTTCCAGAGGGCTGTCGGGAGGCAGTCCAGGGGGCCGCCAGGAGGGCTGTTGCGAAGCGGAAGGGTCTCCGGTACGTTCGGAGGCGTACCGGAAGGGCTTCCGGTTATTCTCGCACACCCCGATACGTGGAGGACAGCCATGTCCGAGAGGGTTCTGGTCACCGGTGGCACCGGCTACATCGCGGGCTGGTGCATCGTCGAGCTCCTGCGGCGCGGCTATGAGGTGCGCACGACCGTGCGCACGCCCCAGAAGGAGCGGGCGGTCACCGAGGCCGTGTCCACCGCCGTCGATCCGGCCGGCAGGCTCGGCTTCGCCGTCGCGGACCTGACGTCCGACGACGGCTGGGACGCGGCCATGGAGGGCGTCGACCGCGTCCTGCACGTGGCCTCCCCGCTCGGCGGCGCCGGCGGGGACGACCCCGACACGTTGATCGCGCCGGCCCGTGACGGCGCCCTGCGCGTGCTGCGCGCGGCCACCGCCGCCGGGGTGAAGCGGGCCGTGCTGACCTCGGCGGCGAACGCGGCCAGCCCGTCGTCGTACGCGAGTGAGGGCGTGACCGGCGAGGAGCTGTGGACCGACCCGGAGGATCCGGCGCTCATCCCCTATCGCCGCTCGAAGACGCTGGCCGAGCTGGCGGCGTGGGACTTCGTGCGCGAGCGGCCCGGCGCGGTCGAACTGGCGACGGTGCTGCCCGGCGCCGTGTTCGGCCCGATCCTGTCGGTGGACACCATCGGCTCCGTGGGCATCGTCGGGCGCATGCTCTCCGGCGCCATGCCCGGCGTGCCGCGCATCGGCCTCGAAGTCGTGGACGTGCGCGACGTCGTCGACGCCCACCTGCGGGCCATGACGGCACCCGAGGCCGCCGGCGAGCGCTTCCTGGCCACGGGCGAGCTGATGTGGATGCGGGACATGGCCCGGCTGCTGCGCGCGGAGCTCGGTTCCGACGGGGCGCGCGTGGCCACCCGGCAGATCCCGGACGTCGTGGTGCGCCTCGCGGCGCGGTTCCGCGATCCCTCGCTGCGCGAGATCACCCCGTCGCTCGGCCGCCGCAACCGCCACAGCACCGAGAAGGCCCAGCGGGTCCTGGGCTGGCGGCCCCGGCCCGCGCGCGAGACCGTGCTCGACTGCGCGAGGAGCCTTCTCGCGCACGGCGCCGTGTCGCGCTAGGACACGGCCACGGCTGCCCGCAGCCGTCCGCGGTCACCGGGGTGGCGGCGGTCAGGGGAGGGCGCGCCCCTGGTCGAGGCGCGCCCTCGTGTAGCGGCTCCCTAGGGAAGCCCCGTACGGCGCGCCCCGTATGAAAGGACGCGGAGTGGACGTGGGGGGCACGTCCCACACCTTCAAGGCAGTGCGGGAGCGAGCAGCCACGACGAGACCGCCCCTCGGGTCCGTCCCCCCGGCCGACCCGCCGGCCGGCCCCGCAGCCGTCAGCTGTTGATCGCGCCGGTGATGGCGGCGTTGGTGTTGCCCCGCGCCGCCCGCTCCCCGGCCTTGCGCGCCTCCTCGGGGGTGGCTCCCCGGGCCATCGCCTTGGCTATGGCGTCCGCACGCCGCTGCTCGACCTGTTCGGCCCGCTTCCGCTTCAGCTTCTGGAAGAATCCCATGCGGCGCGGCTGCCCGGCCGGGGAGCCCGCAAACCAGCGCGAGCGGCGTCCGCGACCGCCGCTATCGCGCCACCGCCTCGTCCAGGGCGTCGAGCCCGTCGGAGAAGATGCCGGTGAAGAGGTCGACGACCTCGGCCTCGCTCGCGCCCTCCGGGGTGAACCGGCCGCTCCACACCACCTCGGCCGCCCCCTCCTCACCGCGCACGGCGTACACGCGCAGCGTCGCCAGATAGCCGCTGACGGGGAAGGGTGCCTCGACGATGGCGTAGGAGTAGTGGCGCTCCTGGTCGTTGAACTCCACCATGCGCTCGACGATGGTCCCGCCGTCGCTGTTGCGCAGGCGGCGCACCCGGCCGCCCTCGCGCGGGGTGCTCTGCGGGATGTAGGGGAGCCAGTCGGGCAGGGCGTGGAAGCCGCCGACGAGCTGCCACACCCGCTCGGGCGAGGCCTGGACGACGCGGCTCACCGATGTCGATGCCATCGCGCTCTCCTCGGGGGTACGTGAGGCGGGTACGGGGGTGTCCGCGGCGCTCAGGCGCCGCCCGGCAGCGGTGCGTGGGGGCTGATCAGGTTGGCCTCGCGCATCTCGGCCCAGAACGCGGCCGGGATCTCCTCGCGGACGGCCGCCTGGTCCTCGGGGATGCGGCTCGGCCGGGTCGCGCCGGGGATGGCGGCCGTGCTGACCGGATGGGCCAGGGAGAACTGCAGGGCCGCCGCCTTGACGGAGATGCCGTGGCGCGCGGCGATGTCGCCGATGCGGTGGACGCGCTCCACGATCTCGTCCGGCGCCTTCTGGTACTCGAAGTGCGATCCGCCGGCGAGCACGCCCGAGTTGTACGGCCCGCCGACGATCATCTCCACCCCCTGCTTCTCGGCCATCGGCAGCAGGCGCTGGAGGGCGTGGGCGTGGTCGAGCAGCGTGTAGCGGCCGGCCAGCAGGAACCCGTCGGGCCGCGGCTCGTCGAGCGCGAGGGTCAGCTCGATCGGCTCGGTGCGGTTGGTGCCGATGCCCCATGCCTTGATGACGCCCTCGTCGCGGAGCCGGGACAGCACCCGGAAGGCGCCGGTGCGGGCCGTGTCGAACACGTGCAGCCATGCGTCACCGTGGAAGTCCTGCGCGATGTCGTGGACGGTGACGATGTCGAGGCGGTCGACGCCGAGCCGTTCGAGGCTGTCCTCGAGCGACTTCTCCGTGGCGTCCGCGGTGTATTCGGTGACCATCTTGTTGGGCCGGCCGTGTTCGAAGATCCCGCCCTTCTCGCCGAGATCGCGCTCGGCGGGCGTCTCCGTCTCGTCGAGGACGACGCGGCCCACCTTGGTCGACAGCACGAAGGAGTCCCTGGGCTGCCGCGACAGGAACGCGCCGGCCCGCATCTCCGCGAGACCGGCGCCGTAGAAGGGGGCGGTGTCGAAGTAGCGGACCCCGTGGTCCCAGGCCGCGGCCATGGTCGCGTACGCCTCGTCCTCGGGAATGTCCCGGTACATGTTTCCCAAGGGGGCGGATCCGAAGCCGAGGTGCCCCGGAAGGAGCGTGCGCAGGCGCATGAGCCTCTCCCATCGTGACGGTCGCGGAGTCGTCCTTCCGGGGTCACCAGGGACGGGCGCGTAAAACATGATCCAATGGCGGCGGGCGGGCGTGACCCGCGCCACGGGCGGCCCGCACCCTCGAACGCGTGCCTCCCGGTAGGCACCCAGCACCCTGGGGGACGCACATGCGAGTCTCGGAACGCGGCTTCTTCGGCGGTCTCGCCGCCGACCTCTACGGCGCACCAGGTGACGGTCCCCCGCTGGTCCTCCTGCACGGCCTGTCCTTCGACCGCCGGCAGTGGGATCCGGTGCTGGAGAACCTCGCGGTCCTCGCCCCGGAACGGCAGGTCGTCTCCTTCGACCTGCCTGGGCACGGCAACTCGCCGCGGCGGGACTCCTACCGCCTCCCCGACGTCGCCGCGGTCGTCCACGGGGCGGTGAGCGAGGCGGGGCTGGCCCCGCCGGTCGTGGTGGGGCACTCGCTCGGCGGCGCCCTGGCCACGGCCTACGCCGGCGCCTACCCGGCCGCCGGTGTCGTCAACATCGACCAGCCGCTGCTGGCCGGCCCCTTCGCGCAGCTGCTGCGGCAGGCCGAGGGCGACCTGCGCGGCACGGCCTGGGAGGAGGTGTGGAACCGCCTGTTCTCCGGCATGCGGACCGAACTGCTGCCGCCCGCCGCCCAGGATCTGATCCGGACGACGATGAGGCCCCGGCAGGACCTGCTCCTCGGTTACTGGAGCGAGCTCCTGGACACCTCGGCGGACGAGCTCGCCGAGGAACGGGCCGGCAACATGCGGGCCATCCGGGAGAACGGGGTCGCGTACCACCACGTGGCGGGCGAGGAGGTGCCGCCCGGGTACCGGCGGTGGCTGGAGGGGCTCCTGCCCGACGTCTCCGTCATCACCCTGCCCGGCGGCGGCCACTTCCCCCACCTGGGCCGCCCTGCCGAGCTCGCCGCACTCCTGGCCGGCTGACCGGTCCCCACGGGGCCCCACGGCTCCGCACGGGTCACCGCGCCAGGTCGCCCAGCCTGCTGTGCAGCTCCTCGCGGATGATGCCGTCGGCCCACTCCCCCAGGACGAGGTGGAAGGGAGGCCGCTCCGCGTCGACCGCGTCCAGGATGGCCGCGGCCACCTCGTCCACCTCCTGCACCGCCTCCGGTGGCAGGTTCCTCAGGAGTTCGAGGGCGGGGCCCACGCTCTGCTCGTAGTCGTCGATGGCGTGCTCGGCCTCGACCCAGTTGGGGAGGAAGCCGGTCCTGAGACCGCCGGGTTCGACCAGCGTGAAACCGATCCCGAGCGGGGCGAGTTCGGCCGCCATGGCCTGGGTGCAGCCGCACACCGCCTGCTTGACGGCGGAGAGCAGTCCGGTCGCCGGAAAGGACATGTGCCCGAAGATGGACGACATGTTCAGCACGTGCCCCGAACGCTGCCGCCGCATCACCGGGAGCACCGCGCGCAGGACGTTCAGCACGCCGAAGAACCCCGTGTCGGACATGGCCCTGGCCTGCGCGTCGGTCGTGCCCTCCACCGATCCCACCAGCGCGTATCCCGCGTTGTTGAAGACCACGTCGATCCGGCCGAACGCCTCCACCGCTCTCCGTGCCGCCCGCATGGCCGCCGCTTCGTCGCGGACGTCGAGTTCCACGGGGAGCACCCTGCCGGGGGACCCGCCGGCCAGCTCGTCCAGCGCGGACGTGTCCCTGGCGGTGGCCACCACGCGGTCGCCACGGGCGAGGGCCGCGCGGGCGACGGCACGTCCCATGCCCGAGGACGTCCCCGTCACGAACCACACCCGTGATGTCGACGCGTCGCTGTCGGCCATGGCCGTTCCTCTGTTGCGGTGAGCGCGGGGAGGATGCGGCACGGCACCGCCTTCTCCCGTTCCGTACCGTTCCAGGAACTCCGTTCCGCGCTGTTGCGGTTCGGGATGACCCACCGGAAATCGGTGGTAACCGGCGCCCACGACGCTCACAACTCGTGACCGGCCATCCCCGGCGGGCGGCGGGGATCGCATGGTCCGCCCGTGCCGGCGCTCTTCCCCGGATGGTGACCGGAGGGACCCGGAGGCTCACCGACAGTGAAGCCGTGCCCGACGGCGCCACGGCGGACGCTCGCCGCACGGCCGCGATATACATCACCACTACAATGAACGAGATTGTTCCGTTCTGTCCCCCGTCAGGAGCTGACGATGGACGTGTCCGTCGGACCGCCGGACGACCAGGGATTCTGCCTCTCCGGGCTCGCGACGGTCCTCGTCGACGGCGCGGGGGTGATCACGGGATGGTCCGACGAGGCCGCGCGGCTGCTGGGCCGGCCCGCCGGTGCCGTCTCGGGCCGGCCCCTGAGCGAGCTCCTCGCGGCCGGCGCGCAGTGGGGCCCGGGCGAGGCCGAGCGGCTGCCCGGCCCGGGGGAGGGCCACACCCGGCTGCGGCACGCGGACGGAACGGACCTGGAGGTGACGTTCCACGCCGAGCGGTTGACCGAACCGGCGGGCGCCTCGCTGATCCACTTCGTGCCGGCGGACCTGGCCGTCGAGTGGGGGCAGGGGATCGCGCTGCTGCGGGCGCTGCTCGACCAGGACCGGATCGGCATCGCCCTGCGCGACACGGACCTGCGGCTGGAACGCACCAACATCACCTTCGAGATGTTCGGCCTCCCCACCATGGCGCGCGGCGACCGTTTCGAGAACGTGGTGTGGGCCCGCGACTCCGCCGAGGCGGAGGCGCTGCTCTCGGAGGTGCTGCGGACCGGCGTACCGGTGATCTCGCGGCAGCACCTGTGGCGCTCCCGGCAGACGCCGCCGCAGGACCGGACGGTCTCGGTGTCCGCGTTCCGCCTGGAGAAGGCGGGGGGCGAGCCGTCGGGGGTCGCCGTGGTCGTGGAGGACGTCACCCAGCAGGAGCGCATCCGCCAGCAGCGGGAGCTGCTGCACAGCGCCGCGAGCCGGATCGGCTTCTCCCTCGACGTCCGCCGCGCGGCGCAGGCGCTCGCGGACGTCGTCCACGAGGTCTCCGACGTGGTGACCGTGGACCTCACCCGGTCCGTGCTCACCGGCGACCAGCTCACCCCCTACGTCAGCGGGGACACCCCCCTGCTCCGCGCCGCCGTCGCGGCCCACGACACATGGCCCGAGGACATGCTCGCTGTCGACGACGTGTATCCCCCGCTGCCGGACAGCCGCGCGCTGCAGGAGATCCAGGCAGGCCATCCCATCGTCATGACCAGGCAGGACGTCATCGAGTCGCTGGAGGAGGACGAGGAGCTGGTCCGGCTGCTGGTGCCCGACGACGCGCACTCGCTCGTGGTGTCGCCGCTGTTCGCGCGCGGGATGATGCTCGGCAGCGTCACCGGGTGGCGGACCTCCCGCTCCCCCGCCTTCGAGGACGACGAGCTCCAGCTCTTCGGCGAGATCAGCTCGCGGGCGGCCCTCGGCATCGACAACGCCCGCCGGTACGCCTACGAGCACAGGACCGCGCTCGGCCTCCAGGAGCGGCTGCTGCCGCGTGCGGTCACCGACGTGACCGCCGCGTACTCCGTGGGGGCCTATGTCCCGGCCGGCGGCGGGCGGGGGGCGGGCCCGCCGGGCGCCGCGGCCGGGGTCGGCGGGGACTGGTTCGACGTCATCGAGCTGCCCTCGCTGCGCGTCGCCTTCGTCGTCGGCGACGTCGTCGGCCACGGCCTGCCCGCCGCCGCCGGCATGGGCCGCCTGCGCACCTCCGTACAGAACTTCGCCATCCTCGAACTCGACCCCGCCGAAGTCCTCGGCCACATGGAAGACCTCGTCCAACGACTCGCCGCCGAAACACCCACCAACCGCAGCGACACCAGCGGCGCCACCTGCCTCTACGCCGTCTACGACCCCACCACCCGCCAATGCACCTTCGCCAGCGCAGGACAACCCGCACCCCTGTTCGTACGACCCGACGGCACCACCGAACAACTCGACGTCCCACCAGGACCACCCCTCGGCGTCGGCGGCATGCCCTACGAATCCACCACCCTCACCCTCGAACCCGGCGGCATCCTCGCCCTCTTCACCGACGGACTCCTCGAACTCGACCCCTACGCCAACGGAGACGGAGTGCACCGGGTCAAGCAGCGGCTGGCGGAGCTGTACCGCGAGGGGCGCTCGCTCGAAGAGATCGGTGACGAGTTGCTGGAGGCCGCCGACCGCACCGAACCCCGCGACGACATCGCCGTCCTGCTGGCCAGGATCAACGCCGTCGACCCCGCCTCCGTGGCCGCCTGGGAGTTCCCCGCGGAGGCCGCCTCGGTGGGCGAGGCCAGGGTGGCGGCCTCCCGCCAGCTCCGGGACTGGGGCCTGCCGGAGCTCGCCTTCACCGCGGAACTCGTCGTCAGCGAGCTGGTCACCAACGCCGTCCGCTACGCCTGGGGCCCGATCAGGGTCCGGCTGCTGCGCGACGAGGTCCTCATCTGCGAGGTCAGCGACCCCAGCAACACCCAGCCGCGCCTGATGCGCGCCGGCGGCACCGACGAGGGCGGCCGGGGACTCTTCATCGTCGCCCAGTGCACCACCCGCTGGGGCGCCCGCTACGCCACCCAGGGCAAGACCATCTGGACCGAGCAGCCCCTGGAGATCCCCGAGAACGAGCCCGCGGGCGCCGAAGGGCCCCTCTTCGGGCTGTAGCGGTTACGGCCGGTAGCCGGTTCACGGCCTGTGGCGGTGGCTCCGTTCGATCCCCTGGATCCCCTGCATCCCTTGGAGCCCCTGGATTCCCCGGATTCCCCGGATCCGGGGAGGATCGTGGGGCCGGGGTGTCGAGATACGGTCATCGACGGGCTCGACCGCTACCACCTCCTGCACGCCACCCGCGCGGACCTGCTGCGCCGCCTCGGCCGCACCGCGGAGGCCGCGTCGGCGTACCGGCGCGCCCACGAACTGGCCGCCAACCCCGCCGACCGGCGCTTCCTCGCCGGCCGGCTCCACGACCTCGACGTGACGGAGCCCCGATGAGACTGTCCATCCTCGACCACGGCCACCGTCGCCGCGCCAGGGTGTTCATGGCACTGACCTCCGCGACGTCGCGCGTGGAGAGCCCGGACATCGTGAAGATGCTGCTGTACCGGCCCGGTTTCCTCACCCGTCCGCTGCTGGACCTCACCGCCGGGGCGATGCGCGGGCCGTCCTACTGGACCGCGGGAGAGCGCGAGTACCTCGCGATGTGCACGGCACGGCTGCACCGGTGCCCGTTCTGCATCGACTCGCACACCGAGCTCACCCGCATCGCGGGCCACGGCGAGATCGACCCGGACGATCCGGCCTCTGCCCGGCCCGAGCTGCGCGCCGCCCTGGAGTTCCTGGACCTGGCCGGCCGGGCCCCGGACCGTGCGGACACCGCCGAGGCCACGGCCCTGGTCGCCGGCCTGCCCGAGCAGGCACTGCGGGACGCGCTGCGCGTCACCCTGGTGTGGAACATCGTGAACCGCCTGGCCAACGCGTTCGGCTTCGTCCTCCGCGAGGGGCAGTTGCACAGCGGCACCCGCGCGCTGCACCGGTTCGGCTACCGCTTCCCGTCCTTCCTGCTCGCCGGCGGTCCCCCGGCCGCCCGCGGTGACGTCGTGGCCGACCTGCGCCACGCCGTGCTGGAGGCGCCCGCCGCCACCGACCCGGCCCTGCGCGCCGCCGCCGCGGCCGGCGACCCGCTTCCCGAACCGTGGCAGTCCTACGCCGCGGCGGTCCGCGGCGACTCGTACCGGATCACCGGCGCCGACGTGGACCGGCTCACCGCCGCCGGCCACTCGGAGGAGGAGGTCTTCGAGGTGACCGTCGCGGCGGCGGTCGGCGCGGCGCTCGTCAGCTACGACGCCGGGCGGGCGGCGCTGGAGCGGAAGCCCGCGGGGTGAGGCGGGCGGACGTGTCGAGAGCGGGCGCGGCCGCTCGGTTCGTCCGCTGCGAGCCCGCCCCGCAGACCCGCCCCGCGGACCTGACCCGCCCGGCCGGACCGCCCGGCCGGACCTACCGGCCCGGCAGGGGAGGACCCCGGTCGGGTCCTCCCCTGCCCGGTCAGAAGCGCACGGGGAGTGCGAGCAGGCCGCGGGAGCGCATCGTCGGGCGCCGGCGGAGTCCGGTCTCGGGTGCGTCGAGCGAGAGCCGCGGAAAGCGGTCCAGCAGCGCGCCGAGGGCGATCTCCGTCTCCATCCGGGCCAGCGGGGCGCCGACGCAGTAGTGGATGCCGTGGCCGAGGGCGAGGTGGCCGGAGGCGTCGCGGGTGACGTCGAGCCGTTCGGGGTCGGGGAAGCGGCCCGGGTCGCGGTTGGCCGAGGCCAGCGACAGCAGGACCGTCTCCCCGGCGGGGATGGTGACACCGCCGATGGTGACGTCCTGCTTGGCGAAGCGGCGGATGGCGACCGGGGCAGGGCCGTCGTAGCGGGCGAACTCCTCCACGGCGCCCTCCAGCAGCCGCGGTTCCGCCCGGAGCGCGGCGAGCTGGTCGGGGTGCTCCAGGACTGCCAGCACGGCGTTGCCGATGAGGTGGACGGTGTTCTCGTAGGCGGCGAAGAGGATCAGGAACGCGAGGGACACCAGCTCGTCCCCGCTGAGCGTGTCCCCCTCGTCGTGTGCGGTGACCAGGGCGGACAGCAGGTCGTCGGCCGGGCTCTCGCGCTTGTCCGCGATCAGCTCCGTGTAGAACGCGAGAATGCTGCCGACCGCTTCCTTCGCCGCACGGGGTCGTGCCGGGTCCGGCGCGATGATGGCGTCGGTCCAGGCGCGGAAGTCCCCGCGGATGTGGGCGGGGACGCCGAGCAGATCGCAGATGACGCTGATCGGCAGGGGTGCCGCGTACGCCGCGATCAGGTCCGCCCTGCCCTGGGGGGCGATGGCGTCCAGCAGCGCGTCGGCGGTCCGCCGGATCGGCTCGCGCAGGCCCTCGACCCGGCGCGGCGTGAACGCCTGCGACACCAGGCGGCGGATGCGGGTGTGGTCCGGCGGGTCCATGTTGAGGAGGTTCGCGTCCAGCGCGGGCGGCAGGGCTAGCCCCTGGTAGTTGCCCGCGCGGGCGTTCGCCTTGTCCAGGGAGAGCAGGGGGTCGGCGAGTGCCTGGCGGACGTCCTGGTAGCGGGTGACCAGCCAGGCGGGCCGCCCGTCCGTGCCCGCGATCCGGTGGACGGGGGCGGCCTCGCGCAGCCGTGCGTAGACCCCGTGGGGATCGGCGATCAGCTCGGCTCTCGTGTCGGGGTTCTCCGGCCCGCCTTGGGGTGTCCGATGTTCCATGCCGAGATTGTCCCCGGGCGGCACGGGTGCCCTTCCTCCGGCCCGGCCCAGGGTTCGGGGGGCGCGCCTACCTGCCCGACCCAGGGTGCGCGGTGCACGCTCATTGGTCCGGGCCCGCGGTGCCGGGTGCGCGCCTACCGGTTCTTCCGCGTGCCCTCCAGGGCTTCGAGGATCAGGCCGGTCACCAGGTCGGGCGCGGTGACCAGGGGGGTGTGGTCGGTGGGCGCCGGCCGTACGGTCGCGTTCATCCGCTCCGCCATGAAGCGCTGGGTCGCCGCCGGGATCATGCGGTCCTCCTCCGCGAGCAGGTACCAGCTCGGGCGGTCACGCCACGCCGGCCTTCCCACGGGGGTGGTGATGCTTCCGATGGCGATGGGCCTCTGGACGGCTCTCAGCACGTCCTGGTCCTCGCCGGAGGCGTTCTGCGCGAACGCGTCGGGGAACGCGGCGTCCGGCAACCAGACGTATCCGTCGGGGTCCGGGGCGAGTTCCGGCGCCTTCGCGTGGGGTGCCTCCCGGTAGAAGACGTCCGCGACGGTCTCGCCCTCGTCGGGGGCCAGCGCCGCCACGTACACCAGGCCGCTCACCCGCTCGGCCGGCACGGAACCGATGACGGCTCCCGCGTAGGCGTGCCCCACCAGCAGCGCCGGGCTCCCGGCCCGCTGCGCCAGCCGCTCGACGGCGGCCACGTCGTCGCCGAGGGAGGTGAGGGGCAGCGGTGCGGCGTACGCGTCGACGCCCCGCGCGCGCAGCCGCCGGATGACCTCGCTCCAGCTCGATCCGTCGGCCCACGCCCCATGGGCCAGGACCACGGGCGTCCTGCCCTCTGCCGCCGTTTCGCCGTTCATGATCGTCCTTCCGTGTCCGAGAGGGGCCGGCCGCCCCGGGCGGGCGGCCGGCCGTGTCGTGCGGTGCCCTGCGGTGCCGAGTCGCGCGGTGTCGTGTCGAGCGGTGCTGGTCGTGCTGTGTCGCGCGTGGGGTGCTGTGTCGTGCTGTGTCGTACTGACTGGATGTTCGGATCTTCCGGTTCAGGCCTTGAGGTTCCTGTCGAGGAAGTCGACGATCAGCGCGGCGGTCTCGTCGAGCGCGCTCTCCAGGAGGAAGTGCCCGCCGTCCAGAAGGTGGATCTCGGCGTCCGGGAGGTCCCGGGCAAAGGCCTCGGCTCCGGCGGGCCCGAAGATGAGGTCGTTCTTGCCCCACACGGCGAGCAGCGGCGGCCTCTGCTCGCGGAGGTAGGCGTGCAGGCTCGGGTACAGCGGCGGGTTCGTGGCGTAGTCGCGGAACAGCGCGAGCTGGACCAGGTCGTTGCCCGGCCGCGAGACGAGCTGGTGGTCGTGGTGCCAGGTGTCGGGGCTGACGGCGCTCTCGTCCGCGACACCCGTCACGTACTGCCACTTGATGGCGTCGAGGCTGAGCGCGCCGCGGATGGCCTGCTCCGTCTCCGCGGTCCCCTCGCGCTGGTAGGCCCAGACGGTCTTCCAGAAGTCCTCGACGAAGCCGTCGTCGTAGCCGTTGCCGTTCTGGGTGATGACGGCGGTGACGGCGTCCGGGTCGTCGACCGCCAGGCGCCAGCCGATGGGGGCGCCGTAGTCCTGGACGTAGAGGGCGTAGCGGGTGACGCCGAGCCGGTCGAGCAGGCCCTTGGTCAGGCCGGTCAGCGCGTCGAAGGTGTAGTCGAACTCGTCGGCGCCCGGCGCGTCGGACAGGCCGAAGCCGAGGTGGTCGGGAGCGATCACGTGGTACCGCTCCGCCAGGATCGGGATGAGGCCCCGGAACATGAACGAGCTGGTCGGGAAGCCGTGCAGCAGCACGATGGTGGGCGCGTCCGCGTTCCCCGCCTCCCGGTAGAAGAGCTGCCGGCCCTGCACGGTCTCGTACCGGTGGTGGACAGTCGTCGCCATGATTAACCCCTCAAATCTGTTTCGGTGGTTAGATCAAACCAGAGCGTCGACTAACCAGTCAAGCCCGCATTGACGGTTATCCGACGAGGCTTCGAGAGGGGGGCGCGCCACTCACACCTAACCCCATCGAGAAACTTGACGGGTTATCTTCATCCTGTTTGACTGTAACTATCAAAAGGTCGTTTACGGGTTAGATGCGGTCCTCGTCCGGACGCACTCGGGTCGTGATCTACGGATCAGAAGGAGTTCCCCATGGCAGCGCGGCTTCAGAACGCGTCGGTACTCGTCGTCGGGCGCGGAAGCGGTATCGCACGCGCCATCACCCTCGCCGCGCGCGACGCGGGAGCGCGCGTCATCGTCGCGGGACGCGACAGGCAGAGCCTCCAGGCCGCCTACGACGACGCCGGCATCACCGCGGAGACGGTCGACTTCGCGGACGAGGGCTCCATCGCGGCCCTCGCCGAACGGGTCGGAGAGGTCGACCACGTCGTGTCGACGACGTCGGCGCGCGCTCGCGGCCTGGTCGAGGATCTCGAACAGGCCACCGTCCAGACGTCGTTCGCCACGAAGGTGACCGGCCCCATCCTCCTCGCCAAGTACTTCAAGGGCCGCATCCGCGACGGCGGGTCGCTGACGCTCTTCTCGGGCTCGACGGCCGTCAAGCCGGTGCCCGGAATGCTCGCCGTCGCCGCGACGAACGCCGCCGCGGACGTCGTCGCCAAGGCACTGGCCGTGGAGATGGCTCCCGTGCGGGTGAACGCGATCTCGCCGGGGACCGTCGACACGGGCGCGTACGACGCGCTCGGGGAGGAGAGGAAGGCGAAGCTGTTCGCCGATCGGCAGGCGGGCAACCCCGTGCGGCGCATCGGTACGGTCGACGACATCGCCGAGGCCGTCATCTTCGCGATGACCAACGGATTCGTGACCGGTACGAGCCTCCGGATCGACGGCGGAGAGCCGATCGTGTGACGGGGCGGCGGTCGTCGCGCAGTCCGCAAGGTGCCGTCCCGGGATCGGGCCGGCACCTCTGGCATCCTGGCGAGCCTTCCGGTGCGGATTCCCGCGGCGGGGATTTGACCGGCACGGACTCTCCCGGCGCGGACTCCCCCGGCACCGGTTTCCCAGCGCGGGCTCCCCTACCCGGTGACGTCCGCCGCGGTCGCCGCCCCCTTGGTGCGGGCGTAGTGCCTGCGCGCCTTCATCCTGTTGCCGCAGACGGCCATCGAGCACCACCGTGCGCTGTTGGGCTTGCTCCGGTCGAGGAGGAACCGCCGGCACTCCGGGTTCGCACACGCCCTCAGGCGCCCCGGCTTCGTCCTCTGTATGTGCGCCCAGACCAGCACCGCCGTGACGGCCGCCTCCCGCTTGGCGGAGGCCTTCAGGCGCCACTCCACTCCGGCGTCCGCGACGACGGGCACGAACGCCGCCCCGGCAAGGAAGCCCTGGAGCGAGGAGGGGTCCTCCTGCCCCCGCACCACGCCCTGCAAGACGTCCCTGACGTGGCGCAACTCGCGCAGATCGGCACCGGACGCACCCGATCCGTGCTCTCTCAGCCACTCCCGGGCGCCGTCGTCGTCGGCGAGGCGGTCCACCGGCGACCCGTCCAGCACCGGGGTCATGTTGAGCAGATCCACGAGGAAGTCCTCGTGGACCGAGCCGAACACCTCCATGATCCGCACCTCGCTTCCTCCCTCACGCGACACACCCTGAACCAAACCACCATACCTCACCATACTGGTTAGTACATGGAGGTGCGGGTGTCCTTCCTCACGGGAGCTCCGCGCCGTCCCGGTCCCGGGCCAGCTCGTCCTGGAGCAGGGCGTGGCGGAACTGGTAGCGGGAACCCTCCGCCCGGAAGACGCGGTGGTCGTAGGCGTCCTTGAGGAAGCGCATGCCGGACAGGGGGAACTCCCGGCGCAGCCGCAGCTGGATGAAGAGCATGATGGTCCGCGAGGAGTCGGAGACCGTGAGCATGCCGGCGAAGGTCAGCGGCAGGCCCGCGCCCAGGACGACGAAGGGGAGCGTGCCCCACCCGACGCCGGCCTCCGCGCCGCGCCGCAGGTTGTCCAGGCCGACGGCCAGCGCGACGCAGGCGCCGAAGATCACGCCCGACACCACCGCGTACCTGCGGTCCTGCCGCCACGAGGTGTAGGGGTCGGTCACCGGGTCCACGAGGGAGGCGGGCCGCGCCGCCACCACGATCGAGACGGTGTAGACCGCCATGCAGGCCGCGACGACCGGCCCCCACCGGTCCTGCTGGGTCAGGCCCGTGCCCAGCGCCCCCAGTCCGGCGGCGGCCAGCACCGGCCAGGAGCCCAGCCCCCTCCACCGCGACCAGCCGGTCCACCCCGGTGCCGCGGAGAGGCGGGCCGCGGCGAAGGACGTCAGGCTCCCGGTCGTCACGCCGTTGACGATCGCGATGGCCCAGCTCGCGGCGGAGTGCGGGGCGGAGTTGAACACCGCCGGCAGCGCGACCAGCGCGCCGGCCGCCGGATGCAGGCGCCGCCGGCGCGGGCCCCTCCCGATGTTCAGCCGCTTGCGCCAGCGCGGCACCGGGTCGCGGAGCTCCGCGATGGTGCCCGCCGCGATCCCGAACAGGAAGCCCAGGACTCCCCCGACCAGCGCCCCGCCCCGGACACCCTCCACCCACAGCAGCGAGTCGTGGCCGAGGCCGAAGTCCAGCGCGCAGCCCGGCACGGCGACGAGCACGCCGAGGAGCGCGGTCATCGCGATGCGGGGCCAGGGCGAGGCCCAGTAGTGCAGCCGCCGCCAGTCGAGGCTGTACGTCCTGACGTCGACCCGGCTGCCGTCCTCCTCGTAGCTCTCCTGCCTGTTCATCCGGCCGGCCACGTACCCGAGCCAGCGCACCGCCTGCGCCGGCTCGTAGGCGGTGGAGGCGGTGGAGGTGCTGGAGGCCGGCTGCTGGTAGCGGATCGTCACCAGCCGGCCGAGCAGGTACCTCTCGACGTCGTGCCGGGACGCGAAGCGCCGCGCGAGCATGTCGTCCAGGTCGGCGATGTGCCGCCGCGGGAAGGCGTCGCGTACGAGGGTGAGGGTCAGCGGCGTGGTGAGCGCCTGGGAGACCGTGCTGTCCGGCTCGTTCCGGAGGTGGCCGATCAGCCGTTGCAGGGGAGCGAGCGGGGGCAGGGTCCGCAGGAAGTCGATGGCCGCGTCCGCCGGCACCGGTGACAGCTCCAGGGCGACGGCGCCCACGAGGTGCCCGTCGGCGACCGCCGCCTCGAACTCGTCGGGCCGCGAGAAGATCACCGCGCGGTAGGCGGCGCGGTCGATCTCGCGGAGCGCCGCCGCGCGCAGATCGTCCGCCATCTCGTCGAAGCTGTCGAGGAACAGCGAGATCCAGCCGGCTTCGATCAGCTCCTCCGCCTGCCTCCGGCCGAGCCGGTAGTCGTCGTCGAGGCAGGCGGCGAGCCAGTCGGTGAGGCCCTGGCCGTCCCATCCCACGATGCTCAGCAGCACGGGGACGGGGCACTGGGCACGGGCGGTCCCGTCGCGCAGCGCATTGCGGTGCTCCAGGGCGCGCAGCACGGTCAGCAGCGCCGCGTCGGACTTGCCGCTGCCCGGTGCGCCGAGCACGACGACCCGTCCGGAGGCGACCCGGCTGTAGACGGAGAAGAGCTCGGGGATCCCGCCCTCGTGCGCCGCGGGGTCCCCGGGTGCCGTGGCGCCCGGAACCGCCCGGACGAGGCGCGGACGGCCGGGGTCCGCGGGTACCACCGTCTCACCGGCGACCGGGCGCAGGGTGCGGGTCCACCGGATGGGGATCTCCTGGAGCAGCTTGCGCTGGAGCGCGGCCTCGTTCCACTGCTCGTGGACCCGTCCGGCCAGCGTGTCGCCCACGTCCAGCGGCATCGCGTCCGCGCCGCGGGGTCCCGCCCCACCGCCGGTGCCGGAGCGCACGGCGCCCTCGCCGGTCCCGGCTCCGGGCAGGCCGGTCGGGGCGGGGCCCGGTGCTGCCGGCGGGTAGTAGTAGTGGTGGGTCTGCTGGTGGAAGTCGCCACCGACGGCCACCGACGCCGAGCCGCTGGCCTCGGCGCGGGGCGAGCTGGACGTGCCGCCCGGGTGACCGCTCAGCTCGGCTGCGGGCCCGGTGCGGGAGGGGTGCCGGTGGCACCGCCCCCGGGCTCCGCGGGCGCAGCGGGGGCGTTGCTGGTGACGGGACCGCTGGCGCTGCCGCCCACCGCGATCGCGCCGGCGCCGCTCGCGGTGACCGAGACGTCTCCCCCGGCGGCCACCCCGCCCTCGGTGGCGGTGACCGAGCCGGCGCCCCGGGCCGCGCGCCATCGGGTGTACGCGGCGTCGATGACGGCGGCGAGTTCGGGATCGGCACCGACGGCGTCCTCCACGGCCAGCGCGACCCTCCGTCGTGTCAGCTCCGACGGCTCCTCGCGCTCCGGGTCGCCCGCCTCCCGCTGCAACTGCTCGTAGGCGGTGTCCCCGGCCAGGCTCCGTGCCACCGCGTCGGCGGCGGCGTCCACGACCCCTTCGGCGTCCTCGGGCACGGACAGCGAGGCGGCCAGCGTCCGGCCGGCCGACAGGACGGCCCGGCGGCACAGCCACGCCACCACGGCCGCCACGACACCCGTCTCTAACACGAGACCACGTTCCCTCCGGTCACACAGGCAGGGCCCAACACGTCCGTCACGTCCGTCACGCTCGCGGTGACCGGACGGCCGCTGCGGAGCCCCCTTCGTCTGCCACGCCACCAAGCCGATGAAGCCCGGCACGACCCGCCACCGGGATCCGGCGACGTCAGCCCATCGTGGCCGACCGCTCCGGCGGCGGACAGGACCATATGCGTCACGTCCGGCGCCGCCCCGCGCGCAAGGCGACCCGGGGCGTCAACAGGCTCTCGGGACGGCGGTTGAGCGACAGCACCGCGAAGAACGCCTCGGACACCACCGGGTCGGTGTTGGCCGCGGCCAGCACGCGGGCCATGTGGGCCTGCTGCATCCGGCCGATCCGGCCCGGCTCCGGCCCGTCCGTGCCCGGATACCGGCGGTCCTCTCCGGTGGCGATCGTCCAGGCACCCCCCGAGCACGCCGCGACCGCCTTCTGCAACTCCCGTGCGCGGGCCGCGATCTCGGCCGGCCCGCGCCCCGCGATCCGCCCGGCGACCGCCTGGGCCTGCACCGCCGCGACCGCCATTCCGTGCCCGTAGACGGGGTTCTGGACTGCTTGGGATTGAGTCACTTCTAGACGAGTAAGTGCGATCTCCGGTCAGTGGTCGTAGGCGATCAGTGACCGGGTGATCGGTGCGTTGGTTGCGTTGTTGTGCCAGATGGCGGCGGCCATCGCGAGGACACGTTGAGCGACGCGGACAGCGACCCCTTGGAAGGAGCGGCCGCCGTGGTCTTCCAGGTCGAGCTGGCCCTTGAGGGTGTCGTTGACCGACTCGATCAGCTGCCGGACCTTCTTGAGCATCGGCTCGCCATAGCGGCGCTTCTCATCCTTGCGGGACGGCCGCAGCATCGTGATGCCGTACTCGCCCAGCAGTGTTTCGAAGTCCCGGCCCGCGAAGCCCTTGTCGCAGATCAGGAGGATGCCGTCGTGCTCGGCAGCCACGCCGGCGTCGACTTCGAGCATCGCGGCCAGCACCTCTCGCTCGCCGATCTTCGGGTCGGCCAGCGCCCACAGGATCGGCATGCCCGCCGGTGTGCACACCAGGTACAGCTTCAGCCCCCAGTAGAAGCGCGAGTGGCTGGCGCAGTAGCCGTAGCCCGCCCATCCGGCCAGGTCCGAGCGCTTCACCGTGGGCCGGGACATACCGCAGGGCACCGGGGTGGAGTCCACGATCCAGCAGTCGTCGAGCCAGAAGTCGCTCGATGTGGCGAGCATCCGGATGACCCGTTTGACCAGCCCGAGCGCGGCCCGCAGCCGCTTGTTGTAGCCCGACTGCTGCGGCAGGTACGGAAACAGATCCCGCAGGTGCTTGCGGGCATAGCGCAGCCAGTGAGCCTCGGAGGTGAAGCCAAGCATCGCCTGGGCGACCGCGACACAGACCAGTTCGGAGTCGGTCAGCACGGGCGGTCTGCCCCTCCATCGGGACCCTCCCAGCTCGTCGTCGATCTTCACGTACAGTGCAGTCAAGAGGGTGTTCAGGTCTTGCGTCACAACATGATCTTGAACACCCTCTCTTCATGCCCGATCGGCACCCCAGAACTTAGGACTTACTCGTCTAGTGTGTATGAGAGCCCTTGAGTGGCTGTTGCGACCACTGCATGAACCTCAAGGAATAGGCGAAGTCGCAGGGTGTGCACCCACATACCGCGTATCGCTGGTTCCGTGAGGGGACGTTGCCGGTGCCGGCTCAGCGGGTCGGGCCGCGCACGATTCTGGTGAACGTCGAGGCGAACACCGCACCGGAGGCGGTCGGTGGTCTGGGCCTGTACGCCCGCGTGTCCTCGCGTGATCAGAAGGCGGACCTGGAACGGGTCTGTCAAACGAGCGGTGTGACTGGGGTTGGTTGGTTACTGGCGGGCCGCTGACAGGCGGCCGTCGAAGGTGATATCGAAAGCGTTCAGCGCCGTTTTCCAGCGCATGATCCAGCGGGCGGCACCGGGAGCCGGTCAGGGACCCCGGCGGGAGACGAGGTCGACGGTGGACGAGCCCATCGCCTGGAGGTGGACCGCCGCCAGGACGAGCGCGGTGATGAAGAGGAAGACACAGAGATGGCGCGCGTTGATCATGGCGCTCCTCGTCGAACGGGGGAGGGTGCCACGCGCCCCGTCTCGCGCGGCACCCGTTCTCCCCCTCGGGCGGTGGACAACGAGTATGTGCGGCCCGGAGATTGTCTGGCAGGGCGATTCGTCACGTCGGACAACGGGTTCCGCGGCTGTTCCCCCGCCTCGCCGGCCGGCCGGCCGGCTGGAATGGCTTCCCCATCCGGGCTTCCCGGGGTCCGGCTCGTCGTTCTCGTGTGATTCGGGTAAGGGCGGGGGCGCGACCGGATCCGTATTCCCGCAATTCGGTGACGGCCATTCCGCGAACCTCCGCAGCCGCGCGTACGGCCCATCAGGGGACGGTCTCCGGAGCACCTTCGGACTTCGGGCTTTCCGCTGTCGCCACCGCATCGACCGTTCGCCACCTGCATGGACCGTTCGCCAGCCGCACGGAACGGTCGCCGCCCGCATGGACCGGTTCGCCGCCGAGCAGTCCGCGGCCGGTCTCCCCCGGCCGCATTCCGGCCAGGGAATTCCCCCGCCGACGATCATCAGATTTCCGCTCCGCGTCGAGTAGGGTCGGCAGAGAAATCACTGCCGTGTCCCGGGAAGGCCGCCCGGAGTCCGTAGCAGCGCCCTGCTCGCTTTCCGCACGCCCGGGCGCGGCCAGGCATGTGGGGACGGTCGAGGAGTCGGGTCGTGGTTGAGGGCACTGAGGGCACTGAGGACACGCAGCGCGAGCGGATCACCGACGGCGTGGCCATATGCGACGGCACGGTGATCCGCCGAGCGGGCGCGCGCCTGCCGTGGATCAGCCTGGAGCCGCCGTCGCGCCCGCACGTCCTGGGCACGCGTTCGGGGATCTGACGCTCCCGGGGTCCGGGGCATCGGCCCGGACGCCGTGTCCGGCCGGGTGAGCACGACATCCTCGCGCCGCCCCGGGGCGCCCGGCGCTCGCCGCCGGCGCTGAGGGCCCGCTCTCCACCACTGTCCGGGAGGCCGGCCACGCCGTCCTCCCGGGGCGCTCCGCCGCGTGGGCCGGGGTGCCGCGGTGTTCCTTCACTGACCGTCCGTCCGCTGGACGACCTCGACGACCTGACGCCGGTGGGGGGGCCGCGGGCCTCAGGTAGGGCCGGCCCGTCGGGCACGGCCGAGTGGCTCGGAAGACCGAGGCCACTGAGCAGCCACGCCGCGGTACGGCACGGGATCCCCGGATCAGGATCGCGCCGCGGCCCCCCCGTCCGCCTCCAGGAAGCGATGAGCGATCATGCACCTTCTCGTTCCAGGGACCCGGCACCGGCTCAGCGGTGAGGTCCTCGTCCCCAACTCCAAGTACCACGCGCACCGCGCCCTGATCCTGGCCTCGCTCGCCGGCGGTGTCAGCCGCGTGCACGGGCTGTCCGACGCCCGGCATGTCGAGTACACCGTGCAGGTGCTGCGGGGCCTCGGGGTGGGGATCGCCCGCGAGGGCCACACCTTCGTGGTGGACGGGCTCGGCGGCCGCTACCGGCCGCGCCGGGGCTCGGTGTCGGCGGGCAGCTCGGGCACCACCCTCTACTTCATGATCGGGCTTGCCGCCCTGTCCGAGCGGCCCGTCGTGGTGAGCGGGCAGAAGTACTTCAAGCGCCGACCGGTCGGCCCGCTGCTGCGCGCCTTGGAACAGATGGGGGTCCGGCTGGAGTCCGCCGACGACTGCCCGCCGGTCCGGGTGGCGGCCCACCGGCCCACCGGCGGGAAGGTGGCCATCCCCGGCACGCTGTCGCAGTGGATCTCGGGGCTGCTGCTGCTCGCGCCGTTCGCCGCAGGCCCGACCACCGTCGAGGTGGAGGGCGAGCTCAACGAGCGCACCTACCTGGAGCTGACGGTCGCGATGATGCGGCGGTTCGGGCTTGAGGTGGCGGTCTCCCCGGACTGGCGGCGCTTCGACGTCGAGGGGGGCCAGCAGGCCCGGCCCGCCGAGCTGACGCTGCCGCCGGACATCGGCTCCGCGGCCTTCGCCGTCGCGGCGGCCGCCCTGCACCCCTGCGACGTGCTGCTCAGGGGCATCACGAGCCTGGCGGGCGGGCCGGCGGACCACCCGGAGTTCCACTTCCTCGACATCGCCCGCGACATGGGCGTTCCCATGGAGCCGGATCCGGACGCGGGCGGGCTGCGGATCGTGCAGGACGCGCCGGCGCTGCGGGCCGTGGACGTCGACTGCCGCGACGTACCGGACATGCTCCCGGTGCTCTCGGCGCTCGGTGCCTTCGCCGAGGGCGAGTCGGTGTTCCGCAACATCGCCCACACCCGGCTGAAGGAGTCCGACCGGGCCGGGGCGATGCTCCAGCTCCGCGCCATGGGCGGCAGCCTGGAGATGACGGGCGAGCAGCTTCGGGTGCGCGGCGTCGAGACGCTGACCGGCGCGCGGCTGTCCTCCTACAACGACCACCGCGTCCTGATGGCCCTGGCGGTGGCGGCCTCGCGGGCCCGCGGCCACTCCACGCTGACGTATCCGGGCGCCTACCGGATCTCCTACCCGACGTTCCTGGAGACGATGAACACCCTCGGCCTGCCGATGTCGGTTCAGGCCGGCCGCGGTCCCCTCTCCCGGGTGGCGGTACCGGCCGGACGGCGTCCGGAACGGGAGGCGCTCGCGCAGGAAGGGGAGGCGCTCGCGCCGGAGCGGGCCGCCTCGGTCACGCTGCCCGAGTGGCTGCGGCGCCGGGCTCAGGCGCGGCCGGACGGCACCGCCGTGGTCGACGTCCGCTCCGACCACGACGAGGTGGTGACCTGGGCCCAGCTGGCGGAACGCGTCGACCGCGCGGCGGCCCTGCTCCTCGGGCTCGGCGTGCGGCCGGGTGAGAGCGTGGCCTACCAGCTTCCGAACCGGGTGGAGTTCGTGGTGCTCTCGATGGCCTGCTGGCGCATCGGGGCGGTGTGCTGCCCGGTGATGCCGTTCTTCCGGGAACGCGAGCTCGGCTTCGTGCTGCGGCGCTCGGGCGCGCGGGTGCTGGTCGTCGCGGACGCCTACCGCACCCGGCGGCCCGCCGAGGAGGTCCTCGCGCTGGCGGCCCAGGACCGCGGCGGCCTCGCGCACCTGCTGGTGCTCGGCGCCGACGGCGACGCCGCCCGGCTCCCGGCCTCCCGCGGCGGGGCCCCGGCGGCGGACGGCCTTGAGGGCGACCCCGCGGTGGACGGACTCGGGGGCGGCCCGGCGGCGGACGGACTCGGGGGCGACTCCGCGGTGGACCGCCTCGTAGGTAGCCCGGCCGTGGCCGACCTCGGCGCGGAGCTGGCACGTGTCACCATCGACCGCGCGGCGCTCGACGCGTTCACGCCGACGCCGGAGACGACCGCCCAGCTGCTCTTCACCTCCGGCACCACAGGGGAGCCCAAGGGCGTCACCCACCCGACGGCCAACCTGGTCCGGGCGGCGGCGATGGGGATCGCCCACCTCGGCCTCGGCGCGGACGACGTGGTCTGGGTGCCCTCCCCGCTCGCGCACCAGACCGGCTTCCTGTACGGCATGGTGCTGGCGGCGGTGCTGGGCGTGCCGCAGGTCGTGCAGGCCGACTACGACGCCAAGCGGGCGCTGCGCGCGCTGGACGACCATGGCGTGACGTTCGTGCAGGCCGCCGCCCCCTTCCTGGCGGACCTGGTGAAGGTGGTCGAGGAGACCGGTCACGCGCCGGACGCCCTGCGGATCTTCGTGGCCACCGGCGCCACCGTGCCGCGCAGCCTCGCCGAGCACGCGAGCAGCGTGCTGGGCGCCGCGGTGTGCGGGGCCTTCGGCACGACGGAGACCTGCCTCGCCACGCTGGCCGCCCCCGGGGACGAGCCCGAACAGCGCTGGGGCTCCGACGGACGGGCCCTGGACGGCGTCGATCTGCGGATCACCGACGACGCCGGGCAGGTGCTGCCGGCCGGCCTGGAGGGCAACTTCGAGCTGCGCTCCCCCACCACGACGGACGGCTACCTCGGCCGCCCCGACCTGACGGCGGAGGCGTTCACCGCGGACGGCTGGTACCGCACCGGCGACCTCGCGGCCATCGACGCCGCCGGCTGCCTGCGGATCACCGGGCGCGTCAAGGACGTGATCAACCGGGGCGGCGAGAAGGTGCCGGTCGGCGAGATCGAGCAGCTGCTGTTCGCCCACCCGGACGTGGCGGACGTCGCGGTGGTGGCCATGCCCGACGAACGGCTCGGCGAGCGCGCCTGCGCGTTCGTGGTCCCGGCGGCCGGCGCGCGGCCGGTCCTGGCCGACGTGCAGCGCCTGCTGGACGCCCACCGGGTGGCCAAGCCGTACTGGCCCGAGCGGCTGGAACTCGTCGAGGCGCTGCCGCGCAACCCCGCCGGCAAGGTGCTCAAGTTCGAGCTGCGCAGGTGGGCGGCCGGCTTCCGCGCGCAGGACACGGCGGGTCGGTAGGACGACGGCCAGTAGGACGAGCGCTGGTAGGACGAGCGCCGGTGGCGGGAGCCGTCGTGGTGGGCCGGTAGCGGTGGCCCGCCGGTGCGGCGGCCCGCCCCCGGACAAGGGAAGACGGAAGGCAGAGGGAGCAGATGACGGACGATCGGCAGTTCCACCGGCTCCGCGAGCGGGTCGCGGCCTGGGTGGAGGGGCCCGGCGAGCGCTGGGCGGAGCGCATCGAGGAGACCGGGGAGGTGCCCGAGGAGCTCTGGAGCGAGCTGCGCGGCCTCGGCTTCCTGCGGATCCCGGCGCCCGTGGCCTACGGGGGCCACGGCCTCGGCTTCGGCCGCTGGATGGAGCTGATGGAGCTGTTCTCCCGCTCGCACGGCTCGGTGCGGATGATCGTGCACGTGGTCAACGGGATCTGGCGGGCCATGGACGGGCACGCCACCGAGGAGCAGCGCAAGCTGTTCGTCGTCCCGTCGGTCACCGGCGAGATCAGGATCGCGTTCGCCCTGACGGAGCCGGGCAACGGCACCGGCGCGGACATCACCACCTCGGTGGAGCGCCGGGGTGGCACCTACTACCTGTCGGGCCGCAAGCACCTGATCACCTTCGGGGTGCGCTGCGACTACTACCTGCTGGCGGCCCGCGTCGACGGCACCACCGGCAAGGAGGGCACCGTCGCGCTGCTGGTGCCCCGCGACGCCCCGGGCGTCACCGCCCGGGAGACCTCCCGGACGATGGGGGTCACCGGTACCGACCACGCGTCGCTGGCCTTCGACCGGACGCCGGTCCCGGTGGCGCACCGGCTCGGGGCGGAGGGCGAGGGCCTGGACGTCTTCCTCGGCGGGTTCCTCACGCCGTCGCGCATCTCGGTCGCCATGAGCTGCGTGGGGCTCGCGGCGCGCGCCCAGCAGCTCGCCCTCGCCTATGCGGCGCGCCGGGTGACGTTCGGCAAGGCGCTGACCCAGCGGCAGGCCATCCAGTTCATGCTGGCCGAGAACGAGGCCGACATCGAGGCCGCCCGCCGGCTCGTCCTGCACGCCGCCCGCCGTTTCGAGGAGGGCGCCGACGACGCGGCGATGCAGTCCTCGATGGCGAAGATGCACGCGGTGACGATGCTGACCGACGTCACCGACAGGGCGCTCCAGGTCCACGGCGGCCTCGGCTACTGGAAGTCGCAGCCGATGGAGCGGGTGTACCGCGACGCGCGGGCGCAGCGCTTCGAGGAGGGCACCAACGAGGTGCAGAAGGCGGTCGTCTTCCGCGAGCTCATGCGGCGCGACGGCGGCACGGTGCGGGAGGGCGTCCGATGAGCGTCGCGCAGGAGAGCGTTCCGCAGGAGAGCGTCGTTCGGGAGGCAGTTCCGCGCGAGTCCGTCGCGCAGGCGAGCGCCCCTCGGGACTGCATCACGCAGGAGAGCGTTCCGCAGGAGAGCATCACGCAGGCGAGCGCACGCCAGAAGGCCGACCGGGCCCCGCGTGACCCCCGGGAGCGGGTCTCGCTGATCACCGGGGCCTCGCGGGGCATCGGCCGCGCGCTCGCGCTGACCCTCGCCCGCGACGGCGGCACCGTCGTCGTCAACTACAAGCGGAACGCCGACCTGGCCGCCAAGACCGTCGCGGGCGTGGAGGAGGCCGGCGGCCGGGGCTTCGCGGTGCGGGCCGACGTGGAGACCACCGAGGGCATCAGGGACCTGTTCGACGAGGTGGCCGGGCGCTGCGGGCGGCTGGACCACTTCGTGTCCAACGCCGCGGCCAGCGCCTTCAAGAACATCGCCGACCTGAAGCCGCACCACCTGGACCGGTCGTACGCGATGAACCTGCGGCCGTTCGTGCTGGGCGCCCAGGAGGCCGTGAAGCTGATGGACGACGGCGGGCGGATCGTCGCGCTGTCCTCGTACGGGTCGGTGCGCGCGTACCCGACCTACGCGGCGCTGGGCGGGATGAAGGCCGCCATCGAGTCCTGGGTGCGGTACATGGCCGTGGAGTTCGCGCCGTACGGCATCAACGTCAACGCCGTCAACGGCGGCCTGATCGGCTCCGACTCGCTGGAGTACTTCTACGGCGTGGAGGGGATGCCGCCGATGCGGGGCGTCCTGGACCGGATCCCGGCCCGGCGCACGGGCACGGTGGACGAGGTCGCCGCCACCATCCACTTCCTGCTGGGCGAGGGCGCCGGCTACATCACGGGGCAGACGCTGGTGGTCGACGGCGGCCTGAGCGTGGTCGCGCCCCCGTTCTTCGCGGACGCCGGCCCCGCGCTGCACCTGCCGCCGCGCCCCACCAGGTCCGGCTGACGCCCGCCGACGAGCAGCCGACTGGAGAGCCTTCGTGTACGACCACGTCTTCCGGCCCGGCGCGATCGGCGGCCTGGCCCTGCCGCACCGCATCGTGATGGGCGCCATGCACCTCAACCTGGAGGCGCTGGACGACGGCGGCGCCGCGCTCGCCGCGTTCTACGCGGAGCGCGCGGCCGGCGCCGCGCTCGTCGTGACCGGCGGCACGGCGGTCTCGGCCGCCGGGGCCGGCGGCCCCGGGTACGGCGTGGTCGGCGACCCCGGGCACCGGGCCGCCCTGCGCCGCGCGGCACGGGCGGTGCACGACGCGGGGGGCCGGATCGCGCTCCAGCTGTTCCACGCGGGCCGGTACGCGCTGCCGGGCGGGCCGGGCGGCGGGGTGCCCCTGGCGCCGTCGCCGGTGTACAGCCCGTTCTCCCGGGCCACGCCGCGCGAGCTGACCGGCGCGGAGGTGGCGCGGACGGCCGGCGACTTCGCGCGGGGTGCCGAGGCCGCCCGCGAACTCGGCTTCGACGCGGTCGAGGTGATGGGCTCCGAGGGCTACCTGATCAACCAGTTCACGGCGCCGTGCACCAACCGCCGCACGGACGGCTGGGGCGGTGACGCGCGGCGGCGCCTCCGGTTCCCGATCGAGGTGGCGCGCGCGGTGCGCGCGGCGGCCGGGGCCGGCTTCCCGGTGCTCTTCCGGATGTCGGGCGCCGACCTCGTCGAGGACGGCACGCCCGCCGGGGACAGGGCCGCGCTGGCCGTGGCGCTCGCCGCGGCCGGCGTGGACGCGCTGGCCATCGGCGTCGGATGGCACGAGTCGCGGGTGCCCACCGTGCAGGCGGAAGTGCCGGCCGGGGCCTGGGCGGGCGTCGCGGAGGACGTCAAGCGGGCGCTGCGGGCGGCGGGCCACGGGCACGTGCCGGTGATCGCCTCCAACCGCTTCACCCGGATCGCGCAGGCGGAGGAGGTGCTGGCGCGCGGCGGCGCCGACTTCGTGGCGATGGCGAGGCCCTTCCTCGCGGATCCCCGGATCGTGGCGAAGTCGCGGGCGGGGCGCGCCGAGGCGGTGGACGTGTGCATCGCCTGCAACGAGGCGTGCATCGACCGCTCCTTCGGCACGGAACGCGTCTCCTGCCTGGTCAACCCGCGGGCCGGCCACGAGGCGGACTTCCCGCTGCGGCGGTCCGGGCACCCCGGCGGGTACACGGTGGTCGGCGCCGGCGTCGCGGGCCTTGAGGCCGCGCGCACCCTCGCCCGGCTCGGCCACGCGGTCGATGTGTACGAGGCGGAGGCGGAGCCGGGCGGGCAGTTCCGGCTGGCGGCGCTGGTGCCGGGCAAGGCGGACTTCGCCCAGTCGGTGCGGCAGCGGGTGCGCGAGCTGGCCGCGCTCGGTGCCCGGCTGCACCTGGGGCACCGGGTCGGTCCCGGGGACCTGGCAGCGCTGCGGGCGTGCGACGGTGTGGTGGTGGCCACCGGTGTGCGCCCGGCGCTCCCGGAACTGCCCGGCGCCGGCCTGCCCCATGTGCGCGACTACACGCGGGCGTTCGCCGATCCGGGCGCGCTGGGGCAGCGCGTGGCGGTCGTGGGCGGCGGCGGGATCGCCGTGGACCTCGCGCACCTGCTCGTCACTTGCCACTCGGGGGCCGCGTGCGAACCGGCGCCCGAGGAGTTCCTCGCGGCGTACGGACTGGCGGGGCAGGCGCCGCGCCGGGCGGGGACGGTGGCCGGCCGGGACGGGGGCGCGCTCGGCGGCCCCCGGCGCGAGGTGACGCTGATGCGGCGCACCGGGCGGATCGGTGACGGCATCGGCCCGAGCACCCGCTGGGTGGTCATGGGCCGGCTCAAGGCGGCCGGGGTGCGGATGCTGACCGGCGTCACGTACGAGGAGATCACGGACGAAGGCGTTCTGGTCAAGAACGCGGACGGCGAACCGCTGCTGGTGGCCGCGGACAGCGTGGTCCTGGCGACCGGCCAGCGGCCCGAGCCCGTGCCCGGGGTGCTGCGGACCGCCGGCGTGCCGTACGAGGTGGCGGGCGGCGCCCGGGGCACCGAGCGCCTGAACGCGGTGCGGGCCACCGCCGAGGGCCTGCGCGCCGCCCACCGCATCGTGGCGCGCACGGCCGCTCGCCGGACGGTGGACCGCCATGGCTGACGCGAACGGCGAGGGAACGGTGACGGCCTCGGGTCCCCCGGCGGCGGGTTCCCTGGCGGCCGCGGGTGCCCTGGCGGCGGGCCCCCCGGTGGCTGGTCTCCCGGTGGCTGGCCCCCCAGCGGCGGGTCCCGCGGTGGCTGGTCCCCCGGCGGCGGATCCCCCGGCGGCTGGTCCCCCGGCGGCATCGAGTCCCCTGGCGGCGAGTCCCCGGCTGGCAGCGGGCGTCCGCCAACCCGCCGACGGCGCCGACCCGCTGGTGGTGCTGGACGAGCAGCTGATCGCACAGCTCCTGCGGCGCGCACGCCTGGCACGGCAACGGCAGCGCGAGCGGCGGGCGGCACGCCTGCCGGCCACCGACCTCGCCGAGGAGAACGCGATGCTGCGGCGCTACGCCGCCGTGCTCGGTGAGCCGGGGATCGCGGTCGCCATGGCGCTCCTGGCGCTCTCCAACCGGCTGGTGCGCGAGGCCGAGCCGGAGCCCGGGTCGGGACCGGCGCCGGGCCCCGAGCCGGGCCCCGGGCCGGGTGCCGGCTCGGCGCCCGGCTCGCAGGAGACGGGGGCGCGGGGCGGCGGGCTGGAGATGCCGCTTCCGCGCGGGCAGCGGTAGCGGGAGCGACAGCGGTGGACAGCGGTGGCGGGAGCGACAGCGGTGGCGGCGGCAGTGGCAACAGCAGGACACCGGGCCTCAGCCACTCACCGCCCGCCCGGCCTTCGCCGGAACCCGCCGGCATACGGCCGCACGGCATCCGCCTCACCGCGCGGGACGCACAGGGCAGGGTCTAAGCTCCGGCGACGTGAGAATCGGACTTCTGGGTCTGGGGCGCATGGGTGCCCCCGTGTGCGCCAACCTCGTGAGGGCGGGACACCGTGTGTCGGCCTTCGACGTCAGGCCGGAGCTGTCGCGCGTGGCGCTCGACGCCGGGGCGTCCCCGGAGGTGTCGGCCACGTCCGCCGCCGCCGGCGCGGAGGCGTTGGTCACCGTACTACCGGGGCCGGCCGAGGTGGCGGCGGCACTGGACGACGCGGTGTTCGAGGCGCTCGCTCCGGATGCCGTCTGGATCGACATGACCAGCAACACCGCCGTCGCAGCCGGTCCGATCAGGGATCGCGCCCGCGCGCACGGCGTCGAGGTGCTCGAAGCCCCTCTCGGGGGAGGCCCGGACGATGCGCGGGAGGCCCGGCTCCGGCTGTTCGTCGGCGGAGACCCCGAGGTCGTGGCGCGGTGCCGCCCGCTGCTGGAGGCGCTCGCCCCCGCCGACCGCATCGCGCACGTCGGGGGGCACGATGCCGGCTACACCACCAAGCTCCTGGTCAACGCCCTGTGGTTCGGCCAGGCCGCCGCGACCGCGGAGGCGCTCCTGCTCGGCCGCCGGGTCGGCATCGATCCGGCCGTGCTGCGGGACGCTCTTGCGGGGAGCGCCGCGGCCAGCGACTTCATACGGCACGACCTCGAAGCCCTCTTCGAGGGCGACTATCTCCGCTCGTACCCGCTCCACCGCATCCACGACCAGCTGGCCGCCGTGGCCGACGCGGCGTCGCTCCTCGGGACGCCGCACGAGATCACGGACGCCGTCCTGAGACTTCACCGGCGGGCCCTGGAGCGCTATGGGCCCGTGGACGGCGAACTCCTCCCCGTAGCCCTCCTGGAGGAGGAGTCCGGCATCACCCTGCGCTGGTGACGGCCCCGGGCTCCCCCGGCCCCCGGAGTCAGCGAATCCGGCGCGCCAACGAGGGAGCCGGCGCGCCCACGGCACCGGGATGCAGGATGCCGGCCAGCGCCTCGACTCCGTCGACCAGGCGGGGACCGGGCCGGGCGAACGAGGCGTTCGCGTCCACCGCCCACAGCGGAACCCCCGCGGGCACCCGGTCCGCGATCTCGGCGGCCAGCCGGGCCGACTCGTCGAGGCCGAAGCCGCACGGCGCGCACACCACCACCTCCGCCTCGGCGGCGGGCCCGGCGGCGAGGTCCTCCCAGCTCGTGCGGAACGACCGTTCCCCGGACCGGCCGAGGACGCAGCGCCCGCCGGCCGCCTCGACCATGTCCGGCACCCAGTGGCCCGGCGCGAACGGCGGGTCGGTCCACTCCAGCACCAGCGCCGGGACCGCAGGCACCCGCGGACCCCGCACGACCGCGGCCCGGACGGCGTCGAGCCGCGCCGACAGCTCGGCGACCAGCCGGCCGGCCCGCTCGCGGGAGCCGGCGCCGGCGGCGGCGCCGATCGTGACGAGGGAGGTGAGCACCTCGGGGAGCGTCTGCGGGTCGACGGTCAGCACGTCCGCGTGGCAGGCGAGGTACTCCAGCGCGTCGTGGACCGTGCCGACGTCGACCGCGCAGACCGCGCACAGGTCCTGGGTGACGACGAGATCGGCGTCGAGCCCGGCCAGCGCGCCGCGGTCCAGGTGGTAGAGGTCCTCGCCGGCGGCCATCCGCGCGCTGACCAGCCGGTCGATCTCGGCGGGCGAGGTCCGGACGCCCTCGGGCAGCGTGCTGGTGGACACGATGCGCCGGGTCCGGGCCTCGGGTGGGTGGTCGCACTCGAACGTGACGCCGACGACGTCGTCACCGGCGCCGACCGCGAAGAGGATCTCCGTTGCCGAGGGAAGAAGGGAGACGATCCGCACCCCTCCACCGTAAGCGCAGGAGCCGCCCCGGCGGGCAGGCATCCACGAGGCGGGCGGGGGTAGCAGTCCCGGAAGAAGGTGCGTCGCCGGTATCCGCCCCGCACCCTGCCCCGATGGCCGTGGCAGCGGAGGGCGCGGGAAGGGGACCGTGGAATTCGGCCAGGTGGAGACTCCATGAACTCGATGGTGTTCGACAGCCACGACCTGGGGATGACGGAGGACTTCCTCAGCCGCGCCTACGCGCGGATGCACATCGGAAGCGGCAGCCCCGGGACGGGCCGGGCCCGGATCCGCCGCGACGCGGTGCCGTCCGTCAGCATCGACGAGCTCGATCTGGACTTCGAGATGAGCTACTCGGTGACGCCCCTCGGGAGGATCTGCCTGTGCATGGTGCACGAGGGCACCATCCAGGACCACGCCTTCGGGGACGTACGGGACGACTTCGGCAGCGGTGACGTCGTGATGCTCGCACCGCCCGACCAGCCGTACACGGGACGCATCTGCGCCGCCCGCTACAACATCACGATGCTGGACCCGCAGCTGCTGAACGAGGTGGCCGCCGCCGGCGGCGAGCCACTCTCGGAGCCGGTACGGCTGACGGGGCACCGGCCGCACTCGCCGGCCGCCGCCCGCCACCTGAAGAACACCATCGGCTACCTGCGCGACAACGTCCTGGCCAACCCGATGACCGTGGACGAACCGCTGCTCGTCTCCACCAGCACCCAGCTGCTGGCGGCGAGCGTCCTGGCGGCCTTCCCCAACACCGCGCGTACCGACCCCACCGCCCAGGACCGCTCGGACGCCCACTCCGCCACCCTGAGGCGGGCCGTCGCCTACATCGACGACCACCCCGACCAGCCCCTCACCGTCGCCGAGATCGCCGCGGCGGCGCATGTCACCATCCGCGCGCTCCAGTACGCCTTCCGCCGCCACCTCGACACCACCCCGCTCACCTACCTGCGCCGGGTGCGCCTCGCGCAGGCCCACCGGGCGCTGCATGCCGCCGATGCGGCGGACACCACCGTGGCGGTCGTCGCGGCGCGCTGGGGCTTCTCCCACCCGGGCAGGTTCGCCGCGCTCTACCGGGCCGCGTACGGCACCAGCCCGTCCGGCACGCTGCACGGCTGAGCGGGCGAGGCGAAGGGGCCCGATCGCGCGCGGGCTTCGACGGCGCCGGGGGAAGGGGCGCCACCGCCGTCCACGGAACGAACACCCCGGCCGCCCCCGGCTCATGCGCAGCACTCGGGCTCCTGGAAGGCCGCCGGGGAGGCTGTCCGGGACGGCGGCTGCGAGGACGCCTGTGCCGGCAGGACGAGGAGCGCGTCCCTGCGCACCAGCGCGGCGTCCAGGGTGTGGCGGATGTCCGGGGGAAGCCACAGGCAGTGCGGCCACCGCACGAGGTACTCCGCCACCTCGCGCAGCTTGGTGTTGGTGTGCTGGGAGACCTCCTTGAGGACGTCCCATCCGGTCTGCGGCCGCACGCCGCCGAAGGTCACCACGACGCCGATCGCCTGGTCGACGACAGCGTGCGAGACGAGGGCCTCCTTCATCTGGGCGACCTCCTGCTGGAGGGCCGCGATCACACGCTGGCAGTCGTCCTCTTGCATAAGTGAGGGGTCCGTTTTCTGGTGAGACAGCCGACGGACGGTTCCGTCTACTGTCACGCTGCCCTCATCCCCTACGCGTAGCGGCACGTCGAACGAACGAGTTGGGCCGCGGCAGTACACAAAACGAAACGGGGCTGCTCACCGCCGGGAGCGGCGAGCAGCACCCGCGGGTGCGCGGTCCGAGCTCCCGGACGGGTTCAGCGGCCCAGGGCGCGCTGCAACTCGGGCTTCGTCATGCTGGAGCGGCCCTTGATGTTGCGCTGCTTGGCCTCGTTGTAGAGCTGGGCCTTGGTCGGGCCCTGGGGACCCTCGTGGGAGCGCCGGCCGCCTCGCTCGTAGGCCGACATGTCGCGCGTGGAGGTGCGGCTCGCCCGGCGGGCCTCGCCGCTGCGGGCGCGCTGCTTGTTCACGGTGCGGGCGGCGATCTCCTTGGCCCGGGCCGTGCTCGTCCCGCGCTTCTCGGCACCCTCCTTGATGCGCTCGTACTGCCGTTCCCGCTTCTTGTCAGATCCGGCCGGCATGGGTCACTCCTCCTTCGTGTCCACACCCACGGCGTCTGCGGTCCGACGCCCGTGGGAAGAGGTCCTTCGAATGCCGGGTGCCCCGCTGAGCCGCCCTGACGCGCCGGCTTGCGGGCCCCGGGGCGGCGCGGTTGGTGACTCCCCGGTGGGAGCGGCCCGCTCAGGACGCGGTCCGCCGGCCCCCGCCGCCGCTCAGGGCCTCGATGAGCTCGGCGCGGTTCATCGAGGAGCGGCCGGACACTCCCGCGTCGGAGGCGCGCTTGGAGAGCTGGTCCTTGGTCAGGGCCTGGAGTTCCTCGCGGGTGCCTGGCCGCTTCCCGGCGTCCTCGCGCCGCTCCGTGCTGCGCCGGCCGGCGGCCTTTCGGGTGCCGGCCCTTCCGCCCGGGGTGCGACCGCCGCCGCGGCGGCCGCCCTTCGCCTCGTCGACGCTGGCCTGAAGGGCGTCCATCAGGTTGACGACGTTGGTCGGGTCCGCCGGGGACTCGGCCTTCTCGACGGACTCGCCCTTCTGCTTGGCCTCGACGAGTCGCGCGACCCGCTCCTCGTAGGTGTCCCGGAACTCGCCGGGGTCCCAGTCCATGCTGAGGCTCTCGATCAGTTGCTCGGCCGTCTTCAGCTCGCGCTCCTGGACCCGGGGACGGCCGTCCCCGTCCTCCACGGTCCGCCGCGGGTCGCGGACCTCGTCGGCCCAGTGCAGCGTGTGCAGGGTCAGGGTGTCCCCCTGCGCCTGCACGGCCACCAGGTACTCGCGGCTGCGCATCACGAACGTCCCGACGGCCACTTTCCCGGACCGTGCCAGCGCCTTCACGAGCAGGGCGTACGCCTTCGTCTCGCCCTCGCCCCTGGGGCCCAGGTAGTAGGTCCTGTCGAAGTAGACGGGATCGATGTCCGACAGGTCGACGAAGCCGCTGACGTCCAGCGCCTGGGAACGGCCCGGAGCGATGTCGTCGAGCTCCTCGGGTTCGACGACCACGTACTCGCCGCCCGCGTCGAAGCCCTTGACGATGTCGTCGAGGGCGACCTCCTTGCCGGTCCGCTCGTTGACCCGGCGGTTGCGCACCCGGTCCGACGTGCCGCGCTGGAGCTGGTGGAAGCGGATCGTGTGACGGTCGGTGGCCGAGTAGAGACTGACGGGCAGCGACACCAGACCGAAGGTCAGCGTGCCGCTCCACACCGGACGTGGCATTGCTCTCTTCCACCACCTCACGTTCTCCGCGGCGCTCCCGTGCCGCACCGATCACATTCACGGAGACCGCAGCGAGTACCCCGTCCGCCCCGGCCGAAAGACGCGGCGGACGGATGTGAGTGGACGGTGACCTTCGGTTTCCGGACGCGGGCCGGGGTTACCCGGGGGCGGTGTTCTCTCCTATGAGGCGGGCTCGGGCCGCGGCTCGCGCCTGGAAGGCGGCAGGCGCGGACGGTCCTTCATCCCGGGGCGGGGTGGGCCGTGGGGCGGTGGATACGAGGGGCCCCGGGGCGGACGGTGACCGCAGGCCCGCGGTCGCCGGTCCGCCACCCGGGCACAGGGTGACGGACCGGATCGTGAGCGCGCTGGACAGACGGCTGCCCGCGTCGGAGGGCGGGGGCCTGCTGCGCAAGGCGTTCCCGGAGCACTGGTCGTTCCTGCTGGGCGAGTTGGCCCTCAGCCGAGGGCGAGGAGACCGGCGAGATACGGCAGTCGGTGAGCGGCGGCTACGCGGAGGACCGCACGGGCGGCACCGCTACCGGGACTCCGACCGGTTCGCGTACTGGAACACCATCCCGAACACCCCGTGGCTGAGCAGGCCCAGACCCAGCAGGAACAGCCAGAGCCCGAAGACCACACCGAGGCACAGGACGGTGAAGCCGGCGGCCGCGGTGATCGGCCAGGGGCTGTGCGGCGGGAAGAACTCCACCGGACCGGCGCCGTCCACGACCTCCGCGTCCGCCCGGTCCTGCGGCCGCAGCCCGCGGCGCCGGTACTGCACGGTCAGGAAGAACGCGACCAGCGCCGCCATCAGGAAGGCCAGGGCCAGGGCACTGGTGCCGGCCGGGTCGGCGGAGAGCCAGCCGTAGACGGTACCGGTGACGGCGAAGAAGGCGGCGACACCGGCGAAGAGAAGGGCCTCGGTCTTCACAGCCACGACCCCTTTCCGGTCGGTCCTCCCGTCGACCGCCCGGTCGACCTCCCCGCCGGTTCCGCGCCGGCCCCCGGCCGTCCGTCACGTCGTCGTCCCGCGGTGCCCAGCCGGGGGAACTCCGGGTGGTGCAGGTCGAAGGCGGGGGAATCGGAACGGACGGGAGGCAGGGCGGTGAAGTTGTGCCGGGGCGGCGGGCAGGACGTCGCCCACTCCAAGCCGCGCCCGTAGCCCCACGGGTCGTCCTCCCGCACACGCTCGCCGCGGCGGGCGGTGTGCCAGACGTTGTAGAGGAACGGCAGCGTGGAGAGCCCGAGCAGCGCGGCGCCGAGGGAGGAGACGGTGTTGAGCACCGTGAAGCCGTCGGCGGGCAGGTAGTCGGCGTAGCGGCGGGGCATGCCGGACTCGCCGAGCCAGTGCTGGACGAGGAACGTGGTCTGGAAGCCGGCGAAGAGCGTCCAGAAGTGGACCTTCCCGAGCCGTTCGTCGAGCATCCTGCCGGTGAACTTGGGCCACCAGAAGTAGAAGCCGCCGAACATCGCGAAGACGACGGTGCCGAAGAGCACGTAGTGCAGGTGCGCGACGATGAAGTACGAGTCGGTGAGGTGCAGGTCGAGCGGCGGGGAGGCGATCAGGACCCCGCTCATGCCGCCCAGCAGGAACGACACCATGAACCCCACGGCCCACAGCATCGGCGTCTCGAAGGAGAGCGAGCCGTGCCACATGGTGCCGATCCAGTTGAAGAACTTCACCCCGGTCGGCACCGCGATCAGGAACGACATCAGCGAGAAGAACGGCAGCAGCACGGCCCCGGTGGCGAACATGTGGTGCGCCCACACCACGGCCGACAGCATCGTGATGGCGATCGTCGCCCCGACCATGCCGACGTAGCCGAAGACCGGCCTCCTGCTGAAGACCGGGATGATCTCGGTGACGATGCCGAAGAACGGCAGCGCGACGATGTACACCTCCGGGTGGCCGAAGAACCAGAAGAGGTGCTGCCACAGCACGGCCCCGCCGTTCGCCGCGTCGAAGACGTGCGCGCCGAACTTCCGGTCCGCCTCCAGCGCCAGCAGCGCCGCCGTCAGCACCGGGAACGCCGGCAGGACCAGGACCGAAGTGAAGAGCACGTTCCAGGTGAAGACGGGCATCCGGAACATGGTCATCCCGGGCGCCCGCAGGCACAGGATCGTGGTGATGAAGTTGACCGCGCCGAGGGTGGTGCTCACACCGGTGACGACCAGGCCCATGATCCACAGGTCGCCGCCCGCGCCGGGCGAGTGCACGGCGCCGTTGAGCGGGGCGTAGGCGAACCACCCGAACGACGCTGCGCCGTCCGGCGTGAGGAAGCCGGAGACCACCGTCAGACCGCCGAACAGGTACATCCAGTACGACAGGGCGTTCAGGCGCGGGAAGGCGACATCGGGGGCACCGATCTGCAACGGCATCACCGCGTTGGCGAACCCGGCGAACATCGGCGTGGCGAACAGCAGCATCATCACGGTGCCGTGCACCGTGAACAGCTGGTCGTACTGGTCAGTCGTCACCAACTGCAAGCCGGGCCTGGCGAGTTCGGCACGCATCAGCATCGCCAGCACACCGGCGAACAGGAAGAACCCGAACGCGGTCGCCATGTAGAGGCCACCGATCACCTTGTGGTCGGTGGTGTTCGCCCACCTCAGCAGCGCCCTCCCCGCCCCCACACCCGTAGGCCGCCCACCGCCCGACGGCGCGTCAGCCGCCCCTGTCCCTGTGGTCATGCGCCGCCGGGTACCCGTGGCGGGCGGGGCCATGTACGGGCCGGGACACGACCTCGCTCCGACCCGCGCGGTGAACCCGCTCATGCCCCGCAAAGAGATAGCGTTCAGCGAGTTCGTCGGCGACCGGGCCGGTTTCTACCCCCGCCGACGCCGTTGCCGTACCGCCCGGAAGGACATGCCGTGGCCGCTCCCACACTGGTCATCGTCTCCGGGCCGCCCGGGACCGGAAAGACCCACCTGGCCCGGCAGCTCGCCACCCGCCTGGCTCTGCCCTGGTACAGCCGCGACGCCATCAAAGAGGCCCTTTTCGACACGCTGGGTTGGTCGGACCGCCGGCGTTCCAAGGAACTCGGTGCCGCATCCGTCGCCGTACTGTTCTCCCTGCTCTCCGACACCCTGGGGGCCGGAGCGAGCTGCCTGGCCGAATCCAACTTCCGCCGGACGCACTCCACGTCCGACTTCCTGCGACTCCTCGCCGAAACGGGCGCGGACACCGTCCAGATCCAGTGCCGCACGCACGGGCCCACCCTCCTCAGGCGGTTCACCGCACGCGCTTCCTCCCCCGAGCGTCACCCCGGCCACGGCGACGACCAGAACGTCGACGAGTTCCGCGAGGAACTTCTGGCCGGCCGCTACGAACCCCTGCAGCTGCCCGGGCCTGTGCTGGACGTGGACACCACCCACTTCGAGCAGGTGAACGCCGGCGCCCTCGCAGCCCGGGTCGCCACTCTGCTCCGCGGCGATGGTCCGTGACCCGTTCGGCCCGGCAGACGCCGCCGGCACGGCGGGTGCCCGCTGCCCCGGCCTCGCGCACAGACCTCGCGCACACCCCTACGGCGCCTCGTCGAACATCTCGAAGAGGCTGTTGAGGCCCTCCGCCAGCAACGGGTGCGTGAAGACGGCGTTCGCCATGGCGGTGTACGGGAGTTCGCCCAGCATGGCGACCTGGATGATCGTCATGATCTCGCCGCCCTCCGCGCAGAGCACGGTGGCGCCGAGGATCTTCCGGGTGTCCGCGTCGACGACGGCCTTCATGTAGCCGCGCGTCTCCCCGGTCTCCAGGGCCCGGATCACGGCGTTCATCGGCAGCTTCGCGACGCGGATTCTGCGCTTCTGCTCCCTTGCCTCCCGCTCCGTCATGCCGACACGGCCGAACTGCGGGTCCATGAACACGGTGTACGGGACGATCCTGTCCCGCGTGCTCGCCTTCTCGCCGCCGAGCAGGTTGGCGCGCAGGATCCGGTAGTCGTCGTACGAGAGGTGGGTGAAGGCCGGGCCGCCCTTGACGTCCCCCATGGCGAAGACACCGGGCACGGAGGTCTCCAGGTACTCGTCGACCTCGATGAAGCCCCTGTCGCTCAGCCGGATTCCGGCCGCCGCGGGGTCGAGCGCCTCCGTGTTGGGGACGCGGCCGATGGCCGACAGCAGGTGGGAGCCCTCGATCTGCCGCTCGCCGTCCAGGGTGCGCACGGTCAGCCGCAGGCGCCCGCCGCCCGCCGCCTCGACCCGCTGCGGGGTGGCCGAGGTCAGGACCGTGATCCCGTCCTCGCGCAGGATGGCGGCGACCTCCTCCGAGGCGTCCTCGTCCTCGATCATCATCAGGCGCGGACGGGTCTGGACGATCGTGACCTCGCTGCCGAACCTGCGGAACATCTGCCCGAACTCCAGCCCGATGTAGCCGCCGCCGAGGACGACCAGGTGCTCGGGAAGCTCCTCCAGCTCCATGATCGACGTCGAGTCCAGGACGGGCACGTCCTGCGCGCCGTCGATCACCGTCGGCCTCGGCCTGGTGCCCGTGTCGATGACGATCACCGACGCGCCGAGCGTCCGCGTGCCGCCGTCCGACAGGGCGATCTCGACGGTTCTGGGCCCCGTGAAACGGGCCTCGCCCTCGATCACGTCGAGCCCGTCCTGCGTCAGGCGGCTCGCGTAGTTCTCCCGCGCGCCCGCGACCATCGCCCGCTTGCGCTCCCGCACGGCGGCGAGGTCGACCGACACCGCACCGGTCCGCACGCCGTACTCGGCGCCGCGCCGCGCCAGGTGGGCGAGACGCGCGCTGGCGACCATCGTCTTGGTGGGGGTGCAGCCGATGTTCACGCAGACGCCGCCCAGGTGGCCGCGCTCGACGAGCGCCACCTTCCTGCCCGCCTTCGCCAGGTCGATGGGGAGGAACCGGCCGCCCTGGCTGGTCCCGATCACGATGACGTCATAGCTCTCGTCTGCCACGAGAAGATCGTAACTGCGTGTCGTGTGATATTCACCGAGGGTGTGCGCCTGGCCGGGGCGTGTTCTCGCGGGCCGGATCGCCCGGTGCGGCACGGCTTCCGGCGAGCCCGCCCTGGTAGCGTGCCGCGTCCAGGACGGGAGCGGGGGAAGGATGCCATCCGTGCCGGAAGTGACATGCCACGAGGTCGGCGAGCGGTACCTGGCCCGGGCGCTCGAAGACATCACAGGCCGGACCTATCGGGGGTGGCACTGGATGCGGTACGCCGACGCCTCCCCCGAGAAGCTCGACGAGATACGCGACGACCTCCTCGACCACGTCGCCGCCCGGGCCGCGCAGGACCCGGCGCTCCGGCCGTCGGCGCGCACGGCACTGCGGACCGCGGCGGAGTGCTCGCTGGGGACGCTGAGCCTCGGCTGCTTCCCCAAGGGCGACCAGGAGATCCCGTTCCCCCTCATCGACGAGAGCCTCAGCAGCAGGTCCATCGCCTTCGGCGACATCGTCGAGCTGGCCCCCACGGCCCGGACGTGGTGCGACGGGTTTGCGGTATGCCTGGTCAGCGGCGTGCTCGGGGAGTGGCGGCGGGGGGTCGGCCTGCTGCTGCGCGACGACTACGCGCCCGCGATCCGCGACGGGCTGCCGGACTCGAAGCAGAACTCGGTGTCGGACCCGGCGGACCTCGCCGCGATGGAGGCACTGTGCGGCTACCTGGCCCCGTCACGCGGGCATCTGCCCCGTGACCGGCCCACCGCGCCCCTGCGCAAGCCGGACGGGGAGCAGCGCGCGGAGGCCGCCCGCCGGCTGGACGCGGAGGCCGCCCTGACACCGGACCAGCGCCTCCTGCGGGTCCTCCTCGACGACGACCGGCACGCCTTCGAGCAGGCTCTCGTGGCCCGGCTCGTGGAGCACCGCGAGAGCGTGGGCCCCGATCCCGCGCCCCGGACCCTGCTCCCGGTCGGGGCGCTCGCCCTGGCCGCCCTCGCCGTCCAGGTGCACGGGTGGGAGCCGGGCGTCCGGTCCGGATACCTCCCGGCGTCCCTGCTGGGCTCCCCCGCCGGGCCCCGGCCGGCGGCGCGCGCCGACGGAGACGGCCGGGCCTGACCGAACGCCGCGCGGCCCTCCGGCACCGCGCCGCCGAGGCCCAACACGCCGACCGGCCCTGCCCGCCACGGGTCCGCCACAGCCCCACCGCGGACGCGTCAGCCCCGACGTGAGCTCCAGCACCAACCTGGGCGGCTGGGTGAACAAGGCGGGCGTGTGGTCGTCGAGCGAACGCCGCGACTGGTTCGCCGACGACGCCGAGACCATCCTGCACTGGCGCGAGAAGCCGACGGGCCGGCACATCGAGCCGGGCATCGCCGAGGTCAACCTGGTGAGCCTGCTCGGCGAGCTCGGCGCCACCTGGAGCCGGTGGGGCGAGCCGCTGCTGCCGATCGGCGTCCTCTACGACCCGTTCGTGGAACGTGCCCTGGAGCCCTGGTCCTACGGCATCTACACCGGCGGCCAGTCGGTCCTGGTGGGCACGCCCTCCGGAGTCTCCCTGGCCCCCGAGGGCGGCGCGCACCAGTCGATCAAGACCCCGTCCATCGGCCTGGAGCAGCCGGGCTGCGTGACCTACGAGCCCGCGTTCGCGATCGACACCGAGTGGACGCTGCTGGCCTCGCTCGGCCGGCTCGGGAGGCCGGACGGCACGTCCGCCTACCTGAGGCTGTCCACCCGCCCGGTCGACCAGGGCCTCGCCGAGGTGCCGTCGGACCCGGCGGCCCGCGAGCGGCGGCGCCGCCAGGCGGTCGCCGGCGCCTACACCCTGCGCCGCACCCGGGAGCCGAAGGCGACCATCGCCGCGATGGGCGCGGTGGTGCCCGAGGCGCTGGCGGCCGCCGCCCGGCTTGAGCAGCTCGGCGTCCCCGCGGACGTCGTCTGCGTGACCAGCCCCGACCTCCTCTACCGGGCGGTGCGCGCCCGCCAGGGACACGAGGAGGCCGAGCCCTGGATCCTCGACCAGGCCTTCCCCGCCCACCGTGCCACGCCCCTGGTCACGGTGCTGGACGGCCACCCGCACACGCTCTCGTTCCTGGCCACGATCAACCGCGTGCCCACCACCGCACTGGGCGTGACCCGCTTCGGCCAGTCGGGATCCCTGGAGGACGTCTACCGCCACCACGGCCTGGACGAGGACGGCATCGTGCGCGCGGCGCTCGACGCGACGGGGTGAACGGGGGCGGCGCGTGGGGGCGGCCGGCCCGCTGACCCGGAGTCATATCCGGCCGGCCCGGTGCGTGCTCCCGCGTCGAACCTGCACCGGCCGCAACACCAGCAGGTGCACGAACGGCTGCGTAGGCCAACGGCTGTACCAGCCCCTTCAGTTACCCCTGTCGGGACTTGGCATCCGATTCACATATTTCCCTCACAACCGATACAGTCTCACCACTTCTTCCGATCACACGTGGGGGGACCATGTCGAATCCATACAGCCAGCAGCCCTTACCCGAACCCCTGCCCGAGCCCCGCCGTGCCCCGAAGTGGGCCCGAAAGAGATACGTTCTGCCCGCGATCGCCCTCGCCTTCTTCATCGGGATCGGCGCCGGCGCGAGCGGCCAGGACGGGCAGAGCAGCACCGACGCGAAGGCGAAGCCGGCGCCGACGGTGACCACGACCGCCACGGCGACGGTGTCCGCGAAGCCGGAGCCAACGCCTACGGTCACGGAGACGGTGCGGGCGACGGCAACGGTGACCGCCCGCCCGGCGGGGTCGGGGTCCGGGACCGGATCCGGGTCGGGGTCCGGCTCTGGTGGTTCGGGCTCATCCGGCTCGGGGTCCTACGCTTCGGGTTCCGACAGTTCGGGAGGCTCCTCCGGCGGCGGATCGGGCGGGAGCGTGTACTACGCGAACTGCTCCGCGGCCCGCGCCGCGGGGGCGGCCCCCGTGCACCGGGGCGACCCCGGTTACGGCCCCCACCTGGACCGGGACGGTGACGGCGTCGGCTGCGAGTGACGACGCCACCGGCTTCCGCCAACGAGGCCTGAACGGTGCGCCCGCCTCCGATGCCTGGAGGCGGGCGCGGCGCTGGTGGGCGGAGTCCTTCTGCCTGTATCCCCCACGGCCCTGACGCCCCCCGGCTACTGCCACGCGCGGACCAGGTCTTCCGGGCCCCAGTGCGCCGCAAGCGGTAGCCCGTCCTCGACGCCGCAGCGGGAGACGGCGACGAGCGGGGTGTCCACCTCGGCGCCGGGCACCGCGAGCATCTCCCGGGCCAGGGTGTCGTACTCGCGCCGGCCGAACGGCTGGGACTCCGGCCACTTGATCGAGCCGATGAAGTGCACCGCGCCCGCGACCGGCTCCCGGTCGACTCCGACCAGGTCGATCTCGGGATTGTTCCGCCGGTTCCACCAGCCGCCGACCGCTTCCGTCCGGGGCCATCCGCCATCGGGGAGCAGCCGCAGCAGCGACTCGCGGACGACCGGCTCGACCGCACGTCCTCGCCAGGTGGTCCAGGACCGCTCGATGCGCTCCAGGGCGAGATCCCCGCGGCCACGCTCGATCAGCGGGACTCCGCGTTGCAGGAAGGTCAACCAGAACCGGAGGTAGGAGTCGGCGATCCGGTACCGCTTGTTCTTGGTGTCGCTCTTGATGGACAGCGGCATGTCCGTCGCCACGATGCGCTTGGCATGCAGCGTGTGCAGGAGCGGGGACAGGGTCCCGGAGGGCAGCGCGCCCGCGCCGCCCGCCCTCGCGGCGATGGTGGAGAAGGTCCGCTCACCGCTGCCGACCGCCTCCAACACCGCCCGCGAATGCGAAGCCTCGGGAAACTCCCCCAGCAACGACAGCTCACCCGCCACCAGCAGCGGTGAAAGAGGGTTCGCCACGGCCTCACGCAGGAAGTCCAGGCGACCCATCCCCGGCCGCCATGACTGGACGATCTCCGGGAAGCCCCCGGTGATCAGCAGCGCGTCCACCGCGTCCACCGCGTCCAGGGAGGTCATGGCCCGCACGTCGGCCAGGTGCAGTGGCCGTACGGTCATCTTCGCGGCCCGGCCGAAGAACGGACGGCCATAGGACCCAACGCCTCCATCACCGACATGTCGCTGCCCACCAGGAGCAGCAGAACCGGCTTGGCGGACAGGTGGCGGTCCCAGACCGTCTGCAACGCCCCTTCGAACTCCCCATCCTGCTCCACCAGCCACGGCACCTCGTCGATCACCGCGGTACTCGGGGCGTCATCCGGGACCGCCACAGCCAGAGAACGCAGCGCCTGGTTCCAGTCCGCGGCCTGCAGCCCAGCCACCAGATCCGCCCCGGACAGAGGAGACTGCGCGAGCGCCGCAGCGAAGTCCGCCCGCTCGGCTACGGCATTGCGGCCCCTGGTCGCCTGGAAGACCACGTACGGAACCCCGGACCGGTCACAGAACTCCTGAACCAGCCGAGACTTCCCCACCCTGCGCCGCCCCGTCATGATCACGGCCTGACCTCGAGTGGCCCCCGCACCCCCCGTCACCAGGCCCAGCTGTCCGGTCAGCAGGCGAGGTCGCCAGCCCTGCCTTTGAACTCCATACCTGTTCCGCCTCCAGCACAGCCCATCAAACACAGTTTCGATCTTACGTAGATTGAATCTTACTTAGATGCCAGCTCCCTTTATAGGGCAGTGCGGACCGCCGTTCCGGAGACGGTCGACCCGGCACGGGCGCGTGCCGCCCGTCCCCGGGACGCCCGGGAGCGCTCGGGCCGACATGCGCCGCGTACCGCACCGTCGCAGTCTGGAGGGGCGACACCGATCGCCTGCCCCCACCCATGACAACGACCGGCTCCCCCGAGCCACCCAGCGCACCCCTGGAGGCCGCACCATGGCGAACAAGGAGCCGACGGCAGGCAGCGCCGAGAGCCGACCGGGCTCGGAGGCGTGGAAGACCGCGCTGACGGTGCTGCAGTCGGCGAATCCGCCGTTCGTGCCGGAGGGGGTGGAAGCCACGACCGTCATCATCGAGTTCCCTCCCGGCGACCCCGGGACCCCTCCGCACCGGCACTCGGGGCCCGCCTTCGGCTACATGCTGGAGGGGGAGATGCTCTTCGAGCTGGAGGGCGAGCCCGAACGAGTGATCAAGGCCGGGGAGACGTTCTGGGAGCCGGGCGGCGACGTCATCCACTACCAGGACGGGAACAACCGGACGGACTCGCGGAGCCGCTTCGTCGTCACCATGTTGTGCGCGCCGGGCCAGCCCATGCTCACCCTGGTCGACGACGAGGAACTGGCCCGCCGCCGGCACCTGCGGGCGCCGCGCCCGGGGGTGTGACCCGCCACCGGCACGGACGAACACCCGGAGGGCCGAACGGCAGACGCCGTTCGGCCCTCCGGCTGCTTGCGGCCCTCCGGCTGATTGCGGAGAAGCCGGGGCGCGGATCGGCCGCCGCCTCGTCGCAGACCGCCGCAGATGGCGGCCACCCCTCGCCGTAGCCGACAGCCACCCCTCGCCATAGCTGACAGCCGCCCTTCGCCGTAGCCGACAGCCACCCCGGACCCACGGCCCGCCGGCCCCCCGGGGACCGCACCGACAGGGCGTCAGCTCGCCGGCGGACGCGCCACCGCCCGCGGTCACCACACGGACAGGCCGTACTTACATCCAGCGTTCACCGAAAGCTCGTGGCGGCGTCGTTCGCGCGTATTGGCGGGCCTTTGTGATCGGGTGTGCGTCCATGATCGAAATGGGCGCAGTAGGGGAGTTCCTCCCGCTTCCTCTTCCCACCCGAGGTGCCCATGAGATCGACGGTCCTGAACCATCGCCGCAGGAGACCGTGGCTGGTCGCGCTCGCCACCGCGACCGCAATGGCCGCCGCGCCCGCCGTCGCGTACGCGGACAGCGGCCCGGTCGCGCCGGTCGTCGTCGCTCCCGCCGACATCGACCCGGTCACCGGCCTGCCGGCCATCGGCGCCCCTGCCCCGGGTGCGCCCGTCACCGGTGCTCCGGCCGCCGGTGCGCCCGTCACCGGCGGGATCCCCCTGACGAACACGTCCGAGAAGATCGGCCCGGGGATCGGCCTCCAGCACGTGAAGGCGCTCGACCAGAAGGGCTGGTACGACGCGCAGTTCCTGAACGTCGACCTGTCCAACCGCGCGGTCGGCACGGACCTGCTGACCTCCGGCCCCGTCGCGTCCGGCGGGCCGCTCAGCGCCGCCGCCAACAAGGCCGGGGCCGTCGCGGGCGTCAACGGCGAGTTCTTCGACATCGGCAACTCCAACGCGGCGCTCGGCGGCGAGGTCCAGGACGGCAAGCTGATCAAGTCCGCCGACATCGGCGGCCGCCAGCACGTGGGCGTCACCAAGGACGGCATCGCCCAGCTCGTGGACCTCACCGTCGACGCGAACGCGAACTTCGCGGGCGCGGACCACAAGGTGCTGTCGCTCAACGCCGCGAACGGCGGCGGGGTCCCCGCGGACGGCCTGATCGCGTTCACGTCGGCGTGGGGCGACTACAGCAGGGGCCGCGGCCTGTCGGGCGTGTCCAACGACGAGATCGCCGAAGTGCTGGTCAAGAACGGCTCGGTCGTCTCCGTCACGCCGAACGGTCCGGCGGGCTCGGGAACGATCGCGGACGACAGCTTCGTGCTCGTCGGGCGCGGCGCCTCGGCGACCGCGCTCCGCGCGCTCAAGCCCGGCGACCCGGTGAAGCTCGGCTACGACCTCGCCGACAACGCCGCGAAGACGATGAAGTTCGCGCTCGGCCACGGCGGCACCATCGTCTCCGGCGGCAAGGTCGTCAGCGGCCTCGACACCTCGATCGCCCCGCGCACCGCGCTCGGCTTCAAGAACGGCGGCAAGTCGCTCGTCCTCGCCACCTGGGACGGCCCGGGCGGCACCGGCAAGGGCGGCGTCGGGATCGACAAGGAGGCGCGCGACCTCGCCGCGATGGGCGTCCAGACCGCGGTCAACCTCGACGGCGGCGGCTCCACCACGATGGTCGCCCGCGCCCTCGGCGACGACGCCGCGACGGTCCGCAACGTCCCGTCCGACGGCCAGGAGCGCAACGACCCGAACGGCGTCGGGGTGTTCGTCTCGAAGGGCAACGGCCGTCTTGACCAGCTCCTCGTCAAGCCCGCGCCGGGTGAGGCGTCGGCCGACGGCGGCCTGAAGGTCTTCCCCGGACTGCACCGCCGCCTCGTCGCTCAGGGCGTCGACGACCACGAGACGCCGGTGGCGGTCGACCCGGAGTCCGTGCGGTGGTCCGGTCACGGAGCACCCGTCGAGGGCGGGGTGCTCGCGGCCCCGGCCAGGGCGCACGGCACGATCACGGTCGACGCGCACGCGGGTCGCGAGAAGGCGCAGGAGAAGGTCTCCGTCCTCGGCGCCGTCGACAGCGTGGAGCTGTCGGCCCAGCGCCTGTCGATCCCCGACGCGACGCCCGACAACGCCCTCACCGTCGGCGTGACCGGCCGCGATGCCCAGGGCTATACGGCTCCGCTCGACCCCGGGGACCTCTCCCTCGACTACGACCACAGCGTCGTCGACATCACGTCCGCGGACGGCAAGCTGAAGATCACCCCGCTGGCCGACGCGGGCACGATCCTTGACGTCTCGGTCGGCGGGAAGTCGGTCCAGCTCCCGATCACGGTCGGCGTGCAGTCCAAGACCGTCTACGACTTCGACGACGACGTGCTCGCCCGCTGGCACAACAACAGCACCGCGGCCACGACGTTCTCGGCGGACCCCGACGGCCTGCGGATCGACTTCGACGCGATGCGCAACGTGGGCATCACGGCGGCGTCGGCGTCCGGGCGCATCCAGGTGCCGGGCCAGCCGCTCCGCCTGCGGATGCGGCTCAAGTCGAGCATCAGCGTGCCGAACGGCCTGACCTACATCAGCTACGTCGACGCGGACGGCAAGAGCAACGGCGTCTACGGCACCGGCCTGACCGCGGGCGACGACTGGCAGAACGCGTCGTTCACGCTGCCGGCGAACACGAAGTTCCCGATCGCGATCTCGGGCTTCCAGGGCATCAACACGAGCGTCGCGCAGCAGAAGGCGGGCACGTTCGTCCTGGACCGCGTCGAGGCCGACATCCCGACGTCGATCGACCTGCCCGCCCAGGCCGCCCCCCGGCCCGACCCGCTCGTCTCCGACGACGGCTCGCTGCTCCAGGGCCACGACACGTGGACGTTCGCCACGCTGTCGGACGTGCAGTTCACCGCCGACAACCCGGCGCTGACCCAGGTCGCGACGGCCGCCATCCAGCGGATCCGCAAGACGAACCCTGACCTGATCGTCCTCAACGGCGACATCACCGACCGCGGCCTGCCGCAGGACCTCGCGCTGGCCCGCAAGGTGCTCACCGACGCCGGGTGCGACCTCATACCGGTCGGCCAGGAGCCCCCGGCCAACAGCACGCCGGACCCGAAGTCCGGCTCGGTCCCGTGCTACTACGTGCCGGGCAACCACGAGTCGTACGGCCTCGACAACGTCCAGGAAGACCTGACGAACTTCACCCAGGAGTTCGGACAGCCCTACCGGACGTTCGACCACAAGGGCACGCGGTTCATCCTGCTCGCCAGCTCCCTGGGGTCGCTGCGCGGGACGGCGTGGGACCAGCTCCCGATGCTCCAGAAGGCGCTCGCCGACGCCCAGAAGGACAAGTCGGTCCACAACGTGATGGTGTTCGCCCACCACCCGGTGGACGACCCGGCCGAGACGAAGTCCAGCCAGCTCGGCGACCGCGACGAGGCCGCGCTCGTGGAGCACATGCTCACGGGTTTCCGCGACTCCACGGGCAAGGGCGCCTCGATGGTCGGATCCCACGCCCAGATCGCCGACGTCCACCGCCTTGAGGGCGTTCCGTACACGGTGCTGCCGTCGTCGGGCAAGGACCCGTACGGCACGCCGGACCGCGGCGGCTTCACCGGGTGGGTCGACTGGTCCGTCGACGCGGACCGGAGCGCGAACGAGCAGTGGCTCGAAGCCGACGTGCGCGCCTTCGCGCAGTCCGTCACGCTCAGCGCCCCGGCTTCGGTCGAGGCCGGCAGGTCCGCGCAGGTCTCGGGCAGCATCGTGCAGCCGGAGGGCGTGTCGACGGGCACCCGCGTGGTCCCGCTGCGGTACCCGATGTCGGTCCACTGGAGCGGCTCGTCCAAGCTCGCGATCGGCAGCGGGAAGCAGGCCGTCGACCAGGCCCGCCACCAGGGCAGGGTCGCGATCCTCGACCCGGCGAACGGGACGCTCACCGCGCTGCGCCCCGGCTCGGTGACCGTGTCGGTGGCGAACGACTCGATGCGCGCCTACACCGACGACAGCTCGCTCGCGCCGGTCACGGCCTCGAAGACCATCGAGGTCCTGCCGGCCGGGTCGGAGTGATCGCGACCACCACGGGCACGCGGCCGCCCCGGATCGGCTCCTGAGCGGTCCGGTCCGCGGCGCGGCGGCCTGGCCGGGGGCGAGCACGCACGTGCTCGCCCCCGGCCCCGTTTTACCGCCGCTCACCCCCACCTCCCACGGCCCCGTTTGCCCTCGCGCACTTCGCACCCGCCACCCGAACCGGGCAAAAAGCCCGCCGCGGGCGACGCATTGACGGAACCGCACCCGAAGGGCAAGGATCGAAAGCGCCCATTTTGACAACGTTGTCGCACGAGAGGACCGCGATGAGAGCGTTGAGACGCGCGTTCGCCGCCTTGTTGCTCGCCACCGCCGTGACCGCAACCTCCGCCACCGCCGGCGTCGCGAACGCCAACGGGCCGGGGCCGAAGTTCGCGGCCGACCCGACCAGCCTGGTCGACACGTCGATCGGCAACAACGGCGACGGGACCACCTTCCCGGGCGCCGCCGTCCCGTTCGGCACGGTGCAGCTGAGCCCCGACACGCAGCTGAACCAGTACGCCTCCTACGACTACAAGCAGGACACCATCCTCGGCTTCAGCCACACGCACCTCTCGGGCGTCGGCTGCCAGACGATGGGCAACTTCCGCTTCATGCCCACCACCGGCGCGGTCACGTCGTCCGACCCGGCGCAGTACGGGGCGAAGTTCAGCCACGACAACGAGACCCGGGCGCCGGGCTACTACGGCGTGAAGTTCGACAACGGCATCCAGGCCGAGCTCACCGCCACCGAGCGGACCGGCCAGCACCGCTACACCTACCCCGCGGGCTCGGGCGCCGAGAACGTGCTCATCGAGACCGGCGAGAGCAACGGCAGCACCTACGCCGGCGACGTCCACGTGGTCGGGAACGACACCGTCGAGGGCTGGCTCCAGGGGGGCAACTTCTGCGGGGAGACCGGCAAGGAGCGCTACCGGATCTTCTTCAGCGCGAAGTTCGACCGGACGTTCTCGTCCTTCGGCACCTGGACCGACGGCACCCTCACCCCGAACCAGCGCGATGCGTCGCGGGGCAGCAAGCGTGCCGGCGCCTGGGTGACGTTCGACCAGGCCAAGGGCGCCCAGGTCGGTGCCTCGGTGGGCGTCTCGTACACCTCGATCGACGGCGCGCGCCTGAACCGCGGGGCCGAGCAGCCGAAGTCGTTCGACAAGGCCCGCTCCGCCGCCCACGACTCCTGGCGGGACGAGCTGAACCGCATGCGGGTGGCCGGCGGCAGCACAGCCGACCAGCGCACGTACTACAGCGCGCTCTACCACTCGCTGCTGCACCCGTCGATCGGGTCGGACGTGGACAACCGCTACCGCGGCTTCGACGACAAGGTGCACCGCGCGGACTCGACGTACTACCAGATGTTCTCGCTGTGGGACACGTACCGCTCGCAGAACCAGCTGGTGGACCTGCTCAACCCGGACAAGGCCGCCGACATGGCCAAGTCCGTGCTGCACATCTACCAGGACGGCGGCTGGCTGCCGCGCTGGGCGCTCGGCAACAGCGAGACGAACGTGATGAGCGGCGACCCCATCACCCCGTGGATCGTCGACGTCTACAACCGCGGCCTGCTCGACGACCGCACCTCGCGCCGGCTCTTCGACGCGCTGTGGAAGAACGTCAACGAGGTCCCCGCCGACCAGTCGATCTTCCGCGGCCGTGACGGCAACCCGACGTACGTGAAGAACGGCTTCGTGGGCTACCAGAACCTGCCCGGCTACACGTACGGCGACAGCCGCCAGGCGGGCTCGGCCACGCTGGAATACGCCCTCGCCGACTGCGCGCTGTCCACGATGGCCGGCTCTCTCGGCTACCAGGACAAGGCCCGGACGCTCGGCTCGCGCTGCGACAACTTCACCAAGCTCTGGGACCCGTCCGTCTCGTCGCAGGGCTTCTCCGGCTTCCCGGTCGCGAGGAACGCGGACGGCACCGTCGCCGGCGACCCCGACCCCACGCAGACCAGCCCGTTCCACGAGGGCACCGCGTGGCAGTACCAGTGGCTCGCCCAGCAGGACCCGGCGACGCTCTTCGGGCTCATGGGCGGCGCCGGCAAGGCCGAGCAGCGGCTCGACAAGTTCTTCGACATGCCGACCGTGCTCACGGACCCGGCGAAGGCCGCCACGGACTCGTGGGTGCACGGCGCGTACGACTACCACAACAACTTCGCGTTCAACCCCAACAACGAGCCCGACTTCCACGCCCCGTGGATGTACACGTGGACGAACGCGCCGTGGAAGACCTCGGCCGTGCTGCGCGCGATGCGGACGCTCTTCACCGACAGCGTGTACGGCATGCCCGGCAACGACGACCTCGGCGCCACCTCGTCGCTGCTCGTCTTCGCCATGGCCGGCGTCTTCGAGGCCCAGCCCGGCTCCGCCACCTACGTGGTGAGCGCGCCGATGTTCGAGAAGGTCGAGATCCGGCCCGAGCACGGCCGGGCGATCCGCATCGAGGCGCCGGGCGCCGACGCGTCGAAGCTCCAGTACGTGTCCTCCGTGGCCACGCACAAGGGCGAGCTGCACCAGAGCTGGCTCTCGCACGAGGACCTGCTCCGGGCCGGCACGATCAGGATAGGCCTGTCCGCCACGCCGACGAGCTGGGGCGTGGGCGCCGCCCCGCCCGCCATGGCCCGCGGCTGACGCTCCGGGGTGCGGTCCCTCCGCGAGGGGCCGCACCCCCGGTCAGCCCTTGCCGCCCGCCACGGCCGGGAAGGCCGCGGCCGGGTCAGCCACGGCCGCCCGGTTCGCCTGCGCCGCCCTCGACGGCGGCCGCCGCTCCGGTGCCCGGGGCTGGCGTGGCCGGGTCCGGGACGACGAGCTCGCTCTCGGCGAGGCCGAGCTGTCCCGAGACCGCGGCCAGTTCCTCGCCGAGCGGCTCGGGCGCCGCCACCTCGTGCTTGCTGCCGATCTTTCCGGTCAGCAGGGACGCGACGGCCGCGACGGCGCAGGCCGCGACCGCGAACCAGAAGGCGACGATCAGGCCGGAGTGGAAGGGACCGGAGATCAGGTGGGGGAAGAACTCCTTGCTGGTGATGGTCGCCCCGCCGCCCGGCAGCTTCGACAGGTTGTCGCCCAGCAGCTGCTGGAACGGGTTGTAGCCGAGGAACGCCGCGAACAGCACCGCGATGGGCGGCAGCTGGGAGATCCCCTGGGCCACGTTCTGCGACACGCCCTGCTGGACGAGCCCGTCGTGCATGGCGCCCGGCAGGGTGTGCGAGAGGCCCGCGATCATGAGGCTGAAGAAGACGCCGATCGACAGCACCGCGGAGGAGTTCTGGAAGGTCGCGCCCATGCCGGCGCCCGCGCCCCGGGCCTCGGCGGGCAGCGCGTTCATGATCTCGGCGCGGTTCGGTGAGGCGAAGAGGCCGGAACCGAGGCCGTTGACGAGGATCAGCAGCGCGAAGACCCAGTAGTCGAAGTCCGTCGGCAGCTCCATCAGCGCCACGAACCCGGCGCCGGTGAGGATCGCGCCGCCGACCGTGAACGCGCGCGCCCCGAACCGGTCGGAGAGCCAGCCGGACAGCGGCGCGGAGAGCAGGAAGCCGATGGTCAGCGGGATCATGTAGATGCCGGCCCACAGCGGGGTCTTCTCGAAGCTGTAGCCGTGCAGCGGCAGCCAGATCCCCTGGAGCCACATGATCAGCATGAACTGGAGGCCACCGCGGCCGAGCGCCATCATCAGGCTCGCGATGTTGCCCGCGGTGAAGGCCCGCAGCCTGAACAGCGAGAGTCTGAAGAGGGGTTCGTCCACCTTCAGCTCGATCCAGGCGAAGATCCCGAGGACCGCGACGCCGCCGATCATGGCGATCAGCACCAGCGGGTTGGTCCAGCCCATCGTGCTGCCGCCGTAGGGCTGGATGCCGTAGGTGATGCCGACGAGCACCGCGATCAGGCCCACCGCGAAGGTGACGTTGCCCCACCAGTCCATCTTCGCCTTGCGGCGCACTCCGGTGTCATGGAGCTTGACGTACGCCCAGATGGTGCCGAAGACGCCGAACGGTACCGACACCAGGAAGATCAGCTTCCAGCTCACCGGGGCGAGCACGCCGCCGAGGATGAGGCCGATGAACGAGCCCGCGATGGCGGCGATGGAGTTGATGCCGAGCGCCGTGCCGCGCTGGTGCGCCGGGAACGCGTCCGTGAGGATCGCCGTGGAGTTGGCGAACAGCAGCGCGCCGCCGATGCCCTGCGCGATGCGCCAGCCGATCAGCCAGAGGGCGCCCGCGCTGCCGTCGAAGTAGGTCAGCGACAGGGCTATGGAACATATCGTGAAGGCCGCGAAGCCCATGTTGTACATGCGCACCCGGCCGAACATGTCGCCGAGTCTGCCGAAGGTGACGACGAGCACGGCGGTGACCACCGTGAAGCCCATCAGCATCCACAGCAGGTAGCTGGTGTTCGCCGGGTCCAGCGGGTCGAGGTCGATCCCGCGGAAGATGTCGGGCAGCGCGATCAGCACGATCGACTGGTTGATCATCACCATCAGCACACCGAGCGTGGTGTTCGACAGTGCGATCCACTTGTAGTGCTCGCCCGGCCCGCTGCCCGGGGGTGCTGCGGCGATTGTCCTGCTCATACGGTTACTCCCTCCGTCAGCGCCCGCCATGGGTGGCCGGCACGGACAGAAAACGTTGGTTGTTACAAGTAACCTATCTCGCGTCCAAGGTGTCCATGGGTTCTCCTTGGGTGACACGTTGTTTTCACGCCGGTGAACGGTGGCATGACGGGGGCGCGCAGAGCGCCCTGAAGGGGCGCGGGGACCAGCGCGAGCAACCACGACGAGACGTCAGGTCGCCACCCTCCGAAGGGACGGGTTCTGTCGTCCCCGGACCACCGGCCGGTGGGTGGTTGCTCGCGCCCGTGCGGCGGAGCCGCATATCGACACAGCCCCGCGCCCCTATAAGCTCAGCCAACAACGCCTCGTGCACACGCTGCCGCACCCCGGCCTCGTTCCACTCCCGAAGACGCCGCCAGCAGCTCATACCCGAGCCGAAGCCCAGCTCCTTGGATAGGTGCTCCCACTGGATGCCGTGATGCAGGACGTACAGGATCCCGCACAGCACCCGCCGATCCGGCAACGGCCTGCGGCCCGGATACCGGAACCCGCGCTCCCTCCTCGGCAACGGCGGCTCTATCCCCTCCCACAACTCCCCAGACACGACCCACGGCGAAGCTCCCACAACCCGAACAACGCCCAACTCCCCACCCAGGCACGGCTACGAAAACGAGAGAGGCCCGCCCCTGCATGCCCCCGCAGTTGACCCAGGAAGAGGAAGTACAGAGGCGGGCCATCTAGCCACCCGCTCCCACGGGCTGAATCCGGCGAGGGCCGGGGAGGCTCAACTTTCCGCCGGGATGCGACGCTGTAATGTGGCGTCCCTCTGGAGAGGGAACATTGTCCCAACTCTAAAGAAGAGGAGTTTCCCGTATCTCGCCGTGCTTCGCATGTCTACCACTTCATGGAAGCGCATGCCAAAGAGCAGGAGATCCCCCTGCTTGACGGTGTCCGAATTAACCGACTCCGTTATCTGCTCGTGCTTCACTCGTCGGTCTCTTCCCTTACCGCCTGTTCCAGAACGGTCGCGAGCTTTCGCGCTGTCCCGGCATTGACGCGCCCCAGCTCCACCAGGTAGACCGCCGGGTCATAGGATTCTCCGACCGGATCCGAGCCCAGCGACGGTAAGACGATGCGGATTTTGTCGAGTACTTCCCTGAGTCTCTGGACGACTTCATCCACTTCCCGCTTACGTGCAGGGGGATTCTCCATAATTTCCGGCCTAGTCATGAACCTTCCTCGCCACCGTTTGGACTAGTCATCATCCGAAAGGACGCCAGAGCCCTTACACGTTGGGCACTGTGCTTCCCTCAGAGAATCGACAGTTCGCGTCACTGTCTTCTTTCGTACGTTGCTCCACTCCTGCACGTGAGTTGGGACCCGGACAAACACGTTGCCGTTGTTGCAGGAGCACTGCCTTTCGCTCACGCCTGCCCCCTACCGGAACGCTCCGGACACAAGCCCGTACGCCGTGAGGCCCAAACCGACGAACACACCGGTCATGACGAGAGGCCAGGCAATTACGCCGATAACCCTGCGGACACGCGCGCGAACGGACACCCGTTCTTTCACCGGGTGGGCGGGCATGTCTCGCCACCACCCAACAATTCGTAGGCGCCAACCAGCCGCAAAATCAGACGCGACCAGCCGCGCAACGTGTCTTGAGCGCTAACCGTGCTGTTCACTGGATGCTTTAAGAGCCGTTCGGCGTGAAAGACAATCGCCTCTCCGGCCGCTCGGAACTCCTCTGAACGCGTGGTTTCGCCCAGCTCCCGTACACCGAGCGTAAGAATCTGAATTTTGTTCCTCAGATCCATAAGCGCGGTCAAAAGCGCTGCCCCCGTGGGGGGTTGGCCCCGGTTGAGCAAGCTCCGCACCACTGCCCGTGTCTCCGTCACGTGCAGTTGGTTGGGCGCTGCCACAGGCGTCAACGCTTGGGTAGCGTCTGCCATGTCGACGAACCTCCTTGTCGTCGTCGGCCACGCCCCGGGCCGTTCCCTCCCAAGTTGCGGTCGCGGGGGTCCGCCATTCCATGGCGGACGTGGCATGCAGTTGTTGAGCCCTGCTCCGCGGCCTGTCCGGACCGGAGGCTGGAGCGGCCAGGGACGACCAGGGAGCAGGAGCCCCGCCCACCTGGCTGAGGCCGACGTGGCGTCACCAACCAGCAAGACTCGGTGCCTTGCGCGAGCGGAGCACGTACAGCCAACCGACGCGACAAGGAGCGCGGTACCGTTGGAAAGGTACGGGTTTTTAAATCCGTTAAGTTTCGGAGCAAGGGAGGCGCGAACGGTGACCAGTCGCGACCCCAACGAGTCACTAGAACGGCTGTTCCGCGAGACAGGCTGGACGCTCGAACGCTTCGCGCGGGAGGTCAACAAGATCGCGACGGAGCGCGGCGCCCCCGCGAGGTACGCCGCTCCATCGGCGCATCAGTGGATTTCAGGGGTCAGGCCCAGGGACAAGGCTCGTTCGGCGATTGTTGAGGCTCTATCGCGAGAACTCGGCAGGCCAATTACGCAATCTGAGGCTGGTTTTACCGACCAAGCCAAGGGGGTGAAAGGAACCAGTGGCACGGTCGAGGGGCTGGTTAATCTCGGAACGCAAGACATGGATCCCTCCCGACGCAGTGTTGTTGGCGCAACTCTCTTTTCAGTTGCGTTGACCGTACCCGATTGGCAAGACGTAGTCGGCCGTATGGATGGTGTTCAAACTGGCCGCATCCGACGGATAGGGATGCAGGATGTTGACACCGTTATAGCCATGACCGAGCGAATCTCAGAGCTAGACGACCAATTCGGCGGACGTCAAGCGCGGCCCATGGCCGCTGCATTCCTCGTTAATACGGTCGCGCCATATTTACGGGCCGACGCTTCGGATTCGGTCCGCAAAGCGATGATGTCCGCTGCGTCTGACCTGTGTTATTTGACCGGCTACATGGCCGTGGATGAGGGTTTCCATGGACTGGCACAGCAGTATTACCTGAAAGCGCTAGAACTCGCGGGTGCGTCAGAGGATCATTTGACGTATTGCACAACACTGCGAGGAATGAGCGTCCAAGCTGTGGATCAGGGGCATGGTCCTTATGCAATGCGTCTAGCTGACGCCGCTGCCGCAGCATCACCGCAGGCAGGACCCCGTATGCGAGCATTTCTGGCGGGCCAACAGGCGCACTCAAGTGCGCAAATTGGCGACCGTCGCAATGCTCTGATGTACCTCCGTGAGGCCGAAATAGCCATGGATAAAGCGGAATCTCGCAGTAAAGCCTTCGGGTCCTATGACCCGGCATCTTTGAATTATCACGTTAGCCAAGTTCGATATGAACTTGGAGACGTGGCGGGCTCTATCGATGCACTATTGAAGTCCGATAGTCTTCGAGATGGCATATATCGTCGTGCTCGAATGAGGTTCCGTGCCACTATCGCGGAGCGTCAACTGCGCTTGGGGCATCTGGAAGAGGCTTGTACCACCTGGAATTCTGCACTCGATGACTACCCCCTAATTCAATCAGGGCGAGCCGATCAGCGCATTGCGGAAATGTACCGGGTGATTCGACCGCACTTGAATAACCCTCTGGCGGGTGAGCTTTACGAACGCGCCCGGACGGTTACTCCAAGCGACTTGATTCCGTACTAAAGGTGGTCGAGTGGCGGAGTTGAATAGGGCCGCTCGGAACCAAAACCGAGCGGCCCCTTTTTACACTCTGTCACCGTCACACCGGGTGTGCGACTCGTGACAGGGGTGGACAGGCCGAGGGGTCTGTCACTTACCTTCCCGCGCGCTCCTGGGGTGGGCCGGGGCGGAGCCCCTATACGGGTCCCGGGCGTCGGGAGAACCGCATCGCGCCGCCGTCGACGCGGCCGAACCGCAGCGTCAGCAGGTCCTGGGCGTAGTTCATGCCGAGGCGCCAGGGTGCGCGCGAGCCGGACTTGGGGAACTCATGGACGGAGCGCAGCACGTACCCGGAGTCGAAGTCGAGCAGCGGCCGGAGGGTCACCCCGGCGTCGTCGTTGGCCGGAACGCACTGGTCGTAGCCGCGGGCGTCGAGACGGCGGAGCAGGCGGACGACGTGCTCGGCGACGAGGTCGGCCTTGAGGGTCCAGGAGGCGTTGGTGTAGCCGACGGTGAAGGCGAAGTTGGGCACGCCCTCCAGCATCATGCCCTTGTAGGTCATGGTCTCGGGCAGCGCCACCTCGCGCCCGTCGACGGCGAGCCGCATGCCGCCCAGGGCCAGCAGCCGCAGTCCGGTGGCGGTGACGACGAGGTCCGCGTCGAGCGCCGTGCCGGACTCAAGCAGCAGTCCCGTCGGGGTGAACTCCGCGATCCGGTCGGTGACCACCGAGGCGCTGCCATGGCGGATCGCGGTGAACAGGTCGCCGTCGGGCGCCAGGCAGAGCCGCTGGTCCCAGGGCTGGTAGCGGGGGCTGAAGTGGGTGCCCACGTCGTAGCCGGGCGGCAGTTGCCGGATCGCCGCCTTGCGCAGCAGCGACTTCACGACCTCCGGACGGCGCCGGCTGAGCCGGTAGAGCAGCGTGCCCAGCGTGACGTTCTTCCACCGGATGACGGGGTACGAGCGGCGGGCGCCGAGCAGGTCCCGGAGCCGGTTGGCGAGCCGGTCCTCGGCGGGGCGTGACGCGATGTAGGTGGGCGAGCGCTGGAGCATCGTCACGTGCGCGGCGCTCTCGGCCAGGGCCGGCACGAGCGTCACCGCGGTCGCGCCGCTGCCGATCACAACCACCTTCTTGCCGGTGTGGTCGAGGTCGGCGGGCCACTGCTGGGGATGGACGACCGTTCCGCCGAACCGCTCGATGCCGGGGAAGTCCGGCGTGTGTCCGGCGTCGTAGTGGTAGTAGCCGGTGCAGACGTACAGGAAGCGCCCGGTCAGCCGCAGCGGCCGGCCGTCGCGGACGGCGTCCACCGTCCAGCGGGCGTCCCGCGTGGACCACTCGGCGCGGGTGACCCGGTGGCCGAACCGCACGTACCGGTCGATGCCCGCCTCGGCGGCGGTGTCGCGGATGTAGTCCAGGATGGCCGGGCCGTCCGCGATGGCCTTGGCCTGCCGCCAGGGGCGGAACCGGTAGCCGAGCGTGTGCATGTCCGAGTCCGACCGCACGCCCGGGTAGCGGAAGAGGTCCCACGTGCCGCCGATGGTGTCGCGGGCCTCCAGGATCGTGTAGGTGCGGCCGGGGAAGGCCGACTGGATGTGGTGGGCGGCGCCGACGCCGGACAGGCCCGCTCCGACGATCAGCACGTCGACGTGCTCGTCGACGTGCTCGTCGGCGTGCTCGTCGGCGTGCTCGTCGGCGTGCTCGTCGGCGTGCTCGTCGGCGGCGGTCACCGGGCGTCCTTCCGCCGTCCGCCCAGCCTGGAGCGCAGCGAGGTGATGACGGTCTGGTAGTGGGTCGGGGTGATCCTCGCGAGCGCGTCGAACAGGTAGGCGTCCGGGCCGATCAGGATCCGCGCCCTGCCGCCGTCGACGCCCCTGTGTATGACCTCGGCGGCCTTGTCGGGCGAGGTCATGGTCACGGCCTCGAACTCCGCGGCCAGTTGCTCCTTGGTCCGCCCGCGGCCTTCGGGGTCGGCGCGGAAGCGGGCGTTGCGGGCGATGTTGGTCGTGATGCCGCCGGGGTACACGGTGACGGCGCGGACGCCGGTGCCCCGCAGCTCCTGGCGCAGGGCGTCGGTGAAGCCGCGGACGGCGAACTTCGAGGCGCAGTAGGCACTCTGGTAGGGCACCCCGAGCAGCCCGTAGACACTGGAGGTGTTCACCATGACGCCGGCGTCCTGCTCGGCGAGGATCGGCAGGAACGCCCGGGTGCCGTTGACCACTCCCCAGAAATTGATGCCGTGCAGCCACTCGTCGTCCTCGGGCACCGCGTTCAGGACGGTCGAGGCCAGCGCGACGCCCGCGTTGTTGAACACCGCCGCCAGCGGCCGCGTCAGCCACCCCCGCACCTCGCCCGCGAAGTCCCGCACGCCGGCCGCGTCGCTCACGTCGAGGACCCGGGTGAGCACCGGTCCCGTCAGCGGCGCCGCCGTCTCGTGCAGTCCCGCCTCGTCCACGTCGGCGAGCGCCACGGGCGCGCCCAGCCGGGAGAGCCGCCGGGCGAGGCTCCGGCCGATGCCCGACGCCGCACCGGTGATGACCACCGGGCGGCCGGTGATGCTAGGGAGTGGTCGGCGCATCGGTGCTCCTTGTCCGGGTCGGGTGCCCGCTTCCGATGTGGTCGGCGACGAGGTCGAGCAGGGTCGGCCACGCGCCCTCGGGCAGGTCGTGGCCGAGGCCGGGGACGGTCTTGAGCCGGGCGCCGGGTATGCCGCGCGCGGTGGCGGCCCCGCCGGTCGGGTTGACCATCCTGTCGCGGTCGCCGTGGATGACGAGGGTGGGCGCGGTGATCGTCCGCACCTGCGCGGTCCGGTCGCCGGAGCGGAAGATCGCGGCGAGCTGGCGCCCGGTCCCCCCGGTGGTGGGGTCGCGGTCCCAGGAGAGGCCGGCGGCTTCGCGCACTCCCGCCTCGTCGAAGGGGAAGCCGTGCGAGCCGATGTGCCGGAACATCCGCACGGCCCCCTCCAGCGCCTCCGCCCGGTTCCTGGGCGGGCGGGCCGCCATCAGCCGCCAGGTGGACGGCGCCGGCCGGCCGATCCTGCGCGCCCCGGTGGTCGACATGACGGACGTGAGGGTGGCCGCCCGCTCCGGCCACCGTGCCGCCACGGTCTGCGCGATCATGCCGCCCATCGAGACGCCCACCAGGTGGGCGCGCTCGTGGCCGAGGGCGTCCAGCAGCCCCACGGCGTCGGCGGCGAGGTCGCCGAGGTCGTACTGGCGCGGGTGCCAGCGGCGGGTGAGGATCGCGGCCGGGCCGGGCGGCCGGAAGTCCAGGTGGGTCGAGCGTCCGGCGTCGCGGTTGTCGAACCGGATCACCCGGTGGCCGCGGGCGGCCAGCCGCTCGCAGAACGCCGTGGGCCAGCTGTGCAGTTGCTGTCCCAGGCCCGCGACGAGCAGGACCGGCTCCGGGCCGGCGGCGCCGGGGCCGGCGGCCTCGAACTCCTCGTAGGCGAGCGAGATGCCGCGCCCCGCGTCGGCCACCCGCTCGGCCGCGGTCCCGGTCACGAGCCGGCTCCGGTGGCGGCGGAGGCCACGGCGTGCGGCGCCTGGACGGTGCGGCGGCGCACCAGGGCACGGCCGCCCCGGCCGGGGGCGTACGCGATGCCGCGGGAGTGCCAGCGCTCGTCGGGCTCGTCCGTGGGCAGCAGCTCGAAGTCGCGCAGCAGGGTGCGCAGGACGACGCTCATCTCCATGGTGGCGAAGGCGGCGCCGAGGCAGCGCCGGGTCCCGCCACCGAACGGTATCCACTTGTAGAGGTCCGGCTTGGTGCCGAGGAACCGGGACGGGTCGAAGACGCCGGCGTCGGGGAAGACCGCCGGGTCGTCGTGGATCAGGGAGATGCTGACCAGGACGGCGTGGCCCTTCGGCACGGTCCACCGGCCGAGGGTGAGGCTGTCGGCCCTCACCTGCCGTCCCACGAAGTCGACGACGGGGCGGGTGCGCTGCACTTCGAGGATCGCCGCCTCCCGCAGCTCGCCGCCGCCCGCGTCGACCTCGTCGGCCAGCTCCTTGAGGACCGCGGGGTGGCGGCGCAGCCGCTCGATCGCCCAGGCCAGCGTGGTCGCCGTCGTCTCGTGGCCGGCGCTGAGCAGGGTGAGCAGCTCGTCGGCGATCTCGCTGTGGCTCATCCGCGAGCCGTCGTCGTACCGGCTCTGCACCATCGTCGCGAGGATGTCGTTGCGCTCGTCGAGCCCCGGGTCGCCCTCGGCCTGGGTGATGAGCCGTTCGACGATCGCGTCGTACTCGCGGCGCATGCTCCAGAACCGGCCCCACGGGGTCCACTTCCCCCAGGCGACCGTCGGCAGCGGCACCACGGCGATCCGCGATCCGAGGGTGACCATCCGCGGCAGCAGGTCGCGCAGCTCGCCGAACTCGGCGCCCTCGGCCCCGAAGACCGCGCGCAGGATGATGTTGAGCGTGATGCGCATGGTCGACGGCAGCGTCGGGAACTCGCGGTCCTGCGGCCACCGCGCCATCTCGCGCTCCGCCTCCTCCTCGACGATCCTCTCGTACGCCGTGAGGCGGCGGCCGTGGAACGGAGGGATGAGCAGCTTGCGCTGCTTGCGGTGCTCCTCGCCGCTGAGCGCGAACAGCGACCCGGGGCCCAGCACCCGGCCCAGGTTGCGCCCGAGGTTGGAGGCGACGTCGTCACCGGTCATGAACAACTGCCTGATCTCGTCAGGGGCGCTGATGACGACGGCGTGGCCGAAGATCGGCAGGTTGACGGTGAAGGCGTCTCCGTAGCGCTCGCGCATCCGGCGCATACCGCGCCGGGAGACGAGCAACGTGTAGGCGCCCTGGACGAAACGGGGGGCCGACGGGCCCGGCGGAAGTGTGGCGGTCGTCATCGGTTCAGTACCTTCCCGGCGTGGTACGCGAGCGTACCAGCCGTACGGTACGCCGGCGTACCATCGGCCCCAAGGGGCACGTGCGAATAAGGAGATAAGGTGACCAGCGTGATGATTGCGGGTCGCGTCAGGCATGCCGGGGGGCCGGCCTCCACCTCCGACGACGCGGACACCTTCCGCAGGCGGCTGCTCGACGGCCTCGCCGACTCGATCGCGGCGAACGGCTACCGCAACACCACCATCGCCGACATCGTGCGCCAGGCGCGCACCTCGCGGCGCACGTTCTACGAGCACTTCCCCAGCCGGGAGGCGTGCTTCGTCGCGCTGCTCACCGAGAAGAACGCGGAGATGGTCGGCAAGATCTCCGCCGCCGTCGACCCGGCCTCGCCCTGGGAGGTCCAGGTGCGGCAGGCGGTGGCGACCTGGATCAGGAGCGCGGAGTCCGCGCCCGCCATCACCGTCAGCTGGATCCGTGACGTGCCCTCACTCGGCGCCGCGGCGCGCGAGTTGCAGCGCGACATGATGGAGTCCTTCATCACCATGATCCAGACGCTGTGCGACACCGAGGAGTGGCACGCCGCCGGCGCCGGTCCGGTCTCCCGGCAGGTCGTGATCATCCTCCTCGGCGGGCTGCGCGAGCTGATCGCGACAACGGTCGAGGACGACGGGCGCGTCGGCGACATCACCGAGCCGGCGGTGCGCGCCTCGGTGGCACTCCTCGGGCCGCGCGCCTGAAGCGGGCTCGAAGCGGGCTCGAAGCGGGCTCAGGGTCTGGAGGTCTGGAGGTCTGGAGGTCTGCCTCCGCGCGTCGATGCTCAGGATCAAGGACCTCGGCCGGGCCGCTCGATGATCCCGACTCGGCTGCTACTCCGTCGCTGACCAGGGAGCGGAGCGCAACTGCGCGACGCTGCGCCGGTCACGGCCCTTGGGAGGTCCGCCTGCCGCCCTGCCCACCGCGACCATGGACACGATCGCCCAGCCCGGGTCCGGGTCCAGCTCCTTGGTGAGCCCTGCGAGGTCGAAGGCCCGGAACTGGTGCCCGGCCAGTCCCATGGCCTCGGCCTGAACGGTCATGTGGGCGACGGCCTGGCCGAGGTCGTAGTCCGCGAACTCGGAGTAGAGCAGCTGCGTGCCATCGACGTACCGGCGCGTCAGCGTGACGACGAGCAGGCCCGCATCCGCCGCCCAGCGGGCCGAACTCGCGGCAAGGTGAGGGAGCACCCGGTCGTGCTCCGGCTCACCGGGCCTGGCGGTGAAGAAGCCCCACGGTTGGGAGTTTCCCGCCGACGGCGCCCACCGCGCGGCTTCCAGCAGCAGCCCGAGGGCATGGTCGTCGACGACCGCCGACGGGTCGAACCGGTAGGGGCTGAAGCGCCCGGCAAGCAGCGGGTGAATACCGCCGGGCCTCTCCTGAGGATCCTGCACGTTCCGCTCCAACCGGCTGCCGTGAGCCCGTATTCCGGCCGGCGCGAGCACGGGCACCGGCCCGCCGGCCGGTTTGCCGCCGGCCGCCTCCCCGGCCGCCGATTTCCAACGTTCAACCGGGGTTCGCGTTGCGGTGCGGCATGCATCCGATGCCTGCCGCACTGTCTCTCGCAGCCAGGGCTGCGATGTGATGGACAGACGCAGCGGAACGAGCGGAAGGGCACCTACCTATGAACGGCAACGGCAGACCGTCCCGGCGAACATCGGCCAACTCCCGGCTCGGTGGGGCGGTTCTCGCGGCACTCCTCGCCGCCTCGACGATCGGATCCGTCCCGACCACGGCGTCGGCCGCCCCGGAGCAGGACCGCAACGGCACCCGCGTGGCGTCGAACGTCATGGTCAAGCGCGGGCAGCACGCCCGGACGACGGCGTTCGTCGCCCCTCGCACCGGCGAGGCCGTGCTCACCCTGACCTCGCGGGCGCCCGGCGCCTCGTGGCAGACGGAGGGCAGCGAGTCCGGTGTGGTGTCGGTGCACGTCGACAACCGCTACGTCACCGACATCGTCATCCCGTCCGACCAGGCGACCGCGCGGAGCTTCACCATCGGGCACCTCACCAAGGGAGTGCACACGCTGCGGTTGCAGTTCGCCTCCGACCGGTCCCCGAGCGGGGTGGACAGCGCGCGGCTGAGCAACATCTCCGTGCGGGTGCACGACGAGAACAGCGAGGAGGGCCTGGTGCTGAGGCACTCCCCCGTGATGTACGGGAGGAACGTCGCCGACCTCGGCAGCCGGTTCCAGAGCGCCACCACCGACACCCCGCTGATCGCCTACCACGAGGTGCTTCCCGCGACGGCCCCCGGGCACAGGATCCTCCAGTACACGATCGTCTGGAGCAACGAGGACGGCGGCACCGACTCCCCCGCGCTGATGGCACGGTGGGGCCGCACCACGGACATCGAGTGGGCCTACCGGGTCGAGGTCGACGCCCGCGGCGACGCCGTCCCCGGCACCGGGGTCTACCAGGCAGCCAACCACCAGACGCTCGTCTTCGCCGGCACCCGCGAGGGCGACCGCCCGCTGCTGGAGACCTGCACGTCCAACAACAACATGTGCGACGAGGTCGACGACCCGATGCGCTTCTCGCCGTCCACCCTGGAGGCGCTGCCCGCCGGGGCGGCCCGCGAGCACCAGATGGACGTCAATCCGTGGACGTACCCGGTCATGGCGCAGGAGATGCTGCGCGAGGGGCAGATCGAGTCGCCGTCCGACCCGGCGACCGTCCAGGTCGGCGACCAGCGCACCTACCTGTACGTCGCGGTGGCCCACACCGCCACGCCGGCCGCCGAGACGTCGGCCGTGGGCCTCGCCGTCGGCGTCCGCCTCAAGGGCGACGACACCCTCTACACCTCGGACCACGACGTCCCCACGTCCTCGGTGAACCGGGACGGCACCGCCGCGACCACCGTGGAACTGCCGGCGGGCACCCGGCAGTCGGACATCTCCGAGATCGTGGCGCTGCGCAGGCCCATCCAGGAGACCGGGGCCACGCTGACGGTGACCGGGATCAGCCGGGCGTTCCTCCTCAAGGACGACTACTACCCCGACGCCTCGTTCGTGGACGTCAGCGGGAGCCGGACCCTGACCCAGGAGGCACCGACGGCCGTGCTGTGGAGCGCGAACGGCTGACGGGCGCGGAGCGGAGGCGGGGGCGCGGCGGCGCCCCCGCCGCCTTTGCCCGCCCTTCCGGTCGACGGGGAGTCAGGGCCGTTCAGGGCTCTCAGAGCCGGGGAGCCCTGGCCCGGAGAATCCTGGACCGGGAAGTCCTGGTCCGGGGAGCCCCGGGCCGGAGACTCCCGCGATACTCTCGACCGGAAGGGCGTGCGCGACGCGGCCGCCGGTGGACCGGACGGTCGTGGCCGCCAGCAGCGCGTCGAGGACCGCTTCCTCGACGGCGTCCATGGCCGCCTCGAACGCCGCCGACGTCTGGTGGTTCGTCAGGGCGACGGTCGGGCGGCCGGCCTCCGAGGTCGAGACGGCCAGCGCGTAGTCGCCGCTGCCGTGGCTGAAGCGGGCGCCGACCCGCGCGAGGGCGTACACGGCGCGGGAGGCCAGGCGCCGCAGCAGGTTCGCGTCGAACGGGGCGTCGACGGCGATGACGATCACGCACGAGCCGCCGTCCGCCCGGGGCCCGGCGGCGGGCAGGCCGTGGTCGGCGGGCAGCACGGTCCGGCCGAGGGCCCTGAGACTCCCGCCCATGTTGATCTGGGCGAGCGCGCCGATGGCGACTTCACCGGTGGCGGCCTCACCGGTGGCGGCCCCACCGCCGAGGTCGACGACCCGCGAGGAGGACCCGATGCCGCCCTTGAACCCGAGCGCGCAGGCACCGGTGCCGCCGCCCACGTTGCCCATGGGAACGGCCTCGGTGGAGGCGCCGTCGATCGCCTCCAGGACGTGCTCAGCCGTGACCGGACGGGGCTCGGCCGTGGAGAGCCAGGAGTCGTTGACCTCCCCGACGACGGGATTGACGGACGTCACCGCCCGCCCGTGCCGGCGCAGCACCCACGTCACCACGGCGTCGGCCGCGCGGAAGGCGGAGAGCGTCGAGGTGAGCACGATCGGGGTCTCCACCTGGCCGAGCTCGGCGATCTGGGTGGCCCCGACGAACTTCCCGTAGCCGTTGCCCACGAACATGCCGGCGCGCACGGGCGTCGCCGACGACGCGCCGTCCACGACGATCGCGGTGGCACCGCTGAAGGTCGCACGACCGTCGCTGACGGTCCTGTGCCCCACCCGCACCCCGCGCACGTCGACGATCGAGTTCGTCGCGCCGACGGGGAAGCCGCCGACCGCCACGCCCGCCTGGCGCAGCCGAATCCCTGCCACGTCCGGACATCCCTTGCTCTCGAATCCCGCCGGTGCAGTGGACACACTGCCGTACGCCGACACGCGCGTGCGGGCCAGCATGCCTGGCCCCTTCGGACACGACGGAGACTGCCCCTTTCGGCCGGTGACGACGCATCATCGTGGCTGCTCGCGGCCGTGATCGGGGCGCGGCCCCGTCCCTGGGCGCCGGGGAACTCGCGCGAATGGGACCCGGAAATCCTGCGCGAAGGCCCCCACCGGCCGGTATCAGGTGATCGACGTCACCAGGATCGCGATACAGGCGCCACCAGGATCGCGATACATGGGATGTTAGGCTGTTTGGGTCGTAGGATGAATATCAGGAGACCGAACACGAGAGGGATCCATGCCGCTCCGCAGCCCCGCGCGCTCCAATCTCGTCGACTCGGTCATCGAGCAGGTCGAGGACCTGATCCGGCGCGGCGAGTGGCCGGTCGGCAGCAAGGTCCCCGCCGAACCGGTGCTGGTCGAGGAGCTGGGGGTCGGGCGCAACACCGTGCGCGAGGCCCTGCGCGCGCTCGCGCACACCGGGCTTCTCGCCCCCCGCCCGGGAGACGGCACCTACGTGCTGGCCGACAGCGGGCTGGGTGCCGCGGTCCGGCGCCGGCTGCGGCACAGCGACACGATCGAGGCGTACGAGGTGCGTGCCAGCCTGGAGCGGGACGCCGCGAGGTACGCGGCGCTGCGCCGCACGGAGGCGGACGTCACCCGGCTCTGGGACGCGCTGGCCGTGCGCGAGGACGCGTGGGGCGAGGACGGCGCGGACACCTCCGCGTTCGTCGAGGCCGATCTCCAGTTCCACCGAGCGGTGGCCGCCGCCGCCGGCAACGCGGTCCTCGCCGAGCTCTACGACCAGTTCAGCGACTCGCTCCGCCGCGCGCTCCGCTCGGTCGTGGGGGCGCCCCTGCCGGAGGCCGCGCGCCGGCAGGTCGCCGAGCACACCGCCATCGTCGTCGCCATCGAGAGCGGCGACGCCGAGGCGGCCGAGCGTGCCGCGCTGCACCACCTGTCCGCTGCCATGGACGCGCTGCGCGACCTCTCCGGGTAGCGGGCCGCGCACGGGCGCACGGGCCCACCAACCCCCGGGGGCCACGCGGCCCTTCGACTCCCCACGAACCACGCAGAGGAAGCGACGATGGAACACGAGATCGCGAAGGCGGGCCCCGAGCGGGTCCCCGCTGGACCCGAGCAGGTCTCAGCGGACCCCGAGCGGGTCTCAGCGCGCTCCGAGCAGGTCTCAGTGCGCTCCGAGCAGGTCTCCGCGGGGCCCGGCCGGGCAGGCGACGAGGGGACGGGCCGGGGCCGCGCCGGATGGCTGCTGGTCGCGGGGATCGTGCTGCTCACCCTGAACCTCCGGCCCGCGCTCGTCGCGGTGTCGCCGCTGACCCCGCTCATCGGCGGTGGCGGCACCGGCGGGCTGTCCTCCTCCGCGATCAGCCTGCTGACGTCGCTGCCGCTGCTCTGCTTCGGACTGCTCGCCCCGGTCTCCCCCCGGGTCGGCCGGCGCCTCGGCATCGAGCGTTCCCTCGTCGTCGCCATGGCGCTGGTGATCGCGGGTACGGCCGTGCGTGCGATCCCGGACACGGTCGCGCTCTTCGCGGGGACGGTCGTCATCGGGGCCGGCATCGCCATCGGCAACGTGCTGTTGCCCAGCCTCATCAAGCGGGACTTCCCCCAGCGGGTCGGGCCCATGATGGGGATGTTCTCCATGACGCTGTTCGGCGGAGCCGCCGTCGCGGCCGGCCTCACCGTGCCCCTTCAGCACGCGTCCGGGCTCGGCTGGCGCGCGATGCTGGCCTGCTGGGGCGCGCCGGCCGTGCTCGCCGCGGTCGTGTGGCTGCCCCAGCTGCGCAGCCGTTCACGGCTGTCCGCCCAGGGCGTGCGGGACGCGGCACACCCTGTCAGGGGACTGTGGCGGCAACCGCTCGCATGGCACGTCACGGCCTTCATGGGCCTGCAGTCCCTGACCTACTACGCGGCCACCGCCTGGATTCCCACCCTGCTCCAGAGCAGCGGAACGAGCCAGGGGACCGCCGGCTGGATGCTGTCCTTCTCGTCCCTGCTCGGGATCGCCGGCTCGTTCCTCGCCCCCGTTGTCGCCGAGCGGCAGATGCCGGCCGGAGCGGTGGCGGTGCTGTCGTCCGTGCTGTGCGCGGGCGGCATAGCGGGGATACTCGCGGCGCCGGCCGCCGTCCCCTACCTGTGGATGGTCCTGCTGGGCCTCGGCCAGGGCGGGGCGATCAGCCTGGCGCTGCTGTTCATCGTGCAGAGGGCACCCGACACCCGTCACGTCGCCCAACTGTCCAGCATGGCCCAGAGCTTCGGCTACGTCCTGGCCGCCTTCGGCCCGCTGGCCCTGGGCGCCCTCCACGACGCGACCGGCCACTGGACCCTCCCCCTGGTCGTCCTGCTGGCGCTGCTCGTGCCGCAGGCGTGCTTCGGGGTGGCGGCGGGGCGCAACCGCCACGTACGGGCGGACGACACGACCACCGCCGTCCCGAGCCGTTGATCGCCCAGTAGCCCCGCACCGGCGCCGCTCGACCGGGATCCCGTGAGCGCTCACGCCGGGTAGCCATCACCCGCACCAACCACCCCATGCCTGAACGGCGGCAACCGGCGGCGCCCGGGGGCCAGAAGCGCTCCGCCTGCACATTTGATGCGCCCGGATGCTGCCGTTGTGCGGTCCGTTTCAGATGAGGAAAACTTCACACAAACTCTAGATGAACGGAAGGTATATTAGCTGTAGATATTCGTGGGTCGTAGTTTGCGATTCACGTATACACGGCATCTGTAAGTGAGATGACCGAGATGCCGAACCACCCCCCGACGGTACTCCGGACAGTGACCGCTTCGTTCGCACCGGAGACCGCTCCGCCGCCCCGCTCCCCGGGCCGCGGAGATCCGTGCGCCGGAGTACTTCCGGCCCGCACACCCACCCCGAGCACGCTTGCGCGCACCCGCCGCGCGGCGGGTCCTCCCCTTCACGTCCCCCCACCCCACCACGCCGCTCCGTCGTCCCCTTCGTGCGGCCGCCGACCCCCGTGTCCGGGGTTCCGGTGATCACCGGTACTCGCAAGGCCCGGGTGCCGTTCAGACCTGAGTGACGAGCCGCCCTCTCCCGAGGGAACCGCCACCATGGTGAACACCCGGCGTGCGCACCGCCCTCGTCACGTTCTCCCGCAGCAGACGCCCCGTCAGGGCGTGTCGCGCGTACGTGGCACCTACGCCTTCCGGCACCGACCACGGACAGGTTCACCTGATCAAGAGGTGAGGCAGACACGTGCCACTTCAACTCTCCGGTATCCGCTTCCTCGTTCTGGGCCCTCTTGAGGCGTGGGAGGGGGAGCGGCGGATACACCTCGGCGGCGTGGTGAACGAACGGGTACTTGCCGTCCTGCTGCTGGAGGCGGGGCGCGTGGTCCCGATCTTCCGGCTGGTGCAGGCGGTGTGGTCGGAGACCCCCCCGGTCACCGCGTCCCACCAGATCCGCAAGGCCGTCGCCGAACTGCGCCGGCGGATACCCGACGGCAGCGACCTGATCAACACCGAGCCGTCCGGCTACCGCATGACCCTCCAGGAGTGGCAGCTCGACCTGAGCCTGTTCACCGCACGCGAGGAGAGCGCCCGGCAGGCGCTCGCGGTCGGCGCACGGGCGGAGGCCGCCGAGCAGCTGGACGAAGCCCTCACCCTGTGGCGGGGCCCCGTCCTGCCGGACACGGGCAGCGCCACCATCGACGCGGCCGCCGCCGTGCTGGAGGAGCGCCGGCTGACCGCCACCGAGACGCTGTTCGACCTGCGGCTGTCCAGGGGCGAGGCCGCCGGGATCATCGGCGAGCTGCGCGGCGTCGTCGCGGCCCACCCCTACCGCGAGTCGGTGCGCCGCCAGCTCCTGCTCGCCCTCTACCGTGCGGGCCGCCAGGCCGAGGCGATCGACGAGTACGCGAACGCCCGCAAGCTGCTGTCCGACGAGCTCGGCATCGACCCGGGCCCCGAGCTGTCCGCCCTGTACGAGTCGATCCTGCGCAAGAGCCCGGAACTCACGCTCTCCCAGGAGCTGGACGAGGCCGCCGGCCGGCGGGCCGTCCCCCGCGCCGAGCCTGCCACCGAGCCGCCCTGCACCCTCCCCTACGACCTGGGCGACTTCACGGGCCGGCAGGAAGAGGTCAGCAGGCTGCTGGAGGAGGCGGCGGGCTCCCCGGGCCGCTTCCCCCGCATCGTGGTGATCGACGGCATGGGCGGCAGCGGCAAGACGACCCTGGCGGTGCACGTCGCCCACCGCATGGCGGACCAGTACCCGGACGGCCAGCTGTATTTAGATCTTCGGGGCTACAGCCTGGACGAGGAGGCGGTCTCGCTGTCCACCGCCCTCGACACCCTGCTGCGGGTGCTGGGCCTTTCCGGCAACGACATCCCCGACGACGTCGGCGGACGCCTCGCCCTGTGGCGCGTCTTCACCTCCCAGTTCCGGCTGCTGCTGATCCTGGACAACGCGGCCAACCGCGACCTGGTGCGCCAGTTGATGCCGCCGTCGCAGGACAGCTTCGTGATGGTCACCAGCCGCTCGCCGCTGGTCGAGCTCGACGGCGCCGAGCGCCTGTCGCTCGGGATGCTGCCCGAGAAGGACAGCATCGAGCTGCTCAGCCGCTCCATCGGCGCCACCCGCGCGGGTGCGGAGGCGGACGCGACGGCCGAACTCGCGCGGCTGTGCGGGTACCTGCCGCTGGCCCTGCGGATCGCCAGCGCCCGGCTGCGCAAGCGGCGGCACTGGACCGTCCGCTACCTCGTGGAGCGGCTGCGCAACGACGGCCACCGCCTCGACGAGCTGCACTCCGGCGACCTCAGCGTGGCCGCCGCGCTGACCATGTCGTACGAGTCCATGCAGCCCCAGCTCCGCAGCGGTTTCCAATTGCTGAGTCTGCATCCCGGACCCGACTTCGACGTGGTGTCCGCCGCCGCGCTGCTCGGCACCGACCTGACCGGCGCCGAGGAGACGCTGGAGTACCTGCTCGACGCGCACCTCCTCCAGCAGTACGACCAGGGCAGGTACTCCTTCCACAACCTCGTGCGGGCCTTCGCGCAGACGCTGCCCAGGCACCCCGCCGAGCAGGAGGTCGTCAAGCGGCTCGTGAGGCAGTACTTCGCCTTCGTCGAGCGGGCCTGCGACACGCTCTACCCCGGGCGCGTCGACTACGGCGAGGCGCACCCCTCCGGCGCGGGCGTCGTGCTGCCCGACCTGACCACGCCCGAGCGGGCGCTGGCCTGGTTCGACAACGAGCAGCCCCGGATCACCGGGATCATCGACCTGGCCTTCCGGCACGGCCTGCACCGGCAGGCGACGCGCATCGGCCGGAGCCTCTGCTTCTACCTGCACGACCAGAGCTATTTCGAGCAGTTCGAGGCGGTGGCGGGCACCGCCGTGGAGGCGGCGCGCGCCGGCGGCGACCCGGAGCTGCTGTGCGTCTCCCTGACCAACCTCGCCGTCGCGTACTGGCAGCGCGACCAGTACCAGGACGGGGTCGCGTCGCTGGAGGAGGCGCTGAAGACGGCGGCCGGGCTGAACGACTCCCGGGCGGAGGGCGCGTGTCTGAGCCGCCTGAGCGTCTTCCATACCAGCCTGGGCAACTTCGGCTCCGCCCTGCGCTACCTGACCCAGGCCGTCCGCACGCACAACGAGACGGGAAGCCTCCGCGAGGAGGCGGAGGCGCTGGCCAACCTGTGCCATGTCACGGAGTCCCTCGGCCGGTACACCGAGTCCGTGAACGCGGGGCGCCGTGCGGTGGCCCTCGCGCGGGAGACGGGGGCCCGCGGCGTCGAGACCACCGGCCTCGCCAACCTCTCGCTGGCCCACCTCGGGCAGGGCGATCCGGCGGCGGCGCGGGACTGCCTGACCCGGGCGCACGCCCTGTGCGAGGAGATGCGCGTGCCCGCCAGGACGTCCCTGGTCCTGACGAACCTCGCCCGGTTCCACCTGGACGCCGGCGACCTCGCCGACGCCTCGGACCACGCGGCCCGCGCGCTCCTGCTGGCCAGGGACATCGGCTCCGTCTCGCGGCAGGCGACCGTCCTGAACGTGCTCGGCTCGATCGACCTGGCGGCCGGCAACAGCAGTTCGGCGCTCACCCGCTTCCGCGCGGCGCTCAACCTCGCGGAGTCCATCGGGCTGCGGCTGGAGGCGGCGCGCGCGCTCGACGGTCTCGCCCGCGGGACGCAGGCCCTGCACCTGAGGCGGGCCGCCGTGCGCCTGCGGAACGCCGCCCGGGAGTACCTCGCGAGGCTCGACCTGCCCTCCGACTACTTCTCCTTCCGCGGCCCGGAGGGGTCCCTCCAGTCGCAGGGCGACGGCAGCCTGCTGGGCACGGGCAGCGGCGCGACGGGGGTACAAGGGGCCTGACGCCTCCACACACCGGCCCCTGACTCCACCGCCACGGCCCCTGGCTCCACCGCCACGCAAGAGGGCGCCGGACCGTCGCCCTCGCGACGGTCCGGCGCCCTGAACGCTGTCAGTGGTGAGTCGGGCCTATGTCCGTCGCCACGGTGCGCAAGCCTGTCGTGCCGTGGCCGCCCTCACCTGCCGCGGCGTACGCACCGCACATCATCGCCGTCGCCAGGGCCACTGCTGCCGCGTACCGCAACCGTCGCATCTTCCGTACCTCCTGTGACTGTTCGGACACCCAGTCGTCTACCGCCCGCTCATCCCGTTCGGTTCCCCCATCGATCCCGCCCTGGCCGCGTACCAGGTCACGGCCTTGCCGACGTGCCGGGAACCGGACGCCATGGCTCCGGCACCTCTGGCGGACCCCGTGACGGCGGCCGGCGCCGGCCCGAGCCGCCCGTTCCGCGGGGCCCGCCCCGTCACCGGCACGACAGCGCCGGTGACGCACGGGAACGGATCGGGAACCGATCGGGAAAGCGACGCGGCAGTGTTCTTCCCGTCAGCGACGGATCCCGTCGGATCAGGGCCCAGGCCCTGGACGGCGGCCATGTCCCAGGCACCGAGGAGACCAGGTGACCCGCATCGTTCTCATCTCCGGCAGCATGCGCGGCCAGTCGGTGAACACCGCGGCCATCGCCACGCTGCGCCGGATCCTCACCGGGGGCCCCGATCCCGTCGAGACGCGCGTGCTCCTGCCCTCCCGCATCCCGTTCTACGACCAGGACGCGGACGCGGAGGACCGGATCGACGCGGCAGCGCGGGGTGCGCGCCGGCTGGTGGAATCCGCCGATGCCGTGGTGATCAGCACCCCCTCGTACAACGGCCTGATCTCCGGCCTGCTGATGAACGCCCTCGACTGGCTGTCACGGCCCTGGCACCAGGGTGCGATCGCCGGCAAGCCCGTCGCCATGCTCAGCGCCTCACCAGGCGCGCGTGGCGCGGTGGACGCGCAGCCCGTGCTGCGCTCGGTGCTCCTGCGGGCCGACGCGGTGATGATCGACGCCCCGACGGTGGCGATCCGCTACGCCGAGGACCTGCCGAGAGCGGACGGCCACTTCACCGATCCGGGCGTGATCGCCGACCTCACCGAACTCGCCCGCGCGGTGCTCGACCACCTGGGTCGCTCGCCGTGCACCGGCGGCCTGGACGGCCGGCTGCTGTCGGCCCAGCACACCTGATCCCCCGACGGGCGCGCCGGCACCGCCGGCACGCGCCGCGGGCCAAGCGCCCGGCGGCCGCCCGCCAACCCCACAAGCCTGTCTCCGACGGCGCCATCTCGGAGACACGCCGCGCCCCGGCCCCGGGCCCGCGGACCGACGAGCAAAGAGAGGAGGTGTGTGTCATGACCATCGTTCGCCGCAGCTCGCGCCCCAACGTCTGAGCCCCACGCGCTCAGACACGCTAGGAACGCTGCCCCGGAAGGAAGGCACGGCTTTCCTTCCGGGGCAAGCCTGCAAACAAGCCCCTATGGGCGGTGGCGCCGCTCACCCCGCGGCGCCGTGCGCGGGCCGTCGGTCCGCAAGCACCAGAGTTCATGACTGACACAAGTGGGGTTCTCACCATGGAAATCCGAGAGAGGATCACTCGGATCGTCAGCGACGCCGGCCGCGGCATCCTGGTAGCAGATGCGCGCGGCAGCCTTCACTGGCTCGACTCCGAGCTGCGGGTGCTGCGGTCCTCGTCCGACAGCGCGATCGCCCAGTCCATCGCGGCCCACCCCATCTACGGGGTCAAGATCGTCGGCGACTGGATCATCACCCGCGACAAGGTCGGCAACATCTGCCGCTGGGACGCGAATTCACTCCGCCTGATCGACCACCTGGACGCCGCCGCGACGGCCGACGAATCGCTCCTCCTGGAGGGGGAGCAGCCCTCGCTGGCCATCCTGCGCGGCATCGGCGTGTGGAACGGCAAGGTCTACGTCGACAACGGCTACTACCAGCTGGTCATCCTGGACCTGGAGACGTTCGCCGTCGAGCGGATCGTCCTGTGGCCGCACGGCTACGACATGCTGGAGTGGTTCTCCACCGCCGCGCCGGGCGTACACGCCGTCGCCGACCGGAACGGCCGCATCCAGTTCGGGGACCTGGAGACCCTCTCGTTCCCGACCGTCGTCAAGGTCGACAACTCCAACGTGCACCGCCTGGTCTACGACAAGCGCCACAACCGGTTCTGGGCGACGCTCGACGGGGGCCTCGACGACAAGCGCCTCGTCGAGAACGGCGTGCTCACCATCGGCGTGGACGGCGTCGTGCAGTGGCGGCACCTGTACGCCCGCAACGACGTCGAGGGCCTGGCCTTCTCGCCCGACTACACCAAGGCGTACGTCGGCGGGTTCGACGGCGAGCTGATGATCTACGACAACACCGAGCCGGAGATGAACCTCCAGGCCCGGGTCGGCGGGTTCAGCCACCAGCTCCTCGACATCACGGTCGACCCGGACGGGCAGGTGTACGTCCTCACCCAGGACGGCGACATCACCGTCTGCACGCCCGACGGCCGCTTCGTGCGCCGGCTCGGCTACGAGCGCAACTGCGTGTGGGAGCTCCAGCCGCTGCCCGGCGAGGACCGCGCGCTGATCGCCTCCACCGACAGCGGCACCCGCGTCGTGCGCATGGTGGACCCGCTGCCCGGCAAGCCGACGCTGGTGCCCGGCGAGAGCTACACCAGCGGCCTCGGCTTCACCCGCCGGATCGTCCTCGCCGACGACGGCTGGGCCGGGATCTTCTGGCCGCGCACGGTGCGGCGGGTCGACGGCAAGGGGCGCACCGTGTGGGAGCGCGAGCTTCCCGGAATCGTGCACACCCTCGCCCTCTCCCCCGACCAGTCGCGGCTGCTGGTGGCCTGCAACGCCGGCGGCTTCGAGTTCGACGCCGAGACCGGCGACCAGCTCGACCACCTGGACAAGCTGCCCACCAGCGCGTGGGTGGCCGGCTACCTCGACGACGGCCGCAGGCTGCTGGGCTCGCGCAACGGCATCCTGTCCGCCTACGACGCCGACGGCGAGGAGACCTGGACGGTCGACCTCGACAACTACCCGAAGCGGCTGTTCGTGAACGGCGACGAGCTGCGGATCACCGGCGGCGTCGGCGTCAAGGAGTACGTGGTCGGCGAGGACAAGGAGCGGCGGCAGTTCATCGAGCTGCTGGACAACACCGCGGAGAACGCGGCGCTGATCGAGAACACGATGTGCGTCGTCACCTACGGCTTCCAGCTCGCCGCCTACGACCACGACACGTGCCAGTTGCTGGCGCTCCACGAGGACCTGCCGGACTTCGCCAAGGCCATCGCCACCATGCGGGGCAGCGGCGGGGAGCCGTACGTCATCGTCGGCGGGCGCGGGGGCTGGCTGCGCGTCTTCCGCGTCGACCGCGGCGGCGGCCCCGTCCTCACCCCGCTGCGCGACCTGTGGCTGCCGGGTGCGACCTCCGCGTATCCGTCGCTGGCGGAGGCGGAAGCGACCGGGCAATGACCCGGATCGACGACGAGGTGTCGCCGGCCCGGAGTCCCGAAAGCGGTGAGGCGACCGAGCCCTCACCGTTTCGGGACCGGCGCTTCGTGACCTTCGCCGTCGGCAACGTGGCGAACAACCTCGGCGAGGCGCTCTACGCCGTGGCCCTGCCACTGCTCGTCTACCACGTCACCGGCTCGCTCGGCTCGATGACGCTGCTGGCCGCCGCCGTTCCGGCGGCCATGCTGCTCTCCCCGACGCTCGGCTCCATCGCCGACCGCCGGGGGGTGCGGGGGCTCGTCCGGTACGGGCTGCTGGTCCAGGCGGCCGCCGCGACGGCGATGAACCTGCTGCTGCTCCGCCACGACCCGCCCGTGTGGCTGCTGTTCGTCTGCGCCCTGCTGGTCGCGGCCGGCGGCGTGGCGTACCGCACCGGGTGGATCACCGGGGTACCGGCGACCTTTCCGAGCTGCCCCACGCGGGCCCGCGGCACCCTCAACAGCTCCTTCCTCGCCACCACCATGGTGGGGCCCGTGCTGGTGTCCGCGCTCCTTCCGGCATTCGGGTACACGGGCCTCCTCTGGCTCAACCTGCCGACGTTCTTCGCGCCGCTCGTCGTCATGGCGATGGGCATCGGCCCGCCGCCGGTGCCGAAGGAGCAGGCCGACGAGAAGGACCGGCGGGAGTGGCGGCCGGCCGTGCGGGCGGTCTTCAAGGACCACCGGATGCTGGCCCTGCTGATCGTGCAGCTCGTTCTGGACATCGCCTGCGGCAACGGCCTGACCACCCTCGTCCTCTACGACCTCGCCCACTCCTGGCGGCTCAGCGGGGAGCAGGCGTCTCTCGCGATCGCCGCGATGAACCTCAGCAGCCTCGTGGGCAACCTCTTCGTCTCCCAGCGCCGCCGGTTCCCGGCCTGGCTGTGGCTGACGTCCGGCATGGCGCTGCGCGCGGTGTCGCTGGTGCTGCTCGCGACACCGATGTGGCCGGTGTTCCTGACCGTGCTGGTCGTGGGCCAGTTCGGGCAGGGCATGGTGCTGGCCACCGTCGTGATGGGACGCGTCAAGTACCTGCCGAAGGCCGTGCTGGGCCGCGCCTCCGGCGTGCTGTGGCTGCTGACCGGCGGCGCCGGTCTCGTCTCGTCCACCGCCGTGGTCGTGGTGAACGGTGCCCTGGGCACCCCCGCCACCTTCGTCGTGCTCGGTCTGGCGGCCTCCACGGTGCTGTGGTACCTGGCGCGCTCCCGCTCCGCTTGGACCGGCCCCAACCCGGCGAAACCACAGCAGGCATAGGAGAAACCCCGATGCGACACGTAGAAACACCCTTGGTGAACCAGGTTCACGACGCTCCGGCAGCCGCCTCCCCCGAACCTCCCGCCCCAGGCGGCACCGATCCCGACGACGGCACAGGACCGGAGGCGTCCGTCCCGGGCGGCGTGGCGCTGCCGGGACCCGCCAGGGTCCGGCGGAGCGTGGGCGTGCCCCTCAAGCACGGTCCCGACGCGCTGATGCAGGCCGAGCTGATGACCTTCGACGGGCTCGCCGACATGGGCGAGCACCTGGCGGTCCGGCTCGGCCCGCAGACCGACGTGCCCCTCGTCCGCGTGCACTCCGAGTGCCTGACGGGCGAGGTGTTCGGCTCGGCGCGCTGCGACTGCGGGCCCCAGCTCAACGAGGCCCTGCGCATGATCGACACGGTCGGCGGGGTGCTGCTGTACCTGCGCCAGGAGGGCCGCGGCATCGGCCTCTACAACAAGCTGGACGCCTACGGCCTCCAGGAGCAGGGCCTCGACACCTACGAGGCCAACCGCGCGCTGGGCCTCGACGACGACCTGCGGGACTACGCCGTCGCGGTGCAGATGCTGCACGCACTCGGCCACACCGAGATCGACCTGCTGACCAACAACCCCGACAAGCGCGAGCAGCTGCTCGGCTACGGCATCAAGGTCCGCAACACCCTCTCGACGGGGGTCTTCGTCAACCCGCACAACACCGGCTACCTCAGGGCGAAGATCGCCCGAACCTCGCACACCATTCAACTGGAAGGCTCGTCATGATCCGTCATTACGGCCCCATCAGCGGCATCGCGACCTTCAACTCCGAACTCGTGGCGACCGCCGGCTATGACAACCAGGTCATCCTGTGGAACGCGAAGGGGCACGTCCCCCTCGCCCGCGCCTACCATGACCACCTCGCCAACATGGTCGAGTTCAGCCCGGACGGCACCATGCTGCTCACCGCGTCCAGCGACTACACCGCACGGTTGTGGTCGCTACCGGACCTCAAGCTCAAGACGGTGCTCAGCGAGCACAAGGACGACGTCGACATGGCGGCGTTCCACCCGACCCGCCCGCTCGTCGCCACCGTCGCCCGCGACCACCTCATCCGCGTCTTCGACCTGAACGGCGCGGTCGTCGCCCGGTTCCAGGGGCACACCGCCGACATCCTCTCCGTCGCCTGGCTGGGCGAGGGCGAGGAGCTGGTCACCTCCAGCGACGACGGCACGGTCAAGCGCTGGTCGCTTCAGTCCGGCGAGATGACGGGCGACATCGACCTCGGCGACGTCGAGACCGACACCATCGCCATCACCCGGACCGGGGTGATCTACGCGGGCAACGACGACGGCGAGATCATCTCCATCGCCGACGGGCGCACCGGCCGGGCCCGCGCCCACGAGGCCGGCATCAAGCGGCTCGTCTACCACGCCCCCACCGAGACGCTGGTCAGCCTCAGCTACGACCGCACGTTCCGCGTGTGGGACGCCTCGGACGCCCTCGCCGGCCTGACCCTGACGCACATGACGGAGTACCCGGCCGAGGTGTGGGCGCGCTCGGGCGCGTTCCTCGACGACCGCACCCTCGTCTTCGGCACCTTCGGGTCCTCCTACGCCACCTACAGCCTGGACACCGGCGAGTGGGACCTCACCGGCGTCGAGCCGACGCGCTGCGTGAACGCCGTCTCCGTCATCGACGGCGAGATGTGGACGACCGGCGACGCGGGCCTCGTGTGGCGCGACGGGCGGCTCGCCGCCAGCACGGGCAGCCTCTGCAACTTCCTGGTGAGCGCCGGCGGCCGGGTGCTGACCGGCGGGCAGCTCGGCCGGCTCTTCGACGCCGGTGACGGCTCGGTCCTGCACCAGCACCGCTCACCGCTGAACTGCGGCGCGGCCTTCGAGCGGAACGGCGTGCCGCACGTCGTGGTGGGCGCCTACACCGGCGAGGGCCTGGTCTTCTCCCTGGGCGAGCAGGTCGAGCACGTGGCGACGCTCCCGCTGCACACCAACCCCGTCAAGGACGTCGCGATCTCGGGCGACACGCTCTTCGCGGTCTGCGCCGACACGTCCGTGTGCTGGTTCTCCCTCACGGACTTCGAGGAGACCGGGCGCGTCGAGGGGGCGCACGCCCAGATCGCCAACGGCTGCGCGGCGCTTGCCGACGACTCGTTCGCCAGCGTGGGCCGGGACCTCACGATGCGCATCTGGCAGGGGCACGACCAGCGTTCGGTGCCGACGCCGCACGACCACTCCATCAAGTGCGTCGCCGCCTCCGACGACGGCCGGTTCGTCGCCAGCGGCTCGTACTCGGGAGTGGTCGCCGTCTACGACACCCGGACCGACACCTGGTCGCACATCGGCAGGCCCACGGCGGCCGGCATCTCCAACCTGACCTACGACACCGCGGGCGGCCGCTTCCTGGCCTCGTCCTACGACGGCTCCGTCAGCATCGTTCCGGCCGGCGAGAGGGTCGCGGCATGAACACCGTCATCACGCCCGCGGTCGACCCGCACGCCGTCGAGGACCGCGCCTGCATGGGCCTGCCGGCCTCCTACGTCGACCGCGTCGACGAGAGCGAGCTCGCCGCACGCTGCCGGCTGCTGGCCATCCGCGGCCCCGTCCACCTCGCCCGCACCGTCGAGGACCCGGCCGCCGAACCCCTCACGCGGCTCGCCGCCGGGCGGCTGCTGGCCCTGCTCGGCGACCCCAGGATCGTCCCCGACGACCCCGCGATGGTCGACGTGCCCGCCGCGCGGGTCCAGCTGGGCCTGCCGGCCGACCGGATCGACGCGGTCACCGCGCGGTGGAGCAGCGTCGGCGTGGTGCGCGACTGGATCGCCAAGGAGGCACCGCAGTACGAGGTGGACGTGCCGGCCTTCCGCATCGGCCGCTACCCCGTCACCAACCAGGAGTACCGCGCCTTCCTGCTGGCGGAGCCGGACGCCGCGCTGCCACCCACGTCGTGGCGGTTCGGCGGCTATCCGGCCGAGCTCGCCAACCACCCCGTGTGGACGGTCGGCCCCCAGGACGCGGAACGCTACGCCGCCTGGCTCGCGGCCCGCACCGGCCGGGGCTTCAGGCTGCCGACGGAGGCCGAGTGGGAGTACGCGGCGAGCAGCGGCGACGGCCGCGCCTACCCGTGGGGCGATCAGGCGGGCCCGGACCGCACCAACACCGTCGAGTACGGGCCCCTGTCCACCACTCCGGTCGGCATGTACCCCGCCGGGCTCTCTCCGTTCGGCGCGTTCGACATGGGCGGCAACGTCGAGGAGTACGTCTCGGACGACTACCACCCCTACCCGGGCGGCGAGGCGGTGGACGACGACCTCGGCGGCGCCGCGGCCTACCGCGTCGCCCGCGGCGGCAGCTTCACCCGCTTCGCGGACCTGGCCCGCTGCCGCCGGCGGCACGGCTGGTACCACAGGGACATGTACGCGATGGGCTTCAGGCTGGCCGAGTCCTGATCCGGTCCCCGGGCGTCCCGCCTCCCCGCGGCCCGGCGAAGGCCCGCGGGAGACGCTCCGATCCAGGGTCGAAGGGATACGCCGAATCCAGGGTCCGGATGCATTCCGCCGAGACAACTCCAGAGAATTCGGGGCGGCGTGATACGGCCACCGGCACGCACTGCCGGCGGAGCTCGTTCACGCCGCCCCCACCCTCCCTCTCACCTGCTTGGACCGGGGCCGGAAGTCCCCGAGGTCAAGCAGGTGTTCCGCTTGGGTGGCCCGTGTTTCGGCAGGCCCCGGGCCGGCGTCCCGTCACCCCCCGCGGACCGCATCACTGAGACGCGTCCGGCCGGGTAGGCAAGAGGGAGCCGATCGGCCGGTGCCGCCCGGGCACCGGCTGCCCGGCAGCTCAGTGGGCGTGTGCCACGCCCGGGAAGGAAGCACCCGCATGACCGTTCCCGACGCGCCGATCCCGCGGTTCCACCTGGCGATGCCGGTCGACGACCTGGCTGCCGCCCGGCACTTCTACGGCGCGGTGCTCGGCCTGGAGCAGGGCCGCAGCTCCGACACGTGGGTGGACTGGAACCTCCACGGCCACCAGTTCGTCACCCATCTCGCCCCGGCCGGCGGTGAGCGCGCCCGCAACCGGGTGGACGGCCACGACGTGCCCGTGCCGCACTTCGGCCTGGTGCTGGCCATCCCGGAGTTCCACGCGCTCGCCGAACGGCTCCGCGCCGCGGGCACGTCCTTCGTCATCGAGCCCTACCTGCGCTTCGCGGGACAGCCCGGCGAGCAGTGGACGATGTTCCTGCACGACCCGGCGGGCAACGCGCTGGAGTTCAAGGCGTTCGCCGACGAGTCCCAGATCTTCGCGACCTGACACGGGCCCGCCCCCGGGGTCGGCCGCTCGGGCCGGTCCCGGGTTCGCCCCCGTGCCCTCCCCTCCCGTCAGCCGGCGCTCCCCGCCTTCTTGACCAGGCCGAAGAACTGCTCTCCGCGCAGCAGCACGAAGCGGTCGTCGAGGGTGGCCGCGACCGCCGCCGCGTCGCTCGGGGTCATGGTCCACGCGTGCAGGAAGACCATGGTGAAGACCGGCGCCTTGCCCCCGGCCGCGGTCCAGGCGTCGGCCGCCCGGGTGAGGCCGGCGTGCAGCTCGTCCTGGTCCAGCGCCAGGCGGGAGCGGGCGATGGGGGTCCCGGACAGGAGCAGTTGCTCGGTGTAGAAGTCGTCGTAGTTCTGGAAGATGCCGAGTGGGGCCATGCCCTTCGCGTAGGCCGCCACGGCCGCGTCGGTCAGCGGCTCGTAGGTGCTGTCCAGCCGGTTGATGATGGCCGTGCTGTTCATCCCGAGGCGCCTGGTGTAGTCGGCGGTACGGGACACGTAGGAGTCGAAGGTGGCCGCCGGGTAGGCGCTCGGGAAGACGTAGCCGAGCCCCGAAGGCCCGCTGAGCAGGTAGTCCTTGGTCGTCGCCGTCCGCTGGTAGTGGGCGTACAGCGCGGGCGCGGCGTCCAGGATCTCGGGCGGCACCGGCCAGTTGACGGGGATCTGCCCGCGGGCGGGGTCGTCCCACAGCTGCCGCATCTTGTGCTGCGCGTACTGGAGGTTGTCGCCGTCGCTGTAGGTGAGGGTGACGTAGATCTTGTTCTGGAGCGCGGGCGTGGCCGCCTGGTAGGGGTTCGTGTCGATGCTCGCGGGCACGCCGCTCCACACCGACAGGTTCTGGGCGGTGTCGGCGGCGAGGACGTGGCAGCTGCGGTTCGACAGGGTCTCCACGGCGGGGCTCTCACCGCCGCGCAGCCAGCCCATGTACGGGGAGTGGTCCGGCATGTCGTCGGCGAGGCGCTCGATCAGCGCCTTCTGCGCCGGGTCGCTGTGGTCGAGCCAGACGGTGAGGGCCCGGTTGGCTATGGCGTAGTCACGCAGGTACGCCGTCAGCGAGGTGTTCATGCTGATGACCATGCGGTGGGTGGTGCGCGGCCAGAGGGTGTCGATCTGCCACTGGCTGGCGGCCAGGTCGGAGGTGAACCTCCCCCGGAGGTCCTCGATGATCGGCAGGCCGAGCGAGGCGGCCATCTCGGGTGTCGCGATCAGCGCGTCCTCCAGGCCCGCGAGGGTCGTCGCCACGCTCACCGACTGCGGCAGCGCGGGGTCGGGGATGACGGCTCCCTTGACCTCGCTCCGGTACCTGGCCACCAGGGCGGCCAGCGTGCTCGGGGAGTCGTTCGGCACGCCGGTGTCGGGCTGCCAGGTGGCCTTCCCCTCGCCGACGTTCGCGAGGAGGTAGATACGGGGCTGGGTGCGGTTGACGATGCCCTGGAGGCTGATCAGGGTGAGCTGGTCCGCGGCGGAGTACGCGGACAGGTCGGCGGTGGCGAGCCGGGAGGGCGCGGCGAAACCCGGCAGGGCCTGCCCCGACGGCCAGCTGATGCCGGCCGCGGCGGGCCGGGGCGCGGCCCCCGCGGTGGACGTGCCGAGCAGCGGCACCGCTGCTCCCGCGGCGAGGGCGGTGGCCAGGAAAGTGCGGCGTTCCATGTGTGGCTCCTCACGTCAACGTGACGGTGGCGACCTGCCATGGGGCGAGGTCGAGCGTGAACGTCCCGCCGGTGACCGGCAGTTCGCGCAGGGGGTGTTCATCGGCCCGGCAGAGCAGCACGGTGCCGGTGTGGCGGAGCCGGATCGTGCGGGCGGCCCGGTCGAGGTTCTGCACCCGCAGCAGGAGGCCGCGCCGGTTACGGGGTTCGGCGACCGTGGCGTGGCATCCGTCGGGCAGTCCCAGGTCGAGCAGGGTCGCCGAGGCGGCGTCGAGCGGGCGCGGGGAGCCGTCGTACTTGTCGAGCCTGCTGACGTCGGACACCAGCGGCGCCGCCCGCCTCTCCAGGCCGAAGCGGGAGGCCGCGGCCGGATCGAAGGCGCCGAGCGGGCTGAAGGCGTACCGCAGGGTCAGCGGGCCGCCCTGCTCGGGCGGGGTGTTGGTGGGCCAGTAGTTGTTGAGGACCCAGGAGAACAGGGTGGCGGCGGCCGGTTCGAAGCGCTCGGCCCAGGTGCCGCGCACGATGTCCCCGACGGTGAAGAGCGGGGCGTCGGCCGACGTCCACACGATGTCGTCGACGGTGACGCCGTGCAGGGTGGTGAACCACTCGTTGCAGGCGCCCGGGGCGTGGTCGGTGGCCGGGTCCACCCAGCCCTGCTGGCGGTCGTAGCGGACCCGGAAGCGCGGCCCGCGGCGCTCCGGGTCGCCGTCCCCGGGGTCTCCGTCTCCGGGGTCTCCGTCCCCGGGTGCGTCGCCCTTCGCGGCGAACGGGAACGCCACGTACAGCGACTCCTTGGCGAGCACGCGCTCCTTGTCGAGCCGCACGGTCACCTCGACGCGGTCGTCGGTGTCGCGCAGGAGGATGTCGGTCTGCACGAACGGCAGGTGCGGCGCCGTGCCGACGGTGCGCAGCCGCCAGCCGTCGTAGGTGCGCAGCAGGCCGATGGGGCGGGTGGCGGCGGGCGTGACGGTGAGCTCGGGCGGCGGCGACTTCGGGCGGCGGGCCAGGAGGCTGCTGCGGGGCGCGCGTTCGTGCCGGTGGGGCTCACCCGTGTGGGTGTGCGACTCGCCCCTGGTGAGGGAGTCGGGGCCGCCGAGCGCGTAGAGGACCTGCCCGAGGCGGTGGGGCGAGGCGGTGTCGACGGCCCTGCGGCCCGTGGGGCGGTGGACGAGCCCGGTGACCGAGCCGGTCTCCGGGTCGAGGGACACCTCCCAGCGCTCCGTGGTCAGCGTCTCGGGCAGCGGCTGCCAGGTGGTGCCCCCGTCCCCGGCGCCCTCGCGGCGTGGCGCGGTGTCCCCGGTGGGGTCGCCCTCGTCCCCGTTGGGGGTGACCTTGTGGGCGGCACCGAGCGGCAGCGCGCGGTAGCCGAAGCCGGGCACGCCGGGGACGGTGAGGCGGATCCGGTGCAGCCCGTCGCAGTCGCTCAGCACCTCGTAGGGCAGCGGCGGCCGGCCGACGGGGGTGCCCGCGGGGACCTCGGTCTCGACGGTGATGTCCCGCAGCCAGCCGAGCGGGTTGGCGACGAGCAGGGTCGGCCCCTCGGTGGTGACCAGCTCGCCGAGCTGGCTCATGGCCCGGCGGGACTCGTCGAGGGCGGTGCGGTGGGCGGTGTGCACCCGGTGGCGCTTCCAGTCGAGCTGGTCGCCCACCTGCTCGCCGTGCGGGTGCGCGACGCTGTGGGACCAGGTCCAGGTGTGCTCGCAGGCGTACAGGGCGCCCTCCCAGCCCCGGTCGAGCTGTGCCCGGTTCGGCCGGTAGCCCGGTTCGGCGCGGGCCACCAGGGCGGCCACGCACTCGGCGGCGACGAGCTGGGACTGCGCGGCCCGGTGCTCGGCGACGACGGCGGCGCCGGTGCCGACGCCGTCCTCCCAGTAGCTGCCGCCGTCGCCGCGCCACACCGGGAGCCGGTCGGCCAGCGGCCGCACCGCGGCCAGGTAGCCGGCCAGGGTGGAGACCTGGAGCCTGGGATAGGCGTAGACGGCGTTCCAGCGGGCGGCGAAGCCGGCGTCTCCGTCGGCCAGGTCCTCGTTGTCGGCGTGGGTGCCGATGAGCGCGAGGTCGTGGGGCGCGTAGTCGGGCCGCTCGTACCGGCCGACGTACCGGGACAGGGACTGGGTGCCGCCGACCACGGTCTGCGGGTCGGCCGTGGTGAAGCGGAGCTGCGAGTAGGCGTCGGCGAAGTGGGTGAGGATCCGGGTGCCGTCGATGCCCTCCCACATCACCGGGGTCGCCAGGTGCTGGGCGTCGCTGTCGGCGTTGGCGCCCCGGCTGTGGTTCTCGATGCCGACGAAGGCGTCGATGCCGAGGGCGGTGAGCATGGCGGGCAGCGCCGAGCTGTACGAGGGGACGTCGGTGAGGTTCGCGTAGTCGACGGGGATGCCGTGCCGGTCGCGGAGCCCGGCGGCCAGATAGGCGGCGCGGTAGGTCTCCTCCAGGCTGGTGACGCCCGAGAGGAACAGGTTGTGGAAGGCGTTGACGGCGAGGCGCCGGTCGCGCAGCGCCGCGAGGACACGCTCCGCTCGCTCGGGTGACCTGGTGCCGAGGTACTCGTCGAGGATGAGCGCGCCGTCGAGGGAGAAGCGGAAGCCGCCGGACGCGTCGAGGGCGGCGAGGGCGCGGTCGAGGTTGCGGCTGTGGAGTTCGAGGACCTTTCCCTGGGTGTCGGTGTACCCGACGTCGAGATGCACGTGCGGAACGAGGTGGATGGTCCACTTGCGGAGCGGGCGGAGCCCGCAGGCCAGCCGGAGGCCCCCGACGCGGATCTCGGCGGCCGTGGTGCCGTCCGCGAGCTCCGGCAGCGGGAAGCGGACCCTGACCTGGCCGAAGGTGCGGCCCTCGCGGGTGAGGGGGTGGCGGTAGGTGTGTCCGGCGATGTCGACCTCGGCGTGCTCCGGCCAGGCGCCGCCGGCGGGCACGTCCACCGTGAGGTCGACGAGTTCGTGGAGCCCGCCGTCCCGCTCCACGTACAGGGGCGTCGCGTCGAGCCGGGCCGCGAGGCCGCCGGGGCCCCGGTCCGCGGGGAGCAGGGCGAGGCCGCGCCAGGTGATCCCGGCGCCGAACCAGTTGCCGTACGCCCTGCGCCGTTCGGGCAGATCCGTATCGAGGACCGCGCCGGGCAGGCCGGTGGCCGCGTCCCGGTCGACCGTGGTCGTCAGCGCCAGGACGTGGCGGCCCGGCGCGAGCCAGGCCGCCGGAAGCGGGATGTCCAGCTCGCACTCGCCGGCGATGGGGCCCTGCCGGTCCACCTCGGCGCGCGTCCGCCTGACCACCACGGGGTGGTAGAGGGCGCGGTGCCGGTGGTCGAGCTCCACGGCGATGTCGGGGCAGGGGCCGTGGGATCCGGCGAACCGGAGCCGCAGCACGCATCCGGTCTCCGGAACGTCCCCGGGGCCGACGGTGAACTCCACTTCGGCCCGGTGCTCGCGCCATCCGCTGCCCGCGTCGAGCGGGCTCGGGTGGAAGAGCGGCCAGTGGCCGGCGGGCGTGCTCCGCCCGACCTCGTACCGCAGAACGGCACCGTCCCGCGGCCACACGCCGCCGAACTGGGCCGGGCCGTCATCGGGGCGGCCGACGGTCCACAACACGGAAAACCTCCGGTTCGTGAGGGAGAGGGTGTTCGTGAGGGAGAGGGTGGGGGCCGCGGGCGCCTGGCGGGGCGCCCGCGGGCTCCGGTGGGCAGGCCGCGGGCGCGCGAGCCGGGTACGGCGCCCGCGGGTGCCGGACGTCGGCGGTCCGCGGAAGCCGTCCGGGCGTCCGCGGTCCTACAGGCTGAGCACGCTGCCGTGCTCGGTGAGCGCCGTCGCCAGATCGGCGTACCGGTAGCTCTGCACCGCCTGGTCCCGCTCGATGGACTGGGCGGCGAGCTCGCCCGCGGCCTCGCCGAGCATCCCGAAGTCGGGCTCCATGCGCGGCGAGGTGTAGCCGATGTGGCTGGCCGAGAAGCACACCGGGACGGCGATGTTGTCGACGGACCCCGCCGCCGGGAACAGGCACTCCGCGGGGATCTGGTAGAGGTCGACGGGCACGTTGCTCGTGGTACCGGTCAGGGAGCCCTCGCCGACGATCAGCCGGTCGCCCTCCGGGTAGTACTGCACCGTGTGGCAGTCCATGCCGTACTTCCAGCAGGCCACGGACGTGGTCTTGGTGTTGCCCGGGGCGAGCAGGTCGTGCTCGGTCAGGACGTGGGCGCCCTTCATGCGGCGGCCCTCGCGGACGTACAGGGCATGGGGGAAGCCGGCGCCGTACGGGCTGTCGGTGAACTCGTCGGCGGGCAGGCCCCACGACCGCGTGTCCGCCCGGAACGACTCCGGCAGCGAGGGGTCGTTGGCCATGAAGTACAGCTGGCCCTGGTGCCAGCGCACGTGCTCGGCGATGACCTCGTCGCGGCGCTCCCAGGTGCCGTCCGGGTAGTCCCAGCCGGCGCCGGGCAGGTCGAGTCCGATGAACGGGCCCTGGTTCGTCTGGTACTTGTCCCCGGGGATCGCCGCCGTGGTGCCGACGAGCTGGGTGAGCCCGGTGACACCGCGGAAGTCGATCAGCTGCTTGAGGTGGAGGAACGTGTCCGGGTCGTAGCCGTCGGGCTTGGGGAACGGCAGCCGGTCCGCGCTCCGCGTGAGCACACCGCGGAAGTTGTACGCCATCACCTTCTCGTCGGCCGCCCCCAGCGGGGTGACGGGCACGGGTCCCACCGGGTAGCCGGTGTTGGGCGTGAAGTCGCCGATCCTCAGGACCGTGTCGGAGCGGAATCCGGCATGGGGCTCGCCGTACTCGGCGGCCGACTCCCGGCCCACCGTGTAGGGCACCTTCGCGGCGGCCATCAGGTCGCCCTCGTAGGAGGCGTCCACGAAGAACCGGGCCCGCACCCAGCCGTCGGGGGTCCGCACCGCCGTGATGCGCTTGCCCGTGACGGTGACGTCGGCGGGCCCGCGCAGGCGGTGGCCGTAGACGACGGTGGCACCGGCCTGGTCGAGCAGGCTCCGGGCGATGTCCTCGGCGACCTTGGGCTCGAAGCGGTACTGCGCCGGGGAGCCGACCCCGTAGTGGGCCCCGATGGCGTTGAAGAACGAGGTATGGGTGAGCCCGGCGAGGGCGCGGATGTCGTTGGGGATGTCGGTCTTCACCAGGCCGCCCGCGACCACCCCGCCGGGGTGGCCGGTCGGTTCGAGCACGAGGCTGCGGTACCCGCGCCCGGCCAGGCGCAGGGCGGCCATGATGCCGGCGAGCGTGGCGCCGTAGACGACGGCGTCGTAGGGGCCGCCGGCCGCACGGGGGCGGCCGGACGGGCGGGTGGACGGACGGGTGGACGGACGGGCGCCGGCCCGGGTCGCGGAGCCGAGGGTGAGGGCTCCGGTGGCGGCGGCCGCGGTGAGGAAACGTCTGCGATCCATGAAAGGTGCTGCCTTCTTCCTCGGGCGTAGGGGCGTCGTGGGCTCAGCGCACCCTGCGTTCGGGCGTCGCGTAGAGCGGGGTGGCGCTGCGGAGTGCCTGCGAGGGCCTGGTGGTCGCGACGGACGCGGGCCAGCGCACCGGCGCGCCGAGGGTGCCGGTGAGCAGGCGCTGGACGTCCTCGGTGCGGGCGGCCGAGCCGGCCACGGCGTGCGGCTCGGTGGCCTCGTCGAGGCAGTAGGCGCTCAGCGCGCCGACGGCTTCGCCGATGGACCACTCCACGGGGTGCAGCCGGTAGCAGCCGTTCGTCAGGTGGGTGGTGCCGATGTTCTTGGCGGCCGGGAGCAGGTTCCGCATCCGCACCGGGACGAGCGCGCCGAGCGGGATCTCGAACGGGTAGCACTCCAGGTTGATGTACGACACGCCGGACGAGCTCGGGTGCAGGTCGATGTTGTAGTGGCCGATCCCCACGCTGTCCGCGAACCGTTCCGCGCCCTGGCCCTCGGGCCGGTCGACGACGGCGACGTGCTGTTCGAGGACGGTGAAGCGGGCGCGGATGCGGCGGGCCTCGCGGACGTAGACGGACTTGGCGAGCCCGTCGGGGGTGTCGACGAGATCGGGGCGCAGCCGCAGGCCCGGATATCCCTGCTCCGTCTGCATCCAGTACAGGTACGACAGGGAGAGCTCGCGGCAGCGGGCGAGCGCCCGGTCCCGGTCCTCGGGCGTCACCCCCGGGCCGACCAGCGGGGCCTCCCAGTAGTCGGTGTTGGGCCAGTTGACGAGGGTGATGTCGGAGTCGAAGGCGCCGTCCTCGAACTGGCTCCGGGCGCGGATGCGCCGGAAGTGCCACAGGTCGCGGGAGGTGCGGGCGTCGATCGGGTCCTCGAAGATGCGGTTCTCGGTGCCCCGCATCGTGCGGATGTCGATCTTCTCCCAGCTGAGCTGCGGTCCCGGCCAGAAGGGGTCGTGGTGGGTCTTCCAGTGGTCGTAGGAGCCGGGCCGCTCGACGGTGTGGTCCTCCCCGGGGCGGTATTCGAGCGGGAAGCACCAGGTGACGGCCTGCTGGTCCATGGGGTCGGCGGCGGGTGCGGCGTAGGGCTCGCCGGTGTCCTGCCGGGACTCGGCGCCCACGACGTGCTCGACGCCGGCCAGGTCGAGCAGGTCGCCGAGTTCGGTGGCGTCGACGACGAACGGCGCGGTGACGGTGGTGTGCTCCCCGGTGCGGTCGTCGCGGAACGTCACGGAGTCGACGCGGTCCCCGGTGGTCGCGGCCGAGACCGGGGTGTGGTGGTACAGCACGGTGATGCGGCCGGACGAGCGGTGCGGCGCGAGGAGTTCGTCGATGGCGGCGACGGCGGCGCGCGGCTCGTGGCAGAGCCTGCTGACCATGCCGAGGCCGGGGTTGAGGTCCGGCTGTGCGGCGACCTCCGCGCGCAGGGGGTAGGTGCGGCGGTAGTGGTCGCGGATGCGGGTGCGCAGGTCGGCGTAGCCGCTGCTGGTGTGCCCGCTCTCGATCCACGGGTGCTCGTCGGAGGGCACGGCCTGCGCGGTGAGCTGGCCGCCGAGCCAGTCGGTGGGCTCGGTGACGACGACGTCGCGGCCGAGGCGCGCGGCGGTGAGGGCGGCGGCCACCCCTCCGAGGCCGCCGCCGGCCACCAGGAGGTCGGTGCGCAGTTCAGTGGGCATCGGCGTACGCCGCCTCGTACTCGGCACGGATGGCGTCGCCGCCCTGGGTCCGCCAGCTCCTGACGGCGTCGTCCCACGCGGAGACCGGCTTGTTGCCCTGCATGATCTGGGAGAGCGCGTCCTGCATGAGCTTCTGGATCTGGAGCTTCTTGGTGGTGTCGGTGTCGGAGTACAGTCCGGCGCCCGCGCCGCGGAGCAGCCCCGGCACGATCCGCTGCTGGTAGTCGTGCTGGGCGCGGACCCTGTCGGGTGCGCCGGGGCCGAGGAAGGGCGGGCCGTCGACCAGGTACTCCAGGGGCAGCGTGGTGTCCTTCTTGCCTCGCCCGGTGAGCGCCGGGAGGCCCTTGGCGAAGGTGAAGTCGTCGCCCTGGATGCCGTAGTTGCGGAACAGGTGCTCCTCGGTGCCGAGCGGCGCGGCCAGCCAATTGGCCATGGAGAGCAGCTGGCCGACGCGCTTGGCGTCGCTCGTCTTCTTCAGGGCGGTGAGCGCGAACGTCGCCCCTCCCGCGTAGTGGCGGGCGTCGCCTCCGCCGTCGTACCTGGGGGCGACGAGGCCGCCGACGGTGACGCCGTAGGTGTTGGCGAGCAGGTCCCAGGCGGCGGCGCCGTCGCGGTTGAGGGCCGTCCTGCCGGTGCCGAACCACACCCTGGGGTCGGAGGTGGCGGCGAAGGAGTCGGGGTGGAAGACGCCCTTCTTCACCAGGGTGCGCAGGTCGTCCGCGGCCTGCTTGGCCTCCTCGGTCTCGAACCAGGAGGTGAACCTGCCGCCCCGCTGGCCCCACTCGTTGGGCGCGCCGAGCATCTGCATGAGGAAGGCCCAGGTGGACAGCGGTCCTGCCGCGCCGAAGCCGAGGGCCCACTGCTTGTTCCTGGCGTCGGTCAGGCCGGTGCAGAGCTCGGTGAACTCCGCGTAGCTCTTCGGGTCGCCGCCGAGGCCCTTGTCCTTGATCAGGTCCGCGCGGCAGAACATGACGCTGCCGATCACCGGGCGCGGCGTCGGCAGGGCGTAGATGCCGCCGTTGTAGACGCAGGCGCGCCAGGACTCGGTGGGGATGTTGGCGAGGAAGGGGTACTTCTTCACCGCGTCGCCGGACAGGTACTCGGTGAGGTCGGTGAACTGCGCCTTGAGGATCTGGGCGCGCTGCGGCTGGTCCATCCTGATCTCGACCAGGTCGGGCAGGTCGCCTCCGGCGAGCACGGTCGCGAGCTTCTGGAGGTAGTCGGCGTCCGGGACCATGCCGAGGTCGAGCTCGGTGCCGAGGCGCTTGTTGAGCTCCTGCCAGAACGGGTTCCTGCCGGCGGCCGGCGGGACGGGTTCGAAGATGTTGACCAGAGCGCTGATCTTCGGGCCCGCCGCGGGCTTGCCCCTGACGCCCGTCACGGGGTGCGCCGGGTAGCCGTAGAACCCGGCGAGCACGCCCTTGGCGGTGCCGGGCAGGTCGGGTTTGACGCCCTGGTAGGGGACGTAACTGGGCAGGCGCACGGCCGCGTTCGCCGCGCCCTGGGCCTTCGAGGTCCCTGCCGAGTCCGTGCCGCTGCATGCCGTGAGCAGCGGCCCCGCCGCCGCGGCGGCCACCGCCCCGGCCAACAAGCGCCGCCGGCCCATCCCTTGTGTTCCCACGGTGAAACTCCTTCTCGATGAGGAGGATGTGCAAGTCGCTGGCGCAGCGCTGATACTGACGCACCGCTTATTACTAATACGATTGCCGAGGTGCGCTTCCGGCGCAGCCGGTTGCCGGTGAGGTTAGCGGCGGATTCCGGCGCCAAGTCAAGGGGCGTGACAGGGCTTTCCATTTCTCGGTATTAGCAATATCAGTTATGGACGTACGAGTTTCGTCGATGCTATGAATGCCCTACACCAACAGCCCATCGGGAGGGGAAACATGGCGCACGGCGAAGCGCTCGCGGGGCTGCGCTACTGGCGGCAGCCGGAGCCGGCGGCGTCCGCGGGGGTGCCTGTGGACTGCGATGTCCTCGTGTACGGCGGCACGTCGGGCGGCGTCGCCGCGGCGGTCCGCGCCGCCCGCGCCGGCCTCGACGTCGCCCTGGTCGCGCCCGGCGAGCGGCTGGGCGGCATGAGCTCCTGCGGACTCGGCTTCACCGACACCGGGCATCCGGCGACCGTCGGCGGCCTGTCCCGTTCCTTCTACGACGAGGTGGCCCGGCACTACGGATCGCCCGCGCCCCGCTGGAACTTCGAACCGGGCGTCGCCGAGGGGATCTACGAGCGCTGGGTGTCCGAGGCCGGTGTCACCGTGCACCGCGGGCGCCACCTCGACGCGGTGTCCCTGCGGGACGGCAGGATCGAGGAGCTGCGCACGGACGACGGCACGGTCCACCGCGCCCGCTGCTTCGTGGACGCCACCTACGAGGGCGACCTGATGGCGGCGGCCGGGGTCGGCCACACGCTCGGCCGGGAGCCGGCCACCGCGTACGGCGAGTCCCTGGCCGGCGTCCAGGCCAGCACGAACCACCAGTTCGAGCGGCGGGTCGATCCGTACGTGGTGCCGGGCGATCCCGGAAGCGGGCTGCTGCCCGGCATCTCCGACGGCGGCCACGGGGACACCGGCGAGGGCGACCGGAGCATCCAGGCCTACAACTTCCGCCTCTGCGTCACCACGGCCGACGACCGGGTGCCCTTCCCCGAGCCGGACGGCTACGACCCGGGGCGCTACGAACTGCTCCGCAGGTACGTCGACGCCGGTGTCTACGAGCTCTTCGGCCGCACCTGCCTGGTGGAGTCGGGCGAGCACGGCGACGTCTTCGACATGAACAACCACGGCGCCTTCTCCTCCGACCACATCGGCGCCAACCACGAATGGCCGAAGGCCGGTCCGGCGCGGCGCGAGGAGATCTTCCAGGACCACGTGCGCTACCAGGCCGGGCTGCTGTACTTCCTCGCCAACGACCCCCGGCTGCCCGCCGAGGTGCGCTCCGCGACCCGGGCCTACGGCCTGTCGCCCCGGGAGTTCGCGGACACCGCCCACTGGCCGCCGCAGCTCTACGTCCGCGAGGGCCGCCGCATGGTCGCCGAGCACGTCATCACCCAGGCGGACGGCGAGGCGCGCACCTCCGTCCCCGACCCGGTCGCCCTCGCCTCGTACGTCATGGACTCGCACAACGTGAAGCGCGTCCTCGTCGACGGCTCCCCGCGCAACGAGGGCAACGTCCAGCAGAGCGTCACCGCGCCGTTCGGGATCTCCTACCGGTCGATCGTCCCGCGCGCGTCCGAGTGCCGGAACCTCCTGGTCGCCGCCGCCATCTCGGCGTCCCACGTGGCGTTCTCGTCCGTGCGCATGGAGCCGGTCTTCATGATGCTCGGCGAGGCCGCGGGCGCCGCCGCCGCGCTCGCCTGCGACGCCAGGTCGGCCGTCCAGGACGTGCCGTACGCCACCCTGCGGCGCGATCTGACCACGGGCGGTGCGGTGCTGACCTGGCCGCCGCTACATTCGGCGGCCAGCCAGTGAAGACCAGCAACCCCACGTAAGGACGGACTGTGGCATCTCCCCAGGCACGCGGACCGCGCCAGGCCGATGTGGCACGCGAGGCCGGCGTCTCCCAGTCGACGGTGTCCATGGTGCTCGGCGGTGCCACCGAGGCCCAGCGGATCTCCGGCGAGACCCGCCGCCGGGTCATCGAGGCCGCGCGGAAGCTGCGGTACACCGCCCAGACGGCCAAGCCGTCCTCCCGTGCCTCCACCCAGGGCCTGCTGCTGGGCGTGCACACCTTCGAGCCGGTCTTCCCGACGAACACCGGCGACTACTACTTCGAGTTCCTGCGCGGCATCGAGGAGCAGGCCGTCGCCGAGTCGTGCAACCTGGTGCTCTTCACCGCCACCCAGACCGAGGACGGCATCCGCCGCATCTACGACGCGGACGGCGTCAACGCCCTGCGGCACGCGGCGGGTTCGGTACTCCTCGGCCACCACGCCGGGCCCGACGAGCTCGCCCGCCTGGAGAACGACGGCTACCCGTTCGTCTTCATCGGCCGCCGCGAGGTCCCCGGCATGGACATCGCCTACGTCGGCGGCGACTACCGCGGCGCCACCGCACGCATCGTCGGCGACCTGGTCGCCCAGGGCCACCGACGCTTCGCCTACCTCGGCGAGGCGAGGCGCCGCGAGACGCAGACCGACCGGTGGGAGGGCTTCGCCGGGGCCCTCACCCGCTTCGGCCTCGCCGTCCCCGAGCCCGCCTTCACCACGCCCGAGCAGCTCACCGCCCAGTGGCTCGACGCGGCGCTCGCCGACGGCGCGACCGCGGTACTCGTGGAATCCGTCAACCTGGTGCGGGTCCTCGCCGTGATGACCGGCGTCCGCGGCCTCGGCATCCCGGACGACCTGTCCGTCGTCCTCCTCGTGGACAGCCCCGGCGGCCCCACCGAATCCCACCCGTGGGCCTGCCTCCACGTGCCCCGCAACGGCATGGGCCGGCGCGCCGTGCGCCTGCTCGTCCAGCTCCTCGGGGACCCGGCCGGCGACCACGAGCGTCAGGTCCTGCTGCCCTGCACCCACAACCTGACCGGCACCGTCGCCCCGCCCCGCCACACCGGGAGTGCCCCATGAGCCTCGCCCTGAGAACCCGCCTGCCAAAGACGGAGCCCGCACCCGCCCGGCAGCGCCGGCCCACCACCCGCCTGGCCCGGCTGCGCCGCGACAGATTCCTGCTCCTCCTCGCGGTGCCGGGCATGGCGGCCATCGTCCTCTTCCACTACGTACCGCTGCTCGGCAACGTCACCGCCTTCCAGGCCTACCAGCCGTTCCTCGGTATCACGGGCTCCCCGTGGAGCGGCCTGGACAACTTCCGGATCCTGTTCGCCGGGGACCCGGCCTTCCTCAATGCCCTGCGCAACACGCTGCTGATCTCGTTCATCCAGATCGTCCTGGTCTTCCCGATCCCCATCGCGCTCGCGCTGCTCCTCAACAGCCTGCTGTCGGAGCACGTCAAGCGGCTGGCGCAGAGCGTCCTCTACCTGCCGCACTTCATGTCCTGGGTGATCGTCGTCGCGCTCTTCCAGAACATGCTCGGCAACGGCGGGATGCTCAACGACTGGCTGCGGGACCACGGCCACTCGACGCTCGACATCATCGGCAACCCGGACTTCTTCGCGGTCCTCATCACCTCCCAGGTGGTCTGGAAGGACTCGGGGTGGGCGATGATCCTCTTCCTCGCGGCCCTGTCCCGCATCGACGCCCAGCTCTACGAGGCGGCGGCGGTGGACGGTGCGAGCCGGGCCAGGCAGACGTGGCACGTCACCCTGCCGGGCATCCGGGGTGTCATCGTGCTGCTGCTCATCCTGCGCCTCGGCGACTCCCTCACCGTCGGCTTCGAGCAGATCATCCTCCAGCAGCAGGCCGTCGGCCTCGACCACTCCGAGGTCCTCGACACCTACGTCTACAACCAGGGCGTCCTCGGCGGCTCCTGGGGGGTGGCCGCGGCGGTGGGGCTGGTCAAGGGCCTCGTCGGGGTGGGCCTGGTGCTCGGCGCCAACAAGGTCGCCCACATCTTCGGAGAGCGAGGGGTCTACCAGTCATGAGCGCCACCGCCACCCCGCACCCGGTCGCGCGCGGCGCCAAGGGCGTCGTCGTCCTCGCCGCCTGCGCCCTGGTCGTCCTGCCGTTCCTCGCCGTCGTCTCCACCAGCCTCGCCTCACCGGACCAGGTCAACCGGGCGGGCGGATTCGTCCTGTGGCCGGACCACCCCACGCTTCAGGCGTACCGGACGATCCTGTCCGGCGCGACGGTCACCCAGGCGCTGCTGGTCTCGGCCGGGATCACCGTCGTGGGCACCCTGCTGTCGCTCTCGTGCACCGCGCTGCTGGCGTACGCGCTGTCGAGGCCGGGCAGCTTCGGCGCGAAGCCCATGCTCCTCGCCGTGCTCTTCACGCTGCTCTTCAGCCCCGGCATCATCCCCAGCTACCTGATGGTCAAGCAGCTCGGCCTGTTCGACTCGTACTGGTCGCTGATCCTCCCGGTGGTCGTCAACGGCTTCAACGTCATCGTCGTCCGCGCGTTCTTCATGGACCTGCCGGCCGAGCTGCTGGACTCGGCGAGGCTCGACGGGGCGAGCGAGGTGCAGACACTCGTACGGCTGGTGCTGCCGCTGTCCAAGGCGGTGCTCGCCGTCACGGGGCTGTTCTACGCCGTCTCCTACTGGAACAGCTTCTTCACCGCGCTGCTCTACATCAGCGACACCGCCAAGTGGCCCCTGCAACTGGTGCTGCGCACCTACGTGGTGGGCGGCTCGGAGATAGGCAGCACGGAGGCGGTGCTCCCTCCGCAGCAGTCGCTCCAGATGGCGATCCTCGTCATCAGCATCGTGCCGATCCTGGTCGTCTACCCCTTCCTCCAGAGGCACTTCGCCAAGGGGGTCCTGGTGGGCGCGGTGAAGGGGTGAGCCCCTGGCCGCTGCCGTCCGCCGTGCCCCGGCGGTCCGTGGCGGCCCACGGCGGTCCGTGGGGGACGGTGCTGGTCCGGGGATTGACAGCGTGATCCACCGCGGGCAGGCTGCCGACCCTGCCCGACCCGGCCCGTCCTGAGGGAGCGACGATGAAGCCACTGCCGGCGGACGAGGTCACCGGCGTGTGGGCGACGCTCCTGCTCCCCGTCGAGGGCCGGGACGCCATCGCCTGGGACCGGCTGGACGGCCAGCTCGACGCGCTGCTGGCCAGCGGCGTCGACGGCGTCTACGCCCACGGCACCGCGGGCGAGTTCCACACCCTCGACGAGGCCGGGTTCGACCGGGTGAACACGGTGCTGGCGGGGCGCTGCGAGGCGGCCGGGCTGCCGTACCAGATCGGCGCCTCGCACCCGGCCGCGCCGGTGATGCTCGGCCGCATCCGGCGCGCGGCCAGGCTGCGGCCGGGCGCCCTCCAGGTGATCCTGCCGGACTGGGTCCCGCTCAACGACGACGAGGTCGTACGGTTCGTGGCCGGCGCGGCCGAGGCAGCCGGCGACGTGCCGCTGGTGCTCTACAACCCGCCGCACGCCAAGACCGCGGTGCGGCCGGCGCTCCTCGGGCGGGTGGCCCGCGAGGTCCCGGGGCTCATCGGCGTCAAGGTGGCCGGCGGCGACGACGCGTGGTACGCGGCGATGGCCGAGGCGGCGCCCCGGCTGTCGGTCTTCGTGCCCGGCCACCTGCTGGCGTCCGGGCTGGCCCGCGGCGCGCACGGCAGCTACTCGAACGTCGCGGCCCTGTCGCCCCGCGGAGCCGTCGCCTGGTACCGGCTGATGAGGACGGACCCGGCCGCGGCCGCAGACGTGGAGCGCCGCATCGCGGAGTTCTTCGCCCTGCACATCGCGCCGTTGCAGGCGCGCGGGCTCTCCAACCCCGCGCTGGACAAGTTCCTTGCCGCCGTCGGCGGTTGGGCGGACATCGGCGTGACGCTGCGCTGGCCGGCGTCGTCGGCACCCGCCGAGGCGGTCGCACCGGCCCGCGCCGACGCCCACCGGCTGCTGCCGGAGCTCTTTCCGGCGTAGGTCTTGCCGCTGTTCGGCACCGCTTTCGCAGGTCTCCCGTGCTTCCCACGGGTGAGGCGGGCCCAGTAGCGTCAAGGGGTGGACGGGGACACGAGCGAGGACGTGGATTTCCACTTCAGCGGGGCCTGGTGCGACCTCATACTCCGTCTGGGAGCGCATCGGCACGCGTTCCGCACGCCCGGCGTCAACGACCCGTTCGCGGAGTTGGCGGAGGCCGTCGCCACGCTCGCCCGCCCGGCGTCCGGACCGTCCCTGCGGGCGGTGCTCTGGGGCGACGAACCGGGCGGGGTCTTCCTGGACTTCGGCTGGGCCCCGGCCGACCACCTGGCCCTGGTGGTGCACGCGGTGGCGATCCGCTCCTGGATCACCGCGCCCAACTGGATGCCGATGCGCGGCGAGGCGGTGGCCGGGTATGTGGCGCCGCGCCGCACGTTCGCCGGTGCGTTCCTGCGCGGCTTCGAGGCGGTCGGGGCGGCCGCGGGGCCGGACGGCTCGATCGCGGGCTGGCCGCACCCCTTCCCTGCCGGTGCCGTGGGCAGGCTCCGCGCCGCGCTCGGCTGATCCGCGGCTCCTGACCGTCATCGGCGCGCACAGGCTCCCCTGAACCCCGGCCGCCCTGGCCACCCCTGCCACCCCTGCCACCCCGGGTGGGACGTGCCCACCGGTGCGTCCAAGCCCTGTCCGCTTCCGATGGACGTGTGGCATCATCCGCTGCCATGTCACCGTTATCCACCCGATCGTCAACAACAGCCCGCCGGCTGCTCGTCGTGCTGCTCGTGTGGCTCATGGCCCAGGGCGCCGCGGTGTCCGGCACCTTCGCGGCACCACCGGTCGCGGGGAGGGGAGCCGCCGGCACGGCGACGCCCGGCACCGCGACTCCGGCCACCGCGACACCCGACGGCGCGACACCCGACGGCGCCCGCTACGACGTGAGTCTGCGCGCCGACACCGACGGCTCCCACTGGACGGGCCGGCAGAGCGTGTCGCTGCGCAACGCCTCCGACCAGCCACTCCGAGAGGTGTACCTGCGGCTCTGGGGCAACGGCGAGGACAGGTGCGGCACGCCGGACGCGCCCTCGCCCGTGAAGGTGTCGGGTGTGCGGGGCGGCACCGCCGGCCCCCTCACCGTGGACTGCACGGCGCTGGCCATCACCCTGCCGAAGCCGCTCGCACACGGCCGGCGCACGTCGATCGCGTTCGACGTGTCCATCACCGTGCCCGAGCGGAACGCCCGCTTCGGCCGCGACGGAGCGTCCCGATTCCTGGGCAACGCGCTGCCGGTGCTCGCCGTGCACGACGGGAAGGGCTGGCACCTCGACCCGTACGTGTCGACCGGTGAGAGCTTCTACACCCTCGCGAGCGACTTCCGGGTGCGCATCGACCACCCCGCCGCCCTGGAGGTCCCCGCGACGGGCCGCACGTCGACCCGCCCCGGTGGCGCCGGACGCGTCATCACGTCGAGCGTCGCGCACCGGGTACGTGACTTCGCCTGGGCCGCCGGCCCGTTCCGCACGGCGACGGACACGTCGCCCTCGGGGGTGCGCGTGAAGTCGTACTGGGCACCCGACACGCCTGCCGCGGGCATGCGCCTGAACCGCGAGAACGGCGTCGCCGCCGTCGACCGGTTCGGCGAGGAGTTCGGCCGCTATCCGTACGGCGAGATCGACCTCGTGATGACCAGCGGGTTCGGCGGCGGCATGGAGTACCCGGGCCTGGTTCTCCTCGGCACCGCGGAGGACGGCGGTGCTGTCGCCCACGAGGTGGCCCACCAGTGGTGGTACGGCATCGTCGGCAACGACGAGTACGGCGCGCCCTGGCTGGACGAGAGCTTCGCGCAGTACGCCAACGAGCTCTTCTACGGCATGGACATGAAAAACTGCTGGTCGGATACCGCCGTCTTCCCGAGCGAGGACACGGCGCTGACCAACTCCATGGCGTACTGGTCCGCGCACGGCAACGAGTACCACCTTCTCTACACGGCCGGTCCCTGTGCCCTGGCCGACCTGGAGACCACCCTCGGGTCCGGCACCATGGCGCGCCTTCTGAAGCAGTACGCCCACGACCACTGGTACGGCGTCTCCACCACCGCCGACTTCAAGAAGGCCGCTCAGGCGGTGACGGACAAGGATCTGACCGCCTTCTGGGACGAGCACAGGATTCGGTGAGCCTGCCGCCTCCCGGCCGGCCGTCCGTCTGTCCGTCCGGGAGGCCCACGGTCGGCAGGCCCGCGGTCCAGGAGGCCCCGGCCCGGGAGACTCCCGGTCCGGGAGGCCCGCGCCCCTGCGCCGCCGGTGCCCGGCCCGCCGCCGCCGGTGACACGTGCGGATGCGGGAGGCCGGCAGCGCTCCGGTCACTTCGGGCGAACGTCCACCCTCTCAACCGGGACGGTGGAGCGCTACGGGGTACCGGGAAGCGCTACCGGGCGCCGGGGTGCGTTACCGGCCGCCGGAGGTGCGTTACCGGCCGCCAGAGGTGCGCTCTCGGCCGCCAGGCGTGCGCATTCGGCCGCCTAGGTCGTGTCCGGCGGATCTTCGTGGGCCCGCGACTCCCCCACTGCCTCAAGGGCGTGGGTGGGGGTACCTCCCACGCCCTTCAGGCAGTGGGGGAGTGCCCCCAGTACCGCACCTCGCCGCGTTGTCGGAGTCATCCGAGTACGCCCCGTACGAGGACGATCCTCCGCCTTGCGATGCACGGCACCAGACGCCGCAGGCTGATCCACGAAGATCCGCCGGACACGACCTAGCGGTTCGGCTTCTGGAGTTCGAGGAACTTCCGGGCCGCGGTCTGCCCGCTGGCGAACAGCTTCTTCTTGTTCTCGTCGGATATGCCGAAGTCGAGCGAGCTGATGCCCATCGTGTCGACGAACACCGTCCGCCGGTTGACTCCCTCGTCGTCCAGCGCGTAGCGGTTCCACTCGGACGTCAGGGTGCCCAGCAGACGGATCAGCAGGCGGGCCGCGGAGGTGATCGGCTCGTCGTGCTCGGTGTCCGGCTTGCTGGACAGCTTGATGCCCCAGGTGGGCCACCGCTCGGGCTTTCCGTCCGTGCGGTCGAAGGCGGTGATCGGGAAGTTGGACAGCAGCCCGCCGTCGACCCACGTCACCGATCCGGAGTTCGAGGCAACGGTGACCGGCCGGAAGTACCCCGGGACCGACATGGACGCGCGTACCGCGTCGACCACGAGCTGCTCGTCGCCCTTGAGCCCGTACTGGTCGTAGTCCCAGGGCATCCTGACGAGGGTTCCCCTGCTCAGGTCGCTCGCGTGCACGACCAGGGAGTACCGCTTGTCCTGCGGCAGCGACGAGTCCGCGTCGTCCTGGCGCAGGTCGGCGAAGGTCTTCACGCCCACCCCCTCAAGGATCGGCCCCAGCCACTCCTTGAGGTAGTTGCCGTCGTGCGCGCCCTCGTGCAGCAGCACGTTGATGCCGTCGCCGAGCACGGGTATCCGCTCCAGCAGCGAGCCCTCCGCGAACTCGTGGTACTGGAGGCCGTTCATGATGTCCTCGAGCTCGTGCAGGTCCCGGCCGGCCTTCTGGTACGAGGCGACCAGCGCGCCCACGATCGCACCCGCGCTGGTGCCCGCTATGCGGGCGAAGGTGTATCCGGCGTCGTACAGCGCCAGCACCGCTCCGAGCAGCGACGTGCCCTTGACGCCACCACCCTCCAGCACCAGGTCAACCGTCTTGCTTGCATCGGTCATTTCGGTCCTTCCGGCCATAGGATCAGGTCTGCCCCGGCTCTCCGGGCCGTTGCCCAACTACCCTGTGATTTGCCCAATTTGATGAGGCATCACATCCCGGATGCCCTACATCGCAGGACGTGGGAGACGGGGCTCCGGTTCACACCGGCGTGGCCCACACCGGTGCCCGCGGGCGCCGGGGAACCGTACCCGCGGCCCGTGACGCGCAGGTTGACGCGAGATGCAGGTGATCGCCGGGGCCTGTGACGCCGGCGGGCACGGACGACCGGGACTCCGCTCCTCCCCCACGGAGGCGGGGACATCCGGACGCGGGGACACCCGGACGTGGGAGCCCGCACATGGGCCGGGACGCGGCACACCCGGACGCGGCACACCCGCACATGGGACCCGGTGGGGACATCCGGTCGATACGTTCAGCGGGAGTTCCGTCGGGGGCCACCCCGAAACGGTCCGACGAGCGCTTGCCCCGGTGAGGGTGTTCCAGCGCCCCCCACGTTGGCTTCCGGCCAATCCGGAAAGGACCCTGATGGACACTCCTCAGACGCGGGACCCCAAGGCGAAGCTGACCCGGCGCAGACTCCTCGGCTCCGCGGCCACCGTCGCCGGCATCGCCGCCGTCGACTCCGCGCTGCCGGCCAACATCCGCAACGCGGTCGCCGCGGGCCCGGTACGCCGCGGCAAGCTCTCCGACATCGAGCACGTCGTCCTGCTGATGCAGGAGAACCGCTCCTTCGACCACTATTTCGGCACCCTCTCAGGGGTGCGCGGCTTCAGCGACCCCATGGCCGCGAAGCTGCCGACCGGCGACTCCGTCTTCAAGCAGCCCGACCCCGCGGGCGCCCAGGGGTACATGCTCCCGTACCACCTGGAGACGAAGACGACCAACGCGCAGGCGATCCCCTCCATGAGCCACGCGTGGAAGGTGCAGCACGCGGCGTGGAACGGCGGCAGGATGGACAACTGGCTGCCCGCCCACCGCGCGGCCGACGGTGACGGCGACGGTGTCTACACCATGGGGCACTACACCCGTGAGGACATCCCGTTCCAGTTCGCCCTCGCCGAGAACTTCACCGTGCTCGACCACTACCACTGCAGCGTGATGGGCCCCACGCACCCGAACCGCTACATGTGGATGACCGGCACGATCGACCCGGGCGGCCTGGCCGGCGGCCCCGCCCTGGACAACAACGCCCCGACGGGCACCTACTCCTGGACCACGTACCCCGAGCGGCTGCTCCAGGCGGGCGTGGATTTCAAGTTCTACCACGAAGAGGGCAGCGTCACCGGTGTGGCGCTGATCCAGCACATGAAGCAGTACATGTCGCTGACGCCGGACTCGGAGCTGTACAAGCGGACGATGGCGTCCTCGCCGGTCGGGCAGTTCCAGTACGACGCGATGAACGACCGCCTGCCCACCGTGAGCTGGATCTGCCCGCCGAGCAGCATGAACGAGCACCCCGCGAACCTGCCGGCGGCCGGCGCCACCTTCGTGGCCTCCATCGTCGACGCCATCGCGGCCAACCCCGAGGTGTGGGCGAAGACCGCCTTCATCCTCTCGTACGACGAGAACGACGGCCTCTTCGACCACGTCGTCCCGCCGACCCCGCCGGCCGGCACGCCGGACGAGATCGTCACGAAGACGTCGGTGACGGGTGTGGACGGGGCCGGGCTCCCCGTCGGCCTGGGCTTCCGGGTGCCGTGCATCATCGTCTCCCCGTGGACGGTAGGCGGCTGGGTCAGCTCCGAAGTGGCCGACCACACCTCCCAGCTCCGCTTCCTGGAGGCGGTCACGGGCGTGAAGGAGCCCAACATCAGCGACTGGCGGCGCCGTACGGTCGGCGACCTGACCTCCGCGTTCCGCTTCCACGAGGCCGCGAAGCCGGCCCCGGTGCTGCCGGGGACCACGGCGCAGTACGACCTCGCCCAGTACGAGGTCAAGGAGCTGCCGAAGCCGACCATCCCGCCGGCCGACCAGCAGATGCCGCGCCAGGAGCCGGGCAAGCGCCCGCACACTCCCTGACGCCGCCGGGCCCCGGTCGGGCACCCCCGACCGCGGCCCGGCCACGGCCCGCCTCCGCCGGAACACCTCCCGGCGGAGGCGGCGCCGTTCGGGCAGGACGTGGGCCGCCCCGCCGGCGGCGGTGTCGAAGGGGACCGACCACGTCCGGGTGAGATGTGCGAGAACGCCGGGCGCCGCCCCGGCGCTCGGAGCAGCATGCCGAGTACTCCGGTCCCGTACCGGGTTGACGGCATCTCACCACAGGAGTGCGGATGAAACGTTTACGGAGAACGCGACTGCTGGCTCTCGGCGTCATGGCCCTGCTGTTCGGCCTGATCGCCTCCCCCACCGCGCAGGCGGCACCGGCGAAGACGGCTGCCGCCGCAGCTGCCACCGACTGCGCCGGCAGCTGGGACGGCAAGACGTACTGGGCGAAGAGCCCTTCCGGCGCGAACGGCGGCGGCTACGCGCGCACCTACTGGGACAGCTCGACCAAGCGGAACTGCGCGAAGTTCTGGTCCAGCCCCTACGACGGCCTGGCGTCCCACATCACGCTGTACCTCTACTCGGAGGACAGCGACTACGCCGCCGACCCGCCCCAGGAGCACCCGGCGAACTACCACTACTACGCCGGCCCGCTCTACACGTGGTTCGACGCGACAGGCCAGTGCATCCACCTGGGCGGCTCGCTGGTCCGCGGCGGGGTGACCTACCGCCTCAGCACCGGGGACATCCGCTGCGGCTGATCCCCCACGGCTGAACCCCCGCCGGGCGGGACACCGGGCCCGGCGGGCGGCCCCGGCGGGCGGCGATGCGGCCGAGCCCGCCGGGGCTCCACGCTCGACGACGATCGCCGGCCCCCGGCGGGACCGCGCCGCCCGCGACATCCACGGGGGCGGTCCCGTCAGCCGGATCCCGGCCGGTTGACGGCGCTGAGTGCCTGCCGCAGTACCCGGTCATCCGGCGGCCCGTCCGGCCAGCGGGCGGCGATGTGGCCGTCCGGGCGGACCAGTAGGGCGCCGTGCGGGCCCAGGCCGCAGAGGTCGAGGTGCTCCTCGGGGAGGGGTTCGACGTGCACCGGCGGGCCTGGTGCGGTGGCCTGGCGTTCCCAGGGGGCGGGGTCCGGGGTGACCAGGGTGAACCACTCGCCGACGGTGTCGAGCGTGGAGCGGTCGGGCCCGAGCCAGAGGTGGGGCATCCAGCGGCCGGGGTCCGCGGTGGGGACGTAGTCCGTGCCTCCGTCGGGCGGGTCGGAAGGCGTGCCGCCCTCGGTGAGGACGGCGTCGGAGCGGTAGCCGGCGCCGAGTACGAGGCCGAGTTGGGCGAAGTACCGGTCCGTCCAGGGGAGTTCGATCCTCTCGGCGGCGGCGGCACCGTCGGCACTGGTGGGCTCCGGGCCGAGGGTGGCGATCAGGGCCCGCGCCTCCTCCTTGCCGAAGGCGTCGATGGCCGCCGTCCGCAGGACCTCCTGTTCCTGGCGGACGCCCGCGTCCGGAGCAGGTTGTCCTTGTTCGCCCGCACCCAGCGCTGGGCCTCGGTGAGCGGCCGGGCCTCGGCGGCGGAGGCGGGCCTGGCGCCCATCACGCCCGCTGCCAGCGCCAGCCCACCGGTCAGCCGCAGGAACTGCGCCCGCCCGATCACCCGGCCGCGCCCCGCGGACTCCTTCTCCCCTCCGCTCGAAGCCTGCCCCGCGGCGCCGCCCGCTCCGCGCAGTTCGCCGAGCGCCGCCAGCGCGCGGACCGTGGCGCGTGGCCCCAGCCGCAGGGCCAGCCGTACCGTCATCACGGGGCCGGTCCAGGCCCGGACCTTCTCGCCGCTCCGGCCCGTGGCCACCTTGATGAGCGTCGGGACGAACGGAGCGTCGTCACCGAGCGCCTTGCCGCGCCAGGCGACGACCTCCGGTTGCGTCAAGGGCTTGACGTCGAGCCGGTCGCCTCCGGACCGCGCGATCCTCTCCGCCACCTTCCGGCACTGGCAACAGGACGCGTCGAACGCCAGGACCCACGTCTCGGCCGTTCGCGTACCACACCCCTTCTGGATGGAGTCACTCCGACATGCACCCAGATCCGCCCGTCACGGAACAGATCAGGCGCACTCTCCGAGTGTGGGAGAGCCATCGCCCGCGCACCAGGAACGCGGCGGACGATGGCTAACGCCCGCCCTGTCATTGACTGATATGGAAGAGGACAGAAGAGGACGGAAGAGGGCTGTTTCGAACACTTGATACAGGATCGCACTCAGAGACGAGATGAAGTGCGGGCCATGGCTCCGCCCGGCCGCCCGCATCCGCTTCGACGTCGGGTGCACGTCCGCCCACGTGCCGTCACCCGGGAGAGCCCAGCCCCCTTGCGGGTATATCAGGGGTAAACGGCGGGAAAAGCGGTTGCCGTTGCGAGAACCGGTTTGGTTTTCCGTACAACCACCGCCCGGGGTGCGGTGTCTAAGCGTGTGATCGGAGGCAACGGATAACAACACCGTCCGCAGAGGACATCTGTGGACTCAGTCCGCTCTCTCACCGGCGGCAATGCGGTCGGTGAGCGGATAACCCGTGTGCATTTCCGACGGAAGTCTCCGCACCGAATTCCGCGAAGGGTTTCTTCTGCATGCAAGCGTCCAGGAACACCGCCGCCACCGCCCCCCGTGCCGCCGCGGGCGGGGCCGTGCCCTGGGTGCCCTTCGCGCGGGCGGCCGGGAAGGGCACAGCCCCGGACCTGCTCTTCGGCGGCCCGGTCACCGGCCGGGTCCACCAGAGGTAGCCGGCGGGCCGTCAGGCGTGGGGGAGCCGGGGACTCCCCCGTGCCCGGACCCTGGACGGAGCCCGGACGGAGTCCCGCCGGTCCGTCCGACGTGGTCATCTGCACCCCCCCACACCTTTTACCACCGCCCCTAATACCTGTGAGGGTCACAGAGCCATGCGAACCATACTCACCAGCAGGGTCGCCCGGAGCGTCCTGCGCCCGGTCGCGGATCTCATCGATCAGCGTATAGAGCGCCGGGTCCGCGAACTGGACAAGCTGAGAAACAGACAGCGCCCCGTCGAATTGCTCTTCGACGGAACGGGCCGGGGAGTTTCACGGCTTCCGGCGCAGGTCCATCTCGACCGCCTCGTCGGGGAACTGGCGCGGATCTCGGGCGACCGGGCGGCCGCGGAGCGCAACGTCGCCCAGTCGTTCCGGCTGCTGATCGCCATGGAGGCGCTGGGGGTCGGCCGGATCGCAGGCGGCACGATGAACATCTGCGGCAAGCTCTCCGCCGTACCGCTGCTCGATCCGCCGAACGACGAGATCCTGGAGATCGGCACCCTCTACGGGCTGTTCGGCGCCGCTCTCATCCGGATGATGGAGCGCGCGGGGCGCGACCCGCACCTCACGATCGTCGACCCGCTCGCGGGCCTCCAGTTGCAGCCGGGCACCACGGAGGGGGCCGACCCGACGGGCACGCCCGTGCGCGGACCGGCGGTCCGCACCAACCTGGCCCTGGCGGGCGCGGCCGGCACGGCGGCCCGTGTCCAGCAGGGCTTCTCCGAGGACCCCGAGGTGCGCGCCCTGGTCTCCGACCGCTCGTACGGAGTGATCATCGTCGACGGCGACCACTCCGCGCCCGGTGTCGCGGCGGACCTGGAGTGGGCCGAGCAGATCATCGCGCCCGGCGGCATCGTCGTGCTCGACGACTTCGGGCACAAGAAGTGGCCCGGCATCAAGGAGGCCTTCGAGAAGCACATGGCCACGGACACCCGGCTGAGGTTCCTCGGCCAGGTGGCGAACTCGGGGTATCTGCGCGCCGAGTGACCGGCCGGGGGCCGGTGACCGGTAGAGGGGAGCCGGGGCCCGGGGGCCCGCGGAGGCGGCGGGGAGCCGACCGCGCGGCGCGGCGAGTCGTATCCTTCGCTGCGACAAGGCCGCGCACCCGGGAGAGAGACCAGCGCAATGGAGCCGCTTGGGCCGGACGATCCGGAGTCGATGGGCGCCTACCGGCTGCTGGGACGGCTCGGCGAGGGCGGGATGGGCCGGGTCTACCTGGCCCGCTCCTCGCGCGGGCGGACCGTCGCCGTCAAGACCATCCAGCCCGTCCTCGCCCGCGAGCCCGCCTTCCGGCACCGCTTCGCCCAGGAGATCGCCGCCGCGCGCCGGGTGGGCGGGGTGTGGACGGCGGCGGTGCTCGACGCCGACACCGCCGCGGCGACGCCCTGGGTCGCCACCGGATACATCGCCGGTCCCACGCTCCACCATGTGGTGGCCCGGGACTTCGGCCCCCTGCCGACGCGGTCGCTGACCACGCTCTCCGCCGGGCTGGCGCACGCGCTGCGCGACATCCACGAGACCGGCCTCGTGCACCGCGACCTGAAGCCGTCCAACGTCCTGATCACCATCGACGGCCCCCGCGTCATCGACTTCGGCATCGCCCGCGCCCTCGACGCGGCGGCCGCCGCCGGGCTGACCCGCACCGGCGCCCTCATGGGCTCGCCCGCCTTCATGTCGCCCGAGCAGGTACGCGGCGAGCGGCTGACGGCGGCCAGCGACGTCTTCAGCCTCGGCTCCGTCCTGGCCTACGCGGCCACCGCCAGGCTGCCGTTCGGCACGGAGGACAGCGGCGGGCACGCGCTGATGTTCCGGATCGTGGAGGCGGAGGCGGCCCTCGACGGCGTACCGGACGGGCCGCTGTCCGAGCTGATCGGCGACTGCCTCCGCAAGGAGCCGGACGACCGCCCCACCGTCGCCGAGTTGCTGGCACGCACGGCGGCGGGCGCGGAGCCGCGCGGTGAGTGGCTGCCGGCGCGGGTGCTGGCACAGCTCGGCCGGCACGCCGTGGCACTGCTGGACCACGAGGGCCCGGCGGGCGGGGCCGGTGGGGGCGGCACGGCGGACCCGGCCAGTGCGGGCGACCCAGCTCGTGCGGCCGCCCCAGCCGCCGCGGGCACCCCTGGTCGCGATGCCGCCCCTGACCGCGATGCCGCCCCTGACGGCGAGGCCACCGCTGACGGCGCGCCCGCCACGGACAGTGAGGCGCCCGCGGGCAGGAAGGCATCCGCGGGCAGCGCGGCCGGAGCGGCGGAGACGGCCGGCACCGCGGACACGGCGCCCACCGCGGAGACCGTCGCCATGGCGGAAGCGGCCGGCCCGGGCGCCGCCGGCGCCCCGACCGTCGCCGGCCACCCCGCGCCCGCCCCCACCCGCCATCTCACCGGGGCAGTACCGGCGCGCCCCGCCACCGGCCCGGGGCCCCGGCCGCCCCGGCACTCCCCCGCCGTGCCACCGCCGGCGCCCCCGCGGCCGTCCACGCGTCCCGTCGCGGGCACACCGGCACCGGCACCGGCCGTACCCGCCTCACCGCCCGGAACACCGCCGGGACCCGCCGCCGCTCCCGGGCCCGGAACGCCACCGGGGTCCATCCCCGCTCCCCGGTCCGGGCGGCGCGGAACGCGACCGGGCCCCGCCCACGTCCCCCGGCCGGGGACGCCGGCATCACCGCAGTCGCCGCCGTCACCTCATTCCCCGCCGTCACCCCAGTCGCCACCACCCCATCCGGTGTCCGGTCGCGCCACCACCGGCGCCCGCCGCATCGGCCGCCCGGCCGTCCTGCTGTACGTGCTCCTCGCCGGCTTCGCCGCCACCGCGCTCTACGCCATGGCGGCCTACGCCCAGCTCTTCGGCGAACTCGGCACATGGCGCGCGCGGGGTCTCCTGTACGGCACCCGCCGAGGCGAGCTTGCAGGGCGGCAGGACCTGCTGGACGAGCGGGTCCTCAACCTCATGGACCTGCTGTTCCTCGCAGTGCTCGTCGTCTGGCTGGTCTGGTTCTGGCAGGTCAGGCGGAACGCCGAGGTGCTCGCCCCCGGCCGCGTCCGGTACCCGCCGGCCATGGCCGTGGTCCTCTGGCTCGTCCCGCTGGTAAACCTCGTCCTGCCGAAGCGGATCGCCCGGGACATCTGGCTCGCCTCCCAGCCGGCCCGGGGGCACCCGCGGGCCGGCCTGCGGACGGTCCACACCTGGTGGGCGCTCCTGCTGCTCTACGCCGTGCCCGGGGTCCTCGGCGTGAGCCGGTGGTGGCAGAACGGCGAGGGCTACGCGGACGCCCGCGCGCTGGTGGCGCTGGCCGCCCTCCAGAAGGCCGCGGGCTTCACCGCGGCCATCGCCGCGATCATCTTCGTCCACGAGCTCACCACGATGCAGAACGCGAGGGTCGCGGTGGGGTCCCGCCGCTGACGGGCAGGACGGGCGGGACGGGCGAGATCGCGGTCACGCGGCGGGGCTGGCCCCGATGTGCTGACGGCCGGGATCCCGCCGCACGGCCGCCTGCTCGTCTCCGCGGCCCCGGCAGTCCGCCAGGCACCGGGTGTGCGAGAGCACGAAGGTGCCGTACAGCAGCAGCGCCGCGCCCAGCACGGCCGGGATCAGCCGCAGGCCGGTGTGCGGATGCTCGCCGTAGAGGACCACGCCCAGGCAGACGCTGACCGCCGCGTCACCGAGCGTCAGCGCGGGCTGGGAGGCGATGAGCGGGCCGCCCTGCATCGCCGTCTCCAGGATGAGCAGGGCGACGCCGCCCACCACCGCGAAGCCGTACGTCTGCCAGGCCAGCAGGAACCCCGTGATGCCGTCGTGCGCGAGGATCGCCACGGACGACTTGATCAGGGCCGCCGCCAGCGCGTTGCCGATCGCGGCCGCCGCGGCGAGGCTCGCGGCGCGGGCGGGCCCCACGGGCAGCCGGGTGCCGATCACGGTCAGCACGGTGCCGAGCGTCCCCGCAGCGATCAGGACCGGGGGCCACGAGAGCCCCGGGACCTGCTCGTGCCCGCCGCTCGGGGCCAGCGAGCCGAGGCACACGGCAAGCCCGAGGACGATGCACCCCACGGCCGTCCAGGACCTGCGCGTGCGGCGGACGTGGAAGACGAGGCCCCCGATCACCAGGGCGAGCGGCAGTTCCAGGACGAAGACGGGCTGGACCACCGCGAGGGGGCCGGTGGCCAGCGCCACGGCCTGGAGCGCCGCCGAGGCGACGACGCCGAGCATGCCGGCGAACCAGATCGGGGTGTGGGACAGATCCCGGAGCAGTCCGACGCGCAGCGTGTTCGACGACGGCACGGCCAGTACCGCACGGCGTTGCAGCACCGTTCCGAGGGCGTTGCTGCCGGCGGCGGCCAAGGCGAACAGAACGGACAGCACGAGCATCGTCACGCGTGGTCTCCTCAGCCGTGGGTGCGGGCGGTGGGTGTCTTGGGTGGCGGGCCGGGCGTCGCCGGATGGGCGGCCGGCTCCCGAACACGTCGGGCGGCCTCGCACGGCGTCGGACGTGCAGCGGCCATGACAGGGTAACCGGCCCCGGAGGCTACCGGAGGGCCAGGTTCCGTTAGCTGGAGCCTCCCCTGCGCACCCATATGGCCCCGGTTGCGAGCCATGCGGATTCAGGCAGCATATGGAGGAGTTGGACACCCGACCGGGCGTATGCCGTGAGGCCCGCGCCACTCTCCGTAGCACCCGGTGCGTGTCGCCCGGGGGGCGGTTGCCCGGCGGTGCCCGGATCGCGACCGATCCCGACTCGATCGCGACCGATCCCGACACCGAGACCGATCCCGACACCGAGACCGGTCCCGCCCGACAGCGACCCGACCCGACAGCGACTCGATCCCGATCCGATCGGAGGTGCGAGTGATGGCCATCGAGGAGCCCACGCGCGATCGCTTCATGAGGTTCGTGCGGACGGTCATGCCGCACAAGAGGGGCGGCAACGGCGCCCGGCACGACCCGGCGAGGTCGCGGGAGGTCTACCAGAGCTCCACCATGGGCGCCCTCCTCGACGGCGTCTACGACGGCGACGTGTCCGTGGGGGAACTGCTGGAGCACGGCGACTTCGGGCTCGGCACGTTCAACCAGCTCGACGGCGAGATGCTCGTCCTGAACGGCGTCCCCTACCACCTGCGCGCCGACGGTTCCGTGCGGATCGCCTCCGAGAGCGACCTCTCGCCGTTCGCTGCCATGACGTGGTTCGGGGCGACGGACACCGAAGAGGTGGCGTCGCCCATGACGCACGACGAGGTGACACGGCTCGTCGACGGCAGGGTGCGCAGCGCCAACCTGATGTACGCGATCCGGATCACCGGGCACTTCGGCGAGGTCCGCACCCGTACCGTGCGCAAGCAGGAGCAGCCCTACCCGTCGCTGGGCAAGGCCACCGAGGGGCAGGCCGAGACGGTCTTCACGGACGTGGACGGCACCCTGGCCGGCTACCGCACCCCCGACTACGAGCAGGGCATCTCGGTCGCCGGCTACCACCTGCACTTCCTCGACGACACCCACCACCACGGCGGCCACTGCCTGGACTTCCGGTTCGAGCAGGGCACGATCGCCCTCGGCGAGCGCTCCGAGCTGCACCTCAGCCTGCCGACGACGGACCAGTTCCTCAGGTCCGACCTGACCCCGTCCGACCTCGGAGACCGGATCCGCGAGGCGGAGGGCGGCTGAGGCCGCCGCCGCTGCGCGACCACAGCCGCGCGAAGGCGTCCTCGAACGACCGCACCCGCCTCCCGCCTGGGTCCGGGCCGCCCCGGACTCAGGCGGGAGGCGGGTGCCAGGCGTCTTATCATTCGGATGCCCGAAGAGACACGCCTGGGAGGCACCTGCCGTGACCCCCGTACTGCCCGACCGCCACCCCCGCGCCCCGCACACCCGCGGCGGCGCGCGGTGAGCGCCGGGCCCGTTCCCGCCTCTCTCCCCGACTCTCCCCCGTGGCGGCAGTTGCTCGCATACGTTCGGCCGCACCGCTGGATGCTGCTCCTCGGGGCCGTGCTGGCGCTGGTCACCGGTGCCACCGGGCTCGCGCTGCCGCTGGTGGCCCGCGCCCTGATCGACCGCCTCTCCCACCACGAGTCCCTGCTGGGTGCGCTGCTCGGCATGTCGGCGCTGGTGCTGGGCAACGCCGCCATCGGCGGGCTGGGTTCGTACGTGCTGCGGCGCACCGCCGAGTCGGTGGTGCTCGGCGCCCGGCACACCCTGTCGTCGTACCTGCTGCGGCTGCGCATCGGCGCGGTGGACCGCACCGAGCCCGGCGACCTGATGGCGCGGATCACCTCCGACACGACGCTGCTGCGCGAGGTCACGACGGACTCCCTGGTCGGGTTCGGCACCGGCGGGCTCACGCTCGTCGCCACCCTGGTGATGATGGGCGTGGTCGACCCGGTCCTGCTCGGCGTCACCCTCGCCGTGATCCTCGGGGCGGGCGTGGTCATCGGCCTGATCGTGCCGCGGATCAACCGGGCCAGCCGCCGTGCGCAGGACGCGGTCGGTGCGATGGGTGCCTCGCTGGAACGCGTCCTCGGCGCGCTGCGCACCATCAAGGCCTCGGGCGCCGAGCACCGCGAGGAGCAGGCCGTCCACGAGGCCGCCACCGAGTCCTGGCGGCAGAGCGTGCGGGCCGCCAAGTGGTCGGCCGCCGCCGGGAACACCGCGGGCCTCTGCATGCAGATCGCCTTCATCACCGTGCTCGCGGTGGGCGGCGCCCGGGTGGCGACGGGCGCGATCGGCGTGGGCACCCTGGTCGCCTTCCTGCTCTACGTCTTCTACCTGTTCTCCCCGATCCAGCAGGTGGTGGGCGCGGTCACGCAGTACCAGACCGGCGCGGCCGCCCTCGCCCGCATCCAGGAAGCGCTGCGGCTGCCCGCGGAACCGGCGGCGGAGCCCGCCCCGCTGCCCGAGCCCGGCGCCGCACCGGCCGCCGTCGCCTTCGACGACGTCCGCTTCCGCTACGCCGACGACCTGCCCCACATCCACCACGGCGTGACGTTCACCGTCCCCGCCCGCGGCATGACCGCCTTCGTCGGGCCCTCCGGCGCGGGCAAGACCACCGTCTTCTCGCTCATCGAGCGGTTCTACGACCCCGACTCCGGCAGCATCACCGTGGACGGCCGGGACATCGCCGACTGGGACCTGCCGGGCCTGCGTTCCGCCATCGGGTACGTGGAGCAGGACGCGCCCGTGCTGTCCGGCTCGCTCCGCGACAACCTGCTGCTCGGCAACCCGGACGCCGACGAGGCCGACCTCATGCGGGTGCTCAAGACCACCCGCCTCAGCGAGCTGACCGCCCGCCTGCCCAAGGGCCTCGACACCCTCGTCGGCCACCGCGGCACCAAGCTGTCGGGCGGCGAGCGCCAGCGCGTCGCCATCGCCCGCGCCCTGCTGCGCCGCCCGCGGCTGCTGCTCCTGGACGAGGCCACCTCGCAGCTCGACGCGGTCAACGAGGCCGCGCTGCGCGACACCGTCGCCGACGTCGCCCAGACCACCACCGTCCTCGTCGTCGCGCACCGGCTGTCCACCGTCACCATGGCCGACCGCATCGTCGTCATGGACGCCGGAAAGGTGCGCGCGGTCGGCACCCACCACGACCTCGTGACCGCCGACCCGCTCTACGCGGAGCTCGCCGCGACGCAGTTCCTGACCGCCGCGAGCCAGCCGGGCTGAGGCCCGGTCTCCGCCGACGTCGCGCGTTCACCGACGGCGCCCCGGCAGGGGCGCGGGGCTGTATCGATGTGCGGCTCCGCCGCGCCACCACCTGACGGTGGTCCGGCTGCGACAGAGGCGCCCCCCTCGGGCCGGTGACGACCTGACCGCCCCGTCGTGACTGAGCGCGCAGTTCCCCGCGCCCCTTGACAGGGCGCTACGCGCCCACCAACCACGCACCCCAAAGGGGCACGGGGCCGTGTCGATGTGCCGCTCAGCCGCGCGGGCACGAGCAACCGCCCTGGGGGGTTAAGGAAAGGGGGGACGGTGGCCCGGACTCGACAGGACCTGTCCGCTCGGGAGGGTGACGGCCCGACGGTCTCGTCGTGGTTACTCGCGCCCCCGGCCGGCCGGACCGCCGCGAGGTCACCCCTCGTCCCCCCGCTCCTCGCCGTCCCTCCCGCCCTCGCCGGGCCGTGCGCCGCCGTCGCCGCTCGCCGCGGCCTTCGCGGCGCTCGCGGCGGGGGGCCGGCGCCGCATCTGGTGGATGACGACCCTCTCGGAGTCGTTCACGTTCTGCGCGGTGACCGGGTTGCGCCGCGACACGGCCACGATGCGGGCGGCGACGACCAGCGCCGCGGCGGCGGCCAGGACGATGCCGAAGGTGCCCCCGTAGGTGACGGCCACCGCCGCCACCGCGCCGGCCGCTCCCGCGGCGGGCAGGGTGATCAGCCAGGCGGTGGCCATGTGCCCGGCCGTGCTCCAGCGCACCTTGGCCGCCTTGCCGATGCCGGTGCCGATGATCGCGCCGGAGCAGACCTGGGTCGTGGAGAGCGCGAAGCCGAAGTGGGCGGAGGTGAGGATGACCGTCGCGGAGGAGGTCTCCGCGGTGAAGCCCTGCGGCGCCTGGATGTCGGTGAGGCCCTTGCCCATGGTGCGGATGATCCGCCAGCCGCCCAGGTAGGTGCCGAGCCCGATCGCGAGACCGGCGCTGATGATCACCCACAGCGGAGGTCCCGCGCCCCTGCTCAGCAGGCCGGCGGAGATCAGGGTGAGGGTGATGGCCCCCATGGTCTTCTGCGCGTCGTTGGTCCCGTGCGCCAGGGAGACCAGGGAAGCGGAGACGACCTGCCCGAGCCTGAAGCCCCTCGTCACGGTGGCCTTCCTCGCCCGGTGGGTGATCCGGTAGGCGACGAAGGCGGCCACCATCGCGGCCACTCCCGCGACCAGCGGTGCCGCCCCCGCCGGAATGATGATCTTCTGGAAGACCTGGGTGAAGTTGATGGCGGACGCCCCCGCGCCCACCCAGATGGCACCGATCAGCCCTCCGAACAGCGCGTGGGTCGAGGACGACGGGAGGCCCACGAGCCAGGTGGTGAGGTTCCAGAGAATGGCGCCCACGAGGCCGGCGAAGATGATGGCCGGCGTCACCTTCACGTCGTCGACGATGCCGTCGGAGATCGTCTTCGCGACCTCCGTGGAGACGAAGGCCCCGGCCACGTTGAGCACCGCGCTGATCAGAACGGCCACCCTGGGCCGCAGGGCGTGGGTGGCGATGGACGTCGCCATGGCGTTCGCGGTGTCGTGGAATCCGTTGGTGAAGTCGAAGGCCAGGGCCGCGAGCACGACGGCGACCACGATGACCGGTACATGGTCCATATAGATGGTTGTCGGCTTGGTGCGCCCGCCGCCGCATCACCCCTTCTGGTGATCGCTGCGGCATGCACCTTCACACGGTGGGGGGCGGGGCGGACCTCCGCTCGGCGGACCTCCGCCTCTCCCCCGGCACCCCGCGGCCCGGCGCTCAGGACTCCCCCACCCCCACGGGCAGCGACTTCAGGCCATTGATGAAGTTCGACACCAGGCGGCGCGGCGGGGCCGCGAGGTGGAGCGGGCCGGGCAGGACGCGGCGCGCCTCGTCGTACAGGGTGTGCAGCTGGAGGCGGGCGAAGTGGGCGCCCAGGCAGACGTGGGGGCCGTCGCCGAAGGAGATGTGGGGGTTCGGGGAGCGCGCGAGGTCCAGGACATGGGGGTCGGGGAAGACGCGTTCGTCGTGGTTGGCCGAGGCGTGGAAGACGACCACCTTGTCGCCGGCGCGGATCCTCGTGCCCGCGAGTTCCGTGTCCCGGGCGGCGGTGCGCCGGAAGCTCAGGACCGGGGGGTGGCGGCGGAGCAGTTCGTCCACGGCGGTGGCGAGAGCGACCTCTCCGGAGCGCAGGGCCCGGTAGGCGTCGGGGTGCCGGGCCAGGAGGTGCAGGCCGCCGGGGGCCGCGCTGCGCACTGTGTCGTTCCCCGCCACCACCAGCAGGAAGAAGAACATCTCCAGCTCGGGAGCGGTCAGCTCGGGGTCGGTGGCCAGCGCCGTCATCACGTCGTCGCGGGGGTGCTCCCGCTTGTGGGCGGCGAGCGAGAGGGCGTAGTCGAACATGTCCCGCAGCGCCGCCGGGGATCTCGGGTTGACGGGCTTCGCGCCCTTGCCGGGTTGCGGCGCCCCGGCCTCGTCGGGGTCCTGATAGCCGATGACGCGCTGCGTCCAGTGCAGCAGGAGGCCCCGGTCGCCGTCCGGCACGCCCAGCAGGTCGGTGAGGTTGAGCAGGGCGTAGTCGTCGGTGACCTCGGCGACGAGGTCGCAGGTGCCGCCGCCTGCCCGCGCCTCCTCGACCGCCCGGGTGAGCAGGGCGCGGGCGCGCTCGCGGACGGTGGCGGCGAAGCGGTCCACGCGCTTCGGGGTGAAGGCGCGGCTGACCAGCGCCCGCAGCCGCCGGTGGTGCGGCGGGTCCTGGTTGAGCATCATGCGGCGGATGAACGGCAGGTCCCCGGGGTCCGGATCGCGGATCTGGGTGGCGCCGAGGTACGAGGAGTACGCCGCGGAGTCCTTCAGCACGCGCACGGCGTCCTCGTGCCGGGTGACGGCCCAGAAGCCGGGGCCGGCCGGCCAGCCGAGCACCTCGGGCTCCTCCTGCCACGCCACGGGGTGGTGGTCGCGCAGGTGCCGGTACCGGTCGTGCGGGACGCCCCGCGCGTACAGCCGCGGGTCGAACACGTCGGGGACGGCGGCCCGTTCCTCCGTCTCGGACGGCTTCGTGCTCACGCGGCCGCCCTGCCGCCCTGCCCGCCACCCTGCTCGTCACCGTGCCCGTCGCCCTGCCCGTCGGCCCTCAGGAAGTCCTCCATCACGCGGATCAGGTCGAGCGGGGCCTCGTCCATCGCGTAGTGGCCGCACGCGGGCAGCTCCACCAGTTCGCCGCGCGGGAACCAGCGCATCCAGGTGGAGCGCTGCACCTCGGCCGTCAGCGCCGGGTCCAGCGCGCCCACGAGCGCCAGGGCGGGCACGGGCGAGCCCTCGATCCGGTCGTGGAAGTCCTCGCCCGCCCAGGAGTCGAGCCAGGCCCGGAACGCCTTCGCGTCGACGCGTTCGAGCGAGCGGCGCACCATGCGGTCCAGCCAGGCCGAGGGGCATCGCCCGCCGGTGGTGATGTCGAGGATGGCGCGCCGGTTCTCGGGCCTGCTCGCCGCCGAGGAGAAGAGCAGCCACTGCTCGGGCGGCAGGGGCAGGCCGGACGCGGGGACCGGCGAGACCCCGACGATCCTGCGCACCCGCCCGGGCGCGAGGGCCACCGCCCGCTGCACGACGCTGCCGCCCATCGAGTGGCCCACCAGCGAGAACCGGTCCCAGCCGAGCCCGTCGGCCAGCGCGAGAAGGTCCTCGGCGCCCTCGGCCGTGGTGTACGCGCCGCCCGCCTCCCGGGCCTCGCCGTACCCCCGCAGGTCCACCACCGCGTACTGGAACGCGTCGAGGTCGAGGTCCTTCAGCACCGGGTCGTACGCGGAGCGGTCGGCCAGCCAGCCGTGCACCGCGATCACCTTGTGGGGGCCGTCGCCGTGCAGTCCATGGGGCAGAACAGGAAACGCGCTCACGCTGACTCCCGTCACCGAACGGAGCGGGCCGGTCGGCGTGCCGGCCCGACCCCGACCACGGTGGCGCCAACTCCCCGCGCACGCAAGGCCGCAGGCGGGACCGTACATGCGTGCGGCCGGCGAGGCAGCGGGACGGCCGGGGCGGAGGGGGTCGCGAGGGTGGCGGGGGTCGCGGGGTGGTGGAGCAGCCGGGTGGGCGGAGCAGCGGGTGTGCGTCGGAAACCGTCGCGGTTCACCGGATGTGGCGGCTATTTCTGACGTATCGCCAATTCACCCAGCAGGACAACCAGAAGTGCGTACGCATATTGCGCGGGTTCGTCGTCCGGTCACACTTCTTCCACCCGATCCGAACAGGTGCGTTGCGACTGAAGGGCGGCGCGGTGGCGACCATGTAACGAATTCCCATCGGGCGGCGCAGTCAGGAGGGAATACCCGGCTCCCGCGGTCAGCGCGGGAAATGGTCCCGTGCGGGGACGGACCTGCGCCGACCGCGGTCCATTCAACGAGGGCGCGTTCAGCGCCAGATTGGGACAGTAATGACCGACACCGATCCCTTTCCCTACCGCCAGGAGCCTCCGGGCCACGGCTACCGGTCCTCCGGCCCCGGCTACCAGTCCTCCGGCCCTGGCTACCAGCCCGCACCGCCCCCCTACCAGGCTCCGAGCCCCGACTACGAGCCCGCCGGCCGCGCCCGCCGGCCGCGCGACGGCTCCGGCGTCCGGCGCACCGCGCTGATCATCCACTCGATCGCCGACGTCGCCGCCGCGTTCCTGGTCCTGTGGATCGTGCTCTACATGTTCGACGCCAATCAGGCCAATGTCTTCGTGCAGTTCGTGAAGGGCGTGGCGGACTGGCTGGCCGGGTGGTCACAGGATATTTTCACCATGGACACAGAGCAGCTTCGGGTCCTTCTCAATTACGGGCTGCCCGCCCTGATCTACCTGGGCGCCGGACACGGCATAGCGGCGCGGATGCGGCACCTCTGAGAAATGCGCTCGCCCCGATTCCGCCCTGATTCCCTGCCGATGGAATGAGCATCCTGTACTGAATGTGAAACCGCGGGGTGCGCGGGCGCGGCCCCGCGGATCACATCATCTTGGCCTGGCCTCCGTCGATGATGAACTCGGCTCCCGTGATGTTGCCGGCGAGCGGGGAGGCGAGGAAGAGGGCCAGGTCGGCGACCTCGTGGGGTTCGGTGACCCGCCCGGTGGAGATGCCCATGCTCTTCGGCACGACCACGTCGATGGCCTCCTGCGGGGTGGTGCCGGCCTGGGCCGCCGTGAGCTCGGCGAAGCCGCCGGGTGCGGTCCAGAAGGGCGTGCGGACGGGCCCCGGGGAGATCGCGTTGACCCGGATGCCCCTCGGCGCGAACTCCTCGGACAGCGACTTGGTCAGGCTGCCGAGGGCGGCCTTGGCGGCGGAGTAGTCCACGACCATGACGTAGGGCAGGTGCGCGTTGATCGAGTTGAGGTTGACGACGCACCCTTCGCCCGCGTCCAGCATGCGGGGAAGCGCCGCACGGGTGGTCCGGACGGCGCTGAAGAGGTTCATGTTGATGATCCGCTGCCACTCCGCGTCGTCGACGTCCAGGAAGCTCGAACGCTGCCTTCCGGCACCCAGCGTGTTGACGAGGATGTCGAGCCTGCCGTACTGGTCCACCGCGTGCCGGACGAGCTCGTCGGGCCCCTCCGAGGTGGACAGGTCGACCGAGACCGACGTCAGGCCGTACTTCTCCCGCAGCGCTTCCAGCTCGGGAGGGGTGCTCCGGCTGCCGGCGACGACGTGTACGCCTTCACGGGCGAACGCCTCGGCGATGGCGAGCCCCATGCCCTTGCTCGCTCCGGTGACGACGGCGACCTTGTCGTTGAGCTTGAGGTCCACGACAGCCCCTTTCTGGGGATTATCGGCCCGATACGCCCAGATTAGGTGGATCCGGCATGGGCGGCTCGATCAGGCGCCCGGCCCGGCCCGGCCCGGCTCGGGCCGGGGACCGGGTCCGCCTGCGCGATGCACGCGACGCCAGGTAGCCGAACACTCCTCCGGCACCGGCACCGGCACCGGCACCAGCTCAGGCCGAGCCGTCCTGGAACTGCGCCAGGGTGGCCGCCGTCAGGGGCCGGGGCTCGGTGTCCGGGTCGACGAGGACGACGGTGCCGGGGGCCGCGTGGGCGAGTGCCGTCGTGAAGCTGCCGTCGGTGAACTGCGCGAAGGGGCCCCGCGGGGAGCGGCCTATGGCGACGGTCGCGGCCTGGACGTCGGCGGCGTGCTGGGCGAGGGCGCGGCCGGCGGCGGCATGGTCGCCGACGCTGCCCAGTATCTGGCCGGTGGCGGTGATGCCGCGGGCGGTGAGCCGGCCCAGGTGGGCGGCGACGGCGGCGCGGGCCTGGTCGAAGGTCTCGGTGTCGACGGCCTGCTCCTCGACCACGGCGGTCTGGTGGACGTGGACCACCTCCAGGGGGCTTCCGGCGTCACGGGCGAGCAGGGCCGCGGCGTCGACGACGGCGGCGGCGTCGTCATAGGCGGCGACGGCCACGATCAGCGGGGGCCGGCCGGCGGGCGCCGGGGTGCCGACCTGCGTGAGGGTGGGACCGACGGGCTCGCCCTCGTCGGCCTGCCGTTCGGCCCTGCCGAGCAGCCGGTGGCCGCTGGCCAGGACGGGGATGGCCAGGAGGAAGGTGGCGGCGCCGAGGTAGAAGGGGACGCTCAGGTCGGTGGCGTCGGCGAGCTTGCCGGCGACATACGGGGCCAGGCCGCCGCCGATGAAGCGCACGAAACCGTAGGCGGAGGACGCCACGGGCCGCTCGACCGGGGAGACGAGCATGACGGCCTGCGTGGTGAGGGTGTTGTTGATGCCGATGAAGGCACCGCTGACGATGACCGCCACGATCACCACGGCCGGGGAGCCGACGCCGGCCGCGATGGCGGCCATCACGATGCCGAGGCAGAGCAGGTTGGCGTAGAGGACGGGCGCGGTGCCGTAACGGGCCTGCACGCGCGGGGCGACGAAGACGCTGAACACCGCGACCAGCAGCCCCCAGCCGGTGAAGACCAGCCCGAGCTTGTGGGCGTCCAGGTCCATCGGGTACGGGGCGTAGCCGAGCATGGTGAAGAAGCCCCAGTTGTAGAGCAGGGCCATGATGCCCATGGTCAGCAGGCCGCGGTGGCGCAGCGCCTTGAGCGGCGCGAGGGGTGAGGTGGGGCGCGCCGGCCTGGGCAGGGAGGGGACGAAGGCGATCGTGGCGGCCAGGGCGATGGCCATGAGGACGGCCACGCCGAAGAAGGGGCCGCGCCAGCTGATGCTGCCCAGCTCGCCGCCGAGGAGCGGGCCCACCGCGATGCCGAGGCCGAGCGCCGTCTCGTACAGGATGATCGCCCCGGCGAAGCCGCCGCTGGCGGAGGCGACGATGACGGCCAGGGACGTGGCGATGAACAGGGCGTTGCCCAGTCCCCAGCCGGCCCGGAAGCCGACGATGCCGTTGATGGAGCCGCTGGTGCCGGCGAGCGCGGCGAAGACGACGATGACGGCCAGGCCTATGACCAGGGTGCGCTTGGCGCCGATGCGGCTGGAGACCCAGCCGACGATCAGCATGGCGACCGCGGTCACGATCAGGTAGCTGCTGAACAGCAGCGAGACCTGGCTCGGCGTGGCGTGCAGGCTGTTGGCCAGGGCCGGCAGGATCGGGTCGACCAGGCCGATGCCCATGAACGAGATGACACAGGCGAACGCCACGGCCCAGACGGCCTTCGGCTGCTTGAAGGGGCTGGGGGCCTTCTCGTGCGGTGCACTCATGCGCGGTTCTCTCCGATGGTGGTGCGAACGAGGGGAAAGCAGGAAGAGGGAGGAGCCCTCCCGGGGGCGCTCTGGGGGGCCCTGGGGACCCTGAGGGGAAGGCCCCGGGGCGGGCAGGAGGCAGGTCAGGAGCGCGCCTGCTGGTCCTGGATCACGCGGGCGAGGGCCGGGAGCGCGATCCTCACCGCGTCCTGCTCCGGCCAGGTCAGCTCCTCGACGATCCGCTGGAGGGCCTCCGCCCGTTCGGCGCGCCGCTGCCGGGCCACCTCAAGACCCGTCTCGGTCACCTCCACCAGCACGCCCCGGCCGTCGGTGCTGTCGGCACCGCGCGCGACCAGGCCCGCGCGCTCCAGGCGCGTGACGAGTTGCGTCATGTTCGGCTGGGAGACGCCCTCGGCGCGGGCCAGCTCGGTCAGGCGCTGCGGACCCTCGCGGCCCAGGCGGTTCAGCGCGCTGGAGGCCGCCGTGCTCAGGCCGCCGACCGTGGCGCTCTGGCGCACGAAGCGGACCACCTGCTCCACGGCGGCGATCAGCTCTTCCTGCGACACCTTGATATCCATAACCCGCTTATGCATAGGCCCATTATGCATCTACGTGTACCGTGAAGCAATATCATCGGCCTCACAGGTGCTCGGTGACCCCAGGGGCCGCTGGGGCTCCACCGGTCGGCGAAGACCTCATCGGCCAGCGAAGACCTCACCGATCGACGAAGGCCCCACCGGTCAGCGAGGACCCGCATCGCGACTCCAGCCGGAGCGAACGCCCCGACCTGCGCGGACAAGGTGCCGGCACGCGCCGGCCGAGTACCCGATCGGGCGACTGCGCGCGCGGGGGGCCTTCGGAAGAGTTCCCCGCATGCGCCTTTCTCCATCACGCACGGTGGTCTCCCTGGTGGCGGTGCTCTCCGCGACCCTGACCGCCGCGTTCGCGGGTGTGCCTGCGAACGCCCAGACCGTTCCGGTCCGCTTCCTCGGGGAGTCGATCGTGCCCCACAGGCTCTCCTTCGAGGGGACGACCGTGGGCGGCCTGTCCGGTATCGACCTTGACCCCTGCACCGGCGAGTACGCACTGATCAGCGACGACCGCTCGTACCAGCAGCCGGCGCGGTTCTACACCGCGCGGATCGACGTCGACGGCGACGGCGTGCACGGCGTCCGGTTCACCGGCACGCACGCGCTGCGGCAGCCGGACGGGACCACGTACCCGCCGCCCACGCTGAACGACGGCAAGGCGATCGACCCCGAGGACATCCGCGTCGACCCGGCGACCTGCCGCTACTGGTGGAGCCAGGAGGGCAACCGGCCGAAGACCAAGGACGCGCCGGATCCGGTGATCCAGCCCTCCATCCAGGTCGCCGGGCGCCAGGGCGAGTACATGGGCACGCTGCCCCTGCCGGAGGACTACCGGATCACCACCGGCGACCGCGGCCCGCGCCGGAACCTGGCGCTGGAAGCGATCACGTTCAGTCCGGACGGCTCGCGGCTGACCAGCGCGGTCGAGGGACCGCTGCTCCAGGACGGCCCGGAGTCCACCACCGAGCACGGCTCGCTGGCCCGCGTCACGCAGCAGAGCCGCACCGGCGCGGTCCTGGGCCAGTTCGCCTACCCGCTGGAGCCGCTGTTCGCCGAGCCCGACCCGGACAGCCCGTGGAGCCCCGACACCGGGATCCCCTCGATCCTGGCGTATCCGGGTGACGCGAACCGGTACCTGGTCATGGAGCGGACGTACGTGCCCGGCTCCGGTTTCAGGATCCGGATCTTCGACGCCACCACGCGGGGCGCCACCCGGATCCAGAACCGGGATTCGCTGGCGTCGGCCGCCGCCCTCCGGCCGATGGGCAAGCAACTGCTCGTCGACCTGGACGACCTCCCGCTGTCCACGGTGGACAACGTCGAGGGCATGACATGGGGGCCGCGACTCGCCACCGGTGAGCGGACCCTCGTCCTCGTCAGCGACGACAACTTCTCCTCGGACGAGGTCACCCAGGTGATCGCCCTGGCGCTGCCCTGACGGGCACCCGACTCCGCCTGCCTTACCCCCTGCCGTCCGGTGCGTCCGCGGGTCGCGGACGCACCGGACGGCGCGAACGCCCTCCCCGGCGGGCCGCCGGCACGGGTGCCTCCCTAACGGCCCGCCGACGCGAGCGCCTTGTCCAGGACAGGCGCCAGGGCCTCGGAGTACGCCTCGGACATGTGGCTGTCGTCGCGGTAGACGAGGGTGTTTCCCACCACCGCCGGGCAGTTCCCCCCGGGCGCGCACAGCCAGGGCACGGGGTCGATCACCGACACTCCGGTCCGCCGGGCCGCGGCACGGATCTCCGTCGCCTTCCGGGGGTCCTTGACCGCGCGGCGTACGTCGGACGCGCAGGCGTCCAGCCCCAAGGGGTGCTCGCCCGCGCAGTCCACGGCGTCACCGTGGGGCCAGGGCGTGTCCAACAGGGCGACCACCCGGTCGGCGCCGGCGTTCAGGCGCCGGAACGTGTGCGCGAAACCGTCGGTCCACTGCGCGGCCAGGTCGCCGGACGGGTGCGAGGGGTCGCCCGCGTCGGACGAGGACGCGATGACCAGCGAGGGATGCATCTCGGCGATCCGGTCCAGCGCCTTGTCCCGCCATGTGTCGCACGAGGAGTAGGGCTTGCCCTGCACCGTGATGGTCACGTCGGCCACCTTGCAGGACGCCTTCGTCAGCGAGACGAGTCTCCAGTGCCTCTCCCGTGCCAGCAGGTTCAGGCCGGGAAACCACTGGGCCGCGTGGGAGTCGCCGAAGAGCACCACGGTCCGCTTCGCGGAGGGGTCGCCGTAGACGCAGGGGCGCACCTGCGTGCTCTGGTAGTCCACGTGGCACCCGTCCCGGTAGATCTCGGACTCCGTGGCCTTCACCTCGGTGAGCGCCGGTGTCAGGTTCTTCGGCACGGCGGTGGCGGGTGCCGCCAGGAACTCGCCGAGACGGGCCACGGGGTCCTCGGCGTCCGCGAGTTCCGCGCTGAGGACCGGAGCGGACTTTCCGGAGCTGATGGAGGGCGGGAAGTCGGCGGCGACCAGCGCGACCACCACGCCACCGGTCGTGAGGGTGAGGCCCAGCGCCAGCGCGCGCCGCGGCCGTCTCTTGAACGCCGTGTGGTAGCGCATGGGGTTCTCCACGAACCGCAACGTCAGCCACGCCAGCAGCAGCGCGACCGCGCAGAGCGCGAGTCCGAACCGGGCCGTCAGGGGCCTGTCCAGCGCGGCGGGCATGACGACCAGCAGCGGCCAGTGCCACAGGTACCAGCTGTAGGAGACTCCGCCCACCCAGGTCACCGGCCGCCTGCCGAGCAGCAGTTCCGCGCCGAACCGCGTGGAACGGCAGCCTCCGGCCAGCACGAGGAGCGTCCCGAGAACCGGCAGGAGCGCGTGGTATCCGGGAAAGGGTGTCGCGTTGTCGAACGTGAGCCCCGCGAGCAGGATGCCCCCGAGCCCCGTCCACGACAGGGCCGCCCTGAGCCCCCCGGGCAGCCGGCCGATGCGGTCGGCGAAGAACACGAGGAGGGAGCCGGCGCCGAGTTCCCAGAGGCGGGCGTGCGAACCGAAATAGGCCCAGGACGGCGATTTCTCGGTGACGGCCACGCACACCGCCAGCGAGGCGAGGCAGAGCACCGCGAGCGGCAACGGCAACAGGCGCGGCCGGCGGCGGGCCAGCCTCCAGCTGAGCAGCAGGAGCAGCGGCCACACCACGTAGAACTGCTCCTCGGTCGCAAGCGACCAGAAATGCTGGAACGGCGAGGGCGGGCTGCTCTCGTTCAGATAGTCCGTGCCGGTCAGGGCCAGCCGGAAGTTGACGGAGTACAGCGTGCTGGTCAGCGCGTCGAGGGCGTAATCGACGAAGCGTATCTTCGAAAGAAAGAGATAAGAGCCCGCAAGCGTGGCCGCGACGACGACCGTCGAGGCGGGAAGCAGGCGCAGCACGCGGCGTGCATAGAATTTCTGAATGGATATTCGTCCGGCCAGCGATATTTCGCGCACCAGCATCGAGGTGATGACGAAGCCCGAGACCACGAAGAAGACGTCGACACCTGTGTAACCGCCTCTGAAATGGCGCACACCGGCATGCGAGAGAATGACCAGCGACACCGCGAGCGCGCGCAACCCCTGGATGTCGAGCCGCCACGCCGGTCCGCCGGCCGCGGTTTCGGAGTGTGACGTCCGCTTTACTGGACGTACGGTGGCCTGAGCCAAGAGGTCCCCTTTTTTCGGTTCGGTGACGTTCGTCGGTGCGCACCTCCGGGGGCCGCACGGGACACCCGTTGGATCAGGGGCCGCAGGGAACGGTTGCTCCACTCGACCGTCTTGTCACCATGAATTCACCGGGAATTCGGATTTTTTCGCCGCGCGCCCGCGAAAACCCCACGGCCCGCCTGTCGAGCGCGGCGCCAACGCCCGTGCCGCGCCCAAACGGCGGCGAGGACCGCGCCGGGCACCGGCCCCGAACGGGACGACGGGCCTGGTGGCGGCCCCGCTCCCGCCGGCGCACCCGGCACCCGGGCCACGCCTCCGCCGGGTCGGGACGCCGCGCCTGAGGCATTTCATCACACCGCGGCGACCGCTCCACCCCTGCTCGACCGGAGCGCGTCGAAGACGGTTCCGGACCCCCGCCAACAGGCTCGTCGAGATTTATCTGAACGATTGCCGACCTCTGGCGCGTGTGCCTGTCGGACTTGCCGAAGCGGGTCCGCGGTGCACGGACGAGGTGCGCCGCAAGCACAGTGCGACAAGCGCAGCCAAGGAGTAAGTCCCATGTCCGGCAGACACAGCAGGAGAAGTTTTCTCAGCGTGGCAACCGGCACCGTCGCCGGTTTCGGCCTCACGGGTGGCGCGGTCTACAAGGCGACCGAAATGGTCACGGCGAGCGCCGGCGAATCGGATTTCGGCGGTGTCTCCACCCCGCAGTACAAGGAGCTGACCCCTTTCCGGGACCAGCTGCGCATTCCCCCGACGTTGCGGCCGGACCGGACCGGCGTGACCGAGATCGACATGGTCAACAAGAACGTGCGGCTGCACTCGCAATTGCCGCCCGTGCCGATGTGGACCTACGCCGGTCATTTCCCCGGGCCGCAGATCGAGACCGAGCGGGGCAGGCCCGTGCGCATCGCCTGGACGAACCGCCTGACGGGCACCAGCCCCCTGAAGTCGGTCTTCGTCGCCCCCGAGGGCCCGCCGCCCGGCATCCGGCCCTACAACTCCCCCGGCTCGGGCGGCGCCCCGCTGCGGCCCGACCTCACCGCCCTGACCCCGTGGACCTCGGTCCACCTGCACGGCGGCCACCAGCACTCCATCTCCGACGGCCAGGCGGACGGCGCCATCACCCCGGGCACCAGCCAGCTCGCCGAGTACCTCAACGAGAAGACCGCGCACCTCTTCTACCATGATCACGCCATGCCGGTGACCGGCCACAACTGCCTGAGCGGGCTCGTGGGCAGCTACCTCGTCCGCGACGCCGGCGAGGACCGTCTCGGCCTTCCCAAGGGCGCGTACGAGGTCGTCCTGTCGATAGCCGACATCAACTTCGAGACGGACGCCGAGGGCCGGCTCGAAGGCCGGATACTCAACAAGCGGATCGCGCTGGGCGAGGCGGCCGGCCCCGACGCCAACCCGCCCTCCATCGCCTTCGAGGGCCCCTTCACCATGGTCAACGGCGTGGTCTGGCCCTACCTCGACGTTCAGGCGCGCGCCTACCGGTTCCGCATGGTCAACAACTCCGTCACCCGCCAGTACCTCCTGGCGCTCGTCGACGAGGAGAGCGGAAAGCCGGTCAAGGGTGCCATCAAGATCATCGGCACCGACGTCGGCCTGCTCGACCGCCCGGAGGACGCCGGCGAGACGATCTCGATGATGCCCGCCGAACGGGTCGACGTGGTCATCGACTTCGCGGCCTTCGCCGGCAAGCGGCTGCGGTTCGCCAACAGCGCCGCCGGGGCCCCTCCCGGCGTACCCGTCCCGGACGCGGGCCTCGCCCGCCCCGAGGTCATGCAGTTCCGGGTGGGCACCCGCCGCCACCCCTCGTACAGCCTGCCCAGGAAGCTCGCCGCGGACTTCACCCAGCTGACCTCGGCGAAGGTGCCCGCGGAGGCCGTCGAGCGGTTCGTGACCCTCGTGGTCGACAAGACCGGCATGCCGATCCTCCAGGAACTCCAGGAGATCGCGCCCGGCACCAAGCCCGGACCGGGCATCGTGCAGCTCACCGAGGACGGCCGGACGCGGACCTTCCGCTCGGTGGCCAACTACTTCGAGGACCGCGCCAGCTTCTACGTGAAGGCCGGCGGCTTCGAGGTGTGGACGTTCCTCAACGCGGGTGCCGCGCCCATTCCGCACCCGATCCACATCCACCTGATCGAGTTCCAGATCCTGAAGCGCAGCGCCCTCGTCGGCACCGTCGATCCGGCGACCGCGGGCACCCGCGACCCCCTCACGCTCGGATCGGCCCTGCCCATCGCCCCGGAGGAGTCCGGTTGGAAGGACGTCGTGCAGGTGCCGCCGAACTCGCTGGTACGGGTGGGCGGCCGGTTCGGCGAGCAGACCGGCCGGTTCATGTACCACTGCCACCTGCTCGACCACGAGGACGACGGCATGATGCGGCCGCTGATCGTGCTGCCGGCCTCGGTGCTCGACGTGCAGAAGCGGCAGATGGCCATGCTCGGCATGCCCATCGGGACGGGGTCGCCCATGTCCGGTGCGATGCCCGGGATGAAGATGCCCGGGATGAAGATGCCCGGCATGCGGATGTCCGGGATGCGGATGTCCGGGATGCGGATGTCCGACACGGAGATGTCCGGCATGCAGATGTAGCGGCGCGGGAGGGGGGAGGCGCGCCGGGCGCTCGGGCGGGACACCGTCTACGAGCGTCCGGCGCGCCGTGCGTTTGGCGCCAGGTGTGTTCGACGCCCTCCCCATGCATATACGTCACCGCCTTGACCGGTGACGTCATCTCCTGAAACTATCTCGTCACCACTTGAACCGGTGACGATATGAGGTCTCGTCACCGGGTCGACTCATGAGACGAGAGGAGAGCAGCCCATGGCAGCCAGCTACACCGCCGTGGTCGGCGTGACCGGCGAGGGCCGCAACGGAGGTCAGGTCCGGTCCGGGGACGGCGCCCTGGAGACCACCCTGTCCATCCCGAAGGAGCTGGGCGGCGCCGGTGGCGCCACCAACCCCGAGCAGCTGTTCGCGGCCGGATGGGGGGCCTGTTTCCTGGGCGCCGTACGCCGCGCCGCCGCGGCCCGGAAGGTCAGGCCGACCAGCACGGCCGTCACGGCCCAGGTCACCCTCGCGCACGGCGACGAGGGCGAGTTCGGCCTCGCGGCCGTCCTCGACCTCGAACTCGGCGGCGTCGACCAGGACACCGCCGCGGAACTCGGCGCCGCCGCCCACCGGATCTGCCCCTACTCGAAGGCCACCCGGGGCAACATCCCGGTCACCGTCAAGGCCGTCGCGGTCTGAACCGCCACCCACCAACCCCAGAAAGGGCAGCCCGATGACCACCGGCCTCCAGACGTCGGCGACGACACCCCCCGCGACCACCGAACGATCCTTCCTGCTGAGGCTCTACCTGGGCCGAGGCGTCCTGGCCCTGGCGTGGGCCGCGGCGTTCTCCGCCGCCCACTCCTCCCTCGACACCGTGGCGGTCACCCTGCTGGTGGTCTATCCGCTGATCGACGCGGTGTCCGGCCTGATCGACTTCCGGCGCTCCCCGAACGGCGGCGAGCGCCGGCTGACGTTGTTCAACGGTGTGCTCAGCACCGTCGCGGCCGCCGGCGTGGGCCTGGCGGGAACGGCGGGAACGGAAGCGGTACTGCACGTGTTCGGCGCCTGGGCCATCCTCTCCGGAGCCGCCCAGGCGGCCGTGGGCCTGCGGCGGCGGGGCCCTCAGACGGGCAAGCAGTGGCCGATGCTGATCGCGGGCGGCCTGTCCTTCCTCGTGGGCATCTTCTACAACGTCCAGGCCCTCGGCGACACCCCGTCGCTCGACGCCCTGGTCAACTACGCCGCGGCCGGTGGCGCGTTCTTCGTCGTCCAGGCCGGCCTGCTGGCCTGGCGCTCCCGCCAGGCGCGAAGCCGGGCCGCCTGACCCCCGGCCACACGACTCCCACGGCCACCCCCCGAGGCATCCCTCACCCGTTGAAGGGTGACGACGAGTAAGCACGCACATTCGTCACCCACCAAGGCAGTGATGCACTCATCCCGCGCCGAGATGCATTGTGGCCACCTCTCCGTCCGGAGCCACGGGCTCGGTCGGTGTTCCCACGGTGTCCGTCACGACGGCGTAGAAGCGGGTGCGGTGATCGGCAGACGTGTCCTCGGCCAGCTTCGCGAGCAGGGAGCCCTTGTCGCCGGGCATGTGGATCAGCGGCCGGTGCTCGATCTGCGCCAGGGCCCGGTGCCCGCTCGGTTCGTACTCCCAGGTGGTGACGGTGCCGTCGGACGACCACTGCTCGGCGATGCGGTTGTCGTCCCACACGAAGTCCACGTGTTCGACGACGGCGTCCTCTTGCGTCAGACGTTGCTTGGATATCCGGCGGCCCATGGGGTCGTACCGGTAGAGCCATCGGTCCTCGTCCGGCGTCGTCACCTCGGTCAGCCGGTCCTCCGCGTTCCAGGCGTAGGTCCAGGTCTTCCGCTTGCCGTTGAGTAGTTTGCGGGTCTTGCGGATCAGACGGCCCTGTCCGTCGTACGCGTACGAGGTGCGGCCCGCGCGCCGCAGCATGAGCCCCGCGAAGTCACGGGTGCCCGGGGAACGGTGGGCCGGGGCTTCGGCCTCCGTGACGTTTCCGGAGCCGTCGTAGGCGTACTCCTCGCGCCATCCGAAAGCACGAACGCCCGTGACCCGCCCCATGGCGTCCAGCTCGTATGTGCGGGTTCCTGATGCCAGATCCCGTATTTCGGCGACATGCCCGCTTGCCCGGTAGGTGAACGTACGGTGCTGGAGAAGCCGGTTCGTAGCCTGCGCATCACCGGATTGACTCGAATCCGCGCCCTGCGTATCGCCGAACATCGACTGGCCGAGGAGCTGTCCCCGGACGTTCCAGCGCTGGTCCAGCCTCACGTCCGGCCCGATGTCGAGCTGCGTCCGGCGTCCCGCGGCATCGCGGCGCTGCGGTACGCGGAACACGTCGGGGCCACCGTCATCGCGACCGCGGGCAGCCCGGCCAAACGGCAGTTGCTGCGGCTGCTCGGCTGCCGGCACGTGCTGGACTCGCGGAGCCTCGCCTTCTCCGACGAGGTCCTGGAGATCACCGAGAGCCGCGGGGTGGACGTGGTGCTGAACTCCGTCGCCGGCCAGGCGCTGGGCCGCGGGGTGGAACTGCTGCGCCCGCACGGCAGGTTCGTGGAGCTCGGCAAGCGCGACATCCTCGCCGACAGCCCCCTGGGGCTGCGGCCGTTCTCCCGCGATCTCGCCTTCTTCGGGTGGACATCACCAGCCTGCTGCAGAACGGCGGCCGGCTCGCCGGGCAGATGATCGGCGAGCTGGCCGAGCGCGTCGCCGCCGGGGTGTACCGCCCGCTGCCGCACGTGACCTACCCGCCGGACCAGATCGCCGAGGCCATGGCGCTGCTGCGCGACTCCCGGCACATCGGGAAGATCGTGATCACGCTGGATCCCGCGGAGCCGGTCCCCGTGCACGTGCCGCGGCGCCCCGCCCTGGATCCGGAGGGCACCTACCTCGTCATCGGGGGGCTCGGCGGCTTCGGGGCGGCCACCGCCGCCTGGCTGGCCCGGCGCGGGGCGCGGCATCTCGTGCTGGCCTCACGCAGCGGCGCCGCCCACCCGGAGGCCCGCGCCGTGCTCGACCTCGTGGCCGAGGAAGGGGCGAGCGCGACCGCCTACGCCACCGACGTGACCGACCGCGCGGCCACCCGCGAGCTGCTGGACGCCATCGCGGCCACCGGCCACCCGCTGCGCGGGGTCGTCAACTCCGCGATGGTGCTCGACGACGTACCCGCCGTGGAGCTCGACGACGAGCGGACCCGCGCGGTGGTGAGCCCGAAACTCGGCGGGATGATGAACCTCGACGAGTTCACCCGGGACCTACCGCTGGACTTCTTCGTCTTCTACAGCTCCATCGCCGCCCTCGCCGCCCTCGCCGGCAACCTGCGGCAGAGCACCTACGCCGCGGGCAACCTGGCGGGCGAGGCGGTGATCCGGCGGCGGCGCGCCGCGGGGCTGCCCGCTCTGGCCGTCGAGTGGTGCGCCATCTCCGACACCGGATACTCCGACCGGGCCGGCATGGCCGAGACGATGAGGCGGGCCGGCTTCGGCGAGCTCGACTCCGCCTCCGGCACCCGGATCCTCGGGGACCTGATCGGAGATCCGGACGCGGACGTCGTCATGGTCGGGAACACCGACTGGGCGCAGACGGCGAAGCTCCTGGCCACCGTCTCCGCACCGCGCTTCGCCGACGTGCTGCCCCCGCCCGGCACCGGCCCGGACGAGGCCGCCGGGAACCTCCGGGAGCGGGTGCGCTCGGCGACGGAACCGGAGGCGCTGTCCCTGGTCACCGACGCGCTCGTCGCCGCGCTGGCCACCGTGCTCCAGACGCCGCCGGGGCGGATCGATCCGGACGCCCGGCTGGACCAGCTCGGCCTGGAGTCGCTGATGGCGGCCGAGCTCAGCTCGCTGCTGCAACGCAGGCTCGACTGCGTCGTCCCCGCGATGGAACTGGCCACCGCGGGCAGCGTCCGGCAGCTCGCCCCGCGCATCCTCGGACGCGTCAGGCGGTCCGCATGAGCACGAACGCGCCGCTTCCCACCGCCACGAGCACGAACGCACCGTTTCCCGCCGTGGAACTCGCCCGCCTCACCGACCGGGAAGCCGCGCGGATACGGCTCTACTGCGTGCCGCCCTCCGGCGTCGGGTCGAGCTTCTACCGGCCGTGGCTCGGCGAGCTGTCCGACCTCTTCGACCTGGTGGCCGTCGACCTGCCCGGCCGCGGTGCCCGCTCAGGGGAGCCGTCCATCACGGACATCGGCTGGGCCGCCGAGAGCATCGCGAAGGCCATCGCCGGGGACCTCCGAAGCCGGCCGCCCGCCGACGGCTTCCACGCCGTCTTCGGGCACAGCTTCGGCGCGCTCCTCGCCCACGAGGCCACGGACCGGCTGCGGTCCGTGTGGGGCGCCGAGCCGGACCTGCTCGCGGTGTCCGCCGTTCCGCCGCCGAGCGCGAGGGCCTCGGCGACTACATCGCGCGCAACCTGGGCTCCGGAATCTCCGCGATCACCGAGATCATGGGCTGGGAGCAGCCGGAGGACGACGCGGTCGCGGTCACACGGGTCGTCTACACACCGTTCCTGGCGGACGCGGTGGCACTGCTGCAACACGCCCCGAAGCACCTCGCGCCGCTGCGCGCGCCGCTGAGCGTCTTCGGCGGGCGTGACGACCCGATCGTGGACCCCGGCTCGCTGAAGGAGTGGGACGCCTGCACGACCTCCGGCGCCCGGGTGCACCTCTACCCCGGAGGCCACCACTACGTACGCGCCCAGGTGCCTCAGGTGGTCGCCCAGCTCACGCGCGACCTGCTCGCCGCGTACCGGGGGGCCGGGGGCGTACCGGGGTAGCACGCCGCGGACACCGCACCTCACCGCACCGGCCCGGGGCGGCAGGCTTCACCGCCCCGGGCCGGCCGCGCTCACTGCTGGAAGTCGCCGGGGCCGACGACCTTCCACTGCCGGCCGGTGGGGTCGCTGATGGACTTGTAGGGCGCCTTGAACGTCAGCACCTGCTTGGTCGAGCGCTTGATCGTCCACAGCTCGGGGTCCTTGGTCGACCGGTCCCAGGCGATGGCCTGGCCCTCGACGTTCGGGAGGGTGACGGTCGCCACCCACTGGAGGTCGGAGCCCTCGGAGGGGAGGTTCATCACGTAGGCCTCGCCGAAGTCGTGCCCGGTGAGCCAGAGCCGCCCGTCGGGGCCCCACGAGCCACCGGAGTTGCTCATCGGCCTGACCTTGTCGAGGATCGCCTGCGGCACGGTCCAGGACTCGACGACCTGGAAGTGATCGTCCAGCTTCACGATCTGGGTGTTGTCCGTCTTGCCGTACGGCTCGGTCGTCCCGTCCGGGATCTCGTCGTAGTTGGCGAAGGCGGCGTACCAGGCGCCGTCGTGCCGGTCCAGCCAGGTCAGGGAGCCGCGGTAGATGCCGAAGCTGAAGGTGCCGGTGTGCTTCATCGTCCTGGTGTCGAACACCTCGACGGAGCTCTTCTCCGGGGTGGTGTCGTAGTTGGACGTCGCCGCGTACAGCTTGTCGCCCACCACGGTCGCGCTGTCCATGTGGATGATCGGGCCGTCGTCGTCACCGACGAACTGCAGGAGCGGCTTGCCCGTGGCCTTGTCGTGCTTGGTGATGGTGCGGTTGTTGACGGCGTAGAAGTAGTTCTTGTCGACGGCGACGCCCTGGTTGGCGTCGAAGGTGTCGAAGGTCCTGTCCAGGGTCGCCGTCAGCACCGGCGGCGCGGCGGCGCCGGCCGCGGTGTGCCCCGCGGGCGCGGAGGCCTGGGCGGAGCCGAGGACGGTGACCAGGGCGAGCGTCGCCGCGGCGAGCGAGGCGGCGGCTCCGGCGGCAATCTTGGTTTTCGCGCGCATCAGTTCCCCTACTGGGAGTGGTTCCGGATGAATCGAGCAGACGGCCCGGCCTCCGTGACCACCGATGGTCGGCGTGCCGGACGCCCCGATCTGTCCGAAGGGACACTTACGGGGCCGATGTGCTTTTCCGGAAACACTGTTCGACGGTTCGGTGAACCGAGCACGTAGGGGAATTCCAGCCAGTGGCGAGAACAATCGAGGTCGCGCCCGGAAAGGAGGCCTCAGCCGTTCTCCGGGTAGCGCTCACGGCCGTTGGGCAGCTCGCCGGACGTGGACTCCTCCAGCAGCTCGGTGTACTTCCGGGAAAGCTCCTCGTAGCGCTCGTCCGCACCCTGCTTGCGGTGCTTGCCCCGGGTCATGACGTACAGCGCCACGGGCCCGGTGATCATCGAGACGACCGGAACCAGTGCCCACCACGGCATGGGTCCTCCCCCTTGTGCGGTTGTCCGGGGGCACCCCTGCACCCCGTCGCAGGCTATGCCCTGGGGGGCGGTGAGCAAACGGCGCCCGCGCGACGGGCGGGGGCGCGAACCTCCGCGGACCTCACAGCACCTTGTACCGCACCAGCATCCCCAGCGTCACCACCCCCGGCAGCAGCGGCAGCCACGCCGATATGAGGCGGAAGGCCAGCACCACCGCCGTGGCCGTGGCCGGGGGCGCGCCCGCGGTGATCAGGACGACGACGAGGGCCGCGTCCACGGAGCCGACGCCGCCCGGCGTGGGCACCAGGGCCACCGCGACGGTCGCCGCGAGGTAGCCCACCACCAGGTACATCGGCTCCACGGGCACGTGCAGCGACATGCCCACCGCCACCAGGCCCGCCGCCTGGAGGGCGGGGAACGCCAGCGAGCCGCCCCACAGCGCGAGCACCCGCGAGGGGCGCGCGTGCAGCGAGCGCGCCTCGCTCAGCGCCGTGCGGAGGAACTTCGCCATGATCTCGCGCAACCGTCGTACGCACACCAGCGCCAGGACCACGGCAAGCGCCAGCACCCCCGCGCCGACGCTCAGCGGCAGCCCCACGCCGTCCGGCAGCAGTTGCGCGAGCGGCAGCGCGTGCGGGAACACCGCGAACAGCACCACCAGCAGCGTGACCCGCCCGACGGACTCCGCGAGCAGGTAGAGCGCCAGCGCCGCCGACGAGCGTGCCAGCGGTATGCCGCACACCGTCATGAACCGGAGGTTCACGGCGCCGGCGCCGAAGCCCGAGGGCAGGATGTGGTTGGCCGAGCCGGCCGCGAACTGCGTCGCCAGCAGCCGCACCGGCGGCAGTTGCTCCACCACCGAACCCTGCCGGGCGCACGCCGCGGCCACCCACGTCAGCACCGTCGTCGCACAGGCCACCGCCAGCCACGAGGGCTCGGCACCCAGGACGCGCTCGAAGCCCTGCTGGACGGTGTGGTGGTTCTGGACCACCCAGAGCGCGAACGCCACGAGGACGATCACGCACACGACCGTGCGCACGGGGAACCGCTTCACCGAACGACGCTCTCGCGCACCGCCGGCCGAGTCCATCACCATGCCTGGACCGTCCTATTTCCGTGGGACGGCCCAGCGACGGAGGGGCGAATTCCCGACCACGTGCATATGGCGTCTTGCATAACCTCGACCCAACCACAGGCCAACTCGCCCGGGTTCGCGGCCCCCGCGCCCCAGGCCGGGGGCGCGGGGGGCCGGTGGTCAGCTGCCGGGGGCCGGGGAGGCCACGGGGCTGCGGTGCCCGCCGCGGCCCACGGCGCGGATGCCGAAGAACACGTTGTCCTTGGAGAGGTCCACCGTGTACGAGGTCACCCGGCCGACGTCGATGACATGGGTCCACTCCGGCGCCGTCGTCTCGCGCCACACGACCTCGTACCCGGCGAGGTCGTCCTCCGTGCCCGGCTCCCAGACCAGTTCGGTGTCGTTGGTCAGGTTGCTGGTGACGATCTTCGCGCCGCGCGGGGTGCCGGGCGCCTGCGCGAGGCTCCACAACGCCGCGCCGTTGACCCGTGCCACGCACGCGATGTAGCCGAAGTCGCAGAACTCGGGCAGGTCCCCGTACTGCTTGCCGTTCTCGACGCGTACGTCCTGGTGCTGGTGGGCGAAGTCCTCCGCGGGCTCGGTGAAGCGGGCCGCGGGGTAGGCGCGTTCGAGGAACGGGATGTGGTCCCCGCCGCGCAGGTAGCGGTCCCGGCGGTAGACCACGCGGACGTTCATGCCGGTGGCGTCGTTGTCCGCGACGTCGCGGACGAACCGGGCGAGCTGGCGCGTGGGCGAGTCGTTCTCGCCGCCCACCGAGAGCCGGACCTGAGCCTGCGCCGGTGTCTCCGAGGTGGGCACGCCCTCCGCGAACAGCCGCACCGTGTGCGGGTCGCGGGTGCCGTCGTCGGCGCGCGGGCTGCCGACGATGTCGTTGGTGAACATCGCCTGGACGTCCGCACCCGCGGCCCGGTACGACTCGGCCAGGTGCGTGGCGCCGTACAGGCCCTGCTCCTCGCCCGCGACGGCGGCGAAGACGAGGGTGGCGGCGGGGCGCCGGCGGGACATGATCCGGGCGAGTTCGATGACGACCGCGACCCCGGAGGCGTCGTCGTCGGCGCCGGGCGCGTCGCTGGTGCCGTCCATGACGTCCGTGCACCGGGAGTCGTAGTGGCCGGAGACCACGTGGATCCGGTCGGGGGCGGTGGCGCCGCGCAGGGTGGCGACGACGTTGGTGATGCGGGTCGCGGTGGGGATGCGGGAGGCGGGCTCCTGCACGTACGACTGGAGCTCGACGGTCATCCGGCCGCCGGAGGCCGCCGCGTACCGGCTCATCTCCGCGTGGATCCAGTCGCGCGCGGCGCCGATGCCGCGGTCCGGGTCGTCCTGGGTGGAGAGGGTGTGGCGGGTGCCGAAGGCGGCGAGGCGCCGGACGGTGGCCTCGATCCTGTCCGGGTCGATCTCGTCGAGCAGGCCGCGCAGTTCCCGGTCGGGGCGCTGCGCGGTGGGGGCCCGGTCCGGGGTGGCGGTCCCGTCCGCGGTGGGCGGCGCGGCAGCGGCGGCGGGCGCGGCACCCGCGGCGAGGGGCACCCCGGCCGCGACCGCGGCGGCGGTCGACAGCACGGCTCTTCGGGTGGCGCGCTGGGGATCGGACATGCGGGGTCCTTTCCGTGACTGCGGCGAAGGGCACTTCGGCCGCCCATAGTCATGGACAGGACAACAGGTGACAAGACCGGCGACGGCCGGCGGCGGGGACCGGCGGGGCGTTCACGGCGTCGGCGCGTCCGGCCGACGGCATCTCCGCCAACGACCTTGGCGCGTCCGGCCAACGGCATCTCCGCCAACGACCTTGGCGCGTCCGGCCAACGGTCCCGGCGCGTCCGGCCGACGGCCTCCGCGCCCCCGGCGCCCTCAGCCCCCGGCGCCCGGCCCCTTCCCGCCACCGGGCGCCGGGCAGCCGGCCGGGCTGGGCGGCGGCGCGGCGCCCGCACCGGTGCCCCAGCCGGACGGCCGCGGGCCCACGGTGAACGACAGCGAGCCGGCCGTGCGCAGGTCGTCCGTGCTGATCCAGGTGCGGGACAGGTCCTTGCCGCCGAGCGACGCCGACTGGGTGTAGCGGTCGGTGCCGCTCGTGCCCTTCGCGGTGATGGTGAGGCCGCCCCGCGGGTAGTACGCGCGGTCCAGCGTCAGGTCCACGCGGTCGAAGACGGGCGTGGACAGGCCCCAGGTGTCCGTTCCGGGGAACACCGGGAAGATGCCGAGCGAGGAGAGCACCATCCACGACGACATGGTGCCCAGGTCGTCGTTGCCCGTGACGCCGTCCGGGCCGCCCGTGAACAGGCCGAGGGCCGCGTGCACGACGTCCGTGGTCTTCCACGGCGCGCCCACCGACAGGTAGGTGTACGGCGCGATCAGGTCGGGCTCGTTCTGGGGGTTGTACTTGTCGGCGTTGTCGTAGTCGTACGGGCCGTTCACCCAGACCTTGCGGGCCGTGGCGTCCGGATCCTTCACCAGCCGGTCGTACGCGAAGAAGGAGTCGAGCCGCTTCTCGGTGGCGTCCCGGCCGCCGATCAGGGACATCATGCCCGGCACGTCCTGCGGCACCAGCCACTGGTACTGCCACGCCGTGCCCTCGTGGAACCCCTCCGCCCGCGCCGGGTCGGCCGGTCCCGTGAACGCGCCGTCGGCACCCCGGGGCCGGAAGAAGCCGGTGGAGGCGTCGAAGATGCCGCGGTAGTTCCGCGACCGCTTGGCGTAGCGCGCGGCGTCGTCGTGGTGGCCGAGCCGCTCGGCCATCTCGGAGAGCGCACCGTCGGCGAGCGCGTACTCCAGGGTGGCGGACGCACCGTGTTCGAGATCGGAGTCGCCGCCCTTGAGCTTCGTGCGGCCCGGCACGAACGGCACGTAACCGTCCTTGGTGTACTGCTCGTTGCCCGACCGCCCCGCGAACTGCGAGCCGGCGGGCGGCACACCGTCGGCGTGCTTCCTCAGGGCCTGGTACGCCTCCTCCTCGTGCCCCTTCAGCAGGCCCTGCCGGTAGGCGTTGGTGAGGAAGGGGGTGACCGGGTCGCCCGTCATGATGTTGGTCTCGACGGGTCCGTAGCCCCACTTGGGCAGCCAGCCGCCCTCGGCGTTCACGTCCAGCAGTGACAGCGCCATGTCACGGGACTCCCGCGGGGCCAGCAGCGCCAGCAGTTGCGCCTGGGTGCGGTAGGTGTCCCACAGCGAGTAGTTCTGGTAGTAGGTGTGGTCCGTGGCGCGGTGGACCCGGCCGTCGTAGCCGGTGTAGCGGCCGTCCACGTCCTGGCCGATGTTCGGGTGGAGCAGCGCGCGGTAGAGCGAGGAGTACAGCACCCGCTGCCGCTCCTGGCCGCCCCCGCTGACCCGCACCTGCTCAAGACGCTTCTCCCAGGCCGCGCGGGCGGCGTCGCGGGCGTGGTCGAAGCTGCCGCCGCCCTCGGCCCGCAGGTTCCGCTCGGCACCGGCGGCGTCCACGTAGGAGATCGCGGTGGTGGCCTCGACGTCGCGGTCGCCCTTGCTGGTGTCGAAGCGCACGTACGCCCCCCGCTTGCCGGCGCCCCCCGAGGAGTCGCTGCCGCCTGTCACGGTGGAACCGCTCCAGGTGCCGTGCGAGGCGAAGGGGCGGTCGAAGCGGGTGACGGTGTGGACGGTGTACGGGTTGCTGCCCCGTGCGCAGAAGCCGTGGCCGGTGACGGTGGCCTCCACCGTGCGGTCGTCGAGGACGCGTATGGAGCTGCTGTCCACCGAGTGGAGGGCCTGCCCCGAGTCGAGCATGACGTTGGCCTTGCCGGTGGCCGGGAAGGTGTAGCGCTGGCGGCCGGTGTGCTGGGTCGCGGTGAGCTCCGCCGTTATTCCACCGTAATCACCCATTTTCACCTTGTATGCCCCAGGCGATGCGGACTCGTCGTCGTGGCTGAAGCCGGCGGCGTAGTCGGCGTTGTCGGTGCTGGTGATGTCCCCCGTGGTCGGCAGCACGGGCAGGTCGCCCCCGAGGGCGCAGCCGACGCCGGACAGGTGCACGGCCGAGAAGCCCCGGATGCTCTTGCCGTTCCAGTCGTAGCCGGTGTTGTGGCCGGTGTCGGGCGAGAGCTGCACCATGCCGAAGGGGACGGCCGCCCCAGGGAAGGCGTTGCCGGCGTTCTGCGTCCCGATGAAGGGGTCGACGAGGTCGGTGAGGTTCCCCGCCCGCGCCGACGCCGCCGGATCCGTCCCGTTCTCCGGGGCACAGGCGGTGGCGGCGAACGCCGCCACGGCCAGCGCGGCGAGACCTCTGGCGGCTCTTGCTCGCAGCACGGGTGGCCTCCGGGACGGGAACGACGACGCGGAGCAGCCTGACCAGCAGAATGTCTCTTTGTCAACAATTTCCCGCTGGTCCTGGCCCCCGGACGCCGTCCCGTCCGGCCCCTGCCTACGCGGCCTCGGCCAGGTGGGCCCGGAAGAAACCGGCCAGCTTGGCGACCGCGGGTGTGACGTACTCCTCCTTGTCGTAGAGGTCGACGTGCGTCGCGCCCTCGATCCAGTGCAGGTCCTTCGGGCCGGGCACCTTCTGGAACGCCTCCACGCTCATCCACGAGGTCTCGGCCTCGCGTCCGACGATCATCCGCACGGGGCGCGGCGCGAGCAGGTCGAGGGAGCGGAAGGCGTCGAAGCCGGCGATACGGTCGACGCTGGTCCAGGTCAGCTCCTTGGCCGAGCGGGGGTGCCCGGCACGAGGGGTGCGGTAGTACTCCCAGCCTTCGAGGACATGGGATCCACCCTGGCGTGCCTCCTCCTCGGTGCCGGGGAAGAGCGGGAAGGTCCGGACGCCCTCGCCGCGGGCCTCGGCGGTGCGCGCCGCGCCGGCCGCCTGGAGCATGCCCCGGAAGACGGCGGGGGCCTGCGCGCCGTCGGCGCCGAGGCGGAACTGCCGGGCGATGTCGGCGGCGCTGACGGTGCCCACGGCCCTGATGCGGGGGTCGGTCGCGGCGGCGGCCAGGACGTACCCGCCGGAGGCGCAGATGCCCAGCGCGCCGATCCGGTCCGGGTCGACGTCCTCACGGGTGGTGAGGAAGGAGACGGCGGCCTTCAGGTCCTCGACCCGCTGGGCCGGGTCCTCCAGGCCGCGCGGCTCGCCCGCGCTCTCCCCCTGGTAGGCGGCGTCGAACGCCAGGGTGAGGAACCCCTCCCCGGCCAGCCGCCGCGCGTAGAGCCCGGCGGCCTGCTCCTTCACGCCGCTTCCGGGGTGGCCGACGACGACCGCCGGATACGGCCCCGCGCCGGCCGCCGGGTGCGGCCCGGCGCCGTCCGGGGTGTACAGATGGCCGGCGATCTTCAGGCCGGCGCTGGGGAAGGTGACATCGATCCGCATGGGGGACGCGCTCCGTGACGTGGCGGCACGGGCCCGGCAGGAGCCCGGTGGCCGGCGATCCGGGCCACGCCTTCACACTCGCGCCGCGCGGAACGCGGTGCCAGGGAGGACCTTGCCTATGCAGGCCGGTACCAGGCAGGGACCGGGCAAGGGCGGGGCGGGCCCCTGCGGCGGTCACCGCTTGGTGCCGACCGGCGATCACCGCTTGATGCCGACCCCGGCCCAGACGCTGACCTCGGCGTCCGTGGGGGTCTCGCCGTCCTCGCCCTCCTCGGCGTCCTCGACCTCCGGGTGCCAGCGGTGGGCCACCTCGATGCCGGGCGCGATGAGGTCGAGGCCGTCGAAGAACCGCGCGACCTCGTCCTTGTGACGGGCCCGGCCGGCCGTCCCGCTGTCGTTGTAGATCCTGACGATCTTCTCCCAGCTCTCCGGGTCGAAGTCGGGGGTGACGTGGGAGATGGACAGGGAACTGCCCGAGGGGAGGGCGTCCATCAGGTGGTTCACGATCTCGTACGGCTTCTGGCTGTCGGGGATGAAGTGCAGCAGGCCGTTGAGGGCCAGCGCGACGGGCTCGGACAGGTCGAGGACCTGGGACAGCTGCGGGGCCTTCAGGATCGCGTCGGGGTCGGTGACGTCCGCCTGTATGTAGGCGGTGCGGCCCTCCTTGGTGCTGCGCATCAGGGTCTGCGCGTACTTCAGGATCAGCGGGTCGTGATCGGCGTAGACCACCCGGACCTCCGGGGCGATGCCCTGGGCGACCTGGTGCAGGTTGGGCTCGGTCGGGATGCCGGTGCCGATGTCGAGCCACTGCCGGATACCGTGCTCCCCGACGAGGACCCGGGTGGAGCGGCGCATGAAGGCCCGGATCTGCCGGGCGGTCGTGATGATCGACGGCCAGGTCTCCACGACCTTCTCGGCCGCTTCCCTGTCGACGTCGAAGTTGTCCTTGCCGCCCAGGTAGTAGTCGTACATGCGGGCCGAGTGCGGCCTGCTGGTGTCGATGTCCCGCGCTGCGGGGGAGCTGCTCATGTGGGGGCCCCAATTCAGTCTGTGCGGTCGTGACACGCCGGTGCGCGGCCGGCGAGGACGGTCATGCGTGTTCCTTGCGCCTCTCGTCCAGGAGAGTCGCGCTCTCCTCGTGCGAGGTCAGCAGGATCTACCGTCGGCCCGCCGGCGACCCGGCGCGGCATCGCCTGCACCGGTCACCGCCCACAGGGTGGGCGCCGGCACGCCGCCTGATCGGCCTTTCTCCACAGCACACCTCCTGAGCGCCCGGCCCGAGGGGGCCTGAGTACCCGTCACCGGCACGAGTGTGTCATGTAAGTCTCAGATCGCTAACAGCCGGTCCGAAATCAACTCTCTGAAATTATCAGGGAGTAGCCGGTGCGAGCCGCGATCCGGGCCACGCCTTCACGCACGCGCGGGAGCGTGGTCGCGGTCACGCACGCGCGGGAGCGTGGTCGCGGTGCCGGGAAGGACCCTGCCCATGCAGGCCGGTACCAGGCACCGCGACCACGCTCCGAAGTCCGAGGGACCTCCGCCGTCAGAGGACGACGATGCCCTCGCCGCCGACGGCGTCGGGGACGGGCTGGGTCTCGACCTTGTGGAGCGTGCCGTCGCCGCCCACGCGGAAGACGTCCACGGATCCCTCGCCGCCGGTCTGCACGTAGAGGAAGCGGCCGTCGGGCGACACGGCGGAGTCGACGGGTCCCGTCCCGGTGGGGGTGTTGCCCAGCGGCCGGAGCCGCGCGTCCGCCGTCTGCTGGAACCCGGAGAGGGTGTTGCTGCCCGCGTTCGACACGTAGAAGCGGTTGCCGACGCGCACGATCCAGCAGGTCGCCTGCTGGCCGGTCGCGGCCTCGTCGACCAGGACGGCCCGGCCCCGGCGGTCCAGCCGGAAGGTGGGCACCGTGTTGAACACGGTGTCGGCGACCACCAGGCGCGCCTCGCGGTCGAACGTGAGGCCGAAGGGCCCCGAACCCGGTCTGGTGCTGACCACGGGGCGGGCGGAAGGCTCCCCGGACCGCGCGAGCGGAAAGACCTCGATGCTGCTCCCGCCCACCTTCGTGGTGACCACCAGGCGCCTTCCGTCGGGCGTGAAGGCCACCTGCGCGGGAGTGTGCGTGAACTCCGGGGCCGCGCCGGTGTCCAGGTGCAGCTCGCGATGCCACGACGCGACGCTCGCCAGCCGGTTCCCGCTGAGGCGGTAGCCCTGGACGGAGCCGCCCTTGCGGGCGTTGAGCACGAAGACCTGGTCGCCGTGGACCGCGACGCTGACCGGGAACGTGCCGCCGGAGGAGATGACCTGACGGCGCCGCAGCCGGTCGCCGTCGACGGAGAAGACGGTGACCGTGTCGCTGCCCGCGTTGACCGCGAAGAGCAGATGGTGACCGGGGTCATGGGTGAGGGAGCCCTGCGAGGCGAGGTGGTCCACGACCGACCCGCCGAGGATCCCGCCCCTCCCCCCGGTGCCGTACACCGCGCGCTGCCGCAGCGAACCGTCCTCGGCACGCCGGTACGCCACGATCTGGTTGCCGCCGGTGTCGTCCGTCTGCACGAACGCGGCTCCGCCCGCGCCGGGCCCGCCGGGGGCGGGTCCGGGCCCGGCCGGGGAGGCCTCATGAGCGACGGCGGGGGTGGCGACCACGGCCGCGCACACGGCGGCGGCCATGGTGGTCCGGACTCTACTGATGATCTTCGGCATGCTTCCTGCACCGATCCTTCTGGAGTCAGACGTCGGGCCACGGCGCCGACCCGTCCCCGAGACACCGGCCCGCACCGCGGTCCGGCCATCGTCGAACGGATCGCGCGAGGGGGCCCGGGGAGATCCGCACCGGGCAGCCGATCGCATGAGAGATCACCACGAATGGAGCCGCGCCGAACCGGCCGGGCACGCCTACGCCCCGCTCGTCCCCTGTCCGCGCCGGTCCGCGACGTTCCAGACCTGGCCGGTGTCGGGGAGATCCAGCCGTGCCACCAGGGATGCGGCCGATTCCTCCGGTGTGAGGAGGGTGCGCGCCGCGTACGCGTCCACGAAGCGCGCGTGGGTGGCCGCGCTGAGGCTTCCTTTGCCGTTCTCCCGTATCCACCCCTGCATGGCGGTGTCGACGGAACCGGGGCGGTACACGTTCACGGTCACACCCGTGCCCCTCACCTCCTCCGCGAGGTTCAGGGTGTGCGCCTCCAGAGCCGCCTTGGTCGTGGCGTAGGCGTTGGCGCCCGCCATGGACCCGGGCCTGGCGACGATGCCGCTGGACACGTTCACGACGCGCCCCCAGCCGCGCTCGACCATCCCGGGGACGAGAGCGAAGGCCAGGGCCGCCGCGGCGAACACGTTGACGTCGAAGGCGGCGGCCCAGACCCCGACGTCCATGCCCGTGCTGGAGCCGAGCGGGCGCACCGTCCCCGCGTTGTTCACGAGGATGTCGACGGGTCCCACCTCGCGGCCGGCGCGCCGGCCGACCTCGGCCACGGCTGCCGGATCGGACAGGTCGGCCGGTACGGCCACAGCCGACCCTCCCGCCTCGCGGACCGAGCGCTCGGTCACGGCCAGGTCGTCCGCCGTCCTCGCCACGAGCACGGACCTGACCCCCGCACTCGCGAGCCGGACGGCTATCGCCCGCCCGATACCCCGACCAGCGCCCGTCACCAGGGCCGTCCTGCCGTCCAGGGACATCCCGACTCCCCTCCGCCCCCGGCCCCGCCCATCCGGAGCCGTCGATTGCCTCACCACCATCCGCGTGGCTCCGGCGCAGCGTCTTACCGACGTGGCGGGCGAGGAGGGGGGAACCGGCCCGCGGTCGTGCCCATGACCACGGCCACGGCGAACCGCGGGGCCGCCAGCGGCGACAGGAGGCGGCCCCGTTCGCGAACGGCCGCAGCGAGCCGCCCGCGAACGCGGCCGATCAGGGGGCTCGGGATCGCCCCCGCCCGCTCAGCCCGCGTCGCCCCCCGCCGCCGCACGGGCGACGACCCGCTCGTGTGCCGCCACCAACTCCGCAATCGGCAACACGGACCCGTCAGGGTCCTTCGCCGCGTCGTCCCACCGCCGCAGCTTCACCGCGTCCTCGGCCATCGGGTGGGCGCCGAACTCGGCCACCTCCCGCTCGTCCATCGGGCCGCCCTGCCGCTTCAGCGACGCGACCGAAACGGGACTGAGCAGGTCGTGGTAGACGGCGTCCGTGGCCACCAGGTACCGCTTGGCCGGGACGTGCTGCGCGATGATCCACGCCACCCGCTCGCCGACGCGGTCCCTGGCGAACGCGGCGCCGGCCAGCTCGTGGGGCATGTTCGGGTACTCCGCCCGGACCGACTTGGCCCTGCCGATGTCGTGCAGCGCCGCGGCCACCACGAGTTCGTCGTCGGAGCCGGCGTCGGCCGCGAACCACGCGGCCTGCAACGCGTGCGTGCGCTGGTCGACCGCCTCTCCGCCGTAGGGCAGGCCGGCGAGCGAGTCGATCAGTTCGGTGAGCTGCGGACCGGTCAGCGGGGTCATGCGGTCTCCTCCTGCGTAGGTGTGTGCTCGGACGATCCGCGGATGGCGTCCGCGAGTTCCTCGGCGAGCTGCGGGGTCGCCGCGACCACGCCCGACCAGCGCCGGGTGAGGTCGTTGTCGATCTCCAGCGGGCGGCCGTGCACGTCGATCACGGCCCCGCCCGCCGCGGTCACGGTCACCATGGCGGCGGCGAGGTCGACGATCCGGTGGGTGTCGGAGCCGGCGTCGGCGAACGCGTCCGTCGAACCCTCGGCCACCAGCGCCGCCTCAAGGCAGCTGGTGGACAGGATCCGCACCCGTGCCGCCCGCTTGGCCACCCGCCACCACGCGTCCGCGATGTGCTTCTGCGGCCGCAGCAGGCTCACCGCGGCGCCGTCCAGCTCCCGGCGCCCGCTGGTGCGGTACGGGGTCGGCTGCCCCGCCACCGTGTGCCAGCAGCGGCCGGTGTCCAGCCAGCAGGTGAGCGCCTCGACGGGGACGCCGTCCACGGCGACGACGCCCGCGAAGGCGGAGAGCGGCACCCCCGCCGCCGCGTTCGCCGTGCCGTCGACCGGGTCGGTGACGAGCGTGACCGCGGAGCCGTTGTCGATGCTGCCCAGCTCCTCGCTGAGCAGGTTGATGCCGTGCGCGTCGACGACCTCGGCGATGGCGGTGTCCACGAGGATGTCCAGCCGCATCGTGGGCGTGCCGTCAGCCCCCATCTGGGTCTTCTCGGCCAGTTCGGCGCGGTCGTAGCGTTCGCGCGCGGTGCGGAAGGCGGAGACGGCCGCCTCCGTCGCCGCGGCCAGCGCCGGGTGGACGCCGGGGGGCAGCACCGGTGCGGGCACCGGCCACAGGATCTTGGTGCTCATGCGCTCTCACTCTCGGAGGTCTCGGAAATCACGGAACGGGCCCGCAGTACCGCGGCGACGACGGGCCAGGGGCGGCCGGGGCTCGCGAGGACCAGGTCGGCCCGCTGCCCCGGGGCGAGCCGGCCGCGGTCCGCCAGCCCGGCCACGTCCGCCGCGCCCCTGGTCACCAGGCCGATCGCGGCCGGCAGGGTGGCCAACCCCTCCTCGGCGAGCAGCAGGGCCGCCGCCAGCAGCCCCGACGGCAGGTAGTCCGAGGCCAGCGCGGTGACCAGGCCCCGGGAGACCAGCTCGCGGCCGGAGGCGTTGCCGTTGTGGGAGTTGCCGCGCAGGACGTTCGGGGCGCCCATCACGGTGGGCATGCCGTGCTCCCGCGCGGCCTCGGCGGCGGCCAGGGTGGTGGGGAACTCGGCCACCTGGCCGCCGCGCGCCCGCAGGGCCTCGATCTCCCCGGCCGAGCTGGGGTCGTGACCCATCAGCCGCAGGCGGCCGGCCCCGGCCTGGACGCCGAGCCAGCCGAACGCCTCCTCGCGCACGTCCAGCCGCCCGTCGCGGTCCACGATGAGCTGGTCGACGTGCAGGCGGGCCTCCTCGGGCGACATGCCCCGGGTCCCCACCAGGTACCGCTCGTAGTAGCCGCGGTCGGCGTACTGGCCCTGACCGGGGGTGTGGTCCTCGTGCGACACCAGAGCGGTGCCGTCCACCGCCTCGATCCTGCGGCGCAGGGCGGCGAGGCCCTCCGGGGAGCGCACGTCGAGGCGGTGCAGGATCCGGTGGTCCACCAGGCCGTCGGTGCGGCCCTCGACGACCGCGCAGATCTGCTCGGCGGTCTCCACGTCGCGCTCGACCCCGCGGCCGTGGCTCTGCTCGAAGGCCGCGCCGTGGAACACCGTCGTCACGCCGGCCGCGCGCAGCTTGCCCTCGAAGGACAGGAGGGCGAACTCGACGGGCAGTTCGGCGCCCGGGCGCGGCAGCTTCTCCCGCTCCAGGCCGTCGCTGTGCACGTCCACCAGGCCCGGCAGGCAGAGCAGCCCCTGCCCGTCCACGTCCGCCTCGACACCGGCCGGGTGCGGCTCCACCGCGGTGATCAGGCCGCTCCTGACGGCGATCAGCGCGTCGTCCACCACCCGGTCGTCGAGCACCGCGCGCACGTGCCCGAGCACGTAGTCGTCCGGCGGGGTTCCGAGCCCCCAGGCCCGCTGGGACGGCTCGGCCAACGGCGTACTCATACCGCTTCCTCCAGGATCTCCGCGGGAGCGCCCTGCCGGACGATCCGGCCCTCCCGCACGTACACCACCCGGGACGCCAGCCGGCGGATGGCGTCCATGTCGTGGAAGACGGCGAGGACCGCGACCCCCTGCGCGGCCAGCTCGCCGACCAGGTCGATCGCCGCCTCGCGGTTCGCCGGGTCCAGCGCGGAGACCGGCTCGTCGAGCAGCAGGAGCCGCGGCGGACGGACGGTTCCGGCCGCGAGGTTCACGCGCTGGCGCTCGCCGCCGGAGAGCACCCCGCAGTCGACGTCCCACAGCGCCTCGTCCAGGTTGAGGCGGCGCAGCGCCCGTGCGGCGGCCTCCCGCGCCTCCGCGCGGTCGAGCCCGCGCCGCCTGGCGACGGCCGCGACCACCTCCAGCGGACCGGTGCGCGGCGGCGCGGTGAGGAACTGCGAGACGTAGCCGAACTCGCGCCCGCGCAGCCGGGCCATGGCACGGTCGGCCAGTTCCGTGAGCTCCACGGGGCCGGCGGCGGTGCGCAGCAGCACCGAGCCCGCGTCGGGCAGGTAGGTGCGGTACACGCAGCGGAGCAGCGAGGACTTGCCCGCCCCGCTCGGGCCGGCGAGGGCCACGTGCTCCCCCGCCCGGACGTCAAGGTCGACGCCGTTCAGCGACGGCACCGTGCGCCCGTCGATGCTGTGCAGGGTGAAGGACTTCCGCAGCGCGCGCACCGACAGGACCGGGGCGTCGCCCCCGGCGCCGGCGGGCGCGGTGAGCGGTTGGCCGGCGTACACAGGGCCGTTCACGGGGCTCACCTCCGGGCCGCGGCTACCAGCCGCTGGGTGTAGGGGTGGTGCGGGTCGTGGAAGAGCTGGTCGGTCAGGCCGCGTTCGACCACCCGGCCGAGCTGCATGACGAGCGTGCGGTCGGTGAGCGCCTCGATGACAGAGAAGTCGTGGCTGACCACGACGGCCGCGATGTCGCGCTCGGAGAGCAGCCCGCGGAGCAGGTCGAGCACGCCGGCGGCCACGGAGGCGTCGAGGCCCGTGGTGGGCTCGTCGAGCAGCAGCACCGGGGGCTCGGTGGCCAGGGCCTTGGCGATCTGCACCCGCTGCCGCATGCCGCCCGAGAACGTGTGCACCGGGTCGTCCATCCGCGACAGCGGCACCTCGACCCGGTCCAGCAGTTCCGCGGCCCGGCGGCGGATGTCGCGGTAGCCGCGCCAGCCGGCCGCGGTCAGCCGCTCCGCGATGTTGCCGCCGGCGCTCACGCGCAGGTCGAGGCCCGCCGCCGGGTCCTGGTAGACCACGGCCATCGAGTCGATCCGCAGCCTTCGCCGGTCGGCGTCCGGCAGGCCGAGGATGTCGGTGGCGCCCCGCCCGGCGGCGGCCAGCCGCACCGTTCCGGCGGTGGCCGGCTCCTCGCCGACCACGCAGCGCAGCACCGTGGACTTGCCGGAGCCGGACTCGCCGATCAGGCCCAGCGCCTCGCCGGGCGCCACGTCGAAGGAGACGTCCCAGGCGGCCACCACCGCTCCGGTGGCGGGGCTGACGGCGGTGCCGTGCTCGGGCCCGGTGCCGGGGACGGCCGCCGCGCCGCCCGCGCCGTGCACCTTCCCGATGCCGTCGACCCGCAGGGCCCACTCCGGTCCGTCCGCGACGATCTCGCGGGGCACCGCGGGCCTGGTGATCTCGTGGCCGAGCGGGTCGGCGAGGAGCGGGCGGGCCGACCGGTCGGGCAGCAGGTGCAGGGGGGAGTGCCGGCGGTGTCCGGCGACGTCGGCGTCCCCGGCCCGCACCCGCGCGCACCACTCCGTGTCGCTGCACGCGTAGTCGCCGCTGGTACCGGCGTCCACGAGGTAGACGTCGTCGCTGCCGCAGTACCTGCACCGCGCGCCGGGCGCGTGCTCCACCTCGAAGGGAACGTCGTCGAAGGTGAGCGGCCGGACGTCGGTGTGCGGGGGCACCGCGTAGATCCGCTTCTCGCGGCCCGCGCCGAAGAGGTTGAGGTGCTCCGCCTCGTGCAGCCGCGGCACGTCCCACCTGGGGATCGGGCTGGTCGCCATCACGTACCGGCCGCCGACCAGGACGGGGTATCCGGTGCTGGCGGTGATCATGCCGTTGCGCACGATGTCCTCGTAGAGGCTCACCCACATCGCGGAGTAGTCGTCCTCGGCGTGCATCCTGTCGCACTCGGCCACGGACTTCTGGACGCCGCGCAGCGGTTCCGGGACGGGAACCTGGTAGACGAGCACGTGGTGGGCGCCCATGGCCTCCTCCGGGACCCGGTGCCGGGTCTGCACGACGGTGGCCTCGCGGGTGTCGGTGGACTCCTCGGCGCCCGTGGTCCCCGCGATCATCCTGCGCAGGTTGGTCGCGTTGACCCCGGCGTCGTCGCCCTGGTCGATCACCTTCACGGTGTCGTCCGCGCCGATCACGGCAAGGGTGACCTGGAGCCCGCCCGAGCCCCAGCCCCGCGCGACCGGCATCTCCCGGGAGCCGAAGGGGACCTGGTATCCGGGCACGCAGACGGCGGCGATCGCCGCCCGGCGGATCTCCCTCTTCGCGCCCTCGTCGAGGATCCCGGCCGGCGGGCTGCCCGCGTCGCTCTCGGCGAGCAGCAGGTCGATCTGCGAGGGGCCGGCCGCTGGGCCGGCCGTCTCTACGGTGGTCGTCATCGGGGATCCTTCCCGGCCGGTTCGGCGGATACGGCCGGTTCGGCGGGCTCGACGGGCACGGCGGACTCGGCCGGTCCGGCGGATACGGCCGATTCGGCCAGTTCGGCGGGCTCGACGGGCACGGCGGACTCGGCCGGTCCGGCGGATACGGCCGATTCGGCCAGTTCGGCGGGCTCGACGGGCACGGCGGACTCGGCCGGTCCGGCGGATACGGCCGATTCGGCCAGTTCGGCGGACTCGGCGGACTCGGCGGACTCACCCGGTTCGGCGGACTCGGCCAGTTCGGCGGGACGGGCCGCCGCTCCCGGCTCCTCGCCGCTGCCGGCCGCCGCCCGCATCGCCCGCTTCCGCTCGACCATCGAGCGGAAGGTGACGTAGTGCGGCAGCTTGAGGTGTTCGAGGAAGCCTCCGGAGTCGAGGCCGTCCACGGTCAGCAGCAGGAGCTGCTCCAGCGGCCCGCTCCTGCCGAAGCGCCGGTTCGCGATGTCCAGGTTGGCCATGGCGATGGCCTTGCGCTCGTTGTGGCCGAAGCAGAAGCCGTAGCCCACGTCGAACCGGGCCCGGTCCTCGTCGGCTCCGTCGAGGTCCTCGATGGCCTCGGCCTCGGTCGCCCGGAACTCGCCGACGGAGACAGCGTTCCCCGTGTGCGGGTGGCGGACGGAGAGCGGCAGCCGGCCGTGCCTCAGCTCGCCGAGGGTGACCTCGTGGACGTGGCCGTCGGGTCCGAGGATCGAGCGGTACCAGAGCCCGACCAGGGCGCCGGTCTCCGCGCGGGCCATGGCGGCCAGCACGGCGGAACGTTCCGCCGGGGGCCTGGCCGGCCTCCTGGTGATGTCATACGGCTCCGGGTCGTCGCCGCTGCGCTGATCGGCCACCAGGTCGAGCTTCCTGAGCAGATCGAGGAACCGCCGCGGACGGCGCTCGTCCTCGGTGCGCTCGGGGGCCTGCTTGCCCTCCCCCCGCTCCGGCGCCGGCGGCTGACCGTCCGGCTGCTCCAGCATCCGCCCGGTGTAGTCGGTGGTGCGGCCGAGCAGCTGGGGGCCGTCGGGCTGGCGGAAGGCCGGCACGATGCGGCGCATGACGACCATGTCTGACGGGTCGACCGGTTCGCTGACGGCCAGTCGCGGCAGGGTGGACCGCTGCGCCCGCATGAGGTGGGAGGCCTCCAGGGTGTCCCCCTCGGCCTGGCGGAAGGCGGCAGCGGCGGTGGACTCGTCGTAGAGGCCCGCCTCGCCCATCACCCGGTCGACGGCCAGCCGGAAGCGGCCGGTGATCTGCCCCGCCGACGCCCACGGCGACGGGGCGTGGTCGCGCTTCGTGCGGACCAGGTCCTCGGCGGCGAGGATCGCCTCCAGGCCGCCGCGTGCTCCCGAGTACCCCATCAGCCGTCCTCCTCCACGATCGCGGTGCTGCGCGGCAGCCCGATCACCCGTCCGCCGGGTGTGGTCAGCAACAGGTCGATGCCTGCGGGGAAGGCGGCGACCGCCTCGGCCCGTGCGGCGAGGAGCCCGTCCGGCACGCCCTGCGGCGCGACGGCGAGCTCGCCGGGCACGCCGGGTCCGGACAGGCGCCACGTGCGCCCGCCGCCCTGGACGTCGGAGATCGGCACGCACAGCAGCGCCCCGTCCTCGGGCCGCCTGGCGTCGCCCCTGCGCAACCGCCGGACCTGGTCCGGGGTGATGGTGCGCAGGGCGGTAACGAGCGCGGCCTCCTCCAGCGGCGCGACGGGGGCGCTGGTGGCCACGCCGGCCACCGCGGACCAGTTCTCGGGGTCGCCGGCCGCGTCGGCCACGCAGATTCCGGTACCGAGGTCGGCGAGCGCGAGGACGGGCAGCAGGACGGCGGGGACGGAGCCCGGGGCGTCCCCGGGGAGCCGGCCGGGGGTGCCGGGGCGCGCCAGGGCGTCCAGCACGGCGCGGAACGTGCGCTGGGCCTGGGTGGGGTGCAGCCGTGCGGCGGCCACGAGTTCGGCGGCGGGGTCGGTGGCCGCCGCCGCGCCGGCCGGGGCCCGCTCCGTCCGGATGCCTGTCACGTCAGCTCCTCGAACTCGACGACGGTGGGGGCGAGCTCCGCCCACTCCTCGGCGTCGCGCCGCTCCAGGCGCAGGGCCACCCGCCGGCACAGCGCGTCGACCTCCTCCGCACCCGGGCGCTCGGCCTGGACCTCGGCGTCGAGCACCGCGGCGGCCAGCACCGCCGCGCGGTCGTCGCCCAGACGCATGGCCCAGCCGCGGTGGCCGGCGAGCTCCACCTCGGCCCGGCACGCCAGCACGTCGCCGGCCACGAACCGCTGGGCCAGGACGGGTTCGCGCACCTGCGCGGTGATGCACCCCACTTCCGGTGCGACCAGGATCCGCACCTGCGCGCCGTCGGCGAGGCAGGCGTCCGCGGACGCGATCAGCTCGTCGCGGTCCGCCCGGGCCAGCAAGGCGCAGCGGCGCTCCCTACTCAACGCTTCGGTCACCGGATCTCCTGGATCTGCATGAGTCACCTCGGGTTCGGTGGGTGAGGTGGTGGAAACCACCCGGATGGTCGTGGCGGGGTTTCTGACCGGGTTCACGACGGGTGCGCGGGCCATCCCGCCGCGAGCCCGACCGCCCTGGGCGTCACGCGCCTTCGCCGCCGTCGTCGCAGCGGCGCTGCTCGTCCATCTCGACGATGATGCGAACCGCGTCGGCACGGGTCCACGTGCTGCTGCACATCAGCACCGTGCCGCTCACGGCGTCCCGGCTGACGCTCTCGATGAGCCAGGCGGGCTGGCTGCTCTCCAGGCGCAGCCCCTCCATCACGTCGGCCGGCGGGATGTCGATGCTGACCCGGCACCAGTCGCGCATGGGGCGCGCGTGCGCCATCTGCCGCAGGACACGTTCGATCGAGTCCACGGCGTGCAGGGCGAGGTCCAGGTCGGGCACCGCGTCCACCGGGATCCACTCCTGCACCCGCGAGGCGAGGAGCGCGTCGATGTAGAACTCGCGCACGACCTCGTGGACGAGCTGCCCCGCGGGACATTCGAGGCGGGTCCGCAGGCTCTCCGGAACGGGGATCCGGCGAACCGACTTGACCAGCGCACGGGGCACGGCTCCCGCCGCCGAGACCGTGCTCGACCAGGACGGCGGCACGCTGCGGGAGATGACGTAGTCGATGCGGCGGTTGACGAACGTGCCGGAGCCCTGGACACGGCGGACGACGTAGCGGCGCTCCAGCTCCTGCACGGCCGCGCGTGCCGCGGCGCGGCCGACGCCGAAGCGCTGGGTGATCTCGGCCTCGCTGGCCACTCTCGTTCCCGGGGCGCAGCCGGCGAGTTCGGCGGCCAGTTCCTCGGCTATCTCGACATACCTGGTCGAACTCACATGGAGAACCCTGCGCCGCCCGCTTGTCCGGACAACCGCCTGCCAGCCAACCGGTCCGGCCGCGGAAGTGAACTTCTGCGACAGTTGTTCCGCGACTTCCCCGCGCCCCGCCCGGGGCGCGGGCGGTCACCAACTGTGCAGGGCACGCACTTCGCCCTGAAGGGGCGCGGGGCTGTGTCGATGTGCGGCTCCGCCGCGTGGGCGCGAGCAACCACCCACCGGCCCGCGGCCCGAACACGACAGAACCAGCCCCTTCAGACCGGCGACAACCCGACCCTCTCGTCGTGGCTATCGCGCAGTCCGCCGCGCCCCTGAAAAACGGGCCTACGGCCCGACAGGGGCGCGCCCTCGCCACCGGAACCCCCGCGCCCCCCCTTAGGTGCCGGCCGCCTCGATCAGGTGATCGTCAAGGTCAGCGAACCACGCTTCCTGTCGCCAAGGCCGGAGGCTCGTGCGCGCCCGGCGCAGTCTGATCGAGGCGACACGGCCACCGGTTGCCGAGGTCGCGTCGATGCATCCGTGGAGCAGTTCCACGGCCGCCTCCGGATCGTTGAGGCGAATGCGAGCGAGCGCCTGATCAGTCGAGATGATCGCCCGCTGTACCTGCTCGCGTGGTGCCCGAAGCACCTCGGCCGACCGGGCGAAGTAGTCATGTGCCTTATAAGGGTCACCCACGTGGAGTTCGGTCAGGCCTTCGAATCCTCGTAGGTGGGCTTCCGAGAAAGAGGTTGGCGCCGGATCGCCGTCACGGTCACCCTCCATGTCGTACCGAGCAAGCGTGAGCGCAGCTTGCGCGGGCCGCTCAGAGCCGGCGCGTGCGGCGATTTCCGCTTGTAGGGCGTGCGCTCGTGCCCGGACCATGACGCTCTCGCCGGTGCGGGCGTCACGCACCGCAGCGTCGACCAATTCCTTCGCCGCTCCGACGCCCGGGGTCGAGTAGAGCGTCACCAGGGCGTGGCTCATATGGACGACGGCTCGGCGCCACGGTGCGCCTGCGCCACCTGCTGCGGCGGTGGCCTCGGCGTACAGTCGGCGAGAGGCCTCGTCGTCACGCGTCTCGAATGCCGCTCTTCCGGCAAGGGTGTACGCCTGCGCTGCGACTGCGCCCAGATCCGGGAGCAACGCATCAGGCACGGTCGCTTGGAGCAGGTGACGGCATGATTCGACAATTGGTGCGAGCAGAAGCTGAATGCGCACAAATGGCAGACTGCCGACCTGCCCGTTCACGTCACCAACGGCGATGCGCACGGCGTCCAGCAAGTCTTCGTCAAGCTTTGACGGGTCGGCGAGGGCGGCGGAGAGCACGCGCTGTGTGGAGGGCCCGAGGAGCACGAGCAGTCCGCTGGTGCGATCTGTCGCCGTGCGTACGAGCAGCGTTCGTAGCTCATTGAGGCGCCGCTCGCTCTCGCCGAGGTGCGCGAGCGCGTCAAGCAGCTCGCTGAAATCCGAGCCGAGGCCGAGCGAGGTATGTCCGTGATTATCGGAAGCGTACAGATGTGAGAGCAATAACTGGTAACGCTCACCGGGCAGTTTAGGAGACTTACTTGATTCCCACCGTGCGACGGAACGCTGCACACTCTCCACGCTTGCGTCGAGCGGCTGCCCGAGTTCACCGGCCTGCGTGGTGAGGGCTCGGGCGAGGCCGGCGAGGGACCAGCCGCGGGCGAGCCGTAGCCGTTTGAGTGTGGCAGCACCCACGAGTTCGTCGTGCGCGCTCATGCCCACATCATGCCCGTTCGGGGGTTTACACGGGCACGATCAGCCGCGGTTTTCCCCCGGTGGCCGCGTAGTTGATGGTCTGCCATGTCCCCGAAGTGCCTTGTGGACCTTCGAGTGGGAAGCCGATCGCCATCTGGGCGCGGTCGACCATGTATCTGTTTCGTGCGTGATATGCGGGTGTCCGCAGCTCGGACGCCTTGAGCTCGACGAGCTCGTCGACTCTACTACCGCACCGCTCGATGGCTTGCCGGGCCTCGTCCGGCTGCTGCTCGACCGTGCCTGGAACGACGACGGTGATCCGACTTGACGAATTGCCGGCCAGCCACAGGAGGCAGAGGCTGTCGATGCCCTGAGCGCCGCCGACGTAGAAGTGCGCACCGTCCGTCGCCCACGGCGAGAGGTAGACGAAGAACAGATCGTTGAACCAGTTGAGTTCCCGATGCCCTGTCTTCCTCGTGCCGGTGATCACAGCAGCTAGAGGCACTGATCAACTCCGTGTCATAGGGTGTCGTATCCCGCGACCGCATGCCATGCGGTGGGATCGGGGCATGGACGCGATGACCGCCTCGGCCATTCTGGCTGACCAGCCGTGGAGAACGATGGCTCCCGGGTCGCCTCGGACCACCTGCCGAAGGTGCTGGACATGGCCGGCTAGGACTGGAGTCCTCTCCCCGTCGCGAGCCCTCGCCCCCGTGCGCAGAGGCCCAGGCTGAGGAGACGGCCGACCGCGTGCCCCGGCCGTGCCCCTCGAAGAGGGAAGCGGCCGGCCCACGCAGTGCCCGCCTGCCGGCGGCGACCGGCTGCATCACCCGTTCCCCTGCGCGCCCCGGACCGCACCGGCGCGTTGCAACCGGTGACCGGCCTGCCTCTCGAACACGTACAACCGAAGGAACTCCATGACGAACCTGATCGTCGAGCCCGACGACGCGACCCGCCTGCGGAAGCAGGTGGTGGACGAACTGTGCGCGGATGGCACGATCTCCTCCCCGGAGATCGAGGCGGCCATGCGCAAGGTGCCCCGCCACGCGTTCACCCCCGACACACCACTGGACAAGGCCTACGACACGTACGCCGCCGTGATCACCAAGACGGACGAGCACGGCGTGCAGCTCAGCTCCGTCTCCGCCCCGCAGATCCAGGCCATGATGCTGGAGCAGGCTCGGGTGCGGCCCGGGATGCGGGTGCTGGAGATCGGCTCGGGCGGGCTGAACGCGGCCTACCTCGCCGAACTCGTCGGTGAGGACGGTGACGTCGTCACCGTGGACATCGACTCCGTCGTCACCGACCGCGCGTCCCGGCTCCTGGAAGAGCACGGCTACGACAGGGTCCGCGTGGTCACGGCCGACGCGGCAGAGCCCATCCCCGCCCTCGGCGAGGTCGATGTCGTCATGGTGACCGCGGGGGCCTGGGACATCGCCCCGGCCTGGACCGCCCAGCTCAAGGACGGCGGCCGGCTCGTGGTGCCGCTGCGGATGCGAGGCCTGACCCGGTCGGTCGCTTTCACGCAGATCGCAGGCGAGCACTGCAGCTATCTGGAGAGCGAATCGGCGCTGATCTGCGGCTTCGTCCCGATGCAGGGCTCCACCGGGCACCGGGAAGAACTCCTCCTCGTCAACGGCACCCCGGAGATCGGGCTGCGGTTCGATGACGGCCTGCCGGCCGCACCGCACCGGCTGGACAACGCCGTCACGACACCGCGCCACGAGCTGTGGACCGGCGTCACCATCGGTCTCCAAGAACTTCTCGACACCCTTCAGATGACCATGGCGATCAGCCTGCCGGGCTTCTGCGTCATGGCTGTGGATGACGACCTGGACACGGGCCTGGTCGCCCCGACGAACAAGCGGTTCGCCCTCGCTGCCGTCGAGGACGACTCCTTCGCCTATCTCGTCACCCGCCGCACCGAGGACAACAAGCACGTCGAATACGGCGTGCACGCCCTCGGCCCGAACGCAAAGCAGCTCGCCGACACGATCGCGGACGTCCTTCGCGACTGGCAGACCAACCACCGCGGCGGCCCCAGCCCGGTCATCCGGGTCTATCCGGCCGGCACCCCCGACGACCAGATCACGGCCGACCGGGTCATCGACAAGGTGCACAGCCGGATCTCCCTCTCCTGGCCCCCGGCGTAAAGCACAGGGGCCAGGCCGTCCCGCACCACTCGAAGAAGAGGAAGGGCACCATCATGACGACGAGCGCCATTCTGAACCCGCCCGCCGCCCCGGCGGATGAGGACGACGACTTCGCGCCCCTGGACGTGAAGGTCGTCGTCGCGGAGTACCCGCACGGCAAGCTCATGTGCACCACGGGCGACGGCTGCGGCACCACCTGCGCGACCGGCTCCTCCGCCTGCAACTCCTTCGTGGAGGACCCCGCCTGATCTGGCCCCGGCTGGTGGGCCGGACAGAGCACCCCGTCCGGCCCACCAGCCGACTCCTTCCCCCTGCCTCCCGCGCGCCGCCTGAAGGAAGGGCCTTATGGCTTCCCGAGCAGTAGCCGACTACGAGTGGCTGGGCACCGCGATGCTGCGCGCCACCACCAGCCCCGGGCCGGCAGACGTACCCCGCACCCTCAACCTGGACGACGTGGCCGTCACCCGGCGATGGCTGAACCGCATCTGGCAGCGCGAAGACTTCCGCCACGCGCTGGAGCTGGCCACCCCCGTCCTCTCCGACGCCATCGAGTCCGTCATCCAGGGCCAGCAGGCCGAGCCCCGTCACGTTCGCCGTACCGCGCTGTCAACGGTCTCCTACCTCCTGCGGTGGCAGCACCGCCCGACCCCGCTCGGACTGTTCGCCGGCACCGCACCCCTGGCCGTCGGGCCACGGGCGAGCGTGCGATGGCGCGACAAGCACCACGCGACGATCCGCCCGGACGCCGAATGGGTCACCGACATGGTCCTGCGGCTCCAGCGCAGCGCCTCGTTGCTGAAGCGGTTACCGCTCGTCGCCAACAACGCCGCTCGCACCCGTGGTAACCGGCTCGTTGCGCCGGGCCCGCCCTCCGACGGCCACGCCCTCCTCCTGCCCCCCGTCGAGATATCCGTCCGCAACTCCCGGCCGGTGGCCGCCGCGATGAACGCGACCCGAGCGCCCCTCCCTTACGGCGACCTCCAGGCCCACCTGCGCGACAGCTTCCCGCAGGCCACCCCGGAGAAGATCGACGCTCTCCTCATGGGCCTGGTCGAGCAGCAGTTCCTGATCAGCAGCCTGTGGGCGCCCGCGACCACCGTGGACGCCTTCCAGCACCTGTGCCGCGAACTGGACCGGCACCACGCGGACAGCGTCCCGGACGTGCGCGACCTCGTCCACGCGCTGTACGCGGTGCGCGAAGACGTATCCTCCCACCGGCCGAGGCTCTTCGACACCAGCGTGAACACGGTCGCCGCGCGGATGCGCGCCCTCACCTCCGTCACCCCGACACCGCTGCTCATCGACACCGTCCTCGACTGCGAGACACAGCTCCCGCAGTCCGTGATCACGGAAGTGCAAGCAGCCGTCACGGCCCTCTACCGGACCACTCCGCAGCCCTATGGCTACCAGCACTGGCGCGATTACCACCGCCGGTTCCGGGCCCGGTACGGCGTCGGCGCCCTGGTGCCGGTGATGGACCTGGTCGCCGACAGCGGCCTCGGCCTGCCCGCCGGCTACCTCGGCTCCGAGCGCGGCACCGCCCCGAAGCTGCTCACCGACCGCGACGAACTCCTGCTCGCCCTGGTGCAGGAAGCCCTCATGGACAGCCGCGACGAACTCCGGCTGACGGACGCGACAGTCGAGGCCCTGGAGAAGGCCGCCGGAAGTGACGAGCGGTTGTTCGTACCCCGGGTGGAGGCCGCCTTCGAGGTCCACTCGCCCAGCACCACGGCTCTGGCGCGCGGCTCCTTCGACGTGGTGTTGACCGCGGTGCCGCGGCCCGGGAGCAGCATGGCCGGCCGGTTCGCCCACCTCCTGCCGCCCGAGCAACAGGACGCGCTCGCCACCACATACCAGGGCGCCCCGGACGCCCTCCTCACGCAGCTCGCGTTCCCGCCGCGCCGCCGCCGCAGCGAGAACGTCACCCGTACACAGCGGTTGCTGCCGAACGTCATCGAGCTGTCCGGCCATCGCGAGGCGGACGGGGCAACGATCCAGCTCACCGACACCGCCGTCACCGCGGACTCGCGCAGCTTCCACCTCCTACAGCTCTCCACCGGCCGGCGCATCGACGTGCGCGTCCTGCACGCCCTGGAAGGCGGGACCCAGACCCCGCCGCTGGCCCGCTTCCTCGCCGAGGTGGCCCACGCGCGGTACGCCGCCTACAAGCCATTCGACTTCGGCGCCGGCTCCCGGCTCCCGTTCCTGCCGCGGGTGCGCTACCGCCGCACCCTCCTCACCCAGGCCCGATGGCTGCTGATGGCCGACGAGCTGCCCGGCCGCAGAGCCCCGATGGAGCAGTGGGAGCACGCCTTCGCCGCCTGGCGAGACCGGCTGCGGGCCCCGATGCGGGTCGCCGTGATCGAGTACGACCAGCGCCTTCCCCTCGACCTGTCCCACCCGGTCCACCGTCGGGTGCTCCGCGCGCACCTCGACAACATCCGGCGCCTGGAGCTGCGAGAGGTCCCGGACGGCGACGCCCACGGCTGGATCGGGCGCGCACACGAAATCTGGCTCGCCCTCGGTCGGCCCCAGCCCGAGACCGCCGACGTGCCCCGCCCGCGCCCCGTACCACCGGCCGCCACGAAGCGGCATCTTCCCGGCGCCGGCGACATCCTCCACGCACAGCTCCACGCCCATCCGCGCCGCTACGACGAGATCCTGAGCCGGCACCTGCCCAGCCTCCTGGCCGCGTTCGGCGAGAACGCGCCGACCTGGTGGTTCACCCGGCACCGGGAGATGGCCCGCCCGGACGCCGACCAGCATCTCGACCTCACACTGCACCTGCCTTCGGGCACGTACGGCACCGGGGTCGAGCACACCCGTGCCTGGACGGACGGTCTTCACGGGCTCGGCCTGGCCTCCGGGCTGCTCCTGGCTCCCTACCGGCCGCAGACCGGGCGCTTCGGCCACGAGGCGGCCATGGACGCCGCCCACCAGGTATTCGCCGCGGACTCCTCCGCCGCGCTCGTACAGATCCAGCTCGCCGAGCGGACCGACGTCTTCGCCCCGCAGGCCCTCGCCGCGGCCAGCGCACTGGACCTCGTCACCCACCTCGCCCCGAGCGTCATCAAGGCCGAGGAGTGGTTGGTGCGCAACCTCCCCCAGGGCACGGGGCGCCTGGACCGGGCGTTACGGAACCAGGTACTCGAACTCACGGCTCCCGACGGCTTATCCGTCCTCGCGGCTCTTCCCGGCGGCTTCCAGGTCGCCGATGCGTGGCGGGCCCGCGCCGCAGCCCTGATCACCTACCGGAACACCCTGACCCGGGAGCGCCACCCGCTCGCCGTCGCTCGTACTCTGCTGCACCAGCATCACGTCCGGGCACTGGGCGTGAGCCCGAGCGCCGAGGCGACCACGCTACGGCTCGTACGGACAGCGGCCCTCCAGCACCAAGCGGCGAGCCGATGACCGCGCCGGCCGCCACCGCCGGGGCGATCCTGGAGCAGTACGCCGCCGGCCTGGCAACACCTGCCCCGCCTCCCCCGAACGAGCCTTGGGCGGTGCAGTCCCTCGCAGACGGCGCCGCCGGGATCAGCCTGCTGCACGTCGAGATGGCCAGCCGGTTCGGCGGCTCATGGCGCCCGGCCCACCGGTGGATCACCACGGCCGCCGGCGGGCACATCAGCGCGGCCGACACCACCGGGCTGTTCCTCGGCGCCCCGGCCGTCGGCTTCCTCCTCGCCACCGTTCCCCAGCCCTTCCAACACCTCTACGCCCCGGCGCGCCAAACCCTCCACCAGCACATCACCGACCTCGCCCACCGCCGCACCGAAGCCGCGCTCGCCCGTATCAGCAGCCGCGTCCTGCCCACCTTCGCCGAGTACGACATCTGCTACGGCCTCACCGGCATCGGCGCATACCTCCTGCGCACCGACCCCGAAGGGCCGGCCCTGGAACGAATCCTGCGGTACCTCGTCACCCTGACCCGCCCCCTCACCGCCGGAGACCGCGACCTGCCCGGATGGTGGGTACACCACGACCCGGCCCGTGGCCGATCCGCCGACTTCCCCGGAGGCCACGGCAACGTCGGCGCCGCGCACGGCATCACCGGCCCGCTCCTCCTCCTGGCCCAGGCGATGCGCCGCGGCATTATGGTCAGCGGCCACCGAGAAGCCATCTGGACCATCTGCGAACACCTCGACGCCTGGTGCCGGCACGGACCCGCCGGCCCCTGGTGGCCCGAGCACCTCTCGCGCGGCGACCTCGACCGCGGGCGCCCCCACCACGACGCCCCCACCCGCCCGAGCTGGTGCTACGGAACAACGGGCATCGCACGCGCCGGGCAACTCGCCGGGCTCGCTCTGCGCGCCCCCGACCTCCAGGCGTTCTACGAGGACGCCCTGTACCGGGCCCTGACCGACCCCGAACAACTCGCCCAGGTCACCGATACCGGCTTGTGCCACGGCTGGGCAGGCATCTACCAGACCGCCGTCCGCTCCGCCGCCGACGCCCTCGACCTCCGCCTCCCGACCCTCCCGAGCCGCCTCGGCAACACCCTCGCCGCGCACGCCCGGCCCGGCGGCCTCCCGGCAACCGGACTGATCAACGGCGACGCCGGCACCGCGCTCGCCCTCACCACCTTCGTCTCGCAGCAGGCGCCGACCAACGGATGGGACGCATGTCTCTTGATCGACTGATCCAGGCCGATCCCAGCCCGGCACAACGCGCGGTCCTCGCCGTCCTCACCGGCCTGCCGATCACCGACTCCGCACACCAACACGGGATGGACCCGGTGACCCTGTCCGACGCCGTCGCGGTCTACCACCAAGCCGGCGGGGAAGCCCTGGCACGCCACGCCTCCGCCACCGACTGGTGGCAGGCCTGTCTCCACTTCACCGACTGGGCAAACGCCGACGCCACCTTCACCACGCACGTCCTGCCCATCCTGCGAGAAGCGGAGGCCGCGGGAACCATCAGCGGCTGGTGGTACACCAGAAAGCACCCCTGCTGGCGCCTGCGCCTTCACCTGCAACCACAGATCGGGACAGAGCTGGTCGGCGACGGCCTCGACCGTCTTGTTGCAGCCGGGCACCTACAACGCTGGTGGCCCGGCATCTACGAACCGGAGACGGCCGCGTTCGGAGGTGAGGCCGGCATGACGGCCGCCCACGCCCTGTTCATCACCGACAGCCGTGAAGCCCAACGATTGCGGCAGCGCGACCTGGCCGTGGGGCCGCGTGAGCTGTCCGTCCTCCTGTGCACGATCATGATGCGCGCGGCGGGGCTGGAATGGTACGAGCAAGGGGACGTCTGGCACCGCGTCATCACGAGCGAACACCGCTCGGCACTCGGCAATGTTCCGGCGGACCGCCTGAGCTCCCGGGCCCAGGAGATCCGGCCCCTCCTCTTCGCCGACAGCGACGACCTGCTGCGCCCTGGCGGCCCGTTGGAGCAGGTCGCTGAATGGGCCGCCGCCTTCCACCACACGGGCCAGACCCTCGGCCACGCCGTCCAGTCCGGGACCCTCGACCGTGGGTTGAGACAGGTACTCGGCTACCACGTGATCTTCCACTGGAACCGACTCGGATTGTCCATGCGAGGCCAGAGCGTGTTGGCCTGGGCGGCCAGGGCGGCGATCCTGCACAACGGCCCTGCCGGGCCGCTTCAGCCCCGGTAGGGGCGCGGGCGGTCACCAACTGTGCAGGGCACGCACTTCGCCCTGAAGGGGCGCGGGGCTGTGTCGATGTGCGGCTCCGCCGCGTGGGCGCGAGCAACCACCCACCGGCCCGCGGCCCGAACACGACAGAACCAGCCCCTTCAGACCGGCGACGACCCGACACTCTCGTCGTGGCTGGTCGCGCAGTCCGCCGCGCCCCTTGAAAACGGGCCTGCGGCCCGACAAGGGCACCGCCCTCGCTACCGGTACGCCCGGTACCCCCAAGGGGCGCGGGGAACTGCGCGAGAACCACCCGCCCACCGGTGGTCCGGAGACGACAGAACCAGCCCCCTCGGGACGGTGACGACCCGACGTCCCCCACTGCCTGAAGGGCGTGGGAGGTGCCCCCAGTCGTGGCTGGTCACGCACGGGGCGACGTGCGCCGCCTGCGCACCCCACGGTCACGGATCCGTCGGCCGGGCCGTCCGCTCAGGACGTCACGCACTGCTTGTCCTTGGTGACCTCGCAGACGTCCCGGACACCGTCGTAGAAGGAGTCCGTCACCTTCGCGTAGCCCCAGTCCCCGGAGTCGTCGACCTCGCACTTGCTGCCCGTGCAGTAGCCGTGCGCCTTCAGGTAGTCGACGTTGGCCATCTTCTGGTAGACGTCGGAGATCTGCTGCTTCAGCTTGGGGTCGAGGCTGTCGCTGATCGCCACCGGGGAGCCCGGGATGAGGGGCGACTTCCACACGGTGGTGATCTCGCCCTTCTTGATCTGGCCCTTCTCGACCAGCTGCTTGTCGACCATGGTGTCGTAGGCGAACCCGGCATCGCACTGGCCGCTCTTCACCGCGAGAACGGAGGCGTCGTGGCCGCCGGCCATCACGGAGGTGATGCCCTTCGCCGGGTCGACCCCGGCCTTGAGCAGGCCGGCGTGCGGGTAGAGGTAGCCGGAGGTCGAGTTCGGGTCGACGAAGCAGACCTTCTTGCCCTTGAACCCCCGCAGATCGTGAATGGTCGATCCGGATTTGACGATGCCGTAGGACTTGTAGCCCGGCAGCGCGCCCTTGGTCTGGACCGATGCCGCGACCGGAGTCGTCTTCACACCGGAACTCTTCGCCTGCACATAGGAGAAAGGACCGTACTGGGCAATGTCGATCTTCCCGGCCCGCTGCCCCTCGATGACCGCCGCGTAATTGGTGGCCTTCTGGAACTGGATTTTCTTCCCGGTCTCCTTCTCCAGAAGCTTGATGACGGTCTGGTAGGAGGACTGGAGGTCCGTGGAATTCTCGGCCGGCACCGCGGCCAGGACCAGGGTGTCCTTGCCACTCCCCCCGGACGTGGAGGCGGAGGAATTCGAGTCGGCACTCTGACCGCAGGCGGCCAGGGCGAGTACGGAGGCCGCACCGATCGTGAGAAGGCCGAAGGCGCGCCGGATCCTGGGGAACATTGCTAAGATCTCCTCTACGCCCCTGAAAAGCGGCATTTGAGTAGGCTCTGGTGCGATCCAGGCTGGGACCGAGCCATGCCGGAGCAGAGAAGACGTGGTTACGGGCGGCCGAATTCGTCGGGGCGCTTGCGCACACCCGACCGGACGAGTTCCGACCCTCGGGTGCGAATCCGTTCCGTGGCGTTCCATGGAAATGAACGGCCGCCGCCCCGGATGAACTCCGCGTGAATGGCCCAGGGCGGTGGCGGCGGCGTTTGCTGCGATGTGCCCATGTGGAAGAGGAGCCGGAACGGCAGGGAACGTCGCGCGGCGAGCCCTCACCCCAGATGCGGCCGCAGCCTCGGAGGCGAGAGCAGCCCGCTGGGGTCCGGCGGGCCCTGCCGATGGCTGCTGCCGGCGTAGTAGGCGTTGGCCGCCGTAGACGCCACCCTGATCCGCAGCAGGTTGGGGCCCTCCCGCAGCACGTCGGGGCCGAAGGCGGCACGGAACGGCCCCCACCCCCAGCGGCCGACCGGGTGCCCGTTGATCTCGGCCTCCGCGCTCGCCCCGACACCGTCGAGCAGCAGCTCCCACCGGGGCCACGCCGCCTCCGCCGCCGTCAGCACGACCTCCGTGCGGTACTCCCCGATCCCGGAGAAGGCCTCCTCGCCCTGCCGCTCCCACCCCCGGTACACGTCCACGGGTCCCACCCGGTCGCCGGCGGCGAGGGTCCATTCCCGGTCGAGCACCCGGGTGGCCGGAACGGGGTGCGGGCCGGGGGCCACGTGCACACAGACCAGCTCCCCCGGATCGAGCGTGAGGACCAGTTCTCCGGGGACCTCGTAGGGCTCTCCGATCGTGCCGTCCGCGGTGTTCCAGACGGTGACCCGCGCGGGCAGCCCCGTCGGCCTGACGGAGACGGTGCGCCGCCCCGGGTCGTCGTTGAACAGCGCGACCCTGGTGCCCGTGGCGTCCCGGCCGCGGCGCGACCACACCGTGCCCTCGGCCTCCACACGGGTGTGGCCGGCCAGGGCGGCACCGAGGCGGGCGTCCGCCTCCGCGCCGGTGGGGAGGTCCGGCCAGTAAGCCCCGGCCCCGCGCTCCGGCGCCAGCAGCGCGCGCATCCGGTCGAGCACCCGCCCGCTGAGCCCGGTGCGCTGGGTGGCCGCCGGCAGCGGTCCCGAGGCGAGGACGCTGCCGCCCCGGGCGGCGAACTCATCGATGGCGTCGACCGTCGTCTCACCGGCGACGACGGACGCCCCGGGCAGGATCAGTACCGTGAACCGCTCGGGCAGCCGCCCGCCCAGCAGGTCGCGCTCGTCCACCAGGCTGAAGTCGTAGCCGCGCCGGGCCAGGTGCTCCGCCCAGAACGCCAGGTGCTCCCCGTACGGGTGTCCCGGGCCGCCGGCCCAGCTGGTCCGCAGCGGGTAGAGCAGGGCGATCTCGTCCATCGGACGGGTCTCGTCGAGGAATTCGGAGAGCCGTCCCGACTCCTCGGCGAAGGCCCGGTGGTGGACGAACCAGGGCTCGAAGTTGACGCCGGGCGGGAAGTCGAAGCGCGGGTTGGTGAAGACCTCGTCGCGCTCGTCGCCGTCCGCCAGCCAGAACGCGTGCGTCAGCAGCTGCCGCATGCCGAGCAGGTGGTGCCGTACGGTCTGCTCCCGCAGCTGGCCCAGGGTGAGTTCCCAGCGTCCGGCGGCGAAGTGCGAACCGTGCTCGGTGCGGGCGAAGTACTGCTCGACCAGGCAGCCCGAGCGCCCGTGGGAGCGGGCCATGGAGTCGCCGAACTTGGCGCTGATCTGCGGGTGCTCGTTGCGGGCGTCGACCGCCGTCAGGTCCCGGTGGGCGTCCAGGCCGAAGTAGTCGGTGCCGAAGTTCACCCGGGGGTCGTCGGTGATGATCGTGCTGGTGGGGTCCCAGGACGAGACGTAGCCGAGGACCTCGTGGCCGGACAGCGCCACGCCGTGCGCCCGGCACCACGCCGACAGCGTCCCGAAGAAGGCGTCGATGCCCACCGCCGCGTACCGCTCGAAGAAGTCGCAGCGCCAGGCCGCGGTGAGCGGTCCCACGTCACGGGCGAGCGCCAGCAGCACCCTGCGGTCGGCGGGGACGACGGACGGCGCGTACATCAGCGACGAGCCGACGTGCCCCGAGCGGCCCCGCCAGTCGAAGAAGCAGCCGTGCGGCTGGTCGAAGAACACGTAGCGGACCGTGCTGCCCAGATGGTCGCCGAGCGCCGCCGCGTACGGCTCGTAGCCGACGTCGAGGAACCGCTCGGCGGCCCCGGGCAGCAGGTAGTTGATCATCCGGCTGGAGGCGCACCGGGCGGCGGCGAAGACGGTCAGGGCCGACTGCCCCCGCAGCGCCTCGGCGGCGACGCGGACCCGGCAGCCGGAGGTGCCGGCCTCCACCAGGACGGCGTCCGCGGTGACGTCCATGATCGACTCCGGGCCGTCGACCACGCCGTCGGGGTGGGCCAGCGCGGCGACGATCTCCCACTCGTCCCAGCGGATCGCGCCGTCCTCGAACACCCAGTTCCTGCCGGGGTCCAGGAGGTAGTCGACGTCCGTGGCCCGGATCCCGTCCACGGCGCACTCGGCGAACGCGCCCTCGGGCCGGGCGGTGACGGAGAACATGTGCCGCTCGCGCAGGTCGTCCCGGCCCGCGACGGTCCGGCCGCCGGCGTGCCCGGAGAGCCAGTTGTACTCGTCGTAGAGCCCCATCATCAGGCCCCGCGAGGCGGCCTCGTCGGCGACGGTCCGGCATGCGGCGAGGTACTCCTCGCCGAGGTACTCCTCCCGTGGGAAGGAGAGCCGGGTCTGGATCTGGAACGAGCCGAACCCGGCGGCGGCCAGCGCGTCGAGCTGGTCGCGGATCTCCTCGCGGGTCGGGATCCGCTGCCAGAACCAGTACGTGGCCGGGGCGTGCCACTCGTCGGGCCGCGCGAAGCTCATGCCACCCCCTCCAGGTCGCGGCTCGTCTCGGCACGTCGCGCCGGGCCCTTCGGGTCGAGCTTCAGCACGAAGGTCAGGAGGGCGTAGAGGGCGGCGCCGACCGCCATCGCGACGAGGACGCCGACGTTGGTGGTGCCGATGACGCCCTTCTTCTGGCCGTCGGTCAACAGGAAGCCGACGACCCTGGCGATGTTCGGGTCGGAGGAGGTGACGAGGCCGAGGCCGACCACCGTCGCGGCCACCAGCGACACCAGCGCGGTCCAGCGCCCGGAGCTGCCGCCCCGCCCGGCCGGCATGGCCAGGTCCGTCGGCCAGCCGAGCCGGCGCTGCCGGATGAAGTCGAGGAGCTGGATGCCGCCCATCGTGCCCATCACCACGGCGATCAGCGCGAGGAACGCCTGGAAGGTGGCGAGGAAGGAGTCGGAGACGAACAGCAGGTAGAAGGCGCCCGCCGAGATGACCACCATGTTGATGACCGTGGTGCCCGCCCGGGAGACGGGCACGCCGAAGGCCAGCAGCGCGAGGCCGGACGAGTAGAGGCCGGTGATGGCCGCGGCGATCAGCGAGATCACCACGACGATGCTGAACGGCACGAAGAACCAGAACGGCAGCAGGTCCGTGAGCGCGCCGACCGGGTCGTCGGCCGCCGCGGAGCCGAGCTTCGGGTCGCCGGCCGCCAGCAGCACGCCGAGGACCAGCAGCACGGCCACCGGGAGCGTGATGCCGCCCGCGGTCCAGCCGACCACACCGCGCGCGCCGGTGCGGCGCGGCAGGTAGCGGGCGAAGTCGCCGCCGTAGTTGAGGAATCCGAGGCCGACCAGGGTCATCGCGAGGACGGTCCCGCCGACGAACTCGGCGAACGAGCCGTTCGGGGTGTGCCCGATCCGGCTCCAGTGGATGTGCGGCACGATCATGCCGATGAAGACCACCGTCATCACGGCGGTGAGCCAGGCGATCCACTTCTCCACCTTCAGGATCACCTGGTGGCCGAAGACCGCCACGGTGACCGTGAGGAGCAGCACGACGACGAACCACATCACCACCGCGGGCACGCTCTCGTGCCCCTCGCCGTCCGCGAAGGCGCCGGGCCACAGGCGGGCGAAGAGCTTGGCGCCGGTCGTGGAGGCCAGCGTGATGATGGTGACCTTCCAGCCGACGTTCGACAGGTAGGCGAAGAACGTCGGGAACTTGTTGCCGTGGAACCCGAAGGCGAACCGCGTCTGGGTCAGCGTCGGCAGTCCCGTGCGCGGCCCGCCGACGGCGAGGATGCCGACGAGGACCGACGAGATCACGTACCCGAGGACGCCGGCGAGGGCGGCCTGCCACGCGCTCAGCCCGACACCGTAGACGTAGATGCCGTAGCTCACCCCGAGGATGGAGATGTTCCAGGAGAACCACACCGCGAAGAGCCCGCGCGGGGTGCCGTGGCGCTCGCCGTCCGGTACCGGGTTCACACCATTCTGCTCGACCGCCGCCGCGGCCGGTTTCTGGTCCTGCGTCATGAGCGGCCTCCCAAGGCTGCGGTGACTTGCTGACGTGGGTTCGGGGGGTGTGGTCTCACGTGGTGCACGGGTGCCTCACCTGAGCCCCGGGTCGGCCGCGCATCCGCACGACCTGCGGACGGCGAGCGTGAAGTCGAGCAGCACGTGCTCGGGGGCCGCCGAGGCGAGCAGGTCCAGGGCGCGCTGGGCGGCGGCCTTGACGGGCTGCTCGACGACGGACATGGCGGGGTCGGAGTAGGCGCTGCGGCGGGTGCCGTCGAAGCCGAAGACGGCGAGGTCGCCGGGGACGGTGAGGCCGAGGCGGTGGGCCACGGCGAGCAGCCCCTCCGTCTGCGAGTCGCTGCTGACGAAGACGGCGTCCGGTGCCGCCGTGGTGAGCAGGGCGCGTCCGGCCCTGACCCCGCCTTCCACGGAGAAGTCGTCGACGTGGACGAGCGCCGGGTCGGGCGCGATGCCGGACTCCTCAAGCGCGGTCCGCCAGCCCGCCAGCCGGTCCGCGGCGTTGCGCTGGTCGCCGGGGCCCGCGACGCACGCGATGCGGCGGTGCCCGTGCTCGATCAGGTGCCGGGTGGCGGCGCCCGCGGCGGCGGCGTTGTCGATGCCGACGAAGGAGTGGCCGGAGCCGTCCAGCGGCCGGTCGAGGACCACCGCGGGGACCCCCGCGTCGGTCACCGTCCGCAGCGAGGAGCCGCGCCGTGCCCCGATGAAGACGATGCCCTCGACCTGCTGGTCGAGGAAGCGGCGCAGGTAGGCCGTCTCGCGCTCGTCGTCGCCGCCGGAGTCGCCTATCAGCAGCACCTTGCCCTGCTCGAACGCGCTGTCCTGGACGGCCTGGGCGAACTCGGCGAAGAACGGGTTGGAGATGTCCGGCACGAGCATCGCCACCGTCTGCGTCTCCTGGGTCCGCAGGGCCCGTGCCACGGCGTTGGGGCGGTAGTCGAGCTCCTCGATGGCCGCGACGACCCGCTCCCGGGTGGCCGCGGCCACGGGGCGCGGCCCGTCGTTGACGACGTAGCTGACGACGGCCGTGGAGGTGCCCGCCAGGCGTGCCACGTCCGCGCGCGTGGGCGGCTTCCCGGTGCGCATCAGGCGCCCTGGGCCGGTGAGGGCACCCGTACGGCCGCTCCTGCCGCGCCCGCGACCCGTACGGAGCGCGAGGCGGCGGCCACGCCGTGCGCGACGGCGCCGGCCAGGTCCTCGCCGGCGGCGAGGCGGGCGGCGAGGACTCCGACGAAGGCGTCCCCGGCCCCGGTCGCGTCGACCACCTCGACCGCCTCGGGGACGGGCAGGTGCACCGGCGGCGTCCGCTCCCCGGCGACGACGGCGCCGTCCGCCCCCAGGGTGATCACCGCGTTCCGCGCGCTGCCCGCGAGCAGCCGCACCGCGTCCAGCGCGGCCGGCACGCCGGGCGGGGCGGCGGCGGAGAGCACCTGCCCGGCCTCGGTGGCGTTGACCACGAGCACGTCGACCCGCTGGAGCACCGGGCGGGGCACGGCGATGTAGGGGGCGAGGTTGAGCACGGTCAGCCGGGGCCCGAGGCGCACGGCCTCCACCACGGCGTCGACGGGGATCTCGCCCTGGACGACGACCACGTCCGCCGCCGCGACCGCGGTGGCCTCCTCGCGCACGCGGTCCGCGCCGGTCGCCGCGTTGGCGCCCGGGACCACCACGATCTGGTTCTCGCCCCGGTGGTCCACCGTGATCAGGGCGGTGCCGGTGGCCAGGCCGGGCGCCCGGTGTATCGGGGCGGTGCCGACCCCGGCCGCCGCGAGGGCCCGCAGCAGCTCGGTGCCGTGGGCGTCGTCGCCGACGGTGGCCAGCAGCCGGGTGCGCGCGCCGGCCCCCGCGGCCGCGACGGCCTGGTTGGCGCCCTTGCCGCCGAGGCCGGTGAGCAGGTGGTCGCCGAGGACCGTCTCGCCGGGGGCGGGGAACCGCTCGGTGCGCACCGTCAGGTCGCGGTTGACCGAGCCGATCACCAGAACGTCGCCGACGTCGCCGTTGCGGGAATCGCGGCTGCCGAGGTCGCGAGAGCCGCCGCCATCGCCGTTGCCAGGCATGATCCGATCCATTCTACTCGTGTTGTCTATTCGTGTTGTCTATTCGTGTAGATATCGGATCGGAGACTGTTCGGGCACTGATCACGGCAGGAGACGCGCAGGTCACGCCGTCGGGCGGCGCTCAGAGGTACGCGGCGCGCCGCGTCCCGTTCGGCGGGAGTCAACCTGTTGGGGGACTCTCCCCCCTCCGGGTGCGGCGCGTCAAGACTTTCCGGAACTTCTGATTCCGTCGGGCTTGACCGGCCGCGCGCACGGCCGCTCCCCCGGGTCTCACGCGGCTCCGGCGCCCCGCTCGGGAAGTGCCGCCAGGAGCAGGGCCACGTCGTCCTCCTGCATCCGCCGGCCCGCGACGCCCTCGATGATGTGCTCGGCCAGCTCGCCCAGGTCGCCGGGGCCGTTCCGGAGGAGCTCCCCCACCTGCCGCTCACCCGTGTCGAGATCGGAGTCGCGGTTCTCCAGCAGCCCGTCGGTGCAGAGCAGGAGCGTGTCGCCGCGCTTCATGCGGTAGCGGGTCATCGGGCACGTGGTGTCGTCGTCGTGGGGAACGCCGAGCGGGACGCCGCCCTGGACCGCGATGCGGCTGACGCTCCGGTCGGCGTGCCGCACCAGCGGCTCCGGGTGGCCCGCCCTGACGATCAGGGCGTTGCCGGAGTCGGGGTCGAGGGTGACGCAGATGCACGTCGCGAGGCGCTCGGTGTCCAGGTCCCCGAGGAACGCGGAGGCGCGCGCCATGACCGTGGAAGGGGAGTGCCCCTCCGAGGCGAACGCGCGCAGCGCCGTGCGGAGTTGGCCCATGACGGCGGAGGCGTCGATGTCGTGCCCCTCGACGTCTCCGACCACCAGCCCGATGTGCCCGTTCGGCAGGGCCACGACGTCGTACCAGTCGCCCCCGATCTTCCGCCTGTCGCTGGCCGGCCGGTAGCGGACCACCGTCGTCACGCCCGCCACCTCCGGGATGCGTGCGGGGAGCATCGCCTGCTGGAGGCCGATGGCGACGGCGTGCTCCTCGTCGTACAGCCGGGCGCGTTCGAGGGACTGCGCCACGGCCGCGCCGAGGGCGAGGAGGAGGTTGCGCTCCTCCGGCGTGAAGCCGGTCCTGCCCTGGTAGACCAGGGTCAGGGCACCGGTCGACCGGCCCTGGGCGACCAGGGGCATGATCGCGACGGACGTGACGTCCGTGGGGTCGATGTAGGGCCGGAGCGCCGGGTAATCGGCCAGAAGCTCCGACCGGAGCAGGAAGAGCGGCCGCTGCGAGCGGACCGCCTCCGGGATGGGCAGGGCGTCCTGCACGTGGAGCAACGCGAAGTCGTCGAACAGCTCCCCGGGCAGGCCCTTCGTGGCCAGCAGCCGGCTCTCGTCCTCCCTGACCATGCTGAGGGCCACGCCGGAGGCGCCGACGACACTGAGGATCTCCTCGCTGGTGAGCGCCGTCAGCACGTCCTCGAAGGTCAGGGCGTGGGCGAGCGCGGTCGTGGTCACGTAGACCACGTCGCTCTGGTGCCTGCGGCCGGTGGCCAGACTCGCCCGGTCGGTGGCCCCCTGGAGCTCGGCCGTGACGTCCCTGAGGAAGCCGACGAGCCGCCGGGCCGCACCCGAGCCGTCACGCAGCACATGGACTTGGGCGTACGCCCACCGGTCGGCCTTGCCGGTGGCGGACAGGAGCTGGAAGTGGAAGCCGTGGTCGGACCGGCCGGGGGCCTGGCCGGCGATCAGCTGCCGGATCCTGCGGATCTCGCCCGGGAGGACCCGCTCGGACAGCGTCGCGATCCGCCCGTCGAACGTGGACGGTTCCAGGTTGAGGATCCGCAGGGCTCCCGGATCGAGGAAGGCCCGCCCCGAGGGCAGATCGCACAGGAAGCCGCCCATGCCGTCCAGAGCCATGACCTCGGGAAGCTCCGCCCGCAGATCCGCTTCGAGCATATGGGGAGACGGTTCCCGCTCGGGCGGAGCGCGGGGATCACTACGCGCCATACCGGATACACGCCCTGTGTCTGGGGGATGCACTTGCCCTCGTTTTCAGTCTATGGCGTGAGCGGAGCGCTCACGGCGCGGAGCCGGCTGTAGGGTCCGTGCCATGCCGGACGCCCCGCACCGCCCCGAGCCGTTCACCCCGGGCACCGAACCCGCGGCGCTCGCGGACCTGCGCGCGCGGCTGCGCGCCACGCGCTGGCCGGACGCGCCCGAGGACGCCGGGTGGTCGCTCGGCACCGACCTCGGCTACCTCCGCGAGCTCGTCGCGTACTGGGCCGACGGGTTCGACTGGCCCGCGCAGGAGGCGGCGCTCGCCCGGCTCCCCCGCTTCCGCGTCGCGCTCGGCGGCCTCGGGATCCACTTCGTGCACGCCAGGGCCGCCGCGCCGGCCGGGCCCGCCCTGCCGCTGGTCCTCAGCCACGGCTGGCCGGACTCCTTCTGGCGGTACGCGAAGGTGATCCCCCTGCTCACCGACCCCGGCGCGCACGGCGCGGACCCCGCCGACGCGTTCGACGTGGTCGTGCCGGACATGCCGGGCTACGGGTACTCGGATTGCCCCGCGGGAGCGCCCCTCGACTCCGTCGCGGTGGCCGGACTGTGGGCCGAGCTCATGGACGTCCTCGGCTACCCGCGGTTCGGGGCGGCGGGCGGGGACATGGGCAGCCACGTGAGCCGCTACCTCGCGCTCGACCACCCCGACCGGGTCGTCGCCGTCCACCGCACGGACGCGGGCCTGCCCCGCCACTTCGGCGACCCCGCGGACCTCTCGCCCGAGGAGCGCGCCTGGATGGAGTCCGCCGCGGCCTGGGGCGCGGCCGAGGGAGGCTACGCCGCCGTCCACGCCACGAAGCCCCAGACCGCCGCCTTCGGGCTCACCGACTCGCCGGCCGGCCTCGCCGCGTGGATCGTCGAGAAGCTCCGCGCGTGGAGCGACTGCGGGGGCGACGTCGAACGGAGCTTCACGAAGGACGAGATCCTCACCAACGTGACGCTGTACTGGCTCACCGGGACCATCGGCTCGTCGATGCGCATGTACCGCGCGAACGCCGCGATCCCGCCCGCGCAGCACGCCCGCCGGGTCGAGGTGCCGTCCGGCTTCTCGCTGTTCGCCGGGGACGTCGTGCGCCCGCCGCGTGCGTGGCTCGAACGCACGGCGAACGTCGTGCGCGTGACCGAGCCCGCGCGCGGCGGGCACTTCGCGCCGTTCGAGGAACCCGATCTGTACGCGCGGGAACTGCGCGAGTTCTTCCGCCCCTACCGGGCGGCGGCGGCCGGCTGAGCGCCCTCGGCGAGAGACCCCCCAGCCGGCCGCGCCCTCCGGGAGACGGGCCGGGGCCCCTCAGCCGGCGGCGCTCTCCAGCGAGCGGGCCAGCCGCAGCGGCAGCTCCTCGGCTCCGCGGATCAGCAGGCCGCCGCGCCACCGCAACTCCTCGGGGGCGACCGCGAGGTCGATGTGCCCGAACCGGTCGAGCAGCCTCCCGATGGCCACTTCGGCCTCCAGCCTGGCCAGCGGCGCGCCGAGGCAGTAGTGGATGCCGTGGCCGAAGGCGAGGTGGCCGGTGGTGTCCCTGGTGATGTCCAGCCGGTCCGGATCGGCGTACCGGTCCGGGTCGCGATCGGCTCCGCCGAGCGCCACCACCACGAACTGGTTCTCCGGGATGACCGTGCCGGCGATCTCGGTCGGCTCGGCCGTGAAGCGGAGGGTGGTGTTCTTCACGGGGCCCTCGTACCGCAGGAACTCCTCGATGGCGCCGCGCAGCAGCGACCGGTCCGCCCGCAGCAGGGCGAGCTGGTCGGGGTGCGTGATGAGCGCGAGCACGCCGTTCGCGATGAGGTTCACCGTGGTCTCGTGGCCCGCGATGAGCAGGAGGAAGCCCATGGCGACCACCTCGTCCCGGGTGAGCGAGTCGCCCCCCTCCTGCACCTCGACGAGCGTGGAGAGCAGGTCGTCGCCCGGGGCGGCGCGCTTGTCCTCGATGAGCTTGTACAGGTACGCGGTCATGTCCGCGCCCGCCCGCAGCCTCTCGTCGTCGGTGCCGAATCCGGTGATGAGCAGGTCGCTCCAGCGCCGGAAGTCGTCGCGGTCGGCCACGGGGACGCCGAGCAGCTCGCAGATCACGGTGATCGGCAGGGGGAACGCGAAGGCGTCGAGGAGGTCGACCGACTCGCCGCCGTCGCCCATCGCGTCGAGCAGGTCGGCGGTGATCTCCTCGATCCTGGGCCGCAGCCGCTCGATCCGCCGCACCGTGAACGCCCTGGTCACCAGCCGCCGCAGCCGCTCGTGGTCGGGCGGGTCGGAGTTCAGCATGTGGGTGAAGAGGACGTCGCGGCGGGCCGTGCCCGCCTCGTTGCTCAGCCCGTTGGCCTCCATCAGGGCGCCGGTGCCGCTCTTCTTCAGCCGGTTGTCCGTGAGGGCGGCGCGCGCGTCCGCATAGCGCGCCACCAGCCACACGCGCAGCCCGTCGGGCAGCAGCACGGGGTGGACCTCGCGCTCCTCCCGCAGCCGCGCGTACAGGGTGTAGGGGTCCTTGACGAACTCGTCATCGGTTAAGACGTCATGCCGGGCTATGTCGGGGAACTTCCGCGTCACCTTGGTCTCGCTTCCTGTCATGACGTCATCCTCGCCGGGGAGAAAGGTGTCCAACCAGCGTTCGACCGGGGCGATTTCGGCCGGAGCGGTGGCGAGGAGGCGGGCGTGGGGTCCCCGTGACGTGCCGGCGGACGGGCCGGCGCCGGCCGGCGCCCCGGGTGCCACCCCGCAGCGCCCGCGGCCGGCGCCGGCCCGGGGGTCACAGGCGGCCGCCCGGGACCACCGTGAACGTCGCCGGCCCCGCCGGCAACTCCACCGTGTACTGGCGCAGGTAGGTGTCCAGATACGGGGAGCGGTCGCCGGCGGTCGGGACGTCGTCGGCCGGGTCGTCGAGGGCCAGCCTGAGCCGCGCGCCCTTGACCTTGATCGTCTGTCCGGAGGGCGTGTCGAGCCAGGAGCCGGTCTGGATGGAACCGATCTCCACGGCCAGGACGTGCCCTGCCGCCAGGGTCCAGTCGGTCGCCTTGAGGTCGACGCTCAGCCGGCCCGGCTTCAGCAGGGAGACCTGCTCGTCGAACATGGCCGCGGTGCCGTCGGGGGCGACGTCGTACAGCTTGAGCATGACGTTGCCCTCGCCCTTGGCGCTCAGGGAGATGTTCGGCGTGCCGGTCACCCGGGCCGCCCGCTTCACCGGCTGGGACCACACGAAGAAGCTGGAGGTGGCCTCGCCGGCCTGCTGCCGCTTCACCTCCCCCTTGGCCAGGGTCCTCGGGGCCGCCGGGTCGACCGCGGGCGCGTGCTCCATGTCCCAGGTGGCGGACGGCTTCGGTGCCCTGAGCGCCGCCGCACCGCCGGACGGGGACTGGGCGGTGTGCGCCGAGGCGCCGCCGTCGTCCACGTACGAGCCGTCGCCGAGCGGAACGGTCACGGAGCGGTCCGCGACCGGCCACGTCTGCTGTGCGCGCCAGGCGCCCGTGGACGTCTCGACGGAGTAGGCCGGGTAGTGGACGGCGGGCCTGATGCCCTTGAGGTACTGGTCGTAGAACGAGAGCGTCTCGTCGTACCAGCCCTCACGCCCCATGGCCAGGCGCCCGTCGCTCACGCGGTCGCCGCCGCGCACGTGGTCCCACTGGCCGAGCCAACCGCGCTCGGGACCCCTGTGGTTGGTGAGGTACTCCTGCATCTCCTCGGGCTTGGTGTTGTTCTCGATGAAGCCCTGGGTGACGAAGAGCGGGGTGTCCGTGCCCCTGGCCATCTTCGCCAGGTCGCGGGAGGTCCAGTGCTTGTCCTTCTGGTCGGCTATGCGGTACCCGGCCAGCGCGCCGGTCAGGCACCCCGGATGGCTCTCCTCCCAGCGGGAGTTGGCCAGGTAGTGCGCGTCGTCGTCCGGCATCTGGTCCATCGTGGCGATGCCGTTGTACGCCTCGGCGGTGCCGGTGACGTTCGGACGGGGCACACCGTTCGAGTAGATGTACTGGTACATGTCCCACAACGGCTCACCGGCGACGACCGCCTTGAGCGGGCGCTGGTCGAGGTCGTTGCCTATGAGACCCGTCACGGCGTCGTACGACTTGCCGTACATGCCGACGGCGCCGGTCGACCACGGCTGCTTCGCCGACCAGTCGATCGCCGCCTTGACGTCGGCCTGCTCGCCGGGGCCGCCCCAGTCGAGGCAGCCGGTGGAGCCGCCGAAGCCGCGCAGGTCCACCATGACGAACGCGTAGCCGTGGGCGAACAGGTCGGTGCCCTCGATGAAGTCCTGGAAGCGGGACGAGGGTCCGGTGTGCGTCCACCCTTCGGGACCGGTCTGCCCGGAGTGCCCGAAATACGGGCCGATGGACAGGATGACGGGTACCCGCTGGTGTGCCCTCATGCCCTCGGGCAGCAGGACGTCCGCGTGCAGTTGGGTGCCGGAGTGGTCGGAGGACGGGAAGTAGTGCTGCGTCCAGACCGAGCCCTGCGGGACCCGGTCGTTCTCCTCGTGCGTGACGGGGCGGGTGGCGGTGGCGACTTCCTTCGCCGGGGATCCCGCGGTGGTGCCGGAGCCGGCCGCGGGGGCGGGCTCCGCGGCGGCGGGACCGGTGAGCCCCCCGGCCAGCATGCATGCGGTGACGAGCGCTGAGGCGGCCCAGGCGGCCGCGCGACGTCTTATCACTTGCTCCTCCCGAGGTGGTGGGTACGGGGTGGCGCAGGCGGTGCGGTCGGGCAGCGGCCCCTTCCGTCCCGTCAACAGGGCGTCAACAGCGCGACGGCAGGCGGGCGGGCGCCCCCGCGGTGCTGGATCGCGGGCGCGAAGATGGACCGACAACGCGGATCATATGATTTTCGTGAGAATTCTTCATCGGTCCGGCGTGTCCCCTGTGTTACCTCGGGTTGCACGGTCCCGGGGCCTGGGGTGCGTTTGCTTCCTTCAGATATGTTTGCGTCGTCTGAGCACGGTGGCCGAACGAGGTTCGCCCACCCCCATTCGCCATGACGGTGAGTTGCTCTCCTCGCCGCACCACCTGCAGAGGGACGCGTTAGAAAATGATCAGCCGCTTGCTTGGCCGTAAGTCCGCCGCGAAGCGCGGGGCGGGCCCGTTGTCCGGTCTCTCCGTGCCACCGACCGCGGGGGTCCTCACCTGCCGGGTCCTCGACCCGGTCAGCGAGCCGGTCAGGCAGGCGGAGTACACGCTGACCGACGCCCAGGGCCGCAAGGTCGCCGGTGGGGAGACCGATCCCTTCGGCAGCATCGTGGCGATGGTGCCGCTCGGCGAGTACCGCCTGTCGGTCTCGGCCGAGAGCTTCAGCCCCTACCGCGGAGGCGTCTCGCTCCTGGAGGGCGGCAAGATCGTCTCCCTGGGCGACGTCACCCTCCAGATAGCCCCGACGCTGCCCATGCCGGAGCCGGGCGACTGGGAGATAGAGGCGGCGCACACCCGCATCGGCTTCACCGCGCGCCACATCGGCCTCGCCCAGGTGTACGGCCGCTTCGACAACTTCGCGGGTGCGATCAGGATGAGCGATCCGATCGAGGACTCCGCGATGCACGTCGTGATCGACGCCAGCTCGATCGACACCAACGTCCGCATGCGCGACGACCACCTGCGGTCGGCGGACTTCCTGGACGTGGAGCGCTTCCCGACCCTGGAGTTCTACAGCGACCAGTTCCAGCACCGCGGCGGCAACAAGTGGATCGTCACGGGCGGCCTGACACTCCACGGCGTCACCCGCACGGTGAACCTGGACGCCCAGTACCAGGGCATCCGTGTCGGCATGGAGGGCGAGACCCGCGCGGCCGTCAAGGCCACCACCGAGCTCCACCGCGAGGACTTCACGATCAACTGGCAGACCATGCTGGCCCGGGGCATCGCCGTCGTCGGCTCCAGCATCAAGATCGACCTCGACATCCAGATCGTCCCGAAGGGGACGGAACTCAAGTTCAAGTGACCTCCGCGCGGCGCCGGGGCCCCTCGGCCGGCCCCGGCGCCGGCCGCGCTCATGCCGGCCTCACTCGCGCCCACCGCACTCGCACCCGCGGCGCTCACGCCTGAACGGTCAGGTCCCTCACCCCGGCGGGTTCGCCAGGAGCCGCCGCGCCGGCACGGACGGTCAGCGGGATGACCACCTCGTCCTCGACCGGCGGGTGGAGTTCCTGGGCGCGCTTGCCGGTCGCGGAGAAGCAGCGCAGCGTGACGGAGTCCGGTGTCACGTCCAGCCGCAGGAACGACTTGAAGAACGGCGGCCAGTACGTGGCCGAACTGGAGGAGAAGAGGTCGGAGCAGACCTCCCACACCGGAAGGCGGAAGCGGGAGCGGCCCTCGCGGCGGCGGCCCGCGCCGAGCAGGCTCGCCACCAGGCGGACGCGCCAGGTGATCCGGACGGGCGCGCCCCCGGTGCGCTCCGCCGGGACCCCGAGCCGCTCCGCCACGACGGCCGTCGCCTGCGCCGCGGTGAGCGCGAAGAAGCGGCGCAGGCGCAGCCGGCGCCCGTAGAGCACGCTGTACAGGGCCAGCGAGTCGCCGCGCAGCGGATAGCACCGGAAGTCCCGCTCGGTGACGTTCCCGACGGACACCGCGGGGATGGTGTGCGTGGCGTGCATGAACGCGCCGCCGCCGCCCGAGACCACGTACTGGATGGTGCGGCCGTCCACGTCCACCGGATACCGCTGATAGTTGTGGATGTCGCCGCCCACCGCCGCCACGTAGTGGTGTGCCGGATCGCGGACGATGTCGTCGACGGTGCCACCGCCCTCGATGGCGCAGGGGTGGCGCTCGCCGTTCACGTACAGGGGTGAGCCGGTGATGAGGATCTTCGGGCGGGGCCCCTGCGACACCTCGCGCAGCCACGCGCCCTGCTCGGCGTCGACGGTGCCGAGCAGGCCGGTGTCTATGCCCACGATCCGCAGCGGTCCCGCGTCGACGGCCCAGTACGGACCGGGCTGGACGGCCTGCTGCGCCGGCTGGGAGCGCAGCTCGCGCGCCTCGGCCAGGCGCCGCTCGTCGGCCGGGCGCGGCCGGTGCCACAGCAGCCGGCGCCACCAGGCACGGCCCAGCGGCCGGGGCGCGGGCTCGGGCGCGAGGGGCGGTGCGTCGCCGCAGAACACCCGCATGAAGCCGCCGAGGCCCTCGTACCAGTCGTGGTTGCCCGGTATCGCGTAGACGGGCGCCGGGTAGTCCCGGTACGGGCGGAAGAACTTGGGGCCGTACTCGTCGGTCCTGCCCACCGGGTAGATCACATCGCTGGCTATCACCGCGAACGCGGTGCCCCGGGCGGCCTTCAGGAACCCGGGCACCACCGCGTACTGGGCGTCGCCGCCCTCGCCGGTGTCCCCCAGCACCATGAAGGAGAAGCGGTCCGGGTCGTCGCGCCGCACCACCTTGTCCGCGGGGGCGCCGGCCTCGGCCCGCTGCGCCACCCACCGGCTCCGCTCCCGGCCCGTGGGGTCGCCGAACCAGGACGCCAGCAGGCCGTTGCGGGCCAGCCACAGCGTGCGCGGGTCGAGCCACGAGACCCGCTTGACGTCGGCGGGCATCAACCGGCGGTAGGTGCCAGGTCCGGCGCTCCCCCAGCCGGCGCCCTCGCCGGTCTCGCGTGACGAGTCAGACATGGGGGAACGGTAACCCGGCGGGTGCCCGCCGATCGCGCCAAGTGTGGTGTGTCACGGCTCTCTTGACACTTTCCTCACCGCCCCGGTCCCGGGGCCGCGATGTGGGCCGGGTCAGCCCCCGCACGGCACCCCCTGCGTCCGGCTGGGCACGTCGGGACCGTACGCCCCGCACACCGCGACGACCTCCGGCTCGTCGGCCAGCTGGCGGACCAGCACGAGGGTCTTGTCCTGCGGGGCCCCGTTGACACCCTTCTTGTACGAGACCAGTCCGGTGGCACCGTCGAAGGTGATGCCGGCGCCCAGGGTGAGCAGGACGGACGACCTGCTGATGGCCTTGTCGACGTGGCCCGCCTGGTCGACGGCCTCCGACAGCACGTGGAAGGCGTCGTAGGCGACCGCGGAGTGCCCGTCCTGCGCCCAGGGGTCCTCCCCGCGCGTCGTCTTCCGCACGAACGCCTCGTACATGGCGACGAACTGCCTGGTCCTCTCGCTGGCCCTGCGGTCCCCGGCCGGCAGGCGGTGCATCGAGTAGTACAGCCGCAGCCAGCTCTTGTTGCTGTACACCCCGGTCATCGAGACGTTGGTCAGCTCGTTGCCGCCGAGGACGGTGATGTCGTCGCTGGTGCAGGTGCCCTGGCGGTCGACGGCGTTGATGAACGCGGAGAAGTCGCGCGCCCGCGCCGACCAGTACACGACCGAGTCCGGTTCCGCCTTCAGCACCCGGCACACCTGGTCCGAGAGCTCGCCGGCGTCGGACAGGGGCACCGCACCGGACGGGGTGTGCCCGAAGACGTCGTCCTGGTTGTAGTCGAACACCTGCGGCCGGGGGCCGGTGAACTTCTCGATGAACTTCGCGGCGAGGCTGCGGCTGTAGAGGTCCTCGGCGTTCTCGATCACGATGGCCCGCCGGGCCGGGGAGCAGCTGTCCTGCGTGCCCGGCCGGGCCACGATGTTCTCCTTGCGGGCGAAGTCGGCCTCGATGGCCGCTTCGCGCGAGTTGGTGGGTGTCAGGGGCCAGTAGGTCTGGTGGGCCTGGCCCTCCAGCAGCTCGTCCGCGGTCGCGGTGGTGCCGATCGCGGGGATCCCGGCCCGGGCGAGCACGTCGAGCGCGGCCTTGGTCTCGCCCCGGCTCTGCGCGTACCCGAGCACGCCGACGACCTTCTCGTACTCCTTCTTCCCGGGCGCGTTCTCGCCGCGGACCCGCTGGACGAGCTTCTCGGCCTCCGGCACGGCGTCCTTGAACCCCGTCCCGGTGGGGCGCACGTCCACGCGCAGGAGGACCTGGGAGTCGTCGGAGTCCGCCTCCTGGTTCTGCCGCATCTGCCACAGGGCGATGCCGCGCAGCTCCGGAATGGTCCCGTCGAACAGCGCGTCCGTCTCGGACCGGGGAGAGTTGGACCCGAAGGCCACGACGGTCCGCACCGTCCGCTTCGCCGCCAGGTCCTCCACCCGCCGGTTCTCGGTGTCGACCGCCTCGCGCGCGGAGTCGTACCAGGTCTTGGGAAGCACGCGGGTGGGCGTGGCCTGGGCGGACTCGGCCACCGAGTCGCTGCCGCCGACGCACCGGGTGTCCACGGGCTTGGGGACGGTGTAGAGCGAGGCGCCGATCAGCGCGAGCACCACGACCGACACTTCGAGCCACGCCTCCGTGCGCCAGCTGAGACCGTGCCCCTTCCGCGGCACCGGGGGTACCGGCAGTCCCGGCCGCTCCATCGCGTTCGCGCTCAGGGGCACCAGCACGACCGGCGCGCCGTCCCGGTGGCTGAGCCGGTGCGCCGCCTGCGCCAGATCGCTCTCCGCGGGGCTGCCCAGGTCCCTCAGCAGGGCCTCGGTGGGCTGCCCCACGGCGACGACGAGGGGACCCGGCTGCCGGGCCCCCTCCTGCGCCTTGTGCAGCGCGCGCAGGAAGCGCTCGGCCGCCCGGGAGCCCTCCTGCCCGGGCGGCGGAACCGCCACGATGATCACCGGCCGCCGTGTCCTGCGGCGCCGCCTGGGCAGGATGCCGCCCACCCTCGGCACCCGCAGGTCCTCCAGCAGGGCCCGGGTGAGCAGGTCCTCGAACGTCTGGAGCGCCTGCTCGTCGAGCCGGTCCACCCGGAGCCGGGCGGCCTGCACGGCGGCGATCTGGTCCATCGCCGGGAACAGCTTCCTGTTGCCGCCCGCCATCTTCAGACCGGCGAGCCACCCCCGCATCACCTTCCGGGAGCGCCACCAGGCCCACAGCCGGCGCGGCACCTCACCGAGCGTCAGGGCCCACGCGAGCCGCAGCAGCAGGTTCCTGACGGTGACGTCGCCCAGCACCGGGGGACTGCCCGGAAGCGCCCCCAGCAGGCCCAGCTGCTCCGCCTTGTGCTGCTCGCACACGTACGCGCGCAGCTCCCTCACGTGCTCCCCGGGCCAGCTCTCGGGGTGCTCCCTGATGTACGCCACGAGCTGCCGTATGACGTGGAAGTTCGGATGGCGGTCGGGTGTCATGTGCTCAGGGCCCGGCACGGGCCTGCGGCCGGCCATGCCGTGCCTCTCGTACAGCAGCCGGTCGTCCTGCACGGCGTCCAGGTACGCGTACGGCACGAGCTTGCCGTCGTTGTCGATCGACCCCCGCAGCGCCTCCACGACGCGGTGCACACCGGCCCGGCACGCGGCGGCGTCTCCCGGGACCCGCAGGACGAGCAGCGGGCTCCTGTCCGCCAGGTCCCCCCGGTCCGCGGGCGCCACGCTCGCCTGGAACCCGCTGACGAAGACGTCCGCTCCGAAGTCGTCCGGAAAACCGGTGAGTCTGTCGGCCGGTACACCCATGAAGAATCCCCCCTCGGAACACGGCGCATGGCGCCACCCCCAACCCGCCCCGCACGGGGCGGAGTTGGAAAGGGGCTCCGAGGCTACGCTCCGCGACGAGCCGTCACAACGACCTTGTGAGCCAGGAAGTTCAGGACTCGCTCTCGAACGCGCGCAGGGTCAGCGTGTCCTTGCCGGTGCGGCCGTCGTCCGTCACCACGTACAGCACGTTTCCCGACCAGGTGAAGCCGGCTCCCTGGAGGTCGGTGGCCGAGGGGTTCCCCGCGACGTAGAGGGTCCCCATGGTCTTCACCGCACCGCTGTGCAGGTCGATGGAGACCAGCTTCGACGGCTTGCTCATGTCGCCCGAGCCCTGCACGGCGATCGCGCCGCCGTCCCCGGTCCCGACGGTGACCGTGTTCTTCTTCGACCAGAGCAGCTTGCCGGTCCTGAGGTCGACGGCCCCGGTCCCCGTGTTGTCGTCGTACGAGGAGACCATCACCGACTGGTCGGAGTCGACGTAGACGCCGTTCCGGTCGAACTGCACCTTGGCGGGCAGCTGGAACGCCTTCTGCGGCTTGCCGTCGTCGTAGGTCTGCACCGACTCGGGCGAGTCGTCGTCCTTGCCCTGGAAGACGACGGTCAGCGGGCGGTCGCCCGCCACGAGCTGGACGTCGCGGGCGTCGCCCGGGAACTTGTAGGTGTCGCCGAACTCCAGGTCGCGGATGTCGAGTTCGTTCTTAGGCTTCGCGTCGCTGCAACTGCTCGACGTGGCGAGGTGGTCGCCCGTCCAGTCCGCGTCGTCGCCGCAGTCGTGACCGCGGGCGTAGGGGATGAACACGACGTGGCCGCCGGAGACGGAGTACATCCGCACACCGCCGCCCGCGTCCGTGATCACGGCGTGGCGGCCGACGGCGATGCGCGGGGCCGTGCTCTTGTAGCCGCTCGCGAGGTTCTTCGTCCACAGGGTCCGGCCGGTGTCGGTGTCGAAGACGTCGAGGAACGCGCAGTCGTCGCCGCCCGCGTCGAACGCGACCGCTCCCACGCCGTCCGGGCTCGGCTCCGGGGCCGCGGCGCAGACCTCGCTGGCCCCCTTGGGCGTCTGGAGGGTCCACAGCTTCCTGCCGGTGGCGTGGTCGAAGGCGCGGACACCGCCCTTCTCGTCGGCGTATACGGGGTTGTCGGTCTTGGTGGTCCAGAGCGCGGGGAGCCCGCCGAGGGAGCTGCCGACGGTGTCCGGCTTGGGCAGCTGCGTCTGCCACCGGATCGGGAGCGCGTCGGCGGGCTTCTTCGGCGTGTCCGGATCCGCGGAGTGGATGATGCCGGAGCGGTCGAGGAGGAAATACCCGCCTATGCCCGCCCCGGCGAGCACCGCGAGGACGACGACGAGTATCAGGACCGTCCTTCCGCCGCCGCTTCGGGCGGCCGTGGGCGGCGCGGGCGGAAACGCCTGCCCCGGGCCGCTCCAGCCCTGGGGCGGCTGCCCGGCCTGGCCGTACGGGGTAGGGGACGGGGGCCGGCTGCGGGGCGGCGGGCGAGCCGTATACGGGTTGCCCCGGCTGTCCGTACTGTCCCGGCTGCGGCTGGGGCGGTGGGCCGAAGGCCCCCGGAGCGGGCGGGCCCTGCGGCTGTCCGAACGCCGGCGGCTGCCGGCCGAACGGCCCGGGGGCGGGCTGCTGTTGCGGCCAGGCGCCGGGCTGGGCGCCGGGCGGACCCGGCTGCTGCGGCGGAACGGGCGGGACGGGAGCGGCGGCGGGCGGCCGCGAAGGCATCGGCGGGGGTGCGGCGCCGCCCGGATCCTGCGGCTCGTCCTGGCCGGGCGGCGTGCCGCCCCTGTTCCCGTCGTTCCCGGACATCCCTCGGGCCCCCGGATCACCTGCTGTGGAGACCACCGGCCGCGGTGCGGCGGTGGCCACGGTGTGGGCTGGATGATAGCGAGGCCCGGAGCAGGGGCCCGGCCCGCGTCGGGGAACGTCCCCAGAACCGCCACAGCGTCGTGCGGGCCGGGCCGCGTTCGCCGGAGGTGCGGACGCCGACCAGCACGGCCTCTGTGCCTCACGGCGGGGCGCACGCGGGCCGGGTGGGGTGGGCTGATGCGAAACGTGTCCGGCGCGGACGCGGCAGGGCGGCGCGTGCGGCACGGGTGCGTTGGACGCGAAACGGCGGCGCGGCCACGGGTCGCCGTGGTCGCGCCGCCGTGTGGCCCGCGACGGGATGCCGGCCGGAGGACCGGCACCCCGATGGGGCGGCGGTGTCAGGCACCGCTCAGGCGCTGCTCCACTTCTGGTTGTCCTGCCCGTTGCAGGTCCACAGCTGGAGGCGGGTTCCGTTGGCGGTCCCCTGGTCCTTCACGTCCACGCACTTGTCGGCGCCCGGGTTGACCAGGTCGTGCGCGGCGACCAGGCGGAACTGCTGCGAGGAACTGCCGTTGCAGTCGTTCAGCGTGATCGGGGTGCCGTTGGAGGTCGACCCGGAGGCCAGCGTCATGCACTTGCCCAGCGAGCGGACGGTGCCGTCGGAGTAGAAGCTCCACTGCTGCCAGGCGACGCCGCCGCAGTCCCACACCTGGAGCGGCGTGCCGCTGGCCTTCTGGCCGTCCACGACGTCGATGCAGCGGCCGGACGCATGGCTCTGGATCCGGCTGACGGACTGCACGGTGGGACCGCTGCCGCCGGAGCCGCCGGACCCGCCGGACCCGCCGGACCCGCCCGATGAACCCCCGGCGTGCGTGCCCGTGGATCCCGCGTGGGCCTTCGTCGGCGTCTGGGAGGTCGCCTGGTGGTGCGAGGTGTGCCCGTCCGGCGACTTCACGTCGCTCGGGGAGCCCGACCCGTGCCCGGTCGGGGCCCCGGCCGCTCCCGCCGCGTGCTGCGCCGGGTGGTGGTGGCGCGGATCGGAGCCGGAGGACGAGGGGGACTCGGCGCCGAAGACACCGGACGACGAGCCGGCCGCCTGACCGTCCGACAGCACGGTCCCGGCCGGTGCGTCCGACCGGACCGCCTTCTCGCCCCCGCCGCCGTTCCCGGTGAGCAGGAACGGTACGGATATCAGCAGCGCACCCGCGATGGCGGCGCCGGCCAGCATGCTCTTGCGGGGCCTGCCGGGCGCGGGTTCGGCCGCCGCGGCGGGCTCTGCCGCCGCGGCGGCGAGTGCGTCGGAGGCGGCCTCGGCCTCCGGGGCGGCCTCGGCGGAAGCGGCGTGCGCGTCCGCCTCGGTGCCGGTCTCCGTGCGGGCCTCGGCAGCGGCTTCGGAGGCCGCTTCGGAGGCGGCCTCTGACGCCTCGCCGGCTTCGGACACCGCTCCGGCGACGCCGGGCTCCGGGACCGGCTCCGCTTCGGGCGCCTCGGCCTCTGCCGCCTTCACGGCCGGCTTCGCCTGGGGTGCCTTCGCGGCGGCCTTCGCCTCGGCCGCCTTCGTCGCTCCGGCCTCGGCCGCCGCCTCCTGCTCGGCAGGCTCGGCCTCGGGCGGAAGCGCGGCCGCCGGCGCGGTGGCCCGCGTCGCGGCGGACCCGGAGAGGAGTGCGCTCTCGGCCCTGGCGGAGGCCCCGGATCCGGACTCGGCCGGCGCGGAGGACGTGCGCTGGGGTTCCTCGGACGCGGCCTGCTCACGTCCGTCGCCGTGGGGAGGGGATGGGGAAGCCGTCATGGCGTCCTTCCGGTGGAGGTGGGGAGGTGGGGGTCGGGCGCGGCCTGAGTGGTCGTGGGGGCGGGGGTGTCCCCGGAGGGCGTGGCATCCCCGGTGCGGGGTGTGTCCTCGGAGGGCGTGGCGTCCTCGCTGCGGGGTGTGTCCCCGCTGCGGGGTGTGTCCCCGCTGCGGGGTGTGTCCCCGCTGCGGGGTGTGTCCCCGCTGCGGGGTGTGTCCCCGCTGCGGGGTGTGTCCCCGCTGCGGGGTGTGTCCCCGCTGCGGGGTGTGTCCTCGGTGCGGGGTGTGCTCTCGGAGGAGGTGGCGTCCTGGGCACGCAGTACCTCGTCCGCGCCGACGACGAGGTGTGCCGGGCCCGCGGGGTTGACGCTCAGCGCGGTACCCTCCGCCGCGAGGGTGCGCGCGAGTTCGCCGGCGGCCACGGTGTCGTGGGCGAGCGCCGGGAGGAAGGGCTGATGGCGCCCGGCGGTGAAGACGGGCACGAGCGGCGAGCCGTCGGGCCCCTCGGCGAGCAGCGGTCCGCCGCCGGGCGCACGCAGCACGGCCACCTCGGCCGCGGACAGGGCGCGGACGGCGTCCTCCCGCGGCCCGTAACCGGTGACGGCGAGTTGGGCGGCCTCGTCCACCGGGTCGGAGGGCTCGGGCCAGCCGCGCATCCGGGGGGAGGGACGGTAGTCGTCGTTGGGCCGCCACTCCTCGACCTGCCCGGTCGGCCCGGACCGCCACTCGCCGATGACGGCCCAGTCCGGCGGTGGTGCTTCGTCGGTCCACCCCGGGTCCACCATGCCCAGCCAGTGGTCGGGGGCGCTGCGGGCCGCCTCGCGGATGTCGTCGGGCACCGGCGGGCCATCGCCCGCGGGTGCACCGGCCGGCTGCGCACCGGCCGGCGGCGGAGCCGATCCTGAGCCCGGTGGGACGTTCGGCGGCACCCCGGCGTCCGGCGGCGCGTCCGTGGGAGTCCGCGGCGGGGCCGCCTCTTGGTCGGACGGCGTGCGGGGCATCGGGGGCATCTCCAACTGGTTCCTGTCCTCGCCTGTTCATGACCTGCGCGACCGCCGCCTCGGTTCCCGTTTCGCGTTCCCGATCGGCGGCGGGACTGTATGCCGGCGTGTCCTACCCGGCTGCCTCGCGGATCGCCTCCATGAGTGCGTCGTGGTCGACGACGAACCCGACAGGACCCGCCGGATTAAGGTACAGCCGGTGTCTTTCGGGGATCTGGCCGACCAGTTCCGATACGGGCACGACCCGGTGCCGGAAAGCACCCATCTTCGTCACATGCGACTGCGAGCTGAAGGCCGGCACCACCGCCGTGCCGTCCGGTGCCGCCGCCGTGACGGGCGTGTCCGCCGCGTCCACGAGCACCGCGACCTCCGCGGCTGCGAGCACCCTCGCGACCTCCGCCACGGGCCCGTACCCGGTGGCCGCCAGCTGGACGGCCTCGTCCACGGCGTCCTGCGGGTCGTCCCAGTCGAGCATCGCGGGCGAGGGACGGTAGTCGGGGTTGTCCGCCCACTCGACCACCTCCCCGCCGGCGTCCGACCTCCACTGCCCGACGATCGCCCACGCCGGGGGGTCCTTCTCGTCGTCCCACATGGGGTCGACGACGCCCAGCCAGTGGTCGGGGACGAGCCGTGCCGCCTCGCGGACGTCGTCGGGCACCTCCGGGACCGCCGCGGCGCCGTCGGACGTCGAGGGCGCGGTCCCGTCCTGGGTGCCGACGGGGACGGCACGCAGGCGCGCCGCCCAGCCGCCGAGGTCCGGGGCCCGGGCGCCGTCGTCCGCGACGGCCACGGTGCCGTCGGCCCCGGGGCCCGCAGCGGGCTCCGGTGCGTCCCGTCCGGGCGCCTCCTGAGGTGTCTGGCCGCTCACAACCGGCCCTTCCTTCCTGGCCACTCGGCCACGTTCCGCGCCTTTTGCCCACCCGGCTCACGCGGCCGGTCAGCGACCATCCGGTTCTCCTCGGCGGCCGGTTCCGGCCCGCCGGGCGCTCCGACCCTGTGCACTCGGGGAGTGTCCCGCTCTTCCCCGCGGGACTCCGGCCGTTCTCCTCGTCCCGTTCGATGATCGGTCCGGGCGCGCCGGACGGGACGGGAACGCGGCCGAAGGTGTCCGCCCGCATGTCCTGTTGGTGCCGCTGGTCCTGCCGAGCCCCGGGTGCCTTCGGATCCGTGTCCGGAACCGGCGCCTTCCCGAACAGCTCGCGGGTGGCCCGCCTGGCCGCTTCGCTCCGCACCGCGTGCAACTGGAACCTCACCGTTCACACCGGCGGCCTCATGATGCCAGACCGGGTCGACGCCCTGGTAGCCCGTACCGCCCCGGGTGTTCCGCTGGCGGCTGTGCATCATGTCGATGCCTGGCCACGGTCCGGCGGTGGGATGGCGGGGGTGGGTGTGGGCTCGGTGGCCCCGTGAGCGATCTCGTCGGGGAACAGCCCGTTCACGGCGACGTGCTCCCGCAGTTCGTCCTCGGTCAGCGGGGCCAGGTACCGGTACCGGCTCCACCCGTCGACGTAGCGGACCTCGTAGGATCCGTTGTGCATGTCGTCCCACAACTGGGCCGACCTCATCACCTCGTGCAGGCTGTGGTAGCCGACCACGAGCATGTGCCCGGTCAGACCCAGCCGTATCTCGTTCAGGTCGAACTGCTGGCCCGTCGCTTCCTGGAGGCGCGTGGCCGTTTCGAGGATCAGCGCCAAGGAGCCGGACGTTCCCGTGGCCACCAGGGCACCCGTTTTCTGTCCTCTCTGGTGCAACGGCGCCTCAAGCGGCAGATGCATCTGGTCGATGCCCCTGACCCACGTCAGACGGGTCTTGCCGAACGGGCGGTACTCCACGACCTCCTTGCGTTCGGCGTCACTGAGCGGAGGCACCGCGTCCTCCGGCCGGAACACACGGCGGCCGGGCCGCCTCTCCTCTCGGCGCCACACACGTTCATTGTCGACGTCCGGGATATCCGCGTGCGTGGGGACGTCGATGGAACCCTTCAGTGTTTTCGAACTGACCGAGTAGAAGAGCAACGCAGCCAACTCGCGCATATTCCCACTGCTTATGACTTCGCGCAGGGTACGTACGTTCTGTCCCACACTGCCGGGGGCGCCATCGCGCCGGCCCAGGTGAATCACCTGTTCGGGCGCGTCCGTCACAAGGGTGTCCCACATCGCCTTGGCGAACGTCCGAGCCGCCTCCGTCGCCTCCGGACGCTGGATCAGATAGCGGCCGAGCCGCTCCTCGAAGGCCTCCGCGGCCTCGGAGAAACGGATACCCCGGAGATCGGCCTCGCTCGCGGGTGGTGCGGTGGCAGGCGGTGCGGTGGCGGCCGCCTGCTGCGGGACCTTCTTCCGGAAGGGCAGGGACGGGCTGAACTCCGCGGATTCCAGGACCTCCTGGGACGGGTCCTCCGGCACGGCATCCGCCGCGGTCACGGCCGCGTCCTCCGGGGATTCCCCGTGACCCGTGCGGCCGGCCACCGTTCCCCGAGACGGGGTGAAGCGCCGGAACCTCAGCTCACCGGGGGCCGGCCTGCCGGACTTCGAGGACCGCAGGTACAGCGAGGTGCTGCCGTCCGCCCGGCGCTCCACACCGATCACGGCCGTCGGCGCGAAGACGACCCGACCGGTGGCGTCCGCAACGGCCTGCGCCCTTGCCGGGGTCATCACACCCGACCCGTTCACGCCGTCCGCCCCCGACTCGCACGAGACCGCGACGAGCGGCGTGGACGCGGGCAGCTCACCCAGCGCCCCGTTCACCGCGGTGGCATCCGCCCCCGCGAGGGAACCGTCCTCGTCGACCAGGGTGTCACCGTGGGCCACCACGAAGAACGGCTCCGCCGCATCCTCACCGCGCCGCGACCACGGCACCTCCCACGAACGGTCGCCACCCGTGCCCTCGGCACTCTTGATCCGGAACCGGCGGGCCTTCGCCAGGCCGCCCAGCAGGCGTTCCCGCTGCTTCCACTCCGAGTCCGCCAGCCTCGCAGCACCGATGGTCCGGCCCTCGGGGTCCCTGATCGTGTGGAAGCCGGGAGGGGGTGCGGTGACCTGCCCGTCCGGGGGCACGGTCGGCCTGGTGCCCGTGTCCGTGCCGGTGTCCGTGGGTGTGGGTGTGCCGGTGGTCGTATCCGTGTCCGTGGTCGTATCCGTGTCCGTGGTCGTGCTCGTGTCCGTGGACGTGCCCGTGGTCCCGTCGTCCGCGGCGGTGTTCCTCGGTACGGCGGCCCTGAAGCCGTCCGAGCCGGTCGCCAGCACCACCGGTGCCTGCCCGTCCGGGGCGGGGAAGCGCGTCACTTCACCGCTGCGGGTGTCCACCAGGTCGACGCCGACCGACAGCGTCCTGGCCGCGGTGCTCGCCACCGCCCGGGTCATCGTGTCGTTCCAGGGGCCGGGCGAGCGCAGCAGGACGGCGAGTTGCTTGTGGGGGGACAGCCCGGCGTCGGCGAGGGGCAGCCGGCCGCCGAGCAGTTCGGCCTGGGCGCGCTCCGTGGCACCCAGGGTGACTCCCGCGGCGTCCAGTTCGTCGAGGGAGACGTCCACACCGTCGACGGGCAACGGGCCCTCCGGCGGCATGTCGCTCTCCCCGACCTCGGCGGCGAGAGTGCGCCGCAACGCGTCGGCGACGCTCTCCCCCGGGTGCGGGGTCAGCCCCGGCGACCGCCTACCGTCCGGCCCGAGAGCGTCGGCGAGCGCCTCGGTGAAGCCGGTGGCTCCGGTGTCCCGCACGTCGAGCACCGTGCCGTCCCCGGCGGTCAGCTCCGACGGGCCCGACACCGTGTAGGCGGGCTCCGGCTCCGGGGCGGGCTCCTGGGCGAGCCGCGCCGGGGTGTCCTGTGTCGGGGTGTCCTGCGCCGGGGTGTCCTGCGTCCCGGTGGCGCCGGTCTGCCCGTCGCCCGCCTCCTCGGGAGCCGGCCCCCGGCGCGGCTCGAACCTCACCCAGCCCGCGGTCTGCCGCTTCGTCCCCGGGGCCACGATCGCCTCGACGTTCACCAGGCCGCTGGGGGCGTACACCACCCGCCCGGTCTCGTCGGCGACGAGCTGCGCCACCAGCCCTGCGTCCTGCTCCGTGCCGTCGCCCGTCGAGCAGGACACGAGCACGACGGGCGTGTCGGAGGAGAGCTGGGACAGGCTCGGGCGCCGGCGCAGGAAGCGGCCCAGTTCCGAGCCGTTCACGTGCACGCTGCGGTACTCCGTGCGGTCCGGCTGCGTCCGCCCGCCGACGACGGTCTGCAGCGTCACCGAGGTCGGGTTGCCGTGGGCGTTGAAGAAGTACGGGGTGCGGCCCGCGGCGATGTCCGCCGCCCACGGCACCTCGGCCTCCGGCTGCTGCAGGCTCCACAGGTGGCCGTCCACCGCGCGCCCGGGGAGGTAGCGGACCCGCCGGTGCAGGTCCTGCTGGTGCTCCTCGCGAGCTGCCTGGTCGGCCTGCGTGTGGGAGGCGCGCCCCACCGACCGGTGGGTGGGACCGGTGATCGTGTGCGTGACCACGTCGCGGTCCAGCAGGACGGTCCCGCTGGTGGTGCGGATGACTCCGGGCGCCGGCGACCCGCCGCCGTCCGCGGTGTCGCGCCGGTCCAGGTCGCCGGGCCGGCTGACGATCCAGTTGCCGACCGGGTCGACGGCCCGGGGCAACCGGAACTGGCTGATGACCCGCTTACGGGAACCGGGCACCGGCAGTGCCTCCAGCGCTCCGCTGGTCGACCACACCTCGCGCCCGGTCCTGGCCGCCACCAGACGGGGCAGGTCGAGTCCCCGTGCGCCGCCGAACGGCACGAGCAGGACCACCGGCGTACCCGGATCGGCGCCCTGGAGGTCGGGGTCGGCGGCGAGCAGGTCGGCGAACTCGGCGGGGCTCAGCTTCGTGGTCGTCCCGTCGCCGAGCTGCACCGTGACGCCGTGGGGGCCGCCCACCGCCCTGACCACGAACGGTGCGGGCCGGTCCTGGCCCGACCAGGGCGCCCGCACCCGGGTGAGGGTGTACTTCTCCTCGCCTTCTTCGTCCGCGAGTGCTACCTCGTCGGTCACCAGACCGGCGAGTCCCCCGGCCTCGCGGTCGGCGAACGGCGTGAAGTCCCGCCCGATCGTCCGCTGCGCGCTGCCGGTGCCCTTCGTCAGCGGGGTGCCGACCGGCGCCGACGGATCCGCCTCGGAGCCGGAGTCGGGGTGGAAGCCGGCCGGGGTGGCACCGGGGGCCGGGGAGAGCGAGACCTTCAACGCCAGGCCGTGCTCGCGGGCGAAGTCCTTCAGCCGCGTCCTGTTCAGGCGGGCCTGCTCGTGGGAGGCCTCGTCCGTGTACGTGAGCACGATCTTCTCGACGTCCCACCAGCGCAGGTCCCCGTGGATCAGGGCCCCGAAGCGGGCGTCCGTGGCCGGCCGTCCCGCGGTGAGCCGCCGCCGCAGATCGTGGTCGAGCGCGAACTTCGTCGCCTCGCCGAGAGCCAGCCGTACCGCGTTCGCGTCCCCGTGGGCGATCAGGGGGTGCAGCGAGGACAGCGTCGCGCCGTGGCCGGGGTCGGCCGGTGCGTGGACGTCGTCCGCGCTGAAGGTGTGGACGGTGCGCCGGCGGACGTTCTGCTCCCAGTGGATGACCGCGTTGCCCAGGCCCGGGGCGCCCGCCTTCTGGAACCTGCTGGAGACGAGCGCGGCCGGCAGCGAACCGTCCTTCGGGTCGGCCGCCGCACGCGCGCCGCCGGTGCCCGCCAGCACCCCGCCGAGGTCCACGTCCGGCCCGGCGGTCAGCGCCGCCAGCAACGGGCCGCCGTCGGTCCCGCCGTCCAGGTTGACCTGGCTGACCAGGGACATCCCCTCGGTCAGATGCCGGTGCACGGTGTCGAAGAACTCCTCGACCTCGTCGTCCGGAACGGGGTAGAGCCGCGCCGTGGCGGGGGTGGTCGCGATCCGGTCACGTGCCGCCTGCACGTCCCGGGCCCCGAGCTGCTTCGCGCGCCGCTCGGCCATCACCAGCCGCAGGGCCGCGGCCTGGCCGACCCGCCTCCAGGTGCCCCACCGCTTCACCAGGGACTGGTAGACGCTCAGGTCCTCCTCGGCACGGGCCATGCGGTGCTCGACGAGCTGCCGCAGGGAACCGTTCCCGTCGTCGTCGGCCGGCTGCGCTGCGTCCGGTCCCGTGGCGCCGAGCTGCCGGCTGCGCATCGACAGCTCGGAGGTCTCGTCCCACATGGTGTCGAGCACGTCCTCGGGGTCGGCCCCCGAGGTCAGCAGCCGGGTGATCCGCATGTCGCCCAGGCCGGGCACCATCTGCTGCGTGTGCGGCACGCCGGCCTCGCGCCGCGCCACCTCCGCGCGGATCTGCGCCTCCTCGGCCGCCAGCACCGCCAGCTCGTCCGAGAGGTCCTGGTGGTGCCTGCCGCCGCGGGAGCGTCCCGACAGGGCGCGGCGCAGTTCGCGGATGCGGTCCTGGCGCACTTCGAGGCCCTCCGCCAGATCGGCGTCGGGACCGGCCAGGAACGGGGTCAGATCGCTGTCGAGCAGGGTCTCCCTGAGCCCGGCGACCTCCTCGGCCATCCGGGCCGCCTCGTCCTGGCGCGTCACGGGGTCCGCCGTCCGGTCGTCGAGCGTCCGGGCGATGGCGGAGGACAGCTTGCGGATCCTCCAGCGGCGTACCTGGTCGGCGTCGAAGTGGTCCTCGACGGCCCGGCCCGTGCGCCGGCGCGGGGCGTCGGACGGGTGGGTGGCGACGGGCATGGGGGCGTCCGCGGGCGCGGTGTCC